>NZ_CP108529.1:0-618571 GCF_036002945.1 Streptomyces sp. NBC_01224 | reverse complement strand
TACGGGGCGGCTCAGTTCTGGAGGGCGTCCAGCGTCGCGTCCAGGTTCGCGGCCGAGTGCGGGGCCCGGTTGTACGGAAGCTTCGACAGGGCCGCCGCCATGCCGCATGTGTTCGTCACGGCGGCGAAGACGAGCCCGGAACCGACGCCGGCGGAGATCCAGCGCGCGGCCGGGAAGCGCACCCCGGCGAGCAGGCCGGCCACCACGAGCGAACCGGCGGCGAGCCGGACCTGACGCTCCATCGGCCAGGTCGCCCGGGTGCCGGCGGGACGGTCGAGATCGCGGCCCTCGCCCTCCCAGGCCGAGGTGCCGCCGGACAGGGTCACGGCGTCGATGTCGGCCGCTGCGAGAATGTCGCAGGCCCGGGTGGAGCGGACGCCGGAGGCACACACCACGAGAAGCGATCCGCGGGCCGCGGCGGACTTCAGCGCGGGCACCGCCTCGTGGAGGCGGTCCAGCGGGATGTTCAGAGCACCGGGAACGTGCCCTGAGGCGTACTCGCCGGGGGCCCGCACATCGATGACGGTGAACTCCGCGAGACGGGCCGCGGCCTGGGCGGGGGAGAGGGAGACGGGGCTGGTCACGAGCAGTGTTTCCTTTCGTTCACCGGGGCTGAGGAGGGACTCGGTCCCTCCTTCCCCATTCAGGTTAGAATACCCCTTGGGGTATCAGGAGGAGGATGTTGTGGAACTCGACATGGCGGCCGACGAACTGAAATCGGTCCTCAACCGACTTCGCCGCGCACAGGGCCAGCTCGCCGGCATCATCAGGATGATCGAGGAGGGCCGGGACTGCGAGGACGTCATCACGCAGATGGCAGCCGTTTCCCGGGCGCTCGACCGGGCCGGTTTCGCGATCATCGCGACGGGCCTGCAGCACTGCATGGCCGACGGCGGCAGTGAGCCCGCGGACCGCGACCAGATGCGGGCGCGACTGGAGAAACTCTTTCTGTCGCTGGCCTGAGCCGGCGGGCGCGGGCTGGTGGCGGGGGGTGACGCCGTGGCTCACACCACGGCGTCGACGAGCATGAACACGGCCACGGCCAGCAGTACCGCACCGAAGATCCGCTGCAACCAGGCTGTGGACACCTTCGCGGCCAGGCGCTGCCCGTCCCAGGCCCCGAGCACCGCCGCCGCCGTGAACGGGGCTATCACCGCCCAGTCCAGCGCGGTGGGCGTGGCGAGGCGGGTGACCAGGGCGGCCGTGGAGTTCACCGTGATGACCAGCAGGCTGGTACCGACCGCCGCGGTCATCGGGACGGCCAGCACGGTGACCAGGGCGGGCACCGCGAGAAACCCGCCGCCCACACCGAGGAACCCGGTCACGGCACCGAGCCCGGCGCCCGCCCGCGCGGCCCGCCCGGCGGGCACGGAGTCCTGTGGTGCGGGCTCGGCCCGAGGGCGGAGCATCCGTACCGCGGCGACCATCGCGAGCACCGCGAATGCCGCGGTCAGCACCCCGGACGGAATCCGCACCGACAGCGCCCCGGCGACCGCCGCCGGAACGATTCCTGCTGCGGCGAAGAGCCCTCCCGTACGCCAGCGGACCCTGCCCTCCCTCGCATGGGCGACCAGCCCGGTGAGGGACGTGATGATGACGATGAGCAGGCCGGCGGTGGTGGCGGCGGCCGGGGTGAAGCCGAGCAGATAGATCAGCGCGGGGACGGCGAGAACGCTTCCGCCGCCGCCCAGCCCGCCGAGCGCCAGACCCACAACCGCCCCGGCGGCCAGCGCCAGGATGAGCGTGGTCATGCGACGATGCCCGCCGCCCCGTGCCGGCCGTGCACGGGCAGGCCCGCGGCGGCCCAGGCGATCATGCCGCCCACGACGTCGACGGCCTGTGAGCCGCGGTCGGCGAACATCCGGGCCGCCTGCCGGGACCGGTTGCCGGAGCGACAGATCACCACCACCGGACGGCCCGTCGCCGAGTCCGGCAGTGATGCGCCCTCGGTGAGCCGGGACAGCGGTAGATGGATCGCACCCGGCGCGTGCCCGGCGTACCACTCGGACGATTCACGTACGTCCAGCAGAACCGCCGCACCGTCGGCGGCCCGCCGGGCGGCCTCGGCCGGGGTGACGCGGCCGGGGCCGCGACGGAAGAAGGGCATCGGGGAAGACAAGGAAAACACTCCTCGGGAGCGGCGTACGGGGTACGGACGTCGGGTGGTCAGGCTACGGAAGCCGGGGATGCAGGGACGGTCAGGCTCAGGCCGGCCTGTACCGCCGCACCGAAACCGTCGTCGACGGCCACCACCTCCCGTCCTGCGGCATCCAGCAGTGACGCCGCGATCGCCGCCCGCATCCCGCCCGCGCAGTGCACCCACACGACGCCCGGCGGCACTTCGTCCAGCCGCCGGGGCAATTCGTGGACGGGAATGTGCACCGCCCCCGTGATGGCACCGCCGCTGTGCTCGGCGTCCCTGCGCACATCGAGAACCACCGGGTCCTCGCCGCGTGCCCGGGCAGCCGCCAGACCCGCGAAGTCGGACCTGCGGAACGACCGCAGCTCTGCCGGCTCGTGTACCCAGCTCTCGGGATCGCCGATGGCCGCGGCCACCGGCCGGCCCATGCCGACGCGGGACAGCTCCCGCTGCGCATGCGCGACATCGGCGGCCGTACCCGCCAGCAGGGTGACGGGCTTCCCCCGAGGGATCAGCCAGGCCAGATACGTCGCGAGCTGTCCCTCGCCCTCGAAGTTGAACGATCCGGCGACATGGCCCTCGGCGAACGCCACCCGGCTGCGCAGATCCACCACCCACTCGCCCGCGGCCAGCCGCCGGGAGATCTCCTCGGCATCGGCCGCGCCGGGCGGGGTCAGATCGATCGGATCAGGGCCCGCGGCATTGGCCGGCCCCATGTGCGCGTAGTAGGCGGGTACGTCGTCCAGACCGGCGAGCAGTTCGGCGACAAAGGTGTCCACGTCCTTGACCAGCGCGTCGTTCCGCTTCCGCTCGTCGCCGACGGTCGTCGCTGTTCCCTCGGCCTGCGAGGAGGAACAGAAGCTGCCGAAACCGTGCGTCGGCAGAACAGGAACGGCGTCTTCGAGCTCGGCGGCGAGCCGGTGCGCAGAGGCGTGCTGGGCGCGGGCCAGTTCGGCGGTGAGCCGCGGCTCCACCAGATCGGGCCGGCCCACACTGCCGATCAGCAGTGAGCCGCCGGTGAAGGCGGCGACGGCGCGGCCGTCCTCCTCCAGCACATAGGACGTGTGGTGCGGGGTGTGCCCGGGAGTGGCGAGCGCGCGGAGGGTGAGCCCGTCGTCGACCGATGCCGTGTCACCGTCGGCCACCGGCACCCGGCTGAAGGAGACCTCCGCGGCGGCGGGCACCAGGTACCGCGCCCCGGTGACGCGCGCCAGCTCCAGGCCACCGGTCACATAGTCGTTGTGCAGATGCGTCTCCACCACCAGGGCGATCCGCACACCGCGCCGGGCGGCTGCGGTGATGACCCGGTCGATGTCGCGCGGCGGATCCACGACCAGGGCGGCCCGCTGCCCGCCCGCCAGATAACTGCGGTTGCCGAGGCCCGGTGTCTCCATGGTGTCGACGAAGAACACGACACGGCTCCTTCCGTTCGGTTTACCCCGGGGGGTATCTGTTGGTCAGGATAACATTGATACCCCAGGGGGTATTTCGAGAGCGAGTGAGACGTAGGTAACGCCGATAAAAGCCCAGGTCCACGTGTTGATGTTGTCCAGACCATTGACATGCAAGCGACACGATGTTGAATTCGGTGTTGTTGTGTTGTGCGACTCCGGTGACTTGAGTGATCAATGGAGGACCAGTGACGCTTCGCCCACCCCGTCTTACCGCGCTAGGCACGGCGGCGACCCTGCTCGCCGGCGGTCTGCTGACCGCCGTGCCGCCCGCCCAGGCAGCCGACAGCACCCGTTCCGCCACCCAGGCGAAGGCCGCGGCGGGTCAGCGGACTCCCGCCATTGCGCCGATCCCGCAGTCCGTGAAGAGCCGATCCGACCGGATCACCATCAGCCCCACCGTCACCCTGGTGGCGGGCGCAACCTCCGACGAGCCATCCCTCAAGGTGGTGGAGACCGCGATGCGCCGGGCCGGTGCACAGCGCGTCGTACGCAGCGACAGACCCGGCAGGAGTGGGCTGACCGTCCATGTCGGTGACTCCGCCGCGCTCGCCGCCCAGCACCTCGACGGCCCGTCCGTGCTGCCCGCCGACGGCTATGTCCTCGGCATCGGCGCCGGTCGCATCGTCCTCGCCGGCAAGGACACCACCGGCACGTACTACGCCGCGCAGACCTTGCGTCAGGTCCTGCCGCAGGCGAAGCATCCGGGTGCCGAGGTCGCCGGAATCGCGGTACGCGACTGGCCCGGCACCGCGCTGCGCGGCGTCATCGAGGGCTTCTACGGCACCCCGTGGTCGCACGAGGCAAGGCTCGACCAGCTCGACTACTACGGCGAGCACAAGATGAACATCTATGTGTACTCGCCGAAGGACGACCCGTATCTCCGCGCGAAGTGGCGCGATGCCTACCCCGCCGACCGGCTGGCCCAGATCAAGGAGCTCACCGACCGGGCCGTCCAGCGGCATGTGGAGTTCACGTACGCGCTCTCGCCCGGCCTCTCCGTCTGTTACAGCTCGGACGCCGACGCCAAGGCGCTGGTCGACAAGTTCCAGACGATCTGGGACATCGGCGTACGGACCTTCGCCGTGCCGCTCGACGACATCAGCTACACCAACTGGAACTGCGCCGAGGACAAGGCGAAGTGGGGGACCGGCGGCGGTGCGGCGGGCGCGGCGCAGGCCTTTCTGCTCAACCGGGTCAACAAGGAGTTCATCTCCACCCACCCGGGCGCCCAGCCGCTCCAGATGGTCCCCACCGAGTACTACGATGTCTCCGCCTCGCCGTACAAGACGGCGCTGTCCGAGCAGCTCGACCCCGATGTCCTCGTCGAATGGACGGGTGTCGGTGTCGTCGCACCGACCATGACCGTCGCGCAGGCCGACGCCGCCCGCACGGTCTTCAACCACCCGATCCTGACGTGGGACAACTACCCGGTCAACGACTACGCGACCAACCGGTTGCTGCTCGGCCCGTTCAACGGACGGGAGAAGGGTCTGCCCGGCAAGCTGGCCGGGATCACCGCAAACCCGATGATCCAGCCGTACGCCTCGAAGATCGCGCTCCATACCGTTTCCGACTACGCCTGGAACGACGCCGCGTACGACCCCCGCGCCTCATGGGGTGCGGGACTGAAGGAGTATGCGGGCGGCGACCCCCGCACGGAGAAGGCGCTGCGGGCCTTCGCCGACGTCAACTACAGCTCGGCACTCAACAAGGACCAGGCACCCGAACTGGCGGCGGAGTTCGCCGGCTACTGGAAGTCCGGTGACGCCGCCCGGCTTTCCTCGGTGCTCGGTGCGCTCGGCTCCGCGCCCGACCGATTGCGCAGCAGCCTCCCGGACCGCGGCTTCATCGCCGACTCCGACCCCTGGCTGGATGCGACCGAGTCCTGGGCGACCGCCGCTCGCACTGCCCTGCGCATGGTCGAGGCGGCCCGAGCCGGAAAGGGAGCGCAGGCCTGGGAGCTCCGGCAACAGCTGCCCGCGCAGGTCACCGCGGCGAAGTCCTTCGCCTACACCGGCCTCGACGGCCGCAAGGTGCCGGTCGCCGTCGGCGACGGGGTACTGGACCGGTTCATCGACGCGGCGAACGCCGAGCACGACCGGATCCTCGGGGTGAGCGGGCGGCCCTCGGCATCGACCAGCCTGGGCACGTACCAGAGCAACACGCTCGCGCGGATGCTGGACGGCGACGACTCCACCTACTTCTGGAGCGACGGTGCCCCCGCCGCAGGTGACCAGATCACCGTGGACCTGGGCCGGGCGCGGGACATCGGTGACATCACCCTCGCCATGGCCAAGCCGGGCAGTACCGACGACTACCTCCACGAAGGGGTGCTCGAGTACTCGGCCGACGGGCAGAGCTGGCAGCAGCTCACCGCCTTCTCCGGAAAGCCGGAGGTCACCGCGGCCGTGCCCGGCGGAACGAAGGCCCGCTACGTGCGGGTACGGGCGACCGCGGGCCAGGACAACTGGCTCGTCGTACGGGAGTTCAGCGTCGTGACCGAGGACGGGGCGGTGACCGGCGGACCGCCCGCCGCGACCGGATCCTCGTTGCGGGCGGCGTCCGACGGAGACCCCGGCACCGTCTACCGGGCGGCACGCGCTCCGGAGGCCGGGGAGTCGCTGGAGGTGGGGCTCGTCGTTGCACGTCCCGTCAGGTCCGTCACCGTCCTGCGGCCGGCCGGGTCGGCGGGCCGAGCCGACATCCAGCTGCGGGGCACCGATGGAACGTGGCAGACCGTCGGCGCGCTCGTCGGCCCGTACACCGAGGTATCCACTGCGGGCCGTACGGCCGACGCGGTACGCCTGGTCTGGAGCGCGGGGTCGGCGGCGCCGCAGATCGCCGAAGTGGTGGTGGCCGGCCAGGACTGAGGTCTGACGGACGGAGTGCGGGGGGATTGCGCCGTCCACCTCCCTGGTCGGGCCCGTGGACCCGTCCCATGCCAGGTCCGGCCCGAACTCTTTCGGGCCGGACCTGGCACATCCATGTTCGCCTCAGGCCGAAACCGGCACCGGCAGGTTGTTCCCAGAGGGGCAAGCGACCGCTTAGTATGCGCCGGAGCAGTGGTAATGCCGACAGTGTTGTGGAGGCCCCTCATGCAGGCATGGCGAGTGCACCGGAACGGCGAGCCGAGCGAGGTGATGCGGCTCGAAGAGACCGACCGGCCCACGCCCGGCGACGGGCAGGTGCTCATCGAGGTGCTCGCGGCGAACATCAACTTCCCCGACGCGCTGCTCTGCCGCGGCCAGTACCAGGTGCGGCCGCCGCTGCCGTTCACACCCGGCGTGGAGATCTGCGGCAGGACGGCGGACGGACGGAGAGTGCTCGCCACACCCGCCCTGCCGAACGGCGGGTTCGCCGAGTACGTCGTCGCGGACGAGGCGGCCCTGCTGCCCGCCCCGGACGCCCTCGACGACGCCGAGGCCGCCGCCCTGCACATCGGCTACCAGACCGGCTGGTTCGGCCTGCACCGCAGGGCGCACCTCCAGGCGGGCGAGACCCTCCTGGTCCACGCCGCGGCCGGCGGTGTCGGCAGCGCGGCCGTCCAGCTCGGCAAGGCGGCCGGAGCCACCGTCATCGGTGTCGTCGGCGGCTCCGAGAAAGTGAAGACCGCCACAGAGCTCGGCTGCGACCTGGTGATCGACCGCCGCAGCGAGGACATCGTCGCCGCGGTCAAGGAGGCCACCGGCGGACGCGGCGCCGACGTGGTGTACGACCCGGTCGGTGGCGACGCGTACGCCAAGTCCGTGAAGTGCATCGCCTTCGAGGGCCGGGTGATCGTCGTAGGCTTCGCGAGCGGCGTCATCCCCGCCCCGGCGCTGAACCACGCCCTCGTCAAGAACTACTCGGTCCTCGGACTCCACTGGGGCCTGTACAACACCAAGGACCCGGCCGCGGTCCGCGCCTGCCACGACGAACTCACCCGGCTCGCGGCTCAGGGCGTCATCAAGCCGCTGATCAGTGAGCGGGTCGAGCTGGCCGGGGCCGCGGTCGCCGTCCAGCGGGTCGCCGACGGCATCAGCACCGGCCGGATCGTCGTCCTCCCGACAGGAGCCGCCCGATGACAACGCCTGACGCGGCCGAACTGCGCCGCCGCACCCAGGACCTGCTGGCCGCACACCCCCCGGCCGCCACCGACCGCACCGACTTCCTCAGGGCCCGCTTCGACGCCGGACTCGCCTGGGTGCACTACCCGGCCGGCCTCGGCGGCCTCGACGCGCCGCGCTCCCTGCAGCCCGTCGTCGAAGCCGAACTCGCCGCCGCGGGCGCCCCCGACAACGACCCACGCCGGATCGGCATCGGCCTCGGCATGGCAGCCCCCACCATCCTCGGCTACGGCACGGACGAGCAGAAGCAGCGCTTCCTGCGTCCCTTGTGGGTCGGCGAGGAGGTCTGGTGCCAGCTCTTCAGCGAACCGGGCGCCGGCTCCGACCTCGCCGCACTCGGCACCCGCGCCGTCCGCGACGGCGAGGACTGGGTGGTCGACGGACAGAAGGTCTGGACATCCAGCGCCCATCTGGCCCGCTGGGCGATCCTCATCGCCCGCACCGACCCGGACCAGCCCAAGCACCGCGGCATCAGCTACTTCATCTGCGACATGACCGACCCCGGCGTCGAGGTCAGGCCGCTGCGCCAGATCACCGGCGAGGCCGAGTTCAACGAGGTCTTCCTGACCGGCGTACGCATCCCGGACAGCAGGCGCCTGGGCCCGGTCGGCGAAGGCTGGAAGGTCGCCCAGACCACCCTGATGAACGAGCGGGTCTCCATCGGCGGAGCACGTATCGCGCGCGAGGGCGGCATGATCGGCCCGGTCGCCCGGACCTGGCGCGAGCGTCCCGAACTGCGCACCCACGACCTCCATCAGCGCCTGTTGACCCTCTGGGTCGAGGCAGAGGTGGCCAGGCTCACCGGCACTCGACTGCGCCAGCAGCTCGTCGCCGGACAGCCCGGTCCCGAAGGCTCCGGTATGAAGCTCGCCTTCGCCCGCCTCAACCAGGAGATCAGCGGCCTGGAAGTCGAACTCCTCGGCCAGGAGGGTCTGTTGTACAGCGACTGGACCATGCGCCGCCCGGAGCTCGTCGACTTCACCGGACGTGACGCCGGCTACCGCTACCTCCGCTCCAAGGGCAACTCCATCGAGGGCGGCACCAGCGAGGTGCTGCTCAACATCGTTGCCGAGCGCGTCCTCGGCCTGCCCGTCGAGCCGCGTAACGACAAGGACGTCGCCTGGAAGGATCTGGCCCGATGACCGCACCGACCGAAGAGACCCAGGCACCCGATCTGCTGTATTCGGAGGCCGAGGACGATCTGCGGGCAGCGGTGCGTTCGCTGCTCGCCGACCGGTGCGACGCGCCGACGGTGCTCGCCCGCATCGAGTCCGACACGCCGTACGACCCGCAGCTCTGGAAGGCCCTCGCCGCCGGCATCGGCACCGCCGGGCTGCTGGTGCCGGAGAAGCTGGGCGGGCAGGGTGCAGGACACCGGGAGGCCGCGGTGGTGCTGGAGGAGCTGGGCCGCAGCGTCGCCCCCGCGCCGTACCTGACGAGTGCGGTCGTCGCCACCGAGACGCTCCTCGCGCTTGCGGCGCAGGACGGACCGGTCGCCGAACTCCTCGGCGACCTCGCTACCGGACGCAGGATCGCGGTCCTCGCCGTGCCGTTCTCCGCCCCGGCGCCCGACGCCGCGCAGCCGGCCGGTGTCGTGGCCGGCGCGGTGGAGGGGACGGTGACCGGCGTCGCCGACGCGGCCACGGCCGATGTGCTGCTGGTGCCGACGACCGACGGTCTGTACGCGGTGGAGACCGGCTCCGCCGGTGTCACCGTCGAGCCGCTCGTCCCGCTCGACCTCACCCGCCCGCTCGCCAACGTCAACCTCGCCAAAGCCGCCGCAACCCGCCTGGCCGACGGCGCGTCCGCGGTATCAGCGGTGCGCCGAGGGCTGCTGGCGGGCGCTGGACTGCTCGCCTCCGAACAGCTCGGACTCGCCGAGTGGTGCCTGACCGAGACGGTCCGCTACACCCGCGAACGACACCAGTTCAATCGGCCCGTCGGCTCGTTCCAGTCCCTGAAGCACCGCATGGCGCAGCTCTGGCTGGAGGTCGTGTCGGCCCGCGCCGCCGCGCGAAACGCCGCGGACGCCCTCGCGACCGGCAGCCCCGACACGCCGTTGGCGGTGGCCGTCGCGCAGGCGTACTGCTCGAAGGTCGCGGTGCACGCGGCGGAGGAGTGCATCCAGCTGCACGGCGGCATCGGCATGACCTGGGAGCACCCGGCGCACCTGTACCTCAAGCGCGCCAAGGCCGACTCGATCGCGTACGGCACGGCCGGACACCATCGCGAGGCCATTGCCGAACTCGTGGAACTCCCCGCACCGTAACCGGACGCGGGGAACGCCCCGCGACACAGCGGGACTTGGGAGCGGAGGTGCGTGCTCACGCACCTCCGCTCCGCCGTTTCCCCGTCCGGCGGGGTACCGGGCATCCCTTTACCTGTTGTTTAATTGCGACTGACTCGCAATAACAGTCGATCTTCAATAAGGGATGTGCAGAGTATGACGGCCCGATCGATACGGGGAGCGGTCGCCGCGACACTGGCGACCGTGCTGTCGTTGACCGCGGCAGCCTGTTCACAACCGGGTGGCTCGGACGGCAGCAACTCCGGTTCGGGTGCCGGGGACTCGACGGTGGTGGGTATCGCCTACGAGCCCGACAGCCTCAGCCCGCTCCTCGGCTACGGCAAGGACGGCAACTCCAAGATCTTCGACGGGCTGCTCGCCCTCGACGGGAACATGAAGCTGCGGCCCGCGCTCGCCACCGCCCTGCCCGAGGTGAGCGACGACGGACTGACGTACACGTACAAGCTCCGCCGCGGCGTGAAGTTCAGCGACGGGAAGCCGTTCGGCGCCAAGGACGTCGTCTTCACCTACCGCACCATCCTGGACGAGAAGACCAACAACGCGTCCCGGACCGAACTCGACGCGGTGAAGAGCGTCGAAGCGACCGGCGACGACACCGTCGTCTTCACGCTCAAGTACCCCTACGCGCCCTTCGCCCAGCGCACCGTCCTGCCCATCGCCCCCGAGCACGTCGCGGGCAGGCAGGACGTCAACACCGGCGCCTTCACCACCCACCCCATCGGCACCGGACCCTACGTTCTCACCAAGTGGTCCAAGGGCGAGAAGCTGAGCTTCAAGGCCAACCCCGACTACTGGGGCGGCGCACCGAAGGTGAAGAAGTTCACCATGGCGATCATCAAGGACGACGACGTCCGCGCCACCCGGCTGCGCTCCGGCGAGCTCGACGGCGCGATCCTGCCGCCCAACCTGGCCAAGGGTTTCGCCCGCGACAGCGGCACGCGCACGTACGCCGCCACCACGTACGACTACCGCACCGTCACCCTGCCCACCCACAACAAGGTCGCGGGCGACACCGCGATCCGGCGCGCTCTCGATGTCGCCGTCGACCGGCAGGCCATGGTCGACTCCATACTCAACGGTGAGGGCAGGGCAGCCTACGGCCCCGTCCCCACCGACAGCGAGTGGTTCGCCAAGGGCACCGAACGCACCCACGACCTCGACGCCGCGAAGAAGATCCTCGACGACGCCGGGTGGAAGCCCGGCAAGGACGGCATCCGCGCCAAGGACGGCGTACGCGCCGCGTTCCCGCTCTGGTACCTCACCGGAGACAAGCTCCGTCAGGACCACGCACTCGCCTACGCCTCCGACGCCAAGAAGGCCGGCATCGACATCACCACCGAGGCCGGCACCTGGGAGGTCATCGAGCCCCGGATGGAGCAGGACGCGGTCCTCGCGGGCGGCGGATCGCCCGCCGACCCCGACTTCGACCAGTACACCCTGCTGAAGTCCTCGCTCGCGGGCGACGGCTTCAACAACATGGCGTGGTACGACAACAAGGCCGTGGACCAGGCCCTCGAAGCGGGCCGCAGGAGCGGTGACACGGCCGAGCGCAAGGCCGCCTACGACACCGTCCAGCGCGAACTGGTGAAGAACCCCGGCTATACCTTCCTCACCCACATCGACCATCTCTACGTCGTGAAGGACCGTTTCGGCGCGCTCACCACCCAGGTGGAACCGCACGACCACGGTCTGGCATCCGGCCCGTGGTGGAACATCGAGGACTGGACGCCGAAGAAGTGAACCACCGCCTCCCCTGGGGGCCGATGGGCAGGATGGCGGGACGGCGGGCGCTGCTCGCCGTCCCCGTCCTGGCCGCCGTGACGTTCGGTGTCTTCGCCGTCGCCGCCGCCTCCCCCTTCGACCCGGTCAAGGCCTACGCGGGCACCGCCGGTCTCACCGCCTCGCAGGAGAACCTCGATCAGCTGCGGGTCAACCTCGGCGTCGACCAGCCCCTTGTGACCCGCTGGTGGAACTGGCTGACCTCCGCGCTGAGCGGCGACCTCGGCGACTCCAGCGTGATGCGCCAGCCGGTCTCCGATGTCATCGGCGAACGCCTGGGCTGGTCCGTGCTGCTCGCCGCGAGCGCTTTCGCCGTCGCCGTCGTCCTGGGTACGGGCCTCGGCGTGCTGGCCGCACGCAGGCCCGGCGGCCTGCTCGACCGGTGCGTCAGCTCCGCCGCGTACACGCTCGAAGCCGCACCGGCCTTCTGGCTCGGACTGCTCGCCATCTGGTTCTTCGCCCTGAAACTCGATGTGCTCCCGGCCGGCGGCCTCACCGACGCGGCCAGCGACACGGTCACCTTCGGCCAGGTCGCCACCCATCTGGTGCTCCCGGCGGCCGTGCTCGGGATCTCCCAGCTGCCGTGGTTCTTCCTCTACGTGCGCCAGGGCGTCGCCGACGCACTGGACGAGGACCCGGTGCGCGGCGCACGCGCCCGTGGACTGCGCGAACGCACCGTGCTGCTCGGCCACGCACTGCGCTCCGGGATGCTGCCGATGCTCACCCTCATCGGCTCCCGCGTCCCCGAACTCATCACCGGCGCCCTGCTCGTCGAGACGGTCTTCAGCTGGCCCGGCATCGCCGCTGCCACCGTGCAGGCCGCCACCTCCGTCGACTTCCCGCTGCTCGCGGCGCTCACGGTGCTCGCCACCGCGGCGGTCGTCCTCGGCAACCTTCTCTCCGATCTGCTGTACGCGATCGCCGACCCGAGGGTGGGCTTCGATGGCTGAACTCGTCCTCGGACCCACCCGCCGCACGACCCGCCGTATCCGCGTGGTCAGCTCCGCCGGGATCGTTGCCGCGGTGCTGCTCGCGGTACTCCTCGTACCGCCGCTGGTCCAGCTCGACCAGCAGGCCGTCGACCTCGCGGCCAAACTCCGACCACCCTCCTGGAAGCACCCGTTCGGCACCGACGATGTCGGCCGTGACCTGCTGCTGCGCTGCGTCTACGGGCTGCGGGTCTCGCTGCTCGTCGGCATCGTCGCCGGGCTCACCGCCACCGTCATCGGGACCGCCGTCGGTGCGCTCGCCGCCGCGTTCGGGGGCTGGACCGACCGGATCGTCATGCGGCTCGTGGACACTTTCTCGTCCGTACCGCATCTGCTGCTCGGCATCTTCATCGTCGCCATGTTCCGGCCCGGCGTCGGCCCCGTGATCGTGTCCGTCGCCCTCACCCACTGGCTCTCGACGGCCCGGATCGTCCGCTCCGAAGTGCTGTCGCTGCGCTCGCGCCCGTTCATCGACGCGGCGATCTCCGGCGGCGCCTCGCGCGGGCGGGTCATCGTCCGGCATCTGCTGCCCGCAGTGCTTCCGCAGGCGGGCCTCGCCGCGGTGCTCATGGTGCCGCACGCCATGTGGCACGAGTCCGCGCTCTCGTTCCTGGGGCTCGGACTCCCCACCCACCAGGCGAGCCTCGGCAATCTCGTGCAGACGGCGCGCGGTTCGCTGCTCGCCGGGGACTGGTGGCCGACCCTCTTCCCCGGCCTGTTCCTGATCATCCCGACACTCGCTCTGGCGGGCCTCGCCGGCGCCTGGCGGGAACGGATCAACCCCCGCCGCCGATCGGAGCTGATGCTGTGAAGACCACCCCGGACCCGCAGACCCCGGTCCTCTCCGTCCGTGGGCTCTCCGTCCGCTTCCGGATGCGTGGCGGGCGGCACATCGCGGCCGTCAGCGACGCACGCTTCGAGGTCGAGGCGGGGGAGTGCCTGGCCCTGGTCGGCGAGAGCGGCTGCGGCAAATCCGTACTCGCCTCAGCGCTGCTGGGGCTGCTGCCCGGCAACGCACAGACCGAGGGTTCGGCGGTGCTCGGTGACGGGACCGATCTCCTCACCGCCGATGAACGGACCCTCGCCCGCACGGTACGAGGCCGCCGCATCGCACTCGTACCGCAGAGCCCCGCAGCCCACCTCACCCCGGTCCGAACGGTGCGTGCCCAACTGGAGGAAACCCTCCGTGAACTGACCGGCATCCGAAAGCCCGCGCTGCGCGCCGCGGCGGAGCAAGCCGCCGCGCGCGCCGCCTTCCCGGCCGGCCACCTGGACCGGTATCCGCACGAGCTCTCCGGCGGTCTCGCCCAGCGCGCCGCGACCGCGCTCGCCCTGATCGGCGACGCACCCCTCCTGCTGGCCGACGAGCCGACCACCGGACTCGACCGCGACCTGGTCGAGCGAACCGTCGACGAACTGCGCCGCCACACCGACGGGGGCAGGTCGCTGCTGATCATCACCCACGATCTGGCGGCGGCCGAGCGGATCGCCGACCGGGTCGCCGTGATGTACGCGGGCCGCATCGTCGAACTCGCCGACGCCGACCGGTTCTTCGGAGAGCCGGGACCACGCCATCCGTACGCGCGCGGCCTCCTCGACGCCCTGCCCGAGCGCGCCTTCGCCCCCATCCCGGGAATGCCGCCGGAGCTCGGAGCCCTCCCCGACGGGTGCGCGTTCGCGGCCCGCTGTATCCGCGCCGACGACCGGTGCTCCGTACCACCCCCGTTCGACGGCCATCTCGCGTGCCACCACGGTGTGCGGGCAGGCGCGGAGGAGTCCGCCCATGCTTGAACTCACCCGCATCACCGCCGGATACGACCCCCGTGACCCCGTCGTCCGCGATGCATCCCTGACGCTCGCGCCGGGGGAGTCCGTCGGACTGCTCGGCCCGAGCGGCTGCGGCAAATCCACCCTGGCCAAGGTCGCCGCCCTGCTGCATCGCCCGGACGCGGGCACGGTCGTGCTCGACGGCCGGCCGGTGCGGGGCTGGCGGCACCGCGCCCCGCGGGCGCAGCGCACCGCGGTCGGCGTCGTCTTCCAGCAGCCCCGGCTCTCGGCCGATCCCCGGCTCAGCCTGCGCGAACTCATAGCCCAGCCGCTGCGTGCGACCGGCCGGCGCGCGGAGGTGACGGACCGGGTGGCCGAGCTGGCACCGGCTGTCGGTCTCACGGCCGAACTGCTGAACCGGCGTCCCCACGAGGTGAGCGACGGCCAGTTGCAGCGCGCCTGCCTGGCCAGGGCGCTGGTCCTGCGGCCGCGCTGGCTCATCTGTGACGAGATGACCGCGATGCTCGACGCGTCGACCACCGCCGCTCTGGTGGCGGTGGTCGAGGCCTACCGACGCGAGTCCGGGGCCGGGCTGCTGGCCGTCGGCCACGACCGGGTGCTGCTGGAACGCTGGTGCGACCGTACCGTCGGCTGGCAGGGAATCTCCGGGCGTGCCGCAGACCAGGAGTCCATGAGCCCGACCGGATGAACCCATGCCCTTCGCGCATTCGACAATGGGGGTGCTGGGGCACGCCCCGCATTCGGCGGATCCAGGTGGAGGGGAAGCATGGCTGATCAGTGGGTGAAGCTGGAACTCGATGTCAGCGCGTTCGACGCCGGTCGATTTGAGGGGCGACGTCCGTCGAGGCGCGCATGAGCACGCTGCCGAAGCCCACGTACACCGGTGGTGTGCAGGCGTCCAGGAACGCCACCAACTCGGCCGGGAGTGGGGGTTCGTCCGGCCGACGTCAGGAGCTCGTGAGGATAGCGAGTTGCCGGGTCGCTCGGGTCATCGCGACATAGCGGTCGACCGCTCCTTCGATGCCCTTGCCGAACGCCTCGGGGTCGATGAGGACGACCAGGTCGAACTCGAGCCCCTTCGACAGCTCCGGGGTCAGCGACCGGACGCGGGACGTCGTCCGGAATGTGGGATCGCCGATGACGCAGGCGATCCCGTCGGCATGTGCGGCGAGCCAGGTGTCGAGGACCGAGCTCAGATCCGAAGCGGATCCGTGTACGACGGGGACGTCGCTACTGCGGATGGAGGTCGGCACGTTGGCGTCCGGGAGCACGGCCCGGATGACCGGCTCGGCTTCCGCCATGATTTCCTCCGGCGTCCGGTAGTTGATGCTCAGAGAAGCCAGGTTGATCCGGTCGAGCCCGATCCGCTCGAGCCGCTCCTGCCACGACTCCGTGAACCCGTGCCTGGCCTGGGCGCGATCCCCGACGATGGTGAAGCTTCGGGACGGGCACCGGAGCAGCAACATCTGCCACTCCGCGTCGGTCAGTTCCTGAGCCTCGTCCACGACGATGTGCGCGAACGGGCCGGCGAGCAGGTCCGGTTCGGTGCCGGGCGATGCGGTCCCGTCGACCAGTGTGTCCTGAATGTCCTGTCCGCGCAGCATCGTCACCGCACCTTCACCGTCGTCATCGGCCTCGAGCAGGGCGTCGATGACGTTGGCCATGTGCTCGCGTTCGGCGGCGACAGAGGCGTTGTGCCGACGCTTACGTCGCGACGCCTCCGGGTCGCCGACCCGCTGCCGTGCCGCGTCCAGGATCGGCAGGTCGGACACCGTCCAGGCCTGGGCGTCCACGCGCTGCAGCTGCGACACGTCATCGGGGCTGAGCCAGGGAGCGCACTTCCGCAGGTAGGCGGGTACCGACCACAGGTCTCCGACGAGGTCGGCCGCTTCGAGCAGCGGCCACGCGCGGTCGAAGACCGTGAGCAGCTCCCTGTTCTGCAGAAGCGACTTGCGGAGCAGGTCGGCCGAGACCTCGCCGTCGTGCTTGTCCACCAGGATCGTGAGCAGCTCCTCCCAGACCTGGTCGCGCGCCTCGTTGTGCGGAGCACCGGGTCCTGCTGATTCGAACGCCACGGCCCAATCGTCGGCGCTCAGCCAGATGTCGGACCACTGAGTCGTGATCGTCATTCCCTTGGTGGGCGGCTCCTCGTAGAACCTGACGGCCGTCTCGATCGCCTTCACCAGGTTCGCGGACGACTTCAGGAGGGCCACGTGCGGGTCGGCCTCGATCGTTGCTGCGGCTCCCTCGGCGACGAGGTCCCGCAGGGTGCAGGTCTGCACGCCCTCCTCTCCGAGGCTGGGGAGGACATCGGCGACGTAGCCCAGGTAGGGCTGGTGCGGACCGACGAACAGCACGCCGCCCCGGCGGTGACCGAGGCGAGGGTCGGAGTAGAGAAGGTAGGCGGAGCGGTGCAGAGCGACGACGGTCTTCCCCGTACCCGGACCGCCGTCGACGACGAGAGCGCCGCGGGATCCCGCGCGGATGATGGCGTCCTGGTCGGCCTGGATGGTGCCGAGCACGTCTCGCATCCGTGGTGACCGGTTGCTGCCCAGGCCGGCGATGAAGGCGGACTGGTCGTCGAGTGCGGCGTGCCCGGCAAACCCGTCCGCGGTGAACACCTCGTCCCAGTAGTCGCTGATCCGGCCGCGGGTCCAGCGATACCTGCGGCGGCTTGCCAGCCCCATCGGGTTGCCGTGGGTGGCTCCGAAGAACGGCTCAGCCGCAGGAGAGCGCCAGTCGAGCAGCAGCCGACGACCCGCGCTGTCCGTCAGGCCAAGTCGTCCGACGTACACGGGCTCGGGACTGTCCGCGCCCACCATGTGTCCGAGGCACAGGTCCAGACCGAAGCGACGCAGTGCGCGCAGGCGAGCGGCCAGCCGGTGGATCTCCATGTCCCGGTCCATCGCCTGCCGGCCGATGCCGCCGGGCGCCCTGCGCTCGGCATCGAGGCGGTCGGACAGTTCGGCGATCGACTGCTCGAGGCACTCCGCGATGGCCGCGAAGTGCTGCTCATCGCCGGCGATCAGCGTCGGGTCGGCCTTGGGGGAGAGGCGGTCGGGAAGGTCGAACGCGCTGGTGGTCAGGGGGTTCACGTCATCAGCTCCGAATTGAGGCCGCTTGCAACCATTGCGCGCAGCAAGGCGTCGGGACCGGCGGGACGAACCGGGTGGCCATGACGAGCAGCGCTCCGCCCGACATGGCCCCCGTGGCCGTTGCCGGTTCAGGGCGCCAGGGTTTGTAGGTTCTCGTGTTCTGGGGCCTGGCTCGACGATCCCGCGTGGTTCACGCGGACATGGGCGGCCTTTCTCGGCTGATGGCGTCGAGCAGCAGCTTCGCGGCCACCGTCGCCCCGTCGGTGCGGATCGTGCCGGCCACGGCCCTCGCTCGTGCGCGGGTCTCGGGGGTCAGGGCCGTACGGAGCGCGGCTGACAGGGACTCAAGGGTCGGAGTCGGACCGTCGTGTGCCATGCCGATGCCCAAATCGGCCACCCGGCCGGCCCAGTACGGCTGGTCCGCCGCCTGGGGTACCACCACCTGAGGCGCGCCGGCCCGGGTGGCCGTCGTCGTGGTGCCCGCGCCCCCGTGGTGCACGACGGCGGCCACCCGGCCGAACAGCGCCTGCTGGTTGACCTCGCCGACGACGAAGCAGTCGTCCCGGTCGTCGATCAGGGCCAGGTCGGCCCAGCCGCGGGAGACGACTGCGCGGCGGCCCTGCGCTCGGACCGCCTCGATGGCCACCTGGGCGACGTCCGTCGAGGCGCGCATGGGCATGCTGCCGAAGCCCACGTACACCGGTGGTGTGCCGGCGTCCAGGAACGCCACCAACTCGGCCGGGAGTGGGTGAACGTCGGGCAGGATCCACGCGCCGGTCCGGACGACGTCGAGGTCCGGCGTCTCCAGCCACGGGTCCAGGATCGGGTCCGTCGCCAGCCACGGCTCGTCGCCGATGACGTAGTCGCGGACGTTGTCCACCGGTGGCAGGCCGATCGACGCCCGGTTGGTGTTGAGCGCCTCACCGAACAGCGCGTCGATGCTCTGGGCGTCCAGGTCCCACAGCACCCGGTTGTCGGTCACCTCCGGCGGGAACGGCCGGCCCGGATACGCCAGCGGCGGGCGATGCGGCGACGGCAGGGTGAGCTGCTGGAACGTCACGGACACGGAGCGGATGCCCAGTTTCTCGGCCACCGACAGCGCGCCGGCTGCGGCCGGCATCATGCCGGTCGCCACCAGTACATCGCATCCATCGGCCGCCGCAGTGACCACGTCGAACTGGCCGGCGATCACCTCGGCCGCGCGCTGGGACAGGGACGACGGCGGCGGCGCCGCCTTCGTCAGAGCACGCGCCGACGGGCCGACCGGCACCAGCGGCACGCCGACACCGGCCAACCGCTGAGCGAAGTCCTTGTCCGGCGGCGCGCACACCCGCACCTCCGCGCCGAGTGCCTGCAACTGCACCGCGAGTCCCACCAGCGGTTCGATGTCCCCGCGCGACCCGTACGTAGACAACAACACACGCACTTCGTGACTCTCCCATTTCCTCAGGTTCTGGCCTCGGCCGACGATTCTGCGGCATGACCCGGGTCTTGCCGCAAGGCCCCCCATGCGCTATATGTTGAGAGTGGAAAGGAGTGGGTACTCCCCTTTCCCCTTTATCGTCCGCTGTGGACGGACAACCTCCTCGCGAAGCGGCGGCGTGCCGCGTACGGCGGTACCGTCGGCCCAGGAGGATCTCCCATAGGTCTACGGATGCAGCCGCGGAACGAGAATTTCTCCACCCTCTTCATTCGTGACGAGATCTTGCAGGGGTGTCCTCGCGGGGCGTGACCGGTGGGATGAATCCGGTCGTTTGCATGGTGTGAGTAGGCGGCCGTGGATCGTGGACGATGACCTGTGGGCGTTGATCGAGCCGTTGTCACCGGCCTGGACGGACAAGGCTCCGGGACCCCGGCCGGCGCCGGACCGGCTCTGCCTTCAGGGCATCCGGTACGTCCTGCACAACGACATCGCCTGGCAACTGCTGCCGCACGAGCTGGGGTTCGGCTCCGGACGGACGACCCGCGCTGCTCGCCCCGGTCGTCCTTCAGATCTTCGGCAGTCATGGTGATGTGTGAGGCCCGCTGCCGGACGAGCAGTGACAGCGCGACGCCGGCCGACGCGTCGACTGCCACCCGGCCGTACCCGGATTGGTGAGCGGGCGAACACGGCAGGGCCACGCGGGGCAGCGATGGGCCGGCTCCTCGTGAGGAGAGAGCGCCATGCGCGTAGCCGGCGGCGGTGCAGGAGACCTCGTCGACGTGGACGCCGAAGTCCTGGGACAGCTTGGTGTCGGCCACGGTGATGTCCTGGTCGGCCTGTTCGTATCCGGGGTAGGCGGCGTCGACCTGCAGGGTGTAGGCGTCGTCGACCGGCAGGTTCAGGGTGTAGCGGCCGGTGGCGGGGTCGGTGTGCACCATGCTCGTGGGTTCGCCCTTGACCTGCACGCTCGCGTACAGGGGCCAGCCGTGGCCGGAGGCGTCGTGGACCTTGCCGCTGACGGCGGCTGTGGCCCTGGCGGTGAGTGCGGCGTTCTCGGTCAGCGACTGGCCGTCGACGAGGGTCACTGCGGAGAAGATCTGCGGCTTGTACCCGAACTTGGCGACCTTGATGTCGTAGGTGCCGGGCGGCACGGACAGCTGGTACTGACCTGCCGCATTGGTGGTGGCGCTCTGGTCACCGGCGGATATCGTGGCGCCGGCGACCGGGGCCCTGCCGGCGCTGCCGGTGACCTTCCCGCTGACCACGGCGCGCGGACCGGAGGCGAAGGCGTCGACGCCCTTGGGCGTGCCCAGGCCGGTCGGGCCGTCGTAGCCGGTGGTCGCGGTGCACAGGTACGAGCCGCTGCAGCTGCCGTTGGACCCGGCAGTGACATCGTTCAGGGCCGAGGGCTTGACGTACGGATAGGTGTTCGGCAGGGAACCGGCTGCCGGGGTGCCGCCGAGTGCGTACACCGAGGCGGTGATCGGCGCGGAGACGCTGGTGCCGCCGTAGACGTGCCAGGCGCCGGCGACGTAGACCGCAACGCCGGTACCGGGGTCCGCGACCGCGGAAACGTCCGCGACCGTGCGCCGCGCACAGCCGGAGTCGCTCTGCATGCTCGGCTTGGCCTCGTACCTGGAGCATCCGCTGCCCGCGCCGCCCCAGGCGGCCTCGCTCCAGCCACGGGTGGAGGAGTCCTTGACCAGCGACGTCCCGCCGACCGCGGTGACGTACGGTGAGGCGGCCGGATAGCTCACCCCGTACCCGTCATCACCACTGCTCGCGGTGATGGCGACACCAGGGTGCTTGAAGTACTGTCCGTCGAAGGTCGACTCATCGGAGCCTTCGCCACCGCCCCAGCTGTTGGAGACGTACTTCGCACCCGACGCCACGGCCTCGTTCACCGCGGCACCCAGGTTCTCCATGTAGTTGTCGTCCGCTTCCACCAGCAGGATGTGGCAGTTCGGACAGGTCGCACTGACCATCTGGACGTCGAGTGCGATCTCCGCCCCCCAACCGCTGTCGGCGGGAGGGTAGTTGGTGCCGCCGCGCTGGTCGACCTTCTTGAAACAGCCGTTGGCGGTGGTGCAGGGAGGCAGTCCGTACTGCTGCCGGTAGACGGCCAGCTCCGCTTCGGCGTTGGGGTTGTCGAAGGCGTCCACGATCGCTACCGCTTGCCCCCCGCCGGCGGATGACGCGGGCAGGTTGTAGGCGCTCTGCAGGTCGGCCGGCCCGAAGCCGAACGGGGTCGCGGCAGCTGCCAACTGCGCCTTGGGGACCTTGACATCATCCCGCTCGAAGGAGCGGCAACTCATCTGTGAGGCGCGCTTGGGCACCGCACAGACCCGGTGCGAGGGGTGAGCGCCCGGAGCGGTGGGGCTGGGCGCGTGGGTGGCGCTGGGGCTGGCCGCTTCGACTGTGCTCGCGGCGACCGCCTGGGCCGGGAGTTGTACGGCCAAGGCGGTGATGGCAGCTGCGCCCAGCGCGACGAGGCGGGCGCATCTGCTGCGTAGTCTTCCATGGGGAGCCAAAGGTTTTCCCTCCGACGTGCTGACGCGTGAGTGTCGGCCATGTTCATGGCGAGGCCAGCGTGGCAGCGTGCCTGGCTGTTCGGGGGGTCTCGGTTCGTCCAGGTGCGGACAACTTCCCAATCCGGTCAGGGGGTTAGCAACGAGCCAAGGCCGCTCGCCCGCGGCGTGGACGCTGCACCGGCGGATCGGGGATCCGCAGCACCGACTCGGCAGCACCGGCCGTTCTCAGACGGGGGTGCGGCAGCGACGCGCGGCTGGCTGTGAGTCGGAGGGAGGTGCGGGTGGGCCCGCCGGGACACTTCCAGGTGCGGGCCCACCGCATCGCTTCGCGGAGTGAGGGCTACGGTCACGGATCCGGCGATTTTGCCCAAGGTCCTGGGCGACGACACGGCGCAGGCCCCTTCCCCGTGGCCGAACGGGACAAACTGTGCTCGCTCGTCGCCACGGCCCACCGAAGCGGCCGACGCGTCCGTCTCCGCCACGCCCGACGTCCCGGGACCGGAGCGGGACGCCGTATGGACCGAACTGCCGGCCGCCGGGGTCGACCACCTCAACACCGACGACCTGGCAGGGCTCGAACACTTCCTGCGCACACATGACAGGGGCGCCAGGACCGAGGCTGCTCGCCTTGACGGCTGACCGGACGCGGGCGCGCCGTCCGGACCGTGACAGCCAGTCAACACCCATATGGCGGACATGCCAGTCCGCCGGATGGCCTCTCCGCTACGCCACACTGGCGGCCGAATGCCGCATTCCGGCGCGGCGGAGGAGGTTGGCCATGGCCATTTCGATCTCACTGGTGCTGCTTCTGCTGATCCTTGCGGTGATCTTCCTCCGCAACGGGGGCCTGAAGATCTCGCACGCGCTGGTCTGCGCCATGCTCGGGTTCTTCCTCGCGGGTACGAGCATGGCGCCGACCATTCAGAACGGCCTGACGGCCACGGCCGATGTCGTCAGCAGCCTCAAGCCCTGACTTCCGCAGCCCGTTCGGTGACCGGGGCCCCAGGGGCGCGGACACGCGAACTGCTCGGATGCCGGGCGCGGGCTTCCGTGCCCGCGGGAATCAATCGGAGACGATCCGGAACAGGGCGGATCAGGGTCGGCCTCACGAACAGAAGATGATCGTCCTGAAGGGTCGGCAGCGCGATGCCGTCATCCGGGGACGGCCGGTGTGTGGGGATGAAAAGGTCCGAGGTGACACCGACGGACCGGCGGGCTGGCCGGAAGAGGGCCTGGCGCCAGGACCCGTACCACGCCAAGGACCTGGAGAACGCTGCCGCGAGAAGGACGGGGCGGTAGGCATCTCTGGAGCGCTCATGAGATCGCCGAGCGGCTGCTGCGCCCTGGGTCCTGCTCCAACCCGCAGTGCGAGGACGGCTGTCTCGCCTGACGCCGGGCACCGCTGCCTCGGCGGGCGAGATCCCCAGGGCGCCAGGACACCGCCTGGTCAGGCAGCGGGAGCTTGTACTCGGCCGGCGTGTCGAGGGTGCGGGGATCGTCGTGGGCGGCGTCACCCGGATCGATGTGCGGGCCGACGGCAGCGGCTGCGACACCGTGTGGCAGAGCGCCGTCCGGTCACCCTCGACCGTGCCCGAAGTCTCCACCGCCAACGGTCTGTTGTGCTTCTACGAGAAGGAGCCCAACAGCCTCGGCACCGACGGCGGGTACCTCACCGCCGTGGACTTCCGCACCGGCGAACGCCGTTGGAAGAAGCTCACCGGCACCGGCCCCTCGTACGACAACAACTGGGCGCCGATCGCGATCGGTCCCGACGGGACGGCGTACGTGGGTGTGTTCAACGGCATCGTGGCGGTCCGGGACACGGAGTGACCGTGGGCCGGATGCGGCTCACCGGGTGGCGCGCACCTGCGGGGAGCGCAGCCATTCAGTGAGCAGGCGATTGACGTCGGCGGCGCGCTCCTGCTGGATCCAGTGCCCGCACCCCGGCAGGACGTGGGAGGACACCAGACCGGGAAGGGTCTGGGGGAAGCTCTCGATGGCATCGGCCATCCAGGTGGTCGACGCGTCGAGCTCTCCCCCGATGAACAGCGAGGGCTGGATGATCGGCGCACCGTCCCAGGCGGCGAGGTCTTCCCAGTCCCGGTCGACATTGCGATACCTGTTGAGCGCCCCCGCCAGGCCGGTCCGCTCGAACTCCGCCGCGTAGAAATCGAGATCGGCCTCGCTCAGCCACGCAGGGAGGGGGTCGGCGGCGAACCGGTCGCGGAGCCGTGCCCCCGGCGGGACGAAGAAGAGACTGCCCTCACCGTCCGAAGGCATCGTGTCGGCGGAGAGTCCGGCGTAGAACCCGGCCAGCCAGCCGCGCACATCGGGCTCGATCTCCGCCTCGGCCCGTCCCGGGGACTGGAAGTAACTGACGTAGAACTCCTCGGCACCTCCGATACGGCTGAGGACGTCGCTCGGCCGGTGACCGTTCCGCGGCGCGTACGGGACGCTGAGCAGTGCCACGGAGGTGAAGACATCGGGCATGAGCAGCGCGCTGCCGGCGGCGATGGTCGAACCCCAGTCGTGGCCCACGATCGTCGCGCTCCGTTCACCGAGCGCATGCACGACACCGACGTTGTCCGCGACATGGGCCGGCATTCGGTACGCCTCCACATCGCCGGGCTTCGACGAGCGCCCGTAGCCGCGTACATCGATGGCGACCGCACGAAATCCTGCCGCGGCAAGGGCCGGAAGCTGGTGGCGCCACGAGTACCACGACTCGGGGAAGCCGTGGACCAGCAGGACCAGCGGGCCGGTGCCCTGTTCCACCAGGTGGATACGGCCTTCGGGCACTTTCACCAGCCGGTGGACGGCATCCGGCAGCGGAGCGGCGGGAAAGTCGGTGGGCGGCATGTCTTTCTCCTCGCGGATGCGGCCGATTCTCGTGCGGTGGCCGTCGACGCGGGGGTTACCCGGCCGGGAGCGACTCGCCCATCGGCGCCACCTGTGCCACGATCATTCGGCCACGGCCATCTCGCCCACAAGAATTCTTGCCGTTACGGCAAACCCGCGGTATGCGTTGCCGCCTCAACGTCCGACGAGCCGGGACCGGATCAGGAACCGCACCCCCTCCGGAGCCTCCAGAGAGAAACCACCGCCCCGACCCTCCACCACATCGACGATCAGGCGGGTGTGCGCCCACAGCTCGAACTGACTCTTCGACATCCAGAACGGGACACTCTCCGCCACTCCGTCGACATCGAGCGAGGCCAGCAGCACGTCGGAGCCGCCGGTACGGAATTCTCCGTACTGGTAACACATGGGCGAACTGCCGTCGCAGCAGCCGCCCGACTGGTGGAACATCAACGGGCCATGGGCCTCTCGCAGTCGACGTACCAGATCGGCGGCGGCGGGGGTGAGCTCCACGAGCGGCGCGTCCTGCGGACTCGTCCGGGATGCCCCCAACGGCAGCTCATCAGCGGGAAGTTGGCCGGGGGGCGGACTATTCGTCTCGTCTCGGTTCATGCATCAGCCCTTGTCGCATCGGATGGCGCACCGGTCGGCTGGGACGATATGGGCGAACGCTACCAGTCGCGCTCCGTTCAGCAAGGGGTGTGCGAACGCAGCGGTCCGATCCGCAGCCCCCGTTCGCCGCAGGTATCGATGATCATGGGGAGTGCGCCGAGTGCGGAGCGCCAGGCGCCGGGCGCGGAGGTCACGTCGCTGTCGTGCAGCAGGATGGTGCCCCCGCCGCTCAACCGCGCGATGACGGTGCGATGGACGGATTCGGCGGTTGCCTGCCGGGTCCAGTCGCGGCCCCAGGTGGTCCAGAGAACCGGAGTGAGTCCCAGGTTTAGGGTGGCGAGGTGTGCTGCGGTGCTCATTGCTCCGTACGGAGGCCGGAAGAGCCGAGGCATCTCTCCGGTGACGTCCGCGACGAAGTCGCGTGCGCGCCGCAGTTCGCCGAAGGTGGCCTTCGGCCCGCGCAACGGGAGCGGCCGGTGGTGCCATCCGTGGATACCGATCTCATGTCCGGCCGCCGCCATGTCACGCAGCAGGCCGGGGGAGCGTCGGCTCATCGAGCCCAGGACGAAGAACGTGGCACGGATGCCGTGGGCGTCCAGAAGGCGCAGGAAGAAGGGGGTGGACAGCGGGTCCGGCCCGTCGTCGAAGGTCAGCGCGACGTGATCGGGCCGGCCGGCCCCCGATAGCCGTGGCAACAGCTTCGTGCGCAGCGGCCCCAGTGCGGTCAGAGCGGGAGCGCACTGCATCGCCGCCAGGGCGGGAAGGGCGTAACGCCCCATGCGGAGTGCGGTGTTGGCGGAAGATGACATCGAAGCTCCCCTGGTGCGGAAGGCTGGTCGGTCAACGGTCGAGCGCATGTACGAGCTCGTGGCTGCTGTGGAGGATCGCTGCCTCGGTGGTCTCCGGGACCGCCAGCCCCATTGCTGCGACCGCGGCTGCGACGAGCACGGCGGCCGGGCCCCTTCTGCGCAGAGCGCCGTAGCCGGTGGTGGCCGCCGCTGCCCGCCGTACCGCCGTTGCGTCGGCGGCCGACGACCGGGGGACTGCTGCGAGCACGGCTGCTTCGGGGCGCGGGCCGACCGGGTGGTGGAACAGGGCCAGGCCGGCCTCCTGCTGCCGCGTCCGGGCCGGTCCGGAGACAAGTGCGGAGAGGGTGGGTCTCAGCCGGTCCGCTGTGCGTATCCACGGGGCCAGACCGGCTTCTTCGAGAGCGGCGGCGTTGGTTCGGCCATGTCCCGGTATGCAGTTGTAGGAGACGACGGGCACCCCGCTGGCCAGTGCTTCGAGTGAGGTGAGCCCACCGGCGTTCTGCACCAGCACGTCGACGGCCCGCATCAGCGTCGGCATGTCCTCGACCCATTCGAAGACGTGCTCGATCCCTGCCTCGCGCAGCTGGACGGCGAGGCCGCTGTTGCGGCCGCACACCACCACGGGCGTGACCCCGCCGGCATCGCGCACCTCCTGCGCTGCGCCGACGACATCGCCCACCCCCCAGGAACCGGCGACCAGGAGTGCCAGCGGCCCCTGAAGGGGCAGTGAGAATCGATCGCGCGCGGCGGAACGCCGACCGGGCGCGGGGGGAGCGAAGCCGGAGGCGACGAGGGGACCGGTGGCCAGTACATGGCGGGCCCCCACGGCTCTTGCCTGTCGGGCCGGCACGGTGTGCGTGGCCAGATGGAGGTCGATGCCCCTTGCGACCCAGGTGGAATGGACCGAGAAGTCCGTCAGATACGTGAGTGCCGGCACGGCCAGGCGCCCGCTTCTGCGCAGCGCGCCCAGTACTTGGCTGGCGAGCGGATAGGTGGAGACGACCGCCCGGGTGTCCGGGGGCAGAACCGCGAGCATCCGGGACTCCGCCGCACGCAGCAGTGTCGTGGTGAACCGGCCGCCTCCGTCGCGGTGTTCGGTGGCGGCGTACACGCGCTGATAGCCCCAGGGGGCGTGAGTCAGCATCCGGTGGTAGGCACTGCTGAGGAGCGGGCCCAGCCGACCCGGCATCAGATCCAGGAAATCGTGCAGCTCCACGCGGACGCCACTGACGCGCAGACGACGCGCGAGCTCCGCCGCGGCACCGTCGTGACCGGCCCCCACACTCGCGGAGATGATCACAACGGGGCCGTCGCCCGCCTCCGTCGCATTGTCGAGGTACGACACGTAGGACCTGCTTCCCGTACGCCGGTGAATGCGCGGAACTCTACAGCGTGTAGTAGTTCGCCGGGAGGCGGGGCGGGTGGTCGAATCCGTGGGTCCGCTCGGGCTGTGCGCGAAGCGGTAGATTGTCGACTCGTGCCATCGTGTTTCGGAGCCGGGGCGCGTGTGCGGATTTGGAGTGTGAGGAGTGGGCGAGGCGGGGCGCAGGCCGACGCGGGAGAAGCGTCGCAGGGCTGCGGGGGAGCTCGAAGGCGAGGTTCTGGCCGCTCTCTGGGGCGCGGGCGTGCCCCTGACCGCGGCCCAGGTGAATGAACAGCTACCGGGGGAGCTGGCGCACACCACGGTGCTGACCATCCTCGTCAGACTCTTCGACAAGGGTGTGCTGACGCGGGAGCGCGCGGGCCGGGGCTACGCCTATGCGCCGGTCGACGATCAGGCCGGTCATACCGCCGACCAAATGCGCTCCCTCCTCGACGGCGGCGCCGACCGTGCGGCCGTGCTCGCCCGCTTCGTCTCCGAACTTCCCTCGCAGGACGAGGAGTTGCTGCTTCAGCTGCTGGCGGAGCAGCGCCGGGACTGAGCCGCTTCGCGCGGACGCCCGTCGTTCCTGGCCCGCGTCGAGCGGTCGCACCAGTATGACTACATCTCTGTAGTCGGTCTACCCTGCTGGGGACAAGCAGCCGGGACGAGGAGCGTTCCCATGACCGACAGCAAGGCCGGACGTCGGCGTTCGGGAGAGCCGGTACCCGGCGCGACGGCAGCTCCGCGGGGTGCCGCAGGGGACACCGACCAGGAGATCGCGGCGGCATGCCTCGTCGCAGAATTCGGCATCGAGGACGAACGTCCTCCGCGCGCACCGCTGGAGGACGGCTCGCTGTGATTCTGTTTCTTCTTGTCCCCGTCGTTCTCGCCTTCGGCCTGCCACCGCTGACACGGATCGCGGTCGATCGGCTGACCCCGGTCGCCGCCCTGGTGTCGCTCACCGTGACGACGGTGGTCCTTGCCGGGTGTTCCCTGGCCGCGCTGGGGGCGCTCATGCTTTCCGGGCTGCTGAAGGAACCCGCGGTCGCGGCGATCGGCGCACTGATCCACCCGTTCGACGCCGCTCCCAACGTGTTGTTGATGCCCTCGGCCGCGCTCTCCCTGGGCGCCCTCGGCGTCTGTACGTGGAACATCCTGCGGTCGGCCCTCCGTCAGACAGCCGCCCTCCGCAGGGCGAAGAGCCAGGCCGATACCCGTTACACCGCGGGCGACCTCTGCATCATCGACACACCCCGCCCCGATGCCTATGCGCTTCCGGGGCGGCCGAGCCGGATCGTGGTCACCACGGGGATGCTGCGCAGCCTGGATCCCGCGGAACGTGAAGCCCTCTTCGCGCACGAACGCGCACATCTCGACGGCCGTCACCACTACTGCCTCGCGCTGGCCGAACTCGCCGCTCACTGTCACCCCGGCCTGCGGGCGGCGCGCGACGCCATCCAGATGTCCGCGGAGCGCGCGGCCGACGAAGCCGCCGCTGCGGTGACCGGGGACCGGTGTCTGACGGCTCGCGCGATCGGCCGCGCGGCGCTGGCCACCCGTGCGGCACAGGCTCACCGGCCGTCCTTCGCCCCCGCGGCCACGTCCGGACCGGTGCCGCAGCGCGTCGCGGCCCTCATGCGTGCCCCGAAGCCTCACAGCCGTCGAACGCTCGCCGCGGTCGGCGCCCTGCTCCTCTGCATGATGACCGCCTCGCTCGTCGGGGTGGCGGCCGGTGTGCACGACCTGCACCGCAACGTGGAGATCGCCCAGGGAGAGCAGCCGAACGGCTGAGATCGGCTGCGGCCCGTACGCTGCTCAGCTCGCCTTCGCCCACGCGTAACGGTGTTCGGGCCGGCCGGTGTCGCCGTACTTGAGGCTGAGGCTGATGCGGCCCGCGCCCTCCAGGTACTTGAGGTATCGCTGGGCGGTGGAGCGGCTCAGCCCGGCACGGGCGGCGACCTCATGGGCGGACAGTGGCTCGTCGGCGGCCGACAGGACATGGCGGATGACGTCGGCCGTGGGTGCGGAGTGGCCCTTGGGCAGGGCTGCCGCGGGACCGGAATCCGCGGTGCGAAGGGCGCCGAAGATCTGGTCGACCTGTTCCTGTCCCGCCTCGCCGCGGCCGTTTCCCATGCCTTCGAGGGTGCGGCGCAGGGCCGCGTAACTCTCCAGCTTGGACCGCAGACCGGCGAAGCTGAACGGCTTGACCAGGTACTGCAGGGCGCCGTACCGCATGGCGGTCTGGACGGTCGACACATCACGGGCCGCGGTCACCATGATCACATCGGCCGGGTGGCCCAGCTGGCGCAGCCGCCGTACAAGTGTCAGCCCCGTCTCGTCCGGCAGATAGTGATCGAGAAGCACGAGGTCGACATGGTCACGCTCCAGGAAGGCGAGCGCCTGCGCGGCGGTGTGTGCGCGTGAGATGACACGGAAGCCGGGGACCTTGGCGACATATGCGGCATTGATCTCGGCAACACGGAAGTCGTCGTCCACCACCAGGACATCGATCATCGCAACTCTCCCACTTCGGACAGCGGCCGGACGCTGAGTGCCTCTGGCAGGACGACGGTGAAGACCGCACCACCGCCGGCCCGGGCCGTGACACGGGCCGCGCCACCGTAGCGCTCGGCCAGCCGGCGCACCAGCGCCAGCCCCAGACCGCGTCCGCGATGCGCGGGTGACTCCTTGGTGGACCAGCCCTCGGTGAAGATCTGCTCGCGCATGCCGGGAGGTACCCCGGGACCGTTGTCACTGACCCGCAGGACCGCGGTGGTGCCCTCGGCGAGAAGCTCGACCTCGATGAGCGACGCGACGTCCAGTGCGTTGTCGATGAGGTTGCCGAGGACGGTCACCAGATCGCGCGGGTCCACCACCACGTCCGGGAGCCGGGTGGCCGGTGAGATGCGCAAGGAGGCGCCCCGCTCCGCCGCGATGGCCGACTTGCCGACCAACAGCGCCGACAGCAGAGGATCGTTGACGCGTTCCGCGACCTGCTCCGCCGATGCCCGGTGACCATTGGCCACCTCCGCGACGAACTCCACCGCGGCATCGTGCCTCCCGAGTTCCAGCAGCCCGAGCAGGGTGTGCAGCCGGTTGGCGTGCTCGTGGTCCTGGGCGCGCATCGCATCCAGCAGGCCGTGCGTGGAGTCCAGTTCACGGCCGAGCAACTCCAGCTCGGTACGGTCGCGCAGGGTGACGACGGCTCCGCCGTCACCGGTGGGCATACGGTTGGCGATCAGCACGCGTCCATTGCAGACGGTGATCAGATTGTCGCCATCGACCCGTCCCGCCAGCACCTCCGTCGTACGGCCCGGGGGCAACACCTCGCCCAGCGCCCGTCCGACGGCGTCCTGGTCCAGCTCCAGCAGACGCTGCGCCTCGTCGTTGAGCAACCGGATCCGGCCCTGGGCGTCGAGGGCGAGAACGGCCTCGCGAATGCTGTGCAGCATGGCCTCGCGCTCGTCCAGCAACGCGGAGATGTCGCCGAAGGCAAGTCCATGGGTGCTGCGCTGTAGCCGCCGCGAGACGGCCAGGGCGGCCAGTACACCCACGGCGAGCGCCGCTCCGGAGTAGAGCAGCAGACCGGGAATGGCCCCGAGGAGCCGCTCATGGACGCTGTCGTAGGCGATGCCGACCGAGACGGCGCCCACGATGGTCCCGTTCCCGTCGCGCAGGGGGACTTTCGCGCGTGCCGAGCGGCCCAGGGTTCCGTTGTCGATCTGCATGATCTCCCGGCCGCCCAGAGCCGTGCTGGGATCGGTCGAGACGTGCCGGCTGATCTGCGCGGTGTCGGTGTGCGACCAGCGCACTCCGCGGGTGTCCATGACCACGATGTAGAGCGCCCCGGTGGCCCGCCGGATCCGCTCCGCCTCGGCCTGCACGGGTCCGGAGGGGCTGGGGTCGGTGCTCGTCAGATTGCGCACCAGACCGGGTTCGGCGGCGGTGGTCTGGGCGATGGACAGCGCCTGGTGCATCGCCTGGTTGTCGAGCTGGTGGCTGAGGGGCGCGAGGAAGAGTCCGGTGACGAGCATGATCACGCCGGTGGTGATGGCCACCTGGGTGAGCAGGACCTGGGCGAAGACACGGCGGGGCCAGTGAATCCGCATGTGCTTCGACCTCTGCCTTCCGCCGGCCAGGAACCTGATGCTCCGTTTCGTCCTTGTGTGAACGCAACGTAAACGTCACCGACGCCGATGACCAGTCTTCGTGTCGCATTCGTTGTCACAGCGCGAGCAAAACGAGCAGAACCGCGGGTTATGGGCAGAAGCAGGAGTTGTGAGCGCAAGGGTGCCCAGGTCCGCGCGCCGCACTTAGCGTCCCGCTCCATGAACAGCGATACGAGCCCCGCCATCGAGCTGCGGGGGGCGAGCAAAGCGTTCCGGACTCCGTCGGGGACGCTCCACACCGCCGTACGAGATCTGGACCTCACGATCGGGCGCGGCGAATTCGTCGCCGTGGTCGGCCCCACCGGATGCGGCAAGTCGACCACGCTGACCCTGGTCAGCGGTCTGGAAGAGCCCACCGAGGGCGAGGTGCTGGTCGGCGGCGAGCCGGTGCGCGGCATCGGCGACAAGGTCGGCTTCGTCTTCCAGCAGGACGCGGTCTTCCCCTGGCGGACCGTCCTTTCCAACGTGATGGCTGGGCCCCGCTTCCGCGGCGTGCCGAAGCCCGAGGCGAAGGAGCGGGCCAGGGAATGGCTCGCCCGGGTCGGTCTTTCCTCCTTCGAGGACCGTTATCCCCACCAGCTGTCCGGCGGCCAGCGCAAGCGGGTCGCCCTCGCGGCCACCTTCGTCAACGACCCCGAGATCCTGCTCATGGACGAACCCTTCTCCGCACTCGACGTGCAGACCAGGGCCCTGATGTCGGACGAACTGCTGGAGCTGTGGGCCGGCACCGGCGCCTCCGTCGTCTTCGTCACCCATGACCTGGAGGAGTCCATCGCGCTGGCCGACAAGGTCGTGGTCATGACCGCGGGACCGGCCACGATCAAGGAGGTCTTCGAGATCGACCTGCCCCGCCCCCGCAAGGTCGAGCAGGTGCGTCTGGAACCCCGGTTCATCGAGATCTACCGGGAGATCTGGTCCTCGCTCGGTGAAGAGGTCCGTATCACCCGCGAGAGGGGTGCGTTCAATGTCGCCTGAAACCATCACCGCGAGCGCCCCCGTCACCAAGACCGAACGGACCCAAGCCCGGGCGCGGGCCGCCCGGAACCGCAAGTTCCTCGTGCTCGGGAGCCGGGTCGCGGTGCTCATCGCGGTCATCGGGCTGTGGGAGTGGCTGGCCCGGACCGCGGTCATCGACCCGTTCAACTTCTCCATGCCGTCGAAGATCTGGGACCAGATCCGCACCTGGGTCGTCGACGGCACGGCCCAGGGCTCCTTGTGGGAGCAGATCTGGTACACGCTCTACGAGGCGCTGCTCGGCTGGGTCATCGGTGTGATCGCCGGTGTGCTGCTCGGAATCGCATTGGGACGCGTCCGGTTCGCCGCCGATGTCCTCGGCCCGTACATCAAGGTGCTCAACGCCCTGCCGCGTATCGTGCTCGCGCCGATCTTCCTCATCTGGTTCGGTCTCGGACCGGCCTCGAAGGTCGCCTCCGCGGTCGTCCTCGTGTTCTTCCCCGTCTTCTTCAACGCCTTCCAGGGAGCCAGGGAGGTCGACCGCAACCTTGTCGCCAACTCCCGCATCCTGGGTGCCAGCAACCGGCAGGTCACCCTTCAGGTGGTCATCCCCTCGGCCACGTCGTGGATCTTCACCAGCCTGCACGTGAGCTTCGGCTTCGCGCTCATCGGCGCCATCGTCGGTGAGTACATCGGTGCCACCAAGGGGCTCGGACTGCTGGTCGCCGCCTCCCAGGGCACGTTCAACGCCGCCGGTGTCTACGCCGCGATGGTCATCCTCGCGATCGTCGCGCTGCTGGCCGAAGGCCTGCTGACCTTCCTCGAAAAGCGGCTCTTCCGCTGGAAGCCGGCCGACGCCGACACCGCCCGCTGACGCCCGCCGCACACCCGTACACCCGACTTTTTCTTCACAAGGACGTGAATCAGATGCGCACATCCACCCGGATCTCGGCCGTCGCTGTCGCAGGGGCGCTCGCCCTGACCACCCTGACCGCCTGTGGTGACTCGACCTCGGCCTCCGGTGACAAGAACGACAAGGTCAAGATCATGGTCGGGGGCCTGGACAAGGTTATTTACCTGCCCGCGATGCTCACCGAGCGGCTCGGCTACTTCAAGGAGGAGGGGGTGTCGGTCCAGCTCCTCACCGAGCCCGCGGGCGTCCAGGCCGAGACGGCACTGGTCTCCGGCGATGTCCAGGGCACGGTGGGCTTCTACGACCACACCCTCGACCTTCAGGTGAAGGGCAAGCACGTCGAGTCGGTCGTCCAGTTCTCCCATGCTCCCGGCGAGGTCGAGATCGTCTCGAACCAGGCGGCGGGTGACATCAAGTCGGCGAAGGACTTCAAGGGCAAGAAGCTCGGAGTGACGGGTCTCGGCTCCTCGACCGACTTCCTGACGAAGTACCTTGCCGTGAGCAATGACGTGCAGACCAGCGAATTCACGCCCGTGGCCGTCGGAGCGGGGCAGACGTTCATCTCCGCGCTTCAGCAGGGTTCCATCCAGGGCGGCATGACCACCGACCCGACCGTCGCCACCATCCTGGACAAGAAGCTCGGCAAGGTCCTCGTCGACATGCGGACCCCCGAGGGCTCCCAGCAGGCGCTCGGCGGCCCCTACCCGTCCTCCAGCCTCTACATGCAGACCGAGTGGGTCAACAGCCACAAGGACACCGTCCAGAAGCTGGCCAACGCGTTCGTCAAGACCCTGAAGTGGATGTCCACGCACAGCGCCGACGAGATCGCCGCGAAGATGCCCGCCGATTACGCACAGGGCGGCGGCAAGGCTCTGTACGCACAGGCGATCAAGAGCACGCTGCCCATGTTCACCACGGACGGCGTCATGCCCGCGGACGGCCCCGCAACCGTCGAGCGGGTCCTGAAGGCCTTCAACCCGAACCTGAAGAACGCGAAGGTGGACCTCGCCAAGACGTACACCACGGAGTTCGTCAAGAAGGCGGGCTGACCGAGGGCGTCGACGACGCCTGTGCACACAGGACGGCGGAGCCCCGGCCTGAACGATTCGTCATACGAGTTGTTCACCCGGAGCTCCGCTTTCCGCATTCATCCGCCTACTGCTTCCAGTTCGGCGGCTGGGCAGGATCGAGTGTCCGCCACTGGGCGAGGACCCTGGGGTCCTGCGCATCGAGCCAGTCGGTCAGTTCGCGGAAGGACACACAGCGCACCTCCTTGCGCGGGCAGACCTCTCGCATGGTTTCCTCGACGGCATCCATGTAGATCCCGCCGTTCCAGTCCTCGAAGTGATTTCCGATGAACAGCGGTGCCCGGCTGCCGTTGAACACCCGCTCGAATCCGGCGATGTAGGAGTCCCGTGCCTCCTTGCGCCACGTCCGGTACTGCGCGGGGTCGCCCTCGGTGCTGCCTTCCGACTGGTTGTAGAGGAAGTTGAAGTCCATGGACAGCACCTGGAAGTCCTTGCCGGGGAACGGCAGCATCTCCAGCGGGAGGTCCCAGATGCCGTTCTTCTTGGACGGCCAGATCTGGAAGTCTCCCGGGGAACTCGCGTCGTACCGCCAGCCGAATGGCTTGGTCGCCGGCAGAAGGGTCTTCTGGCCTTCGAGGCAGGGGGCACGTCCGCCGACTACCTCGCGAGTGGGGTCGAAGGGCAGCGGATCGAGGTCCTTGAAGCCCGTGTTCGTCTTCCAGTTCTGTACGAAGGAGTAGAACTGGTTGATCTCGCTCATCCACTCGTCCGTACTCCAGTCCCCACCGCCCTTCTTGTCGCAGAAGTGGCCGTTGAAGTGGGACCCGATCTCGTTGCCCTCCCGCCAGGCGCCGCCGAGCTGTTCCAGCGTCATGCGGATGTGCTCGCGCGTCGGGTAGGAGATCGCGGCCGCTCCGGGCTTGTGCTGGGGCGGCTCGTAGAGGTTCCTCTTCTCCTTCGGGAGCAGGTAGATACCGGTGAGGAAGAACGTCATGTGCGCATTGCTCTCCTTCGCCGCACGACGGAAGCGCGAGAACATACGATCGTCGCCCTCGAGCGCACCGTCCCACGAGAACACCACGAACTGGGGCGGTTTCTCACCCGGCTTGAGCCGCTCGGCCTTCAGCTGGCCGGGCTGCGGCCCGGTGTAGGACGTGGAACCGTCCCCCAGAATCTTGACCTTCCCGTCCCACTTCTCCTCTTCCGCCTCCTTTCCGTCACCCCCGCGATGCTCCCGGGCGGTCGGCGTCGGCGCCGCGATGGTGCTCGTGCCCTGCTGAGGGGTCCGGTTGTCCGAGGATTCGTCGGACGCCAGCGGGATGAGCGCCGCGGAACCCGACGCGACCGCACATGCCGCGAGCCCCAGGACGATACGGGGCGTCAAGCGGGCCCGTATTCGGCGAACGGCAGATTTTTCTCTGGTATCTGTCACTTCGTCATGGCTTCCGTGTATGTGTTCCAGATCTGGGACGAGAGCTTCTTGCCGGCCGCCGATTCGCCGCCGAGCCCCTTCAGTGGCAGTGGCGCCAGACTCTTCGCCAGGTCCATGCGGTACACGACGACGGCCGTGGACGCGGCCCGGTTGTAACCGACGTACCAGCGCGCGGTGTCGTCCTCGGTGGTTCCGGCTTTGGCAGCGACCGGTGAGGCGTAGGCGGTGCCGCTCGCCCCGCCGGGCCGTGCGAGCGCTGCGGTGACCTCGTCGGCGACGGCGGTCCGCACGGCGCGCTTCGCCTGCGGCAGATCCAGCCGGATCGGCTCGCCGTTGCGCGTGACCTTCCGTACCGAGTACGGATCGGTGTGCACGCCGTGGGCCGCGAACATGCCGTACGCGTCGGCCATCCGGATGGCGCTCGGTGTGGAGTTGCCCATCGAGAACGCGGGAACGGGTGGACCGAAGCTGGACGGGAGCAGTCCGGATGCCTCGGCCGTACTGCGGACCTGCTTCAGTCCCGCATCCATACCGAGTTGGAGGAACGGGGAGTTCACGGCCTTCGCCATGGCGTCGTGCAGACTGATGCGGCCGTAGGAGCGGTCGCCGTCGTTCTGGCCCTTGACCATCTTGCCGCTGCGGTCCCAGTAGGGACCTTCGGGCGTCATGACCGGAATGTCGTCGTCACCGTCGTACATGGTCGAGGGCGTTACGCTGGTCCGGGGCCCGTTGCGTTTGCGTGAGATGCCGTGCTCCAGGCCGGCGGCGTAGACGAACGGGGTGAACGCCGAACCGGCAGGGACGGTGCCCGCGTTGGATTCGTTGAAGGCCTGCCGCTCGAAGTCCGGTCCGCCGTACACGGCGAGGATCCGGCCGTCCGGGGCGACGGACGAGGCCCCGAACCGGACATGGCGGTCGGCCTTGCGCTGCTCGGGATGGAGCGTGTTGCGCGCATCCTTCACGGCCCGGGTGAGGGCGGTCATCCGCGGCTTCTCGAACGTTGTGTAGATCTGGTAGCCGCCGAGGTCGAAGCGTGCGTCGGAGATGTGTCCGGCACGCTTGGCGTACGACTCGGCGAGCTGAACGAGGTAACCGTCCTGCCCGGCAGTGCTGTTCGGCCTGTGAGGGGGCTTCGGTTCGGGAAAGGTGGTGTACCGGGCACGCTCGGCCGGGCTCAGCTTGCCGATCTTCACCATTCGGTCCAGTGTCCACTTCCACCGTTTGACGGCGCGGGCGTGGTTGTGGGGGTTGATGGCGGGGTCGTAGAGCGAGGCCCCCTTGAGCAGCGACGCGAGGAACGCGCCCTCACTGGCGTTGAGTTGGGTGACCTCCTTGCCGTAGTAGGCCTGGGCCGCGCGCTGGAGACCGTAGGTGCCCCGGCCGAACCAGCTGGTGTTGAGATAGTCCTCAAGGATCTTGTCCTTGCTCACACGACGGTCGAGTTTGACCGCGAGCAGCATCTCGGTGAACTTGCGGGAGAAGGACTGGTCCTGCGAGAGGTAGACGTTCTTGACGTACTGCTGGGTGATGGTCGAGCCGCCCTGGGTGTCTCCCTCGCCGACCGTGCGCCACAGCGCGCGGGTGATTCCCTGCGTCGATATGCCGTGGTCCGAGTAGAAGTCGGCGTTCTCGGCCGCCAGTACGGCCCACCGGACATCGTCGGGAATCTTCGACAGAGGCATCTCCTGGCGGCTCACCCAGCCCGTGCGGGCCATGGGGGTCCCGTCGGCCCAGTAGTAGACGGTGTCCTGCTGGGTGGCGAACGCGTTGAGGTCCTTGGGGATGTCCGTGCGCGCGTAGGCGATGCCCACCACGGTCGTGAGCGTTGCGATGAATATCAGGAACGACCCCACGACCAGCCGCCACGAGGGCACCCATCTTCGCCATCCGCGCCGGCCCGTGCGCGGATAGTCCGGTTTGCGTAGCAGGCGCAGGCTCGGTCGTTTCGCCTGCTTCCGGCGTCCCGTCCCGGGGTGCAGTGCGGCCCGAGCGGCGTGCGTCGTTCTGCTTAATAAGTTGTGCTGTGTCATTCCGTCCAGCCATGACAGGCCGGGCCGGCCGCAGACTACGACCGTGCCCGTACACGTGTAGTGGTCATTGCTCGTCCGCCGCCGCACTCCGTTTCGGTCGGCCCCCCGGGGCCCTGCGGACGTCTGCCCGCGTCAGGCGGGCGGCGGAGTCATCCGTCTCGGCCGGTGTATGGCATGTGCATCCCCAGGTTCAGTTCAGGCCGTGCGGCCGCTGATCGGACCGAAACGCCCAGACGGCGGCCGCGTGCTTCCCCCTCGCCGACTCCACCACGGCAAAGGCCAAAGCGTGACTGAGAGTTGCGGCGCGAAGTCACGTAAAGATAACAGGCCGTCGGGGCGGATCACGCCGACCGGCCCCGACCGGCCTCAGTGGGGTGCGTACTTGGGCTCGTATCGAACGCCCGGCTCTGCGTCATGTCGCTGCTCGGTTCATTCCGATCCGCTGGGCGCGGGGCTTGCTGTACGGGTTCCACTGAGTGGTCGCCGATGTTTTCGCTTTCGGGTGACTTCGCGGCCGGTTGCCGCTGGAGCTCCGCCCGCAGTGCCCCACCATCGCAAGCAGCCGGATCTGGCCGGCGTTGGGAGATCGTTGTGCACATCCTGCTCGTGGCGAGCGCGTTCAACAGCCTTACTCAGCGTGTTCACGCAGAACTGAGGGACCGGGGCCACGCCGTGGCGGTGGAACTCGCAGCTCCGGAGCCGTCCGTGCGCGACGAGTCGCTGCGGCGGGCTGTTCGCGAGTTCGCGCCCGACCTCATTCTGGCCCCGTTGCTGAAGACCGCCATCCCCCGGGATGTCTGGGCGGCACACACCTGCCTCGTCGTCCACCCCGGCCCCCCGGGCGACCGCGGGCCCTCCTCACTCGACTGGGCCATCCATGAGGGCGCGGACACATGGGGCGTGACGGTTCTGCAGGCCGACGAGGAGATGGATGCCGGGGACATCTGGGCATCGGCCGCCTTTCCGGTGCACCCGGTGGGCAAGAGCGACCTGTACCGCAACGAAGTCTCCGATGCCGCGTTGCAGGCCGTGCACCTCGCCATCGAGCGCTTCTCGTCCGGTACGTACGTTCCTCGACCGCAGACCGGCGGGGATGAGGAGTTGCGCATCCGTGCGCGGCCGTACCTGCGCCAGGAGCACCGTCGCATCGACTGGGAGTCGGACTCAACACAAGCGGTCCTGCGCAAGCTGCGGGCCGCCGACTCGTACCCCGGCGTGCGCGACGAACTGCTAGGGGACGAATGGTTTCTGCACGGGGGGCACCCGGAGCACGAACTGCGCGGCAGGCCGGGCGAGCTGGTGGCCGTACGGGCAGGGGCGGTCTGCCGGGCGACGACCGACGGCGCGGTGTGGATCCCCGAGCTTCGGCCCCGCCGCAGGCCGGGAGGACCCGCCACGTTCAAACTGCCCGCTGTGACGGCGCTCGCCGGGCGTCTGCCCCCACTGCCGGAGCACCCTGTCCCGCCGCACGAGGAAGGGCGCCGACACAGCTGGAGCGACATCGGCTATCGGGAGGTGGGGCAGGCCGGTTTCCTCTCGTTCTCCTTCCCCGGCGGTGCGATGAGCACGGCGCAGTGCCGACGCCTGCACGACGCCTACCGGCTGGCCTGCCGACGGCCCACCTCGGTGCTGGTACTGGGAGGCGGCCGGGACTTCTTCTCCAACGGCATCCACCTCAATGTCATCGAGGCCGCCGCCGACCCCGGCGAGGAGTCCTGGGCCAACATCAACGCCATGGACGACCTCGTGGAGGCCGTGCTGACCACCACCGACCGGCTGGTGGTCTCCGCCGTGGGCGGCAACGCGGCCGCAGGCGGGGTGATGCTCGCCCTGGCTGCGGACGAGGTCTGGTGCAGGACGGGGGCGGTGCTGAACCCGCACTACCGTCTGATGGGGCTGTACGGCTCCGAGTACTGGACGTACACGCTGCCGCGCAGGGTGGGGGCCGCCACGGCGGAGCGCCTCACCGGCAAGGCGCTGCCGGTGAGCGCCGAGGCCGCTGTGAGGCTCGGCCTGGCCGACCGGACGGTCGACTGCGACGCGCAGTCGTTCGCGGGCGAGGTCGTCCGGCTGGCGGCCCGTCTCGCCGCGTCGCCTGCGGCACCGTCGCGGGTCGCGGCGAAGAAGGCCGAACGGGACCGGGACGAGGCCGACAGACCCCTGGCCCACTACCGGGAGGAGGAGCTGGCTGTGATGCGGCGGACCTTCTTCGACCCTCGGTCGCCCTATCACGCACTACGGCGTGCGTTCGTGCTCAAGGATCCTCCGTCGGGCCGGCCGTCGCACCTCGCCCCGGCCTCGACCGGCAGATCCGGAGTGGACCGGCCCACCCGGGAGCCCGATGTCACCGGACTGGCGGCACACCATGGCGTACTCGCACCGGGCGCTTGGTACCAAGAACAGTGAAGGTCGATATGTCGGCCTTCGTGTGTCTCTTTCCAGGGAGGCATCCTCATGGATGCAACAACGTCGAACACGGTGGACGCACCTGCTGCGGCCACCGGAGAAGAGTCCCCGATCCATATCCTCTGGATCAACGCGGGGCTGAGCTGTGACGGCGACTCGGTGGCCCTGACTGCCGCGATGCAGCCGAGCATCGAAGAGATCGTCGTCGGTGCGCTGCCCGGTCTGCCCAAGATCGAGGTCCACTGGCCGCTGATCGACTTCGAATGCGGCCCCGTGGGCGGTGCGGACACGTTCATCGAATGGTTCTTCAAGGGCGAACGCGGCGAGATCGATCCCTTCGTCCTGGTCGTCGAGGGTTCCATCCCGAACGAGACGATCAAGCCGGAGGGGTACTGGTGCGGTTTCGGTGACAACCCGGAGACCGGCCAGCCGATGACCACCAGCGAATGGATCGACCGGCTGGCGCCCAAAGCCCTTGCGGTCGTCGCCATCGGCACCTGTGCCACGTACGGCGGCATTCACGCGATGGCCGGTAACCCGACCGGGGCCATGGGCCTGCCCGACTATCTCGGCTGGGACTGGAAGTCGAAGGCCGGTATCCCGATCGTGTGCGTGCCGGGCTGCCCGATCCAGCCGGACAACTTCTCGGAGACCCTGACGTACCTGCTCTACCAGGCGGCGGGATCCGCTCCGATGATCCCGCTGGACGACAAGCTCCGTCCGGCCTGGCTGTTCGGCGCCACCGTGCACGAGGGATGCGACCGGGCCGGCTACTACGAGCAGGGTGAGTTCGCCCAGACCTACGATTCGCCCAAGTGCCTGGTCAAGCTCGGCTGCTGGGGCCCGGTCGTCAAGTGCAACGTACCCAAACGCGGCTGGATGAACGGCATCGGAGGCTGCCCGAACGTCGGCGGCATCTGTATCGCCTGCACCATGCCGGGCTTCCCCGACAAGTTCATGCCGTTCATGGACGAACCGCCGGGCGCCAAGGTCTCCGCCACCGCCAGCGGCGCGTACGGGGCGGTCGTCCGCAGGCTCCGTGCGATCACGGCGAAGACCGTGGACGCGGAGCCGAAGTGGCGGCACAAGAGGGGTCGGCTGACCACCGGCTACCGGCCCCCGTGGTGAACATGCCGAGGACTCCGATCGCACCCCACACCTTCCGGTGACGACCCCACCTCACGCTTCTCAGAAGGGCTATGGCACACACGATGGCACCGAAAACGAAGGCGGCCGGCGACGGCAGCGGCCTGGTGGAGATGGCCTGGGATCCGATTACCCGGATCGTGGGCAGTCTCGGTATCCACACGAAGATCGACTTCAAGCAGAAGCGGGTCGCGGAGTGCTACAGCACCTCGTCGGTCTTCCGCGGCTACAGCGTCTTCATGCGGGGCAAGGACCCCAGGGACGCGCATTTCATCACCAGTCGCATCTGCGGGATCTGTGGCGACAACCACGCCACGTGTTCCGTATACACGCAGAACATGGCGTACGGAGTGAAGCCGCCGCACCTCGGTGAGTGGATCATCAACCTCGGCGAGTCCGCGGAGTACATGTTCGACCACAACATCTTCCAGGAGAACCTGGTCGGGGTCGACTACTGCGAAAAGATGGTCCGCGAGACCAATCCCGGTGTCCTGGAACTGGCCGAGCGCACCGAAGCGCCGCACGCCGGGGAGCACGGCTACCGTACGATCGCCGACATCATGCGGTCGCTCAACCCCATCGAGGGCGAGTTCTACCGCGAGGCCCTCCAGGTGAGCCGCTACACCCGGGAGATGTTCTGCCTGATGGAGGGGCGCCATGTGCACCCGTCCACGCTCTACCCGGGCGGCGTGGGCACCATCGCCTCCGTCCAGCTCTTCACGGACTACCTCAGCCGCCTCATGCGCTATGTGGAGTTCATGAAGCGGGTCGTGCCCCTGCACGACGACCTGTTCGACTTCTTCTACGAGGCCCTGCCCGGGTACGAAGAGGTCGGCCGCCGACGGGTGTTGCTCGGGTGCTGGGGAGCGCTCAACGACCCTGAGCACTGCGACTTCACGTACGCCAACATGAGCGACTGGGGACGGAGGATGTTCGTCACCCCCGGTGTGATCGTGGACGGCAAGCTGGTCACCAATGACCTGACCGAGATCAACCTCGGCATCCGGATCCTGCTGGGCAGTTCGTACTACGACGACTGGGAGGGCAAGGAGCAGTTCGTCACCCACGACCCGCTCGGCAACCCGGTCGACCCCCGCCACCCGTGGAACCAGCACACGATCCCGGCGCCGCAGAAGCGGAACTTCGACGACAAGTACAGCTGGGTGATGTCGCCGCGCTGGTTCGACGGCAAGGACCACCTGGCCCTCGACACCGGCGGCGGCCCCATCGCCCGGCTGTGGTCCACCGCGCTCTCCGGACTCGTCGACGTCGGCTACGTCAAGGCCACCGGTCACAGCGTCGTCATCAACCTGCCGCGCACGATGACCAAGCCCGAGACCACCTTCGAGTGGAAGATCCCGAAGTGGAGCAACGCGCTGGAGCGCAACCGCGCCCGCACCTACTTCCAGGCGTACGCGGCCGCGATCGCGCTGCACTGTGCGGAGAAGGGACTCGAAGAGGTCCGCGCCGGACGTACCCAGACCTGGGAGAAGTTCGACGTCCCGGACGAGAGCATCGGCGTCGGATTCACCGAGGCCGTACGCGGCGTGCTGTCGCACCACATGGTGATCAGGGACGGCAAGATCGCCAACTATCACCCCTACCCTCCGACGCCGTGGAACGCCAGCACCAGGGACAGCTACGGAACTCCCGGTCCCTACGAGGACGCCGTGCAGAACACGCCGATCTTCGAGGAGAACCCGCCGGAGAACTTCAAGGGCATCGACATCATGCGCACCGTGCGCAGCTTCGACCCCTGTCTCCCGTGCGGCGTCCACATGTACGTCGGTGGGGGCAAGACGGTGCAGAAGATGCATGTGCCCACCGGGCTGAGCGGACTGGGCGGATGAGCGCGACAACACATTCCGCGGCGACGAAGTCGCCGGACGCGGAGCAGGCCGGACGTCGCATCGAAGAGGTGCTCGGGCAACTGACGGCGGCCGGTGACCGGAAGGCCTCCGCGGTGGCCGAGGAACTGGTGCGGGTCCTGATGGACTTCTACGGCGCCGGGCTGGCCCGGATCCTCGACGGGCTCCGGGCCGCACCGGGCCGCGAAACCGGCGACACGCTGGAAGAACTCCTGGGCGACGACCTCGTGTCGAGCCTGCTGGTCCTGCATGACCTGCACCCCGAGGACATGGGTACCCGCATCGGGCGGGCCCTCGCGGCCGTCCGCGACCCCGTCGAGGTGGTGAGCTTCGACGAGAGCACAGGCACTCTGCGCCTGCGCAACGCCGGCACGGGCGGATGCGGCTGCAGCGGCGCGTCGTCGGCGCAGCAGTCCGTCGAGAACGCCCTGGCCTGCTTCGCACCGGAGGTGACCAGCGTGGAGATGGAGCCCGCCTCCGCCACTCAGGAGCCGGCACTCCTTCAAATCGGAACCCGCCCGCCGCAGGGCGTGGCAACCGCCCGGCCGGCCTCGGCCGGAACGTCATGAGCGCGCCCATGACGTGGGTCGGGCGGCCCGCGCCCGCCTCGGGCGTGCACACGCTGCGGCGGTTCGCGGCACCGCGCGAACCCCGGCAGGAGCGTTGCGAACTGTGCGGAGTGCCGGTGGCCGAGGGGAACCACCGGCATTTGGTGGACACCGAGGAGCGTTCCCTGGCGTGCGCCTGCACCCCGTGCGCCCTGCTCTTCGAGCGGCCCGGCGCCGCCCACGGCCGGTTCCTGAGCGTCCCGGACCGCTATCTGGCCGACCACGACCACCGTCTCGACGACAACGCGTGGGAACTCCTGCAGATCCCGGTCAGCGTGGCTTTCTTCTTCCGGAACGCCGCACTGGACCGGCTGGTGGCGCTCTACCCGAGCCCTGCCGGAGCCACCGAGAGCGAACTCGATCCGTCGACCTGGCAGACGGTCCTCGGCGGCAGCCGTCTCTCCCAGCTGCTCGAACCCGACGTGGAGGCACTGCTGTTGCGCCGCACCGAGGGCCGGGCCGAGTGCTATCTGGTACCGATCGACATCTGCTACGAGCTGGTGGGACGCATGCGCCTGCTGTGGCAGGGCTTCGACGGAGGAGCCGAGGCCCGTGCCGATCTGCAGGCCTTCTTCGAACACGTCGAACGCCGGGCCGAGGCAACGGTGGGGGAGCTACGACCATGACGGACTTCACCTTCACCTGCACCGGCGTACGCGCCGACCCGTACGCCGCCGGCCCCACCCTGGTCTTCCGGCTGCGCATCACCGCATCCGAAGAGGCGCGGGTGCACGCACTCGCGCTGCGCTGCCAGATCCGTATCGAGCCGGCCCGGCGCGGCTACGAAACGACTGAGGCCGAGGGCCTGACGGACCTGTTCGGAGAGCGCTCACGCTGGGGCAGCACACTCCAGCCTGTGCAGTTCGCCCAGGTCCCGGTCATGGTGCCCGCGTTCACCGGGGCGACCGAGACGGACGTCGTCGTGCCCTGCACCTATGACCTGGAGATCGCCGCAACACGGTACTTGAACGCGCTGACGGATGGTGAGGTGCCGCTCCTCATGCTCTTCTCCGGCACCGCTTTCACCGGTTCCGGAGGCTTCCGGGTCGAGCCGGTGCCCTGGGACCTGGAGGCGCCCTTCCGGATGCCGGTGGCGGTGTGGAAGGAGATGGTCGACCAGCACTTCCCCGGGTGCGGCTGGATCCGGCTTCCCCGCGACACCATGAGCGACCTGATCGCATACCGCTCCCGGCACGCACTGCCCTCCTGGGAGACGACCGTCCGGGCGCTTCTCGACGCGGCCGGGACCACGGCCCTCCCGCCGGCGGACCGGGCATTCGCCGACGCCGGGCTCGCCGGGCTCGCCGAGAGGACGGCGCAGTGACCACATCCGCGCTCACCCCCGCGCTGGAGTCCCGTTTCGCCGCCGCCCGGGGTGTGGCCGACGCCGTCCTCTTCGAGGGCTACGTCCTCTACCCGTACCGCGCGTCGGCGGCCAAGAACCGGCTCCGCTGGCAGTTCGGGGTGCTCGTACCATCGGCCTGGGCGGCAGCGGCCGAAGAGTACGACTTCCAGCACACCGAGTGCCTGATGGAACCGAAGGCCGACGCGACTCTGGCGGCCGAGGCGCGGTTCCTGCACGCCCAACGGCGCACCGTGCAGCAGCTCCGCGACGACGGCACCTTCGAGACCGTCCCCGAACTCCACCTCACCGACCGGGTCCTGGTTCCGTGGGACGAGGGTGCGGAAGAACGGGTCGAAGTGCTCGCGACCGTGGCCGAGCTCACCGGCGACGGAGTCGTCGTCCCCTTCACACGCCCGGCACGCGAGGAGACCGAAACCGTCCGTGACGAGGACGGCCGGACCGTGGGCCGCCTGGTGCGCCGTTGCGAGGAGATCAGCGGCGCGGTACGGCTGTCCGCTGCCGAACTCGACGGCCCCTACCGCGCGATGCGGCTCACCGCCGTCGTGGAGAACACCAGCACATGGACGCCGAACGCCGGCGACGTAGACCGCGACGCCGCTCTGCCCAGGTCACTGGTGGCCGCCCATCTTCTCCTGGGCCTGAGCGCGGGCTCGTTCCTGTCGATGACGGACCCTCCCGAGTGGGCCAAGGGCGCAGTCGCGGGCTGCCGGAATCTGCACACCTGGCCCGTACTGGCCGGGGAGCCCGGCCGCGCGGACCTGGTGCTCTCGTCCCCGATCATCCTTGAGGACCACCCGGCCATTGCCCCGGAGAGCCCCGGAGCGCTGTACGACTCCACGGAGATCGACGAGATCCTCGCGCTGCGCACGGCCGCCCTGACGGACCAGGAGAAGCGCGAGGCCAGGGGGACGGACGACCGGGCGGCCGCCGTGATCGACCTGGCCGACTCGATGCCCCCCGAGGTCCTGGAGCGGCTGCACGGCGCGGTGCGGGCCCTGCGGGAAGTCACCGAGCCGGGTGCGCCCGCGGCCGTTCGGCCCGACGGATTTCCGCAATTGCCGGAAGGGCCCGACGAGTACGACCTGATCCGGCCGGACCAGCCGTGGTGGGACCCGGCCGCCGACGCCGACGCCGACCCGGCACGCGACCGGATCCTGGTGGACGGGCGGTCGGTGGGCGCGGGCAGCCGCGTACTCCTGCGGCCGGGCCTGCGCCGCACCGACGCCCAGGACCTCTTCCTGCAAGGTCGCAGCGCACTGGTCGAAGCGGTACTCCACGACGTGGACGGGGGAGTGCACCTCGCGGTCACCGTGGAGGGCGATCCGGGTGCGGACATCCGGCGCGAGCAGGGCCGGTTCCTGTACTTCCAACCCGACGAGGTCGCACCACTGGAGGACGCATGACAGCGCCCTCGGAGCGGAGAACGACGACTTTGGTGGCGGGCGTCGGCAACATCTTCCTCGGCGACGACGGCTTCGGCGTCGAGACCGTACGACGACTGGCGTCAGGGCCCCTGCCCGGCCACGTCGAAGCGGTGGACATCGGGGTGCGCGGAGTCCACCTCGCCTACCAGCTCCTCGACGGATACGACACGCTGGTCCTGATCGATGCCACCGAACGCGGCGGCGATCCCGGAACGCTGTATCTGATCGAGGCCGACCGGCCCGGCCGTATCGAGCCGCAGGAAGCTCTGCTCGACGGCCACCGCATGTCCCCCGACGCGGTCCTGGCCCTGCTGGAGACCCTGTGTGCCGGGACGGGCTGCACCCCCCCGAGACGCACGCTGGTTGTCGGATGCGAACCAGCCTGCGTCGAGGAGGGCATCGGCCTGAGCGGTCCCGTGGCCGCTGCTGTACCGGAGGCCGTGAACATGGTCCTGCGCCTTGTGCGGGATGACGAACGGACCGCGCCCACCGCACAGTCGGCGGTCGGCCAGGCCATCAACTGAGGAGACGAACACCGTCATGAAGAAGATCATCATCGGCGGCGCGCTCGCCGCCGTCGTTGCCGCACTCGTGGCCCAGGTACTGCCCGACATCAGGCGCTACGTGCGCATGCGGTGCATGTGACGGCACCCCGATCCGTCAGGTCCCGGGCTGCACCGAATGACGTACGTACCGTCCGGCACCGGCGAGCCAGCCCGGCTGCGGCTGCAACCCCCCGGTGTAATGACGCGGGCAGGACGGAGATCCATGCATGAGATGTCCATCGCCATGGCCGTCGTCGGCCAGGTGGAAGAAGCAGCCCTGGCCGGCGGCGCCGTCGCCGTCACATCCGTCCGGCTCCAGGTCGGCGAGCTGGCCGGAGTGGTCCCCGACGCACTGTCCTTCTGTTTCGAACTGGCCTGCGCCGGGACCGTTCTGGAAGGCGCGGAGCTGGTGGTCGACTCCGTACGGGCGAGAGCACGCTGCGCGCCCTGTGCGGACGAATGGGCGGTCGGAATGCCTCCGCAGCTGTGCTGCCCCTTGTGCGGCGAGGCAACCGCGGAGCTGCTCTCGGGCCGCGAACTGCAGATCTCCGACGTCCACTGGGACGAAGGACCTGCGCAAAGACGTACCCGTGAACCGATTTCCGAGGAGCGCTGAACCATGTGCCGTGTGGTCGATCTGCAGCAGGCGGTACTCGCGAAGAACGACACGACAGCGCATCGCCTGCGCACCGAACTTGCCGCCCGCGGGACCGCGGTCGTCAATCTGCTCTCCAGCCCGGGCAGCGGGAAGACGGCACTGCTCGAACGCGAACTGGTCCTGGCCCGTGAGACGGGCGTCCCCGTCGCGGCGCTGACCGCAGACCTGGCCACCGAGAACGACGCCATGCGCCTGGCCCGTTCCGGAGTCCCGGTCAAGCAGGTGCTCACCGACGGCCTCTGTCACCTGGAGGCCCGGATGCTGGGTGGGCATCTCGACGGGTGGCTGCCCGAGGACACCCGGCTGCTCTTCGTGGAGAACGTCGGCAACCTGGTCTGCCCGGCCTCGTACGACCTCGGGGAAACCCTGAGGGTCGTCCTCGCCTCGGTCACCGAGGGCGAGGACAAGCCGCTGAAGTACCCCACCGCCTTCGGGCTGGCGCACCTGGTGCTCGTCACCAAGACGGACATCGCCGAGGCTGCGGCCTTCGACGAGGACGCGTTCCGCGCCCACGTCGAGCAGGTCAATCCCGGTGTGGAAGTGCTCCTCACCTCTGCCCGGAGCGGTGACGGCGTAGGGGCGCTCCTCGAACGGGCGCTGGACGCCGCGAACGGAACCCCGGTCCACCGGCCTGTCATGGCCCAGCAGCACCACTCCACACACACGCATACACACACAGAGCCCGGCGAGACTTCTCACGGCCGCCCCCACACGCATGCCGGTCGGGGCGAGCCCGGTGCTGCGACGGATGCGTCCGGCGCAATGGCGCAGACCCGCGCGTGACGACCCAACGGTCCGGCCCGGCCATGGGTGAGCCGGCGCAGCGTCGCCGGGTCACCGTCCGGGGCGTCGTCCAAGGCGTCGGGTTCCGGCCCTACGTGTACACGCGCGCCCTCGCGATGGGCCTGGCAGGACACGTCACCAACACCCCCGAGGGCGTCGTCGCGGAAGTCGAGGGCTCACCTGCCGCCGTGGCCCTGTTCTGCGAAGGGATCGTCGCGAACGCACCGCCCATGGCCGTCCTCGATTCCGTCGAGCACAGGGAAGTCCCCGCCGAGGGCGGTGCCGGATTCGCCATCGTCGCCTCCCGGACCGGCGGCCCCTCCCGCACGCTGGTCCCCCCGGACGTGGCCACCTGCGCCGACTGCCTCGCCGAACTGGCCGACCCCGCGGACCGGCGCCACCGGCACCCCTTCATCACCTGCACCAACTGCGGGCCGCGGTTCACCATCGTCACGGACCTGCCGTACGACCGCGCACACACCACCATGGTCCGCTTCCCCATGTGCCCCGACTGCGCCCGCGAGTACGCAGACCCCGCAGACCGCCGCTTCCATGCCCAGCCGGTCGCCTGCCACCGATGCGGGCCGCGCCTCGATCTGCTGGTGGCGCACCCGGATCCGGACCAGCCCCCGCGACGTGTCACCGCGGCGGACCCGGTCGCCGAGGCCCGCAGACTCCTGGCCGACGGCGCGATCCTCGCCGTCAAGGGGCTCGGTGGGTACCACCTCGCGTGCGATGCGACCAATGCCCGGGCCGTGGCCGCACTCCGCCGCCGCAAGGCCCGTGGAGACAAGCCGTTCGCCCTGATGGCCCGCGACATCGCCGACATCGAACACCTTGTCCATGTCGGCGCGGAGGAGCGGGCGCTGCTCACCGGCGTCATCCGGCCGATCGTCCTGCTGAGGCGCCGCAGCCGCGCCGTCCCCGGGCCGGACGCGCCGGCACCGTCGGACAACGTCGCCCCGGGCAGCCCGGATCTCGGCGTCATGCTTGCCTACACCCCCCTGCACCACTTGCTCCTCGGCCTGCCCGGCGACCCGGCCGGGCCACGCCTTCTCGTCATGACGAGCGGCAACGTGGCCGGGGAGCCGATCGTCACCGACGACGCCGAAGCGCTGGAACGGCTCGCCCGCATGGCCGACGCCTGGCTGATCCACGACCGGCCGATCCAGGTACCGTGCGACGACTCCGTCGTACGCGTCTGTGACGGGGAACTGCTGACCGTACGCCGCTCACGCGGCTACGCCCCCCGGCCCGTTGAACTGCCTCTCCCGGTACCGGCGATCCTCGCCGCGGGCGGCGACCTCAAGAACACCCTGTGCCTGGCGGAGGGGCGCAGAGCCTGGCTGTCCGCCCACATCGGAGACATGGACGACCTCGCCACACAACATGCCTTCGAGGATGCCGGTCAGCAGTTGGAGACCATCACCGGGGTGCGTCCCGCAGTCCTGGCCGTCGACAGACATCCCGGATACCGCTCGGGACAGCTGACCCGCCGTCTGGCCGGTGAACGGCAGGTCGTACGCGTACAGCACCATCACGCACACATCGCCTCCGCAATGGCAGAACACGGCCTGGACGGCAGTCGGCGCGTGATCGGCGTCGCGTTCGACGGCACCGGCTACGGCGACGACGGAGCCGTGTGGGGCGGAGAGATCCTGCTGGCGGACTACGACGGTTACCACCGGTTCGGGCATCTCGCGTATGTCCCTCTGCCGGGCGGCGACGCCGCCGTACGGCGTCCCTACCGCATGGCCCTGGCACATCTGCACGCGGCAGGAATCGGCTGGGCGCCGGACCTGCCGTGCACCGCGGCCTGCCCGCCCGACGAACTGGACGTACTGAAGCGTCAGTTGGAGCAGAGTCTCAACTGTGTCCCCACCTCCAGCATGGGCCGGCTGTTCGACGCCGTCTCCTCCCTCACCGGACTCTGTCACCGGGCCGGATACGAGGCCCAGGCCGCCGTCGAACTCGAAACCGCCGCGCTCCAGGCGGCCGAGGACGACTGCGCAGGTTACGGCTTTGCGCTCCGCTCTCCCGCACCGGACAGCGGGAGCGCGCTGATCGCCGACCCCGCGCCCGTACTGACGGCGGTGGTGGAGGACGTGCGCGCGGGTACTGCGCCGGGCGTCATCGCGGCACGCTTCCACGAGTCGGTCGCCGCCCTCGTGCGCAGCACCTGCGTCCTGGCACGTGAGCGGTACGGCCTGGACACCGTTGCCCTGACCGGCGGAGTGTTCGCCAACACCCGGCTCTCCTCGGCCTGCGCCCGGACGCTTCGCGGACACGACTTCACCGTCCTGCGACACCACCAGATCCCCCCGAACGACGGAGGGCTGGCACTGGGGCAGGTGATGGTCGCCGCCCGAATCCGCGCCGCCCGAACACCGGATGGCCGCATCGGAGCGGCGCAGGGGAGTGCGGCCATCCACTGAGGCGTGTCCCGGCAGGACCGGGCAGGCGGATCAACCACAGCAAGGAGAAGCCATGTGCCTGGCGGTGCCCGGCAGAGTACTGGAAATCGAGGAACGGGACGGCACACGCATGGCCACCGTCGATTTCGGCGGAGTGGTCAAGGAAGCATGCCTGGAGTATCTGCCGGACCTTCAGGTCGGCGAGTACGCCATCGTCCACGTGGGGTTCGCCCTGCAGAAACTGGACGAGGAATCGGCCCGGCAGACACTGGAGCTGTTTGCCCAACTCGGCATGCTTCAAGAAGAGTTCGGCGACCCGTGGGAAATGGCGGCAGAGGCCGGCGGGCTGCCGCTGCCCGGCGCCGGAGAAGCGGCCCAGGAGGCGCAGCAGTGAAGTACATCGACGAATTCCAGGACCCCGCACTGGCCCGGCGGCTGCTCGAGGAGATCCGCTCCACCGTGACCAGGCCATGGGCGCTGATGGAGGTCTGCGGCGGGCAGACCCACACCATCATCCGGCACGGCATCGATCAACTGCTGCCGGACCAGGTCGAACTGATCCACGGACCGGGCTGCCCGGTGTGCGTCACCCCGCTGGAAGTCATCGACAAGGCGCTGGAGATCGCCTCCCGCCCGGAGGTGATCTTCTGTTCCTTCGGCGACATGCTCCGCGTCCCCGGCACCGGCCGGGACCTGTTCCGGGTCCGCAGCGAGGGCGGCGACGTACGGGTCGTCTACTCCCCGCTCGACGCGCTGAAGATCGCCCAGCAGAACCCGGATCGGGAGGTCGTGTTCTTCGGAATCGGCTTCGAAACCACCGCGCCTCCAAATGCGATGACGGTCTATCAGGCACGCAGGCTCGGCATCCGCAACTTCAGTCTGCTGGTGTCACATGTCCGGGTGCCACCGGCGATCGAGGCGATCATGCAGTCGCCGAACTGCAGGGTGCAGGCATTCCTCGCCGCAGGACATGTATGCAGCGTCATGGGCGTGGGCGAGTATCCCCAGCTGGCCGAACGGTACGGCGTCCCGATCGTGGTGACAGGATTCGAACCGCTGGACATCCTGGAAGGCGTGCGCCGTACCGTGGCCCAGCTGGAACGCGGTGAACACACGGTGGACAACGCCTACCCGCGCGCAGTGCGCCCAGAGGGCAACCCCGCCGCTCTGGCCATGCTGGAGGACGTCTTCGAGGTGACCGACCGGTCCTGGCGCGGCATCGGCGTCATCCCCGCCAGCGGCTGGCGGCTCTCCCCGCGCTATCGGGACTACGACGCCGAATACCGTTTCTCGGTGACCGGTATCGATACCCGTGAACCCGCTCAGTGCCGCAGCGGAGAGGTTCTGCAGGGCCTGCTGAAGCCCCATGAATGCGAGGCATTCGGCACCATCTGCACTCCTCGCACACCACTCGGAGCGACCATGGTCTCCAGCGAGGGCGCCTGCGCCGCGTACTACCTCTACCGGCGGCTGGACATGAAGAAGACCGCACCTCTGGAGGCGAGCTCCGTTGGCTGAGACCGTCGAGATCCCCACGCGCGGCGACGTAACCGCTTCGGCAACGCCTTCCTCCAGCACCCCGCCGCTCGATCCCACGGCATGGACGTGCCCGGCCCCGCTGCGGGATCACCCTCGCATCGTGATGGGCCACGGCGGTGGCGGCGCGCTCTCCGCAGAGCTGGTCCAGCACATCTTCGCCCCCGCCTTCGGAGGTGAGGTGCTCGCGCAGATGGGCGATGCGGCATCGGTTTCGATGGGCGGCGCCCGCCTGGCCTTCTCCACCGACTCCTTCGTGGTGCGTCCGCTGTTCTTCCCCGGTGGCAGTATCGGCGACCTCGCGGTCAACGGCACCGTCAACGACCTGGCCATGAGCGGTGCGCGTGCCGCCTATCTGTCCTGCGGATTCATCCTGGAGGAGGGCGTCGAGCTATCCGTCGTCGCGCGCGTGGCCGACGCCTTCGGCGCCGCCGCGCGCAACGCGGGCGTCGAGGTGGCGACGGGGGACACCAAGGTGGTCGAAGCCGGTCACGGCGACGGCATCTTCATCAACACTGCCGGCATCGGCCTCATCCCGGCCGGCATCGACCTGCGTCCGCAGCGTGTCGTCCCGGGTGACGTCGTGATCGTCAGTGGGGCGATCGGTGTCCACGGCGTGGCGATCATGAGCGTGCGCGAGGGACTGGAGTTCGGCGTCGAGATCGAAAGCGACTGCGCGGCCCTGGGAGGACTGGTGGAGGCCATGCTCTCGGTCACCGGGGACCTGCACGTACTGCGCGACCCCACCCGTGGGGGGCTCGCCGCATCCCTCAACGAGATCGCAGCGGCGTCGGGCACCGGCATCGTGATCCAGGAGCGAAAAGTCCCCGTCCCTCCGCCGGTGGCCAATGCCTGCGCCATCCTGGGCCTCGATGCGATGTACGTCGCCAATGAGGGGAAGCTGGTGGCATTCGTACCGCGTGAACACGCCGATGCGGTCCTGGACGCGATGCGTGCACACCCGCTGGGCCGGGACGCGGCGGTGATCGGTGAGGCGGTGGAGGCCCACCCGGGCATGGTGGTGGCCCGCACCGGGCTCGGCGGTACACGGGTGGTCGATCTGCCGGTCGGGGAGCAACTGCCGCGGATCTGCTGACGACCCGCCGCCCTGCGCCGGATCCCCCGGCATGCCCGCCCGAGCGCGCGCCGGATCCGGTTGCAGGGCACGGGAGTTCACTGACCATGTCGGTGGCCCGGCCGGCCTCTGCCCGGCAGTCCGGGCCACCACGTGGGGCTCCGACCACACAGCGACGGAACCGTTCCGGCACAGGGTCGGGACGGTTCTCGTCGTGCGGGTCCGGCAGCACCGGCAGGTGTTGTACCGAACCGGCCATTTCGAATTGCCGACCGTACCCGGCGTGCGGCGGACCATTGAGCCATCCCCTCCCGGTCGGCGCTGGGATCCTCAGCAGGGATGCGGAAGGGCGCGAAGAGGCGTCAAGCGCTGTTCTGGCCAAGAGCGACACGCGCGCCGGACAGTGGCGTGGTGACACCGGGGGGTGCATGCCTAAGGTCTGAGTGCGCGCAGCGGGGCAGAGCGGTCGACCCATGGAAGAGGTCAACGACGCATCGCACAGGGGGAAGCAGTGCCGCGTGTCAAACCCGTCATGGCACGGGCCCTCCGCAAGATTCCCTTACTCCACCTGGACGTCGCCCACCGGGGCCGGGTGCGGCGTCTGGGACTGAAACTCGAGGAACACGGCCCCTCCACCGCCGCACCACCGGACCCGAGATCACCGAGCAGGCGGGACCGGAACTCGGCGCGGTGTACGTGCCGGTCTCCACCGGCGGCGCCCTCGCCGGCATCAGCGCACATCTGCGCCAGCACCGGCCCGACGTCGCCGCGGTCGCCGTGGACGTACACGGTTCGCCGGCCGTCGCAGGCAGCGCCGGACGCCGGCTGCTGCCGGGCATCGGAGCCAGTCGGCCGTCCGCCTTCCTGAAAGGGCCGTGCGGCTACGACCGTGCCGTGCACGTCGACGACATCGAGGCGATCGCCTACTGCCGGATCCTCGCCGAGGACGTGGGACTTGTACTCGGGGGATCCAGCGGCTTCGTCGTACGCGCGCTGCTGACCGACCTGGAGAACGGCCGCATGGACGACCGGCTCGCGGTCTGCCTGGCCGCCGACGACAGCGGCAAATACCGCGACACCCTCTACTGCGACGACTGGGCGACCGAGCAGGGCGTCGTCAAGGAGATCACGGCCGCCGTGGAACAACTGCGCCGCGAAGGCCTCTTCTTCAACCGAAAGCACCAGGAGCACTGACAATGAGCACGAGCACCACCCTTGACCAGCGGCGGACGGGCCCCGACTACCGGCAGTTCCTGCCGCTGGTCCAGGGCGCCACGCTGATCGAGTGGACCGGCACAGGACTGTTCCTCGCCGTCTCGACCATCTATTTCGTCAAGGTCGCTCATCTCAGCACGTCGTCCGTCGGCACCGGCCTGACGATCGGCGGAGCCGTCGCCATTGCCGCCGCCGTGCCCATCGCCCGGCTGGCCGGACGATTCGGGCCGAAGCCGGTGCTGATCGGTGTGATGCTGCTGCGCGCCCTGGCCACCGTCGGCTATCTGTGGGTGGATGGCTGGTGGAGCTTTCTCCTCGTGGTGGGCGTCATCGCCGTCACCGAGCAGTCCTCGCCTCCACTGGTCCAGTCGTACGTCGGTGCGCGAGCCCCCGAGAGCCTGCGCGCGAAGGTGATGGCCGTGCAGCGCACCGTCGTCAACCTCGGCATCAGTCTGGGCGGGCTGATCGCCGGAGTCGCCCTGGGTTCCGGAGCGCCCGGAGCCTTCCGGCCGCTGCTGATCGGTGGCGCACTCGCTTATGTGGTGGTGGCCGTGGTGTACGCCACCGCCCAGGGAGAGGAAGCCGCGACCGCTGTCGAGAGCGCCCGCGTCGCGGATCTGCTCAAGGACCGACGGCTGCTGGGCTTCACCGCGTACAACGCACTGGTGTCGCTCTGGATGCCGGTGCTCAACGTGGCCTTCCCGTTGTGGCTCGTCACCGGGACCGACGTACCGGAGCGCTATGTCGGAATCCTGTACGCCGTCAACACCGTGCTGTGCATCGCCCTTCAGTACCCGCTCAACCGCTGCTACAGCACAACGCGCCGGGCGTGGTACTCCTACGCGACCGCGGCACTGCTGCTCAGCTGCGGCACCCTGGCCTTCGCCGCCGCGCCCGGCTTCGGAGCGCGGGAAGCACTGCTGGTGCTCGGCGCCGCCGTCGTCCTCCTGACGTTCGCCGAACTGCTCCAGGTCGGCGCATCGTGGACTCTCTCCTTCGAGTTGGCACCCGAGCGGGCGCGCAGCGCCTACCTGGTGCTGTTCAATACCAGCCGCACCGTCGCCAACCGAGTCGCGGGCCCGGTGCTGATGACCGGCGTCGTCCTCACCCTCGGTACGGCCGGCTGGGTCGCGCTCGCCTGCGTGCTGCTGCTCGGCGCGCTCGTCCCCTTCGCGATGCTGCGCGGGCCGCGCGGCGCCGGCGACTGACCCCCCCGGACTCTCCCCACCACCGACCCTCACGCCAAGGAGCCTCACCGCAATGGACTTCGAGCAGTACCCCGACAGCCACTTCCGCTGTCTGACCCGTGCGGACGTCATCGAGGCGGCCCGCGACGTGGACATCGTGGCGGCGGTGGCCGAGGCGCTCATGCTGCACTCCGCCGGACAGTCGGTCCTCCCCGAGGAGGCCTACCTCGGCTGGACCACGCCTCAGGGCGACTCGGCCCGGCTGCCGGCCATGCCCGGCGCGCTGGTCCAGGACGGCCGGCCACCGCTCATCGGTATGAAGACCATCAACGCCTCGATCGGCAACCCGGGACGCGGAATACCGCGCACCCAGGGCTTCACCCTGCTCCTCGACCCGGAGACCGCCCGCCCCCTCGCACTGATGGAGGCCGCGTACATCAGTGCGATGCGCACCGCGGCGGTGACCGCGCTCGCCGTTCGCCATCTGGCGGTGGAGGAGCCTCGACAGCTGGCGCTTCTCGGCTGCGGCGCGCTCGCACAGGCGCATGTGGCGCTGCTGCTGCGCACCGTGCCCACCCTGCGCCGAATCTCGCTGTACGACGTGGCGCCCGACCGTGCGAAGTCTGTAGCCCGGTACATCGCTTTGCTCCCCGAGACCGCGGACGTCGGGACGGTGCTCGCTGACGGTCCGCGCGAGGCTGTGCGCGACGCCGAACTCGTCGTGCCCGTCACGACGGTGACCCGGGGCTACATCGAGCCTGACTGGCTGCGGCCGGGCACGCTCGTCTGTCATGTCTCGCTGGACGACCTCACCGAGGCGGCGGTGCTCTCGGCCGGCACGGTGATCGTCGACGACTGGAGCCTGGTCCGCGACGACCCACGTCGGCTGCTGGGCCGGATGCACCGAGCGGGCACCCTGCTCGGCCCCGACGGCACCCCGAGAGAAGGAGTCACCGCACGGCCCGGTGCCCGTCGCGTCGACGGCACGCTCGGCGATGTGCTCGCTGGCCGGCACCCCGGCCGCCGAGACCGGGACGACGGCCGTACGCAGGACACACCCCGGAGTACGGGCCAATGCCTGCCAGTTCGAGGCGGTCACCAGCGCGGTGCCGTTCCGGGAACAGAAAGTACCCGTCTACGGCATGTCCCGTTCACCGTGAAACGGGACATGCTCAAGCGCATGCACGGCACCGACGAACACATCGGCGTCGAAACCCTGCGGCAAGGCACCGAAACCGTCTACCAGCTGCCGGCCGGACTGCGCACCGAGGCCTGACCCGACCGCACCGTACGGGCGTACCCGGCCGGGCACGCCCGTACGGTCGTCGGACACCTGCCGTCATCCCACCCTCACCCAGTCGAGAGTGCGCTCGACAGCTTTCTTCCAATCGGCGTAACCCTCGGCGCGCTGCTCGTCGCTCCACTGCGGCTCCCAGCGTTTCGACTCCTGCCAATGCGCCCGCAACTCGCCCTGGTCGCGCCAGAAACCGGTGGCGAGACCCGCCGCATACGCGGCGCCCAATGCCGTGGTCTCGGCGACGACCGGGCGGCTCACCTGTACCCCCAGGACATCCGCCTGGATCTGCATGCACAGATCGTTGGCCGTGACCCCGCCGTCGACCTTGAGCACATCGAGATGGACACCTGAGTCCTGTTCCATCGCCTCCACCACATCCCGGCTCTGGTAGCAGATGGCTTCCAGAGTGGCCCGCGCCAGATGGGCGTTGGTGTTGTAGCGGGCGAGACCGACGATGGCGCCGCGGGCGTCCGAGCGCCAGTAGGGAGCGAAGAGGCCCGAGAACGCCGGCACGAAGTACATCCCGCCGTTGTCCTCGACGGTTCCGGCGAGCCGTTCGCTCTCGGCGGCTTCGCTGATGATCTTCATCTGGTCCCGCAGCCACTGCACGGCGGATCCCGTGACCGCGATGGAGCCCTCCAGAGCGTAGACCGCCGGGCTCTTGTCGAACTGGTAAGCGACGGTGGTGAGCAGGCCGTGCCGTGACCGGATCAGTTTCGTACCGGTGTTGAGCACGAGGAAGTTTCCGGTGCCGTAGGTGTTCTTCGCCTGGCCCGGCTCGAAGCACACCTGCCCCACGGTGGCCGCATGCTGGTCGCCGAGCACCCCGGTGATCGGGATCGCGGCCCGCAGGGGCCGGGACGTGCGTGTGCGGCCGTACGCCTCCGCGTCGGAGGACGGGTGGATGGCCGGCAGCATTGCCCTGGGGATGCCCAAGATGCCCAGCAATTCGTCGTCCCAGTCGAGCGTCTCCAGGTTCATCAGCATCGTCCGGCTGGCATTGGTCACGTCGGTGGCGTGGATGCCGCCGTCGGGGCCGCCGGTGAGGTTCCACAACACCCAGCAGTCCGTGTTCCCGAACACCGCATGGCCCCGTTCCGCAGCCTCGCGGACTCCCTCGACATTGTCGAGGATCCACTTGATCTTCCCGCCGGAGAAGTAAGTGGCCGGAGGCAGACCCGACTTGCGGCGAATGACTTCGCCATGGCCCTCGTTCTCCAGGGCCTTGGCGATCGAGTCGGTCCGGGTGTCCTGCCACACGATGGCGTTGCAGTACGGACGACCGGTGCGGGGGTCCCAGACGACGGTGGTCTCGCGCTGGTTCGTGATCCCGATGGCATCGAGATCGGTGGCGCTCAGACCTCCGGTGCGCAGAGCGTTCTGCATCACCGAGTTGGTGCGCTCCCAGATCTCCACCGGGTCGTGCTCCACCCAGCCGGGGCGGGGCAGGATCTGCTCGTGCTCCAACTGGTGCTTGGCCACTTCGTTCCCGTCGTGATCGAAGATCATGAAGCGGCTGCTGGTGGTGCCTTGATCCACCGCGCCGATGAAGTCCGCCATGGCGTGCTGCCTCTCCTGAGTCCCCGCTCGACGAAGAACCGGGCGTCACTCCTCCGATGGAATGGGGATACTGCCCTCCGGCTCCGCCTCCGCGGTGGGCAGGAAACGGCCGACGAGGACCTTGTAGAGGAATGCACCGACCGGGCCACCCACGAGTGGGCCCACAATGGGCACCCAGTAGTAGAAGTTCCCGTACTGGTCCCGCCACGCTCCTCCGTAGCCGGTGAGGAAACTCGCGAGCCGGGGCCCGACGTCACGGGCCGGATTGATCGCGTACCCGGCATTGGTGCCCCACGCCATACCGATGCCCACCACGATGAGGCCCACGATGAACGGGCCGAGATTCGCGCCCGGTGGCGTATTGAGAAGATCCGTGACCGCGAAGATCAGCAGCACAAGAATGGCGGTTCCGATGACCTGGTCCCGCAGCGCTCCCCATTCGGTAACCGGAAGCGCGGGGTTCCCGTTGGCGGGCAGCGTTGAGAAAACGAATTGTGTCTTGATCGTGTGCCCCGGGTCCGCCTTCGCCAGGGCCTCGGTGTAATTCCATCGCACCACCAGTGCCCCGACGAACGCTCCTGCGAGCTGCGCGAGTGCGTAGGGAGCCACTTTCTTCCAGGGGAAGTCCTTGAAAGCGGCAAGTGAAAGAGTCACAGCGGGATTGAGGTGCGCCCCGCTCAGCCTGCCCGCCACATAGACACCCAGAGTGACTCCGAGACCCCATGCCCAGGCGATGCTGTCGTGATTTCCGAGACCCCCCGGCGGCTCGGTGAGTGCTCCGCCGGCTACGACCTGGGCCACCACACCACAGCCGAAGAGGATGAGAATCATCGTGCCGAGGAACTCCGCCGAGAGCTCCCCGACGATTCCCGACATCTTGAGCCGCTCCATGGGGATCTCGCTTCCTGTCGAGTCACCACCGTTGGCGGCATAGATCCACATATGAGCGTAGACGCAGAGAATTGGTTCCGCATTTGGTGGCCGTGTGGTGGCTGAAGCCTTGCAGCCGGCGCAGGGATCGCCTCGTGAAGGGGCTCGAACCCGGGCCTGGCGTCAGTCCAGGTCGACGTCGTCGAAGAGTTCAAGCATGCTGCTGAGCACCCGTACGCAGGCCGTCACGTCGGCGTCGGTCAGGTTCCCGTCCACTTGGCGCAGCAGGGCCTGCTCGCGGGCGAGGACGGAGGTGATCGCCGCCCTGCCGCCGTCGGTCAGCCGGATCAACGAAGACCGCTGGTGAGCGGGGTTCGGGATGACCTCGACCAACTGTCCCGCCGTGGCGTCGTTGACCATGTGCTGCACGAACTGCCGGCTCAGCAGCGCCGGCTTCCTCACACGCGCAGCCGCCTTCTTCGCAGCCTGTGGCATCGACCGCATCGACCGCATCGAACGGGTCATCACCGACAACGCCTGGACCTACCGCAAGAGCGCCGCCTTCCGCCAGGCCATCGCCGACCTGGGCGCCGAACAGCGCTTCATCCGCCCCCACTGTCCCTGGACCAACGGCAAGGTCGAACGCTTCAACCGCACCCCGCAAACCGAATGGGCCTACCACCAGGTGTTCACCAGCAACACCGAACGCGCCCACGCACTGGCGCCGTGGCTGACTTCTTACAACACTCGACGCCGACACACAGGGCTCGCAGGCCAACCCCCGATCAGCCGACCTGTCACCAAAGTCATGACCAAGTACACCTAGCTGCGCGCGCGGCTGAGGACCGTGCGTACGCCATAGGCCGCGGCTCCGGCCGCGATCACCGCGGTGCCGGAGACGACCGAGGCCGACGGCAGGGTGAAGGCGAGGAGCAGACAGCCCGTCAGGCCGGCGCCGGGCACGATGCGGGGCGGGCGGCCTTCGTCCGCGGTGAGCGTCCAGGCAGCGGCGTTGGCGATGGCGTAGTAGGCGAGGACACCGAAGGAGGAGAAGCCGATCGCCCCTCGGACGTCGGTCGTGGCGGCAAGGACCGCAACCACGGCGCCGACGGCGGCCTCCGCGCGGTGAGGGACTTTGAAGCGGGGGTGCACCGTGGCCAGGACGTGCGGCAGGTGGCGGTCGCGGGCCATGGCCAGGGTGGTGCGTGAGACACCGAGGATGAGCGCGAGGAGGGAGCCGAGTGCGGCGACGGCCGCACCGGCCCGCACCACCGGCGCGAGGCCGGGGACGCCCGCCGCGCGTGCGGCCTCGGCCAATGGGGCCGCGGTATGGGCGAGGCGATCAGGACCCAGGACGGCGAGCACCGTGACGGCGACGGCTGCGTAGACGAGCAGCGTGATGGCCAGCGCGAGCGGGATCGCGCGGGGGATGGTGCGATGCGGGTCGCGTACCTCCTCGCCGAGGGTGGCGATCCGCGCGTATCCGGCGAACGCGAAGAACAGCAGACCGGCCGCCTGCAGAACTCCGCTGACAGTGGCGTCCGCGCCGATGGCCAGATGCCCGGCATCGGCGGTTCCGCCGCCGATACAGGCGGTGATCACCGCCGCGAGGACCGCTAGGACGAACGCGACGATCACCCGGGTCAGCCAGGCAGACTTGTGCAGACCGGTGTAGTTGAGCGCGGTCAGCGCCACCACCGCCGCGACGGCGACCGCGTGCGTCTGGCCGGGCCACACGTAGGAGCCCACGGTGAGTGACATGGCCGCACAGGAAGCTGTTTTGCCGACGACGAAGCCCCAGCCCGCGAGATAACCCCAGAAGTCGCCGAGGCGTTCACGGCCGTACACATAGGTGCCACCGGACTCCGGGTAGCGACCGGCCAGCCGGGCGGAGGACGTCGCGTTGCAGTACGCGACCACCGCAGCCAGCCCCAGGCCGAGCAGCAGCCCGGACCCGGCGGCCGCGGCGGCAGGTGCCGGTGCGGCGAAAATGCCGGCGCCGATCATCGAACCCAGGCCGATGACCACGGCGTCGAACACGCTCAGACGGCGCTTCAACTCGTCCGTTCCCGCCGACGCCGTCGACGTGTTCATCGCTCACTCCCAGCCGGGCGCCCCGCACGAGCAGGTCCCGCAATCCGTACGTATGCCGAGTTTCGCGGGCACCGTAGCCCAGCAAGGTGTCCGGACGGTGCCGGGTGCGATGGTCGGGGTGCGACAGGACGGGGAAACCCTGCGGGGGTATCCTCGGGCACGTACCGCAGGACCTGTACGACCGAGAATTCGAGGCAGCCGTGGATCGCAGGCGGACGCGCACACCGGGAGTGTCCCGGCTGCTCGTGCTGTGTGCCGTCCTGTGTGGGCTGTTCCTCATGCATGGGGCCCCGGCGAGCGCCGCCGAGGGCTGCCACGGCGCAATGGCCGTGACCTCGGACGCGCCCGTTTCCACGACGACGGGTGCCGGCCACACAGCCTTGACGGGTGAGCACGGCACCGCCCACGCGGCCGCGGTCATGCCCGGGATGAACGGCGAGTCGTGCGTATCCACCCACGCCCGCGACCGCCTGCTGCCGCTCCTCATGGCGCTGGGCCTCGTGGTCCTGGCCGTATGGGTGCTCGGCAGGCGACGTACGGCGGTGCGCGGACCGGCACGGCGGGGTCCGCCGTTCGCCGGCAGGGATCTACTCCTCCAGGTGTGCATCGCGCGGACGTGACAGGTGTCTGCCGGCTCCCGGCCATCAGGCCGGACCGGCCTGATGATCCTGCCCCTTTTCGCGCGCCACGGACGTGGCGCATCCACCTGGAAAGAACGTTTGATGTCCGCTTCTCTGTCTTCCCCTGCCCGTCGCCGCGCGCTCGCGGCCGCCGGCATCGTCGCCTCACTCGCTCTGACGCTGGCGGCCTGCGGCTCCTCCGAAGGATCCAGGACCGACGGCTCGTCCATGCCCGGCATGGACCACGGCTCCGCCGGCGCCACCGCGCCTGCCACCCCCGGCAGTGCGTTCAATGACGCGGACGTGAAGTTCGCGCAGCAGATGATCCCGCACCATCAGCAGGCCATCGAGATGGCGCGGCTGGCCGACGGCCGCGCCGCCGACCCCGAGATCAAGGAGCTGGCCGCCGCGATCGAGAAGGCCCAGGACCCCGAGATCAACACCATGAAGGGCTGGCTGACGTCCTGGGGCAAGCCGCTGCCCTCGTCCTCTTCCTCGATGGGGGACATGCCCGGCATGGACCACGGCTCGGACGGTTCGGCGACGCCCGGGATGATGTCCGACAGCGACATGAGCAACCTCGAAGCCGCCAAGGGCAAGGACTTCGACAAGAAGTTCGCCCGGCTCATGATCGGCCACCACGAGGGCGCGGTCACCATGGCCGAGGACGAGCAGAAGAACGGCAGCAACGCCGACGCGAAGAAGCTCGCCGGCGCCGTAATCACGGCCCAGACCGCCGAGATCGAGAAGATGAACAAGATCACCGCCAGGCTCTGACCCTCGACAGGGGGTGCGGGCCTTCGTCATGCTGAAGGCCCGCACCCCCTCCCGTACGTCCGAGGGGCCGGACGAGCCCGGCCTCTCGGAGATACGCGGCCGCTCAGTCCGCTTCCGGTGTTGCGAGCAGGTCGCCCACCTCCTCCGCGGTGGTGTCCCGGAGCTCCTCCGCGAGGAGCAGCCAGCGGGTGATGCCGACCGATTCGAGGAACGGCAGGTCGTGGCCGGCGATCAGCAGCGCACCCTCGTAGGACTCAAGTGCGCTGGTCAGCTGTCGCACGCTGGCGATGTCGAGATTGTTGGTCGGCTCGTCCAGCATCAGCAGCTGCGGGGCCGGTGCGGCGAGCATCGTCGCCGCGAGCGCGGCACGGAAGCGTTCCCCGCCCGAGAGGGTGCCCGCCGGTTGTTCCGCGCGTTTCCCCTGGAACAAGAAGCGCGCGAGCTGGGAGCGGATGTGGTTGTCGGCGACCCCGGGAGCCATGCGGGTGACGTTCGCCGCGACGCTCAGCTCCTCGTCCAGCACATCCAGCCGCTGTGGAAGGAACCGCAGCGGTACGAAAGTCCTGGCCTCGCCGGACAGCGGAGCCAGCTCGCCGGTGAGGGTGCGCAGCAGTGTCGTCTTGCCGGCGCCGTTGCGCCCGACGAGCGCGATCCGTTCGGGCCCGTGTACATGGAGGTTGCCCTCGTACAGCCGACCGAACCGGGGACGCAGTTCGTGCAGGCTCAGCACGGTGCGTCCGGTGGGAACGGCGGTGTGGGGAAGGCTGACTCGGATCTCGGCGTCGTTACGGATCGCGTCCGCGGCCTCTTCGCGGCGCTCGCGCGCCTCACTCAGCCGGTCCTCCTGGAGGCCGCGAAGCTTGCCCGCCGACTCCTGTGCGGACCGCTTCCGCGCGCCGGCGAGGATCTTCGGGAGCCGCCGCTCGGCCTCGATCTTCCTGCCGTGCCGCTGGCGGCGCGCCAGCTTCACATGGGTCTCCTCCAGCTCGCGCTTCTGCCGGCGTACGTCGGCCTCGGCGGCCCGCAACATCCGCCCGGCGGCTTCCTGTTCGGTGGCCAGGGCTTCTTCGTAGGCGGACCAGCCGCCTCCGTACCAGTTCACGGATCCGGAGCGCAGTTCGGCGATGCGGTCCACGCGCTCCAGCAGTTCGAGATCGTGGCTCACCACGACGAGGACACCGGAGCGCCAGGAGTCGACGGCCTCGTAGAGCCTGCGGCGAGCGAACACATCGAGGTTGTTGGTCGGTTCGTCCAGCAGGAGAACGTCGGGATGCTCCAGCAGCAGTGCGGCCAGGCGCAGCAGGACGGTCTCCCCGCCGGACATCTGGCCTACGGTGCGGTCCAGTTCGACATCGCCGAGTCCGAGTGACCCCAGTGTCGCGAGGGCTCGTTCCTCGACGTCCCAGTCGTCGCCGATCGTCTCGAAGTGTTTCTCGTCCACATCCCCGGCTTCGATGGCGCGCAGCGCATTGCGCCGTCCGGCGATGCCCAGGGCCTCGTCCACACGCAGGCTCGTGTCGAGGGTGATGTTCTGAGGGAGGTGGGCGAGGCTGCCGCCGACGGTCACCGAGCCCTGGGACGGGCGCAGTTGGCCGGCCAGAAGTCGCAGCAGTGTCGACTTGCCCGCGCCGTTGGTCCCGACGAGACCGGTGCGGCCGCGGCCGATGCTGAGGGAGAGCCCGTCGAAGACGGTCGTGCCGTCCGGCCACTGGAAGGACAGGGCGGAGCAGGTGAGAGAGGCGCTGGGGGCGGTGGGTGTCGCCATGGTGATCCTCGCAGTCGCAAGCGCGGTGAACGGGGGCTTCGTATGCGAGCACCACGCAGCGACCGAACCGGGAGGGAGGTGCGGCGGTCCGAAAGATCGAGGGACGGCTCATGCACCGAGGTCGCATCCACGCGGGGTCACGGGCAGGACTGAACACTGCCACTGCGTGACGGGCGTACGGCCGGAGCCGTACGGCGCGATGATCGCGAACCTCAGATGCGCAACGTCCACCTCTATCGGAGACAACAGAGCCGTTGAAAACGATAACGACCCGGAGGACGAATGGCAAAGCCTCGATGTCGTGCGGGGGAGTGCGACGAGCGGCCCGCGGGCCGCTTCGCCAGGAGACCGGAGGCCATGGAGTCCCGGCGGATGCGATCGGCCCGAGAGACATCCGGATCGCATGTAAATGTTCCAGTATGGGCGATTTGCTTAGAAGTGATCCCTTGGTTAATAAAGAGGAATTTGGGGAGAATTGCGACCCTTGAATGCTGACCAAATTGCCCCTTTTGTGGATCCCGTGGTGTGAGTCACGTTAAGAGTTCAAGACGCCGTGGCGCGCTGTCCGGTTCCCTTCTGTGCAAGGAAATTTGGCTTCGCGGTGTGAGGTGGATTACTGCCAATTCCGCGGTTTGATCTTGCAAATGAATTGTGATCCAAAAATAGGGGCTTGTTCCCTTCGGTGTTTCTCGCCTACGGTCACCGTCAATCCGGACGGAACGCCGAATCCTGCCGCCGTCCGGCAATCCGACCACTCATGGACGGCAGGAGCGGGGGACCCAGGTAAGCCGCCGATCCGGTATCCGGAACGGCTCGGGGCGAAGCCGCATTCGCGTGCGACCGGACATCTCCAGTCCGAACCCGACAGCTCACCTCGTAGGCGACGGAGAGGAATTCGCTATGTCTGCAACGGGTATCCACCGTCGTCGCAAGTCCACTTCGCTGACCCGTGGTCTCATCGCCGCGACCACGGGCGGAGCCGCTCTCGTGCTTCCGCTGGTCGGTGCCGGCTTCGCCTCGGCAGCGCCGGTGCAGTCCGCCACCGCCGAAAAGGCTGCGGCGTCGACCGTCGCCACCGTCAAGGAAAAGACCGCGCAGAAGGATGCGCCCACCATCTATTCCGTGATCGCGGGCGATACCCTTTCCAAGATCGCGCGGGAGCATTCACTCAGTGGTGGCTGGCAGAAGCTGTACGAGGACAATCGAGAGATCGTCGGCGACAACCCCGCAGGGATTCGCCCGGGCATGAAGCTGACAATCGGTGCCCAGGCCGAGTCCAAGACTTCCGCCACTGCCGCACCGGCCGCGAAGGCTGCGACGTACACGAACGACCTGGACGGCTGGATCAAGCAGTCGCTGGCCGTCATGGCCAAGCACAGCATCCCCGGCAGCTACGACGGAATCCACCGCAACGTCATGCGCGAGTCGTCCGGCAACCCCCTGGCCATCAACAACTGGGACTCGAACGCCGCCAAGGGCACGCCGTCCAAGGGCCTCCTCCAGATCATCGACCCCACGTTCCGTGCCTACCACGTGCCCGGTACGTCGATGGACAGCTACGACCCGATCGCCAACATCACCGCAGCGTGCAACTACGCCGCCGACAAGTACGGCTCCATCGACAACGTGTTCGGGGCCTACTGACGCACAGCAGCGCCGATGGCGGTTCAGTACCGAAGGGTGGCGAGGGGCCGAACAGGCCCCTCGGGAGGGACCACACCCGCCGGTCACGGACCGCCTTTCGGTCGCTCACCGCGGGGACGGCATGCGGAGGCGACGCTAGACGGCGTGCCGGCGGGAACCGGGAACCGTCACATGGCCGGCGAGCCAGGAGAGCAGGGGCTCCAACTCCTCCGCCGCTCGGAGCACGGCGTCGAGCAACGCCGGCGTGTGCTGCGCGCAGTCCCCGCCGAGCGGACGGGCAGCGGAGACCGAGCGGTACCGGAGCAGGTCGGCGCGGGGATGGCCGGCGTCATGGCCACGTGGCATGCGCTTCATGGTGTCGCCGGTGATCTCGTACCCCCGGGCCCCCAGCGCCTCGATGGCGCGCACCAGATCGGGGCCGCTGTCCTGCGCGGCAACGGCCGTACGGAACAACGGGACCTGCCCCGGGTCCGGGTAGGTCCAGCCGCCCTTGATCCGGAGCCCGTCGAGGTCGAAGCGGAGCCCGATCTCGACGTTGCGTGCGATCCGGATCACCGCCACTTGGTGCTGCCACCACCACGGATCCTTGCGGAACCCCCAGACGGAGAAGTCTTCGTAGGCCTGGTCCGCGTCGGCCACATCGTTCAGCAACGCGATCATGGGCTGCCGTACGAGACGCTCCCGTTCCTTGCGGCGCTGTTCGCGAGCTTCTTGCGAGGGCATGCCCTCCAACTGCAGGAGCAGCTCGAACGCTTGCTCTGTCCAGCCGCTGAATGCTCTTGTCACGCAAGAGATCCTAGTGATCCGGGGCTTGGGGTGGGCGCGCACCAGGCTCTGAGCCGAAGTCGTGCCCTGCTCGCCTGCTGGGGCTCATCCGCGGCCGTCGGGGCGGTTCAACCGCCAGATCGCGCCTGTGTCGGCGTCCGAGGGGAGGCGGGTGCCCTCTGTTCGCGTCTGGCCTCGACGAACCCCGGGCGCCGCGCTTCACCCTGCCGACCGACTTCGTCGGAACCGAGAACAACGCCCTCGCCCATGGCCAACTCATCCCCCTGGCCGGTCATGCGTCCCGCGTAGGCCTTCTCATGACCGCCACATACGCCCCGGCTTCCGGCCTGACCGGCACCGTCACGGTCGCCTACGCCGACGGAACCAGCAGCGCACTCCCGATCACCGTCCCCGACTGGGGCGCCACAACCGTCCCGAAGGGAACGGTGATCGCGGCCGACGGAGGCAAGGTCAACGGCAGCGGCCGGGCACAGAGCACACGCACCGCAAAGCTCTACACAATCGGAGTGGACGTCGACCCGTCCAGACAACTCGCGCCGATCACCTTGCCGTCCGGGCCTCAGTACATGGGCTCCAAGACACCGGCACTCCATGTCTTCGCCATCGCCACGGACCGCCACACCGCCTGAACCGGGCTGCCACCCGGTGATCCGGACCGCAACGTCCGGCGCGCGCCCGCCGACGCAGCCCTCACTCCTGGGCGCTCTCCGTCGGCTGCTCCGGCTTCTGTGGCGGAGGCCTCGGAACCGTGGCCGCCGCTCCCTGCCGGACGGACTCCACCACCGCCTCGTGAAGGCGCCGGCTGTCGTCCTCCGAGCAGCACGGCACCGGGCTGCCCGACATGGTGAACCAGTCGATCGCACCCGTGTACTGCACAGTGACCTGGGCCGTGTCATCGGCCCAGGTCGTGTGAACGGTCAGGTCTCCGGACAGGACGCCGACCTCCTCCGTGAGCACGCCACCGCGCCCGGAGAACACACCGCGAGTCGTCCATGACGCCCAAGCCATGACTCCAGGCTGGCATCAAGACCGTGGATGCGCGACCCGCGGCCATCCGCGCATCGTGGCGCTCCGGGACGCCCGCACCCTTCCGGAATCTGGAATGGGCGAAACTTTGCACCGGATCCTGCTGCGGTTCCCGCACCCGCCGATCCCCATACAATGACGCGCTCTTAACGCCAAATCGTCAGATCCGCTCGCCAAAACAACGAATTCCGAAGGTGAACACCTCTTGACCTGCGGAACTCGTCAGGATTGCATGTCGCGCTGGGAGCGACGAAACCAATCACCACGTCCTCGTCTGGAGGCGATACCGCTCCCGCGCTCAGACACCGCACCTGTTGATCGGAATCGCACGATGACCGAAACGCTCAGCGCTCCCCAGGCGCTCGCCCCAGCGACCGGCCCCACTCCACAGAAGCTCAAGCGTTCCATCGGCGTCGTGGGCGGGACGCTGCTCACGCTCTCCTGCGTGACGCCCGCTTCGACCCTCTTCGTGGTCGTTCCCGACCTGTTCTCCAGCCTGGGCACGTACACCGCCCTCACCATCGCCATCGGCTCGCTGCTCTGTATCGCGGTCGCCTTCTGTTACTCGGAGCTGGGCACCCTCATACCGAGCGCGGGAGGTGAGTACGCCATGGTGTCGACCATGGCGGGGCGGCTGGCCGGGTGGCTCGTCTTCGTGCTCTCCCTGCTGGTCGTGATGATCGTGCCTCCGGTCATCGCCATGGGGACGGCCGACTATCTCGCTCCCGTGGTGCACATTCCGGCTCCCGCCGCGGGCGCCGGAGTCATGGTCCTCGCCACCCTCGCCGGTCTCCTGGACCTGCGCGCCAACGCGTGGATCACCGGTATCTTCCTTGTCCTCGAAGTGATCGCGGCGGGCGTCGTCGCCGTTCTCGGCTTCGCGCACTCCGAGCGCGGGGTCTCCGCGCTGGTGCACGGGTCGGTCGCCTCGTCAGGCAGCACGACCTCCACGGTCACCGCGATGATGGTGGTCTCCGGGCTCGCGATCGCGCTCTTCATCACCCAGGGCTTCTCCACGGCCGTCTACCTCTCGGAGGAACTGGAGAACCCGCGGCGCAACGTGGCCCGCACCGTGCTCGCCACCCTCGCCATCTCCACCGCGGTCATCCTCGTCCCGGTCATCGCCATCACGCTGGGCGCCCCGGACCTCGCGGCCCTGACCTCGGGCGACCTCAACACCATGGTCGCCGCCTGGTCGAATTCGGCCGTCGGTACATTCGTCAGCCTCTGCGTGGCCCTCGCGATCATCAACGCGGGCATCGTCATGGTCATCCAGAACTCACGGGTCCTGTTCGCCTCCGCCCGTGACAAGGCGTGGCCCGAGCCGATCAACAACGCCCTGTCCCGACTCGGCCGGTTCGGCTCCCCGTGGGTGGCGACCCTGGTCGTCGGCGTCCCCGGCGCGGCGCTCTGCTTCGTCAACCTCGACACCCTGTACGGCGTCACCGGCGTCTCCGTCACCGGCATGTACCTGCTGGTCGCGGTCGCCGCACTGCTCTGCCGCCGCGGCACACACCGCGAGGCACCGGCCTGGCGCATGCCCCTGTGGCCCGCGATTCCCGTACTGCTCATCGCCGTGCTCGCGTACATCCTGACCCAGCAGGAGACCGAGTACCTGCTGTGGACCGGCGGGATCACAGCGGTCGCCACGCTCTACTGGGCGCTGTATCTGCGGCCCCGCCGGGAGACCCGCTGGCTGGTCAGCATTCCGGAGGACGCGCAGTCCTGACCGGACGACAGGGACTCGCGACCCGCATCCCGCACTCGCCCTGGCCCGCTGAGCTGTCACCCCGGACAGGCCGGGGCGACGGCGGAGGTCATCACCGGCGGGCCGCACCGGTGCCGTCGGCCGGGACGGTCCACAGGTCCGAGCCGTAGTCGCCGGGAAGGGCGTGGACGAGGGCGAACCTTCCCGGGGCCTGACCGGTGCCCACCAGCGCCTGCCCGGCGCGGGCTCATGGCGGCGGCATCGTCGCAGCAGCTGTACCAGGCCGGGGCCAAACCGTCCCTAGCCTCGGGCTTTCACGTGGCTGGGTGTCCGATGCGTGATCGGAAACGCGAAGAGTGCTCCTGACCTGCAACGATGGGACTTGTCTAGGGTCCAGGTCGGCGCATGAAAGAAGCACTCCTCAGGTGAAGAAGCGTATCGGGTCCTATCCGCGTGTCCGCATCGAGGGCGGCGGGAGCGGGGTGGTCTCGCAGGCTGGCGGAGTACTGCTGGTCGAGACTGCCCGTAAGACCGGCCTGGATACCGAGATATCGGCGGCGCTGACGCCGTGGCGGCGGCCTCGGGCGGTGCACGATCCGGGCAAGATCCTGCTGGATGTGGCTCTCGCGGTCGCGCTGGGCGGGGACTGCCTGGCCGATGCGGGACTGCTGCGGGCCGAGCCGGCCGTGTTCGGGCCGGTGGCCTCCGACCCAACGGTCTCCCGGCTGATCGACACCCTCGCCGCGGCCGGGGACAAGGCCCTGACCGCGATCCGCTCGGCGCGCGCCGAAGTGCGCGAGTACGTCTGGACGTTGGCCAAAGATGCGGCGCCGGATAGGGGCGGCCAGGTGATTGTGGACCTGGACGGAGTGCTGGTCCTGGCCCACTCCGACAAGCAGGACGCGGCCGCGACCTGGAAGAAGTCGTTTGGACATCACCCCCTGATGGGCTTCGTCGACCACGGAAGCGGTGGCACCGGGGAGCCGGTGGCAGCACTGTTGCGGCCGGGGAACGCGGGATCCAACACCGCCGCCGACCACATCACCGCCACTCAACTCGCTTTGGCCCAGCTCCCCAAGCGTCACCGGCGCGGCCGGTCCACACTGATCCGTACCGACTCCGCGGGCGGCACCCATGAGTTCCTCGCCTGGCTCACGAAACGGGGCCGGTGGCTGTCGTACTCGGTCGGGATGACCATCACTGAGCAGATTCATCAGGCCGTGTTGAAGGTCCCGGCCTCCGCCTGGACCCCAGCGGTCGAGCCGGGCGGCGAGATCCGCGACGGCGCCTGGACCGCCGAACTCGACGGCGACACACTCAAGGGCTGGCCGAAGGGAATGCGGCTGATCGTCCGCAAGGAACGGCCCCACCCCGGCGCCCAGTTGCGCTTCACCGACGCCGACGGCCTGCGGCTCACCTGCTTCGCCACCAACACGACGGGCGGGAAGATCACGGACCTGGAACTGAGGCACCGCCGACGGGCGAGGGCAGAGGACCGCATTCGGAACGCACGGGCCACCGGCCTGCGGAACCTGCCCCTGCACGAGACCGCACAGAACCGGATCTGGCTGGAGATCGTCCAGCTCGCCCTCGACCTGCTCGCCTGGATGCCGATGCTCGCTCTGACCGGCAAACCCCGCCTCTGGGAGCCCCGCCGCCTGCGGTTGCGGCTGTTCTCCGCCGCTGCCCAACTCATCACCACCGCCCGCCAACGGCACCTGCGATTCGCCCACCACTGGCCATGGACCGACGTGATCACAGACGCGATCAGACGGCTCGACACCCTCCCGAACCCACGCTGACCAGCAACAACCCGTCCCGACGAGCAGAAGAGCCACCGACCGGAACCGTGGAATCCGGCGCCCACCCGATGCGACGATCGGGCCACCCGTATGCCCGCACACGCTCCACAACGACGCATTGGCCGCCAGCCGAAGCTGACGACCAATCACGAAAGATCGAGGCTAACAGGGCTCCGCTTCCTACGTCCCGGCCTACACCACACCGTGACCACACAGGCCCGAAGCCCTTGACTACACGGCCTTGGCCTTCAGGCGAGTGGTTCCGTGGCATCCGGCCACGGAGCCTCCGCAAAAACCTGTTGGCGAACCACGGCGACCACTGCTAGTTTTCCGGAGGCCGTGCGAGAGAACGAGGAGGTGGTACCCGTGAACGCAGTATCGACATGGGTGCTCCCCTCCGGGGTCACGGTCGGACGATAGGTCGTCCGGGAGCGCCGTTCAAGAGCACTCCCGAAAGGCACGACCATGCAATTCACTTCCGAACAGCGCCTCGACGACGGCGTCCTCGAACGCGAATTCACCCTCGGCGAGATCCCCGGCATCCTGTGGACGTCTGGATCCGCACCTGCCCCGCTGATCCTGATCGGCCACAACGGCGGCTTGCACAAGCGGGAATCGCGGCTGGTGGCCCGGGCCCGGCACTCCGCGGCGGAGTACGGCTACGCGGTGGCCGCCATCGACCACCCCGGGCACGGCGACCGGCCCCGTTCCGCCGTCGATGAGCAGGCCCGCGCCGACCTCCGCCGGGCGATGGCGGCCGGCGAGCCGGTCGATGAGATCTTCGAGTCCTTCATCGTCCCGCTGGTCGAAAAGGCGGTCCCGGAATGGCGGACCACCCTGGACGCCCTCCTTTCGCTGCCCGAGATCGGCGGCCCGGTCGGGTACTCGGGGATGACCGCCATCGGCATTCGGCTGGCGGTGGTCGAACCACGCATCTCGGCCGCCGGTTTCTTCGCCGGGGGTTTCGTGCCCCGCGCCCAGCGCGAGGAGGCCCGGCAGGTCGCCATTCCGCTGCAGTTCCTGCTGCAGTGGGACGACGAAGGGAACGACCGGCAGCTGGCCCTGGACCTGTTCGACGCCTTCGGCACCAAGGAGAAGACGCTGCACGCCAATATGGGCGGGCACGCCGGCACCCCGTGGTTCGAGGTGGACGACGGAGACCGGTTCTTCGCCCGGCACCTGAAGTGAGGCCGGGCCGTCAGGCCGGCAGCAGACGCTAGGCGGTTTCGGCCAGGATGCCGCTCATCGAGGACAGGCCCCGGCCCTCCTCGATGGCGGCAGCCAGCAGATGCACGACCGCCCCGATCGCGGCAGTACCGGCCATCAGTGGTACCGGCCGGTCGGGGCAGCGCTCGGCCACCAGCGCCTCCATCATGTTCGTCGGCAAGACCTCCTTCCACATGCTGACCGCGTTCCTGACTGGCTACGACCAGCACGCGATCCGGCATGGCGCACATGGACTCGTCGGCTGGCACGAGTTGCTGGGGCTCCTTGAAAATCCCCGGCTCCGCTCTTCGTCCCCAATTGGTTGTGAGCTTGACCAGGGCAGCGGGTCCGTTTGATAGCCGCCAGATTCGAGGGGCGTCGCGGACTGTCAGGGGTGGCCGTAGGCCATCGCGGGGCGACGCTCGAAGAGTGCCTTGACCGACCGTGGCGCTCCCGCACCCCCCGAAGCCGAGCGGACCCGCTTCTGTGACTGAGCGCTCTGGTTGGCCCGACTGATCAACCAGAGCGCCCAAAGAAAGTGCTGGCCGGCGCGGTCGCCGGAGGCGGGGCACCACCCCGGCGTCCGGTCAGCGGGTGGCGAGGAACTCGAGCGTGTCGATCACGCGGTTCGAGAAGCCCCACTCGTTGTCGTACCACGCGACCACCTTGACGTGGCGGCCGTCGACGCGGGTGAGGGCCGAGTCAAAGATCGACGAGGCGGGATTGCCCGTGATGTCGGACGACACGAGCGGGTCGTCCGAGTACTCGAGGATGCCGGCGAGCGGCCCCTCCGCTGCGGCGCGGTACGCCGCCAGCACGTCGTCGCGCGTCACATCGCGGGCGACGGTCGTGTTGAGTTCGACGATCGAGCCCACCGGCACCGGTACGCGGATCGAGTCGCCCGAAAGCTTGCCGTCGAGGTTCGGCAGCACCAGGCCGATCGCCTTGGCGGCGCCGGTCGTGGTCGGCACGATGTTGACGCCGGCGGCTCGGGCGCGACGGGCGTCGCGGTGCGGACCGTCCTGCAGGTTCTGCTCCTGTGTGTAGGCGTGCACCGTCGTCATGAACCCGTGTTCGATACCGGCGAGTTCGTCGAGGACCGCGGCCAGCGGCGCGAGCGCGTTGGTGGTGCAGGAGGCGTTCGAGACGATCGTGTGCACGGCCGGGTCGTAGGCGTCGGTGTTGACCCCGAAAGCGAGCGTGACGTCGGCGCCGTCCGACGGCGCGCTGACGAGTACCTTCTTCGTACCCGCGTCGAGGTGGGCCCGGGCGGCCTTGGCCGAGGTGAAGCGGCCGGTGGCTTCCAGGACGATGTCGACGCCGAGTTCGGCCCACGGCAGCTGCGCCGGTTCGCGCTCGGCCAGCACCGTGATCCGACGGCCGTCAACGACGAGGGCGTCCCCGTCGGGGGTCACCGGGCGCCCGAGCCGGCCGGCCGTGCTGTCGTAGGCGAGCAGCCGGGCGAGAGTGGCGGGCTCCGTCAGGTCGTTGACGGCGACGATCTCGAGGGCGCTGTCGCGCTCCAGCAGTGCGCGCAGCACATTGCGTCCGATGCGGCCGAATCCGTTGATGGCGATGCGAGTCATGAGTGATGTCCCTTCCCTTCCACACCAGGCTCGCCCGCGGCTAGCGCCGCTGACAGTGGCGGGATCGCCACGGTTCAAAAGGATCCCGCCACGCGGTGCCGGGCGGGTTACTCGCCCCGGGTGAAGGTGCGCCGGTACTCGCTCGGTGTGGTGCCGAGGATGCGCTGGAAGTGCAGGCGCAGGTTCGCGCCGGTGCCGAGCCCGATGTCGGCGGCGATCTGTTCGACGCCGCGCTGCGAGCGCTCGAGCAGTTCGCGGGCCAGGTCGATGCGGGCGCGCATCACCCACTGCATCGGCGTGTAGCCGGTCTCCTCGACGAAGCGCCGGGAGAACGTGCGCGGCGAGACCCCCGCCTGCCGCGCCAGTATGTCGAGGGTGAGGGGCTCGCCGAGCCGGTGCAGCGCCCACTCGCGGGTGGCGGCGAACCGCTCGCCGAGCGGCTCGGGGACACTGCGCGGCACGTACTGGGCCTGGCCGCCGCTGCGGTAGGGGGCCGCAACCAGACGCCGGGCCGCGTGGTTGGAAGCGGCCACTCCGAGGTCGCCGCGCAGGATGTGCAGGCACAGGTCGATGCCGGAGGCGGCGCCGGCCGAGGTGAGCACGCTGCCCTCGTCGACGAACAGCACGTTCTCGTCGACCTGGACGAGCGGATGCCTGGCCACGAGTGCCCGCGTGTAGTGCCAGTGCGTCGTGGCGCGCCTGCCGTCGAGCAGGCCCGTGGCGGCGAGCGCGAAGGCGCCCGTCGAGATGGCGGCGAGCCGCGCGCCCCGGTCGTGGGCGGCGATCAGTGCCTCGACGACGGCCTGCGGCGGGTCGTCGCGGTCCGGGAACCGGTAGCCGGGGACGAAGACGATGTCGGCCCACGCAAGCGCGTCGAGGCCGTGGGCGACGCAGTACGCGAGGCCATCGCCGCCGGTCACGAGACCGGGTGTCGCCCCGCACACCCGCACCTCGTACGGCATGCTCGCGCGGGTCGTGAAAACCTGCGCAGGAATTCCGACATCGAGCGGCTTCGCACCCTCGAGCACAAGGACGGCGACGCGATGCAGGCGGGGTGCAGGCATAGGAAGAGGTTACGTGGGGCGTGGCTTCGATACGCCCACTGCGCGGACCGGGCAGACGACAGGCCGGCCGGGTTGTCTTCCACGTTGCAGTCCACCGCCCGCCCCACCCGTCGCCCGCCTCCAGCCGATCTGACACCGAACACGCGCTCAAGAGGAACCTCTACCCTCCACGCTCTCCAGGACCCCATCAGCCCCGTCGGGCCAAGTCGGCCGCTCACGGGCCGACTGAAGCGCTCAGTTACAGCTTCACAACCATCGGCCACTTCGCTGGGTGGGGAACAATCCGCTCCCACCTTCGCCCGACGTGGTCCAGGTGGAGCGCGGCCTCCCGGGCATCGGCGAGCAGTGCCGCGTCCAGGGCGGGCCATCGCGTCGGAGGGGCGGCCCGCAGAGTCTCCAGATGGGCGAGAAAGCGTACGGACGCCAGGGAATCGGCCCGCAGGTGGGCGGCGGAGGCGCCGAGCGCGTCGGCGAGGACGGTACGCACCACCGAGTCGGTGAGTTCACCGAGGGCTGTGAGCACCGGATCACGTCCTCCGGCCCGGACGACGAGCTGTGCGGCTCGGCGCCGCACTCCCTCGTCGGGGTCGGTGAGCCGGGCCAGTGCCGCTTCGGCGGCTGCGGGCCAGGGGAGCCTGTCCCAGACCGAGCTCTGGAGGAGGTCCATGACCTCACGACGCGCGAACGGGTCTTCGGCCTGGGCGAGCTGAAGGAGACGAACCGCGACGAGGCCGGCACGGTCGCAACGTATCGCAGCTGAGATCGCGTCACGTGAGGGATGGGCAGGCGTCGTCGCGGTGCCGGAGGCCACAGCCTCGTCGAGCCACTTCAACGGACGGGGCGGCGGTCGCCCTTCCGAACGAAGAATTCGGTCATGGGGCCGATCATGTCACGCGTGGCGACAGCCGGGCCACGGGCGGCCCTTGCTGGGATCTCGACATCCGCAAGTGGTGAATACATGGCCGCTGTCCTATCTCCCGGTCGTCGCGACGCCGACCCGCAATGGCTCCTGGTTGGGCCGGTGCTCACAGGAAGGAGGGACTGGCCGGCTCACGCGCGCGACTGCTCCGCCGCCGGTTCACCATCGCCCGCAGCGCGGGGGTCGGGCACGGTCGACGCAGCAAAGTTGAGTCGGGTGGCCATGTCGAGGTTGACCTCGCCGTACGGGCGTGCGTGGGTCCAGAACAACGAGCAGTGAGGACCGGCTTCGGCACCCGCGAGCGCGGGCCAGCCGCGACCACACCGATGAGTGCCTCGCTGTCCATCTGCGTCCCCCTGCCCGGTCGTCGACCGCTTCGGCTCTACTTACGGTTCCGGATGGTGCGGACCTTCGCGCGGATCGAGTCGATGTGCAGGCCGGTAGTGTCCGCGATGCACATGACCGGCGGGCCGTCCAGGAGCCGCCATGACGCTGACGCTGCGACGCGGTTCAAGCTATGAGCAGGCGGAGGCCGAGATCTGCCGCGTCGAGGTCGGCGAGGTCGCTGTTGCGCTCGGCCCACCGGCCGGAGTCGAGGTCGTCGCTGAGGCTTCGCACCGCCCGCTGCTCGGCCTCCGGCCCGACCCTCGTCCACACCGACATCGCACGGCGCACGTGATCCTCCAGATACGCCTCCGGTCGGCGCCAGTACGCCTCGAACAGGCCGTCAGCGCAGTCCCACGGGATGGGCACCGGCTCAGCGCGGGCGCCGATCGCGTCGGCCATCCCAGCAAGCGAAGGAAATTCAGCGAGGACGGCGGCGAACTCGGGCAGGTAGTCGCGGGTAAGCCAGAACCGGTCCTGCCATCCGGGCTCGTCGGTGTCGAACGTGAGCACCACCACGCGGCGGGCCACGCGCCGCATCTCGCGCAACCCCGCTATCGGGTCCCCCCAGTGGTGAACGGTGGAGGCGGCCATCGCGACGTCGAAGGACTGGTCCTCGAACGGCAGGCTCTCGGCAGCGGCGGCCACGCACGGCGCCGTTCCGGCAGGCCGCTGCCCCCGCATGACCGCCGATGGCTCCACCGCGGTCACGTTGCGATCAGCAGGCTCGTAGGAGCCGGTGCCGGCCCCGACGTTCAGCACCGTCTGCGCGTCCCCGAGCACGTCCCAGATCTGCGCGGCGATCCGCGGCTCAGTACGCCGTGTCGCGGTGTAAGCGCCGCCGATCGCGTCGTACAGCCGTGCGCCGAGCATCTCCAGTTGCTTCTCCGGCGTCACCTCGACCCCCTTCGCCCGTGCCTCGAGTTCTCTGTCGATGGCCGCCACCATGGCATCGGCGTGATCGCGCCGTTCCAGCAGCAGGCCGCGCAGTCGGCGCAGGTGCGCGACCGCGTCGGTGGATGGGTCGCCGACCAGGTCCGCGACCTCCCGCAGTCCGAAGCCCAGGCGCCGGTAGGCAAGTACCTCGCGCAGTCGCTCCACGTCGCCGACCGAGTAGGCCCGGTACCCGGCTGCAGTTCGCGCCGACGGCCGTACGAGCCCGATCTCGTCATAGTGATGCAGCGTGCGGACGCTCACGCCCGCCAACTCGGCCACGCGTCCCACGGGCAGGTGCTCCTCCATGGCACCGACTATGCAGCCTGACGCCACGTGAGGGTCAAGCGCCTCGCTTCTGGCAGCGAGAGCCGAACGCCAAGCAGCGAGTCCGAGACGACTGCTGCAAGCCAGGGCGATGGTCTGGTTCAGAGAAGCCTGCGTTCGATGCCCCGTCCTCATCGTTCACGCGACGGAACGTCCGCGGGTCGTCGAGATCCGCGACAACCTCCTCGCACGGATTCTGGAAGCCGAACGCGAGGGCTGGCTCGGCGAGATCGAAGGACTGCAGAGCAGCCTGACCCATGCCGAGGAGGAGATCGCTACAGCGGTCGTCGATGGTCGGCTCTGTAAGCGGCCTGACGGCTGGCGCGTCGTCGGCCTCCCAGGAGACTTGATCAGGCCTTGTTCTGGGTCGGAGCGGAGATCACTCGTTGTGCAGCACCTCGGCGATGGTGAGCCGTGCCGCCGAGCGAGCCGGGATCAGCGCGCCGAGGACGGCGATCGCGACGCCCGCCAGGGTCAGGGCGGCCAGCTGCGGCGCATGCCAGACATCCTTCATGGACTCCGGGAAGGTGAGCACTCCGGCATGGTCCACGAGCAGCCGGTGTGCGACTGCCCCGAGGGGGATGCCGATCAGGCCGCCGACCGCGCCCAGCCCCGCCACGGACGTCACTGTCATCACCACGACCTGGCGCGGCGTCATCCCGATCGATTTGAGCATGGCCAGGTCGCGGCGCCGCTCCCTGGTGTTCAGCAGGACGGTGTTGAAGACGCCGAGCGCCGCGACGATGGTCAGCAGCAGCGTAAACACCGACGAGAAGCCGACGACGGTAGTGGTGGCGGCATCCGGCGAGTCGCTCCTCAGCGACGGATGGAGGCCCGGGTCAGCCTCCTCGATCCCCCTGACGTAGGCCTGGGCGTCGGCATGGGGGCTGAGCTGGACCGTGTAGTCAACGGCGCTTGTGTTCGGGGCGAGTTCGGTCGCGGTCTGCCAGTCGGAGTCCATGGCCTGGGCGTTGCCCAACATGACTTCGCCGACGACGGTGACGTCGGTCTGCCTGCCGTTCAGATACATGGTCGTCCGGTCACCGACCGCGAGCCCGTGCTGTTTCAGGAACGACGGCCCGACGGCGACCTCACCCGGTCCGCTCGGCCAGTGCCCCTCGACGATCTGCTCAGCCTCGGCCGGAGCGTCCCCGCGGTAGAAGTTGACGAATACGGTGTTCGTGGTCCCCGCGAGGTGCACCTTGGTGAGTGCGCGAGCGGTCACCCGGTCCGCTCCGGGAAGGGATCGCAGCCGTGCTTCGATCTGGCTGTCATCCAGCTTCGGTACGTCTCGGCCTTGTGCTGGCGTGCCCACCCGTACGTCGACCAGCGCGACCCCGCTGTGCTTGCCCGCCTTCCTGGCCGCCACCATGCTGCTGGAACTTCGCACCGGGGCACCCCGCAGCGGGGCCGGCACCAGGCCGTACCCGAGCGGCAGGCTGCCGTGACCCGCCAGGAACAGCCGACGGCGGCCGGTGCGGCCCGGACCTTGTTGTCCTCGTCGAACGTGCAGGCGAACCCATCCCCACCATTCTGCCGCGCGGTGGGCGGACCACGCTGCGCCGGTAGAGGCCCGATCACGCCGCCCTCCCAGGGGCCCGATCGCCTGACCGAGAGCGGTCTGTCGGCCCGGCGACGAAGCCCGCACACGCCTGGACCGTCAAGGTGGGACCAGGACACCGCCACATCGTCGGAGTACGGGAGCCGGAGCGAGATGAGTGTCGAGCGGGTGGGAGTCGTTGTCCACCAGGGACGTCCCGAGGCCATTGCCGCGGCGCGCGTCGTACGCGACTGGTGTGCGGGCGAAGTCGTTCCGTGCACGGACATCGACGTGTGGCGCGGCGACGCACGCCGGCGTGGCGGACGGGAGGAGGCCGATGTCGCGGGCAACCCCGATCTCATCGTGACGCTCGGAGGCGACGGCACATTTCTGCGCGGCGCCAGGATCGCGGCCAAGAACCACGCCGCCGTCCTCGGGATCGACCTGGGCCGGGTCGGCTTCCTGACCGAGGTGCCGGCCGAGGACGTCGTCCGGGCGCTCGACGCCGTCCACCACGGACGGGCGGACGTCGAGGAGCGCATGACGCTGACGATGAGGGCCTCCCGCGTACTCGAAGTGCCCAAGGACATCGACGCCCTGATGGGCTACGGACGACGCCCGATGCTGCCGCCTCCCCATGTCGACCTGGAGGCGGAGGCCGCGGCGGAGGACTGGGGCGTGGCGCTGGATGTCACGGCCCTCAACGACGTCGTCGTGGAGAAGCTCGCGCGCGACCGGCAGGTGAGTCTCGGCGTCTATATCGGCGGCCGGCTCCTCGCCTCGTACTCGGCCGACGCCGTCATCATGGCCACCCCCACCGGGTCGACCGCCTACAGCTTCGCCGCAGGCGGTCCGGTGGTCTCACCACGAATGGACGCCGTCCTCTTCACACCCGTCGCAGCGCACATGACCTTCAACCGCACAGTGGTCGTCGCGCCGGACGAACCGGTCGCGGTGCGGGTCCTGCCCCATTCGGGGCAGGGCGCGGTCACGATCGACGGCCAGCTGCGCGGCGTACTGGACGCCGGAGACTGGCTCGGGGTGTATGCGGCCCCGCGTCGTCTGCGCGTCATCAGGCTCGGCCCGCACGATTTCTACGGGCGGCTGCGCACCCGGCTTCGCCTCACGGACGCTCCGGCCACGGCCGCCGACGGGGAGAGCGCGCCCCTGTTCCGTCCCGACGGCCCAATCCCGCACGACCTGGCCCATCTCCATTTCTCCCCGGCGGACAGGGACGAGGCAGCCGGTGGTTGACCGGGCGGGGGAGAGCCGCAGGCTGAAGAGTCGGACAGGAAGAGCCGACATGTCCTACGACAAAGGAGTTCACATGCCCAGCAGTGCCGACCTCCCTGCCGCCACCGGAGTGACGGTGCCCGACACCAAGCTGGCCGCCGCGGCCACCGAGCTGGTGCGTGACGCGACCGATGACCTGATCTACCACCATTCCCGCCGGGTCTACTTCTTCGGCAGTCTGCAGGGGCAGAACAAGGGGCTGAGCTTCGACCCGGAGCTTCTCTACGTCGGAGCCATGTTCCATGACCTGGGCCTCAACGAGGAGTTCCGCGGGAGCGGGCGCCGGTTCGAGGTGGACAGCGCCGACGAGGCACGAAGGTTTCTGCAGAGCCACGGCGTGCCCGAGGACAGCATTCGCCGCGTCTGGACAGCGATCGCGCTCCACACGACGCCGGGAATTCCACAGTTCATGGAACCCGAGGTCGCCCTGGTGACCGCAGGGGTGGAGTACGACGTGCTCGGCATCGGGTACGCCGACATCAGCGACGCGGACCGCGCGTCGATCGTTTCCCTCCATCCCCGCCCCGACTTCAAACAGCGCATTCTCCGGGCCTTCACCGAAGGCATCGAAGCCAAGCCGGACACCACTTTCGGCAATGTGAAGGCCGATGTGCTGGAGCGTTACGTACCCGGTTTCAAGCGGGGCAACTTCGTGGACACCATCCTGGATTCCCCCTGGCAGGAGTGAGGATCCCGCAGGGCACGCAAGTCGATGGACGCCTTCGTCCGGGCGCACCATGATGGGCGGTCCGAGCTGCGGCGCTTCGTGGCGAACGAAAGCCGTGGCAGCCACCGGGTGGGGTGGTGTCCATGGGTGACAGGGCAGGTCGTACGGCTCCGAACCCCGCTGCCCTCCTCCCACGCCCCTGAGGAAAGGCGACACTGTGCCGGTCGCCCTCGTACTGCTGCTCGCAGGGACGTGGCTGCTCTCCGGCGCCCTGGTCACCGGAACCGATCCGCTGATCGTCGCTGTGGGCCGCACCGCGGTGTGCTGCGTGGTGCTCACCGTCGTCGCCGCGTCCAGCGCGGGTGGCCGGGCCGATCTGCGCCGGGCCGCGGCCCGCCCGAGCATCGTATGGCTGCTGGGCCTGCTCGGCTTCGCCGGTTACGCGGCCGGTACCCTCCTGGCCATCCTGCGCATCGGCACCTCGCTCACCAACCTCGTTGTCGCGCTGATGCCATGCGCCTCGGTGGCGGTGGGGGTCGTGTTCTTCGGTGAGAGGTCCGGGCCGCGCAAGGCGGCGGGGGCAGTTCTGGCCTGCGCGGCGGCGGCCGGATACGCGGCGCTCGGCGCGGACGCGGGGGACCTGGACGGGGTGGGGCTGCTGCTGGTGGCGGCCGCGACCGTGGCGTTCGCGGTGTACGGGTTCCTGTACAGGGAACGGCTGTCGGGGCTGCCGCCCCTCGCCGTTCTGCCCGTGCTGCTCGCGGCCGCCACCTGTCTGCTGCTCCCGATGGCCCTGCCTGCCCTGATCGCCCACCCGCCGACACTCGCCGCGACCGGCGGCATCGTGGTGCTCGGCGCGGCCGTCTACGCGCCCGCCTACCTCGTACAACACCGGCTCATCCTGCTACGCGGGCCGGTCTTCACGGCAGCTGTGCAGCTGGCCGTTCCGTTCACCGTGCGCCTCGGCGACTGGGCACTGAACACCGCGCCCGCGCCCTCGACCGCCGAACTGATGCTCCTCGCGGTGTGCTGCGCGGGGATCGCCCTCGTCACCGTCCAGCCGCACGACCGACTCGCCACCGCTCAGTGACCGCGAAGCGGTCCTCAACGCCCTGCTCGACAACGGCGTTCTGGTTTACGGGCCGCACTGCCTTCAGGAGCGAAACGAGACCTTCGAGGTGCCCAGGTACGCGCCTGACTGGGTGCTGGTCGGCGACGACAGCGGGGGCGGCGGACTGTTCATGCGCCGTCACGGCCGCGACCGCACCCGTGTGTACCATCTCGATCTGGGCGCGATCGACGAGGACGTCGAAGCGGACGGCGACCTGATGACGGATGACCTGCTCGGCTGGCTGAGCGCGGGCCGGGCCTGACGGACCCCGGCCCGTGCGGGGGCGCCGGAGCCGGGCGCGTGGAAAGGCTCCGCGGACCGACGTCCGTCACTCGCCTCTGCCGGTCGATCGAAGACTCGGTGACCCGGCTCGACCGCTGGGAGCCGGAGCTGAACTCGGCGGAACCAGGGCGTGTGACCGACACCACCAGCCCTCGAGCCATTGGGAAGACCTACGCACAGCTCGTCCTCGGGGGCGCGCTGGAGGCGGGGGACCGGAAGAGGTCGACCGGGTGGTTGCTGGCCAATACGACCGGCGGCAAACGCTTGCGCGCCGGCCTCCATGAGGATTGGTCCGTCGGCGACAAGACCGGCACCGGCAGCTACGGCACCGCGAACGACGTGGGCATCGTCTGGCCGCCCGGCCAAGGGCCGATCGTGATGGCTGTTCTGTCCGCCAAGCACGACGCCGACTCCGAGGCGGACGCCCCTTTGGCCGCCAATGCAGCCGCCATCCTGGCAGCCGCCCTCAACTGACGTCCGGCGCGGCTGTACGGTCGGGGTCGTCGGGCCGGCAGCCCCGCTCTGTCGGCACAGCGCGCGGTTCCTGGTCCCTTTGCCGGGCGCTCGACGCAGCGACAGCCCCAGGGGCGAGCTCCCTGTGGCCGGGGAGTGCGCTCAACCTGCCTGTCACCGTGAAGGTAGCCTCTCTTGATGCGTATCGGGATCGTTGGCACCGAGAACACTCATGTCGACCACATCATCGGCCACCTCAACGTCCACGAGGCGGGCGGCGACGCCCGCGTCGTGGCTCTCAGCGGCGGGCACAGTCGGCGCAACGACACGCTGGCGTCCACCGGAGGGATAGAAAAGATCGTCGACGAGCCCACCGGCCTGCTCGGACTGGTGGACGCCGTCATCGTCGCGGACCGGCACGGCGCGCACCACCGCGACCAGGCGACCCCCTTCCTGGCCGAGGGGCTTCCGGTATTCGTCGACAAGCCGCTGGCCTGCACCGTCGAGGACGCCCAGGCCATGATCGACACCGCGCTCGCCCATGACGCGCCGCTCACGTCATCCTCGGCGCTCCGCTGGATTCCCGACACCGACGCACTGGTGGCCCGGACCGCGCGGGGCGGCCGACCGCATGTGGTCGTCACGTCCGGACCTGCCGACCCCGACGGCGAGTACGGCGGGATCTTCTTCTACGGCATCCACCCGGTGGACGTAGCTCTCCGGCTCGCCCCCGGTGAGATCTTCGACGTACGCACGGACACCACCGACACCACAGTCACCGTGTCATTCACCGCGGGCGGCACCCGTGTGCTCGTGAACTTCGTCAAGCCGAACGACACGCACCAGACCCCCTTCCACGCAATGGCGCTCACTCAGGACACCGTGGTCGAGCAGACTCTCACCCTCGACGCCCACTACTGCGTGCCGGGTCTCGAAGCGTTCCTGGAGATGACCCGTACGGGCATGCCTCCGATCGGTTATAGGGACTTGTTGCGCCCCATCGAGGTTCTGGAGTCCGTTGCCGCGGCCCTGCCTACGCAGTCGACCGCCCCGCGGTGAGGTGACGCACCTCGGTCCACCTGGACCTCGGCGGCCGCAGGGGTGTCTGACGAGGTCCCTGTGTCCACCGACCGGTGGACATGCGGTTCAACCGGTTGGGGCCGCCGGAGGATTGGTCCTGCGGACCAGCGTTTGAGGCATGAGAGACCTCAAACGCCCCCATGGCTCGTTGGAGCGCCAGGCATCCGTGGCGGCCCCTCCCCGGATTCGCGCCACGCTCCAGTCCTCGAAGGTGCAACATCGGCACCGCTGACATGCAGTAAAGGACCGGCGGGTTCCCCTGCCGGGCTCCGGCACCAGACGCTCAACCATCAACACGCTGCCGGTCTACCGAGACCTCCGGCTGAGACGATCTCTGACACGGTCGCCGCCCTGGATCCGGCGTTTATGAGCCATGGCAGACCCGATTACGTCCCGCGAGTCCGGCCGTCCGATCACGAGGCCCGCACAGCGCTGTGGGCCCGTTGCATCGTCAGGACCGGGGCCGAAGCCACGCTGCCGTCCTGGCGGCGGCGAGCGAGATCCCGACCGGCAGGGAAGGCCGTTCCGGCCCGGGCGGCCTTCCCCAGGTCTCTCCGGCCCGCGCCGACCAATCGAGGGATCCTCGCCCGGAAAAAGGGGGAGCCATAAAGTCCCAATAGATTATCAGTATTACTAGTAATCCACTTGATGGAAGGTCGAATTATTCGCATTCCGCCCGGCTGGTCCGCCTGGTTCATTGAAAATTGGACGGGGTGGCGAATATTGACCTGGCAGTCCGGCACATCAAGACGAGGCTTGAATCAGACGGTTGAGGGCGCCGAAAAGGGAAATGCAACAGAGCGGGTCCACCCGGCGGCCCCGCTCGGGTTCGCCGGGTCTGTATGGCAGTTCACATCAGTCTCCAGGTACGAATATTTCAATGCGTGACAACTGACGTCCGAAGCGTCGGTCCAGCGCGCCCGCAAGAAGTCATCAGTTCGTCCTTGCGGTCTGTGCACTCTTCTGTGCTGGTTCCTTCGTAAAGGTGCTACGGATGGAAAATTGCGAACCACTGCCCGATGGTGTTCCGGAGAAGGATTCCGGCCCGGTGCAGCGGGAGAGAGCGCTCGTACTCTCGGCGCGCGTTGTTCTCCGCGTGCTGGCTTATCCGTTCCTGCTGGTGGCCACAGTTTCGGTCGCCGCGGCGGCGCTGTGTCTCGACTGGGATCCAGAGCGCGTGAGCCCGCTCTTCCTGGTCGGCACCATCGCCTACCTCACCGTTCTTGAACGTCTGATTCCGTATCAGCGCGCGTGGCACCCGAGCCCCAGCGAATGGCGTTGGTACGGCATCTACTTCTTGCTGACGATGGCGGCCAGCGCCCTGGCGCAATATATGGTCACCGCGGCCGTCTCCGTGGTGACGCCCGACGAACCCGCGCTCAATCTCTGGGCGGAAATACCCGCGGCCCTGCTGACCGGCTCGCTGGCCAGTTATCTCGTGCACCGACTGGGTCACGCCAACTCGATATTGTGGCGAGTGCACGGTGTGCACCATGTGCCGCAGAAAGTCAACGTCGCCAATAACGGCGTCAATCACGTTCTCGATATCATCCTTGCGCAGGGAGTAGTGCAACTGGCTCTGGCGTTGGTCGGGTTCTCCCATGATTCCGTCTTCGTCGTGGGTCTTTTCGTGGCTGCCCAGGGCTATTTCGTCCATGCCAACATCGACGTGCGAATCGGGCGGCTCAATCATGTGCTCGCCAGTCCCGAACAACACCGCCTGCACCACAGCACCAAGCTGTCCGAGGCGGGCCACTACGGCTCGGATCTTTCGATCTGGGACCACCTCTTCGACAGCTACACCTGGCGGCCCGGCCGCGAGCCGATCGCGGTCGGAATCGGCGATCCCGAGTCGTTCCCCCCTACCGGGGAGATCGCCACCACCCTTCTCCACCCCTGGCGCCGTGCGAAGAGGGCCGGGCCCGGTTCCGCCTGACCGCCTCTCATCATCGGGAAACCGCACCGCCCTCCCGCATCCATGCCGTGCCGCTGTGCCACGACTTGAGGAGTACGACCTTGCCCGACGTGAACAGTGCCTCTGTGAGCGACAAAGTAGCGATCATCGGCATGGGCTGCCGACTGCCAGGCGGTGCATCGGACCACCGCACGTACTGGCAGAACCTCATGAACGGCAAGGACTGCATCACACCGACACCGGCGGACCGCTACGACGTCATGACGCTCGGCAGCAGATACAAGGAGAAACCCGGACGTCTGATCGGTGGCCGAGGCGGATACATCGACGGTTTCGACGAGTTCGACCCCGGCTTCTTCGGTATCAGCCCGCGTGAGGCCGACCAAATGGACCCGCAGCAGCGCAAGCTGCTGGAGGTGGCCTGGGAGGCGCTGGAGGACGGCGGTCAGCGGCCCTCGGAGCTCGCCGGAAGCAATGCCGCCGTGTTCGTCGGCGCGTTCACGCTGGACTACAAGATCCTCCAGTTCTCCGACCTGAGCTTTGCCTCACTGGCCGCTCACACCGCCACCGGCACCATGATGACGATGGTCTCGAACCGTCTGTCGTACTGCTTCGACTTCCGGGGTCCCAGCCTCTCGATCGACACCGCGTGCAGCTCCTCCCTGGTGGCGGTGCACCTCGCCTGCCAGAGCCTGAACAACCGGGAGACCGATCTCGCGTTGGCCGGTGGCGTCCTGCTGCATGCGGCACCGCAGTACACCATCGCCGAGACGAAGGGCGGCTTCCTGTCGCCCGACGGCCGCTCGCGTACGTTCGATGCCACGGCCAACGGTTATGTACGGGCCGAGGGCGTCGGAATGGTCGCGCTCAAGCGGCTGGACGACGCCGTACGCGACGGCGATCCGATCCACGCAGTGATCCTCGGCACGGGGGTCAACCAGGACGGCCGCACGAATGGCATCACCGTGCCCAGCGCGGACGCCCAGGTCGCCCTCATCCAACGCGTCTGCGCCGGAGCCGGCATCACCCCCGGCGCGCTGCAGTACGTGGAAGCGCACGGCACCTCGACACCTGTCGGCGACCCGATCGAGGCGAACGCACTGAGCCGGGCACTCGCCGTGGGCCGCAGACCCGGTGCCACGTGCTACGTCGGGTCCGTCAAGACGAACATCGGGCACACCGAAGCGGCAGCGGGCATCGCCGGACTGATCAAGACCGTTCTCTGCCTCAAGCACCGGCGTATTCCGCCCCACATCAACCTGGATCGGATCAACACCGCCATCGACCGGGAGTCCTCCCCGTACCGGATCCCGACCGAGCCGACCGCTTGGCCCGAGCACGAGGGCCCCGCCCGGGCCGGGGTGAACGCGTTCGGCTTCGGCGGCACGAACGCGCATGTGGTGCTGGAGCAGGCACCCGAGCGGGAAGCACAACCGACCGCGCCCGGTGAAAGGTCCTGGAATCTCCTTCCGCTGACCGCCCGGACCCCGGATGCCCTGCCGGAGCTGGCGGCGGGCATCCGCGGCGAGCTGGCAGGGGTCCAGGGGTCCGAGGTGTCGCTACCCGACCTCGGATACACGCTTGCACGCCGCCGCCAGCACCTTGAGTCGCGCCTCTGCGTCGTGTACTCCTCACGGCCCGATCTGGATGAGGGGCTCGCCGCCTTCCTGCGGGATGAACCTCACCCCCGGGTGATCCACGGCAGTCAGCTCGACGTCGAACAGCGCGGCCTGGTCTGGGTCTTTACCGGAATGGGGCCGCAGTGGTGGGGCATGGGGCGCCAACTGTTCGAGGGCGATGAGGCGTTCCGGGACGCGGTCACCCGCTGCGATCTCGCCGTCCGCGAGCTTGCGGGCTGGTCCCTGATCGAGGAGATGACGGCCGACGAAGCCGGATCGCGCATGGGCGAGACATGGCTTGCGCAGCCGGCCAACTTCGCCGTCCAGGTGGGACTCGCGGCCATGTGGCGTCAGTACGGTGTGCGGCCCGACGCCGTGGTCGGTCACAGCACCGGTGAGATCGCTGCCTTCTATGAGGCGGGGGTCTACACGCTGGAGGACGCGGTCAGGATCGTGGTGGACCGCAGCCGGCTCCAGCAGAAGCTCACCGGGACCGGCACGATGCTGGCCGTGAGTCTGCCCGAGGAGGAGGCACAGCTCCGGGCGGGCGCGTACGGGGACCGGGTGTCCGTGGCCGCGGTCAACAGCCCCTCGGCCGTCACGCTGGCCGGGGACCGGGACGCACTGGCCGAGCTGGCGAACGGGCTTCGCGCCGAGCGGATCTTCGCCAAGTTCCTGACAGTGCAGGTCCCGTACCACAGCGCGAGCATGGAGGCGATCAAGGACGAACTGCTGGCCTCACTGGACGGGCTGGACCCCCGGAAAGCGACGGTTCCGCTGTATCTGACGGGTCAGGAGGGCACGGCGCACGGCAGTGAGCTGGACGCCGGCTACTGGTGGAAGAACGTCCGCCATCGGGTCCGCTTCCGCTCGGCCGTCGACCGGCTCGCCGACGACGGGTACGGGCTGTTCCTGGAGATCGGCCCGCATCCCGTGCTCGGTCACTCCATCCGTGAATGCCTCGACGGCCGGGGGACGGACGTACGTACCCTTCCGTCGATCCGCCGCCAGGAGAACGAACCGGAGCGCTTCGCCGCCTCGCTGGCAGAGCTGCACAACCTCGGCGTCCCCGTCGCGTGGGACACCCTGCACCCGGTGGGCACTCCCGTGGCCCTTCCCCGCTACCCGTGGAAGCGCGACCGCCACTGGACGGAGCCCGGCCCCGTGGCTCAGGTCCGCCTCGGGCACGCCGACCACCCTCTGCTGGGCCGCCGCACGAAGCACCCCGAACCGACCTGGCACACCTCCCTGGACACTGAGCGGCTGCCCTACCTCGACGACCACCGCATCCAGTCCACCGTGGTCTTCCCGGCAGCGGGATACCTGGAGATGGCCATGCAGGCGGTCCGCTCCCTGACCGGCGGTACCCATGCCGTACTGACGGACATCGAACTCCGCAAAGCGCTCTTCCTGCCCGAGGGCGAGGACCGGGCCGTGCGTCTGACGCTCTCGTCGCAGAACGCGGCGTTCACGATCGCTTCGGCAGGGGAGGGCGAGGGCGACCGGGCAGTGCACGCGAGCGGTGTCGTGCGCTCCGGGCAACCGCGCCCGGCCGGCCCGCCCGTCGATACCGCCGCCCTCCGGGCACGCACCCTGCACCGGCTGGACGGCAAGGACTGCTACGCGGCGCTGGCCGCCCTGGGTTACGACTACGGCCCCGCGTTCCGGGCCATCGAAGAGGTGTGGATCGGTTCCGGTGAGGTACTCGCCCGGCTCCGTCCGCCTGAGGTGATCGGTGACGACGCGGCCCGGCACCACATCCATCCCGTGCTGCTCGACGCCTGCTTCCAGTCGTTGCTGACGACGCAGCTCCTCGATGACGGCGCGGACCGGCAGCCCTCCGGGATCCGCCTGCCCCTGTCGATCGACGAGGTGTGCCTCGCCCCGGTGGGAGACCAGCCGATCTGGGTGCATGCCACCGTCACCCGCAGCGACGGGGACGAGCTCGTCGGGGACATTGCCGTCTACGCGGACAGAGGTGAACCTCTGGGCGGCATCGGTGGGTTCCGCGCAGCCGACGTGGAAAAGACGTCCACGGCGGTCGGACTCGGCACGATTGATTCCTGGCTCGCCGAGACCGTCTGGATCGACAGGCCCTTCGACGTCGCCGAGAACCAGGCCGACTCCGGCAGCCCCGTCTCCACCAGCAGCGACTGGCTGGTGTTCGCCGATCGACAAGGTGTGGGCGACGCCCTGAGCGCCGTGCTCACCGCGCGCGGCGAGCGCTGCCACCTTGTGCGTCCGGGGGACTTGTACCAGAAGGGGGGCGAGGGAAGGGAATCCACTGTCGTCCCGGGGTCCGCCACTGACCTGGATCAGCTCTTCGCCGACCTGGGTATGGACGGCGAGGACGGCCGGCCGTCCTTCGGCACCATCGTGCATCTGTGGAATCTCGACCTGCCGCACCTTGCTCAGGCCTCGCGGCAGGACCTCGTACGGCACAGCGGCACCGGGACGTACTCACTGATCGCCCTCGCCCGGACGCTGCTCCGCCACGGGGCCGACGGCCGGCTGCACATCGTGACCCGCGGCGCGCAGCATGTCGAGCCCGGCGAGGCCGTCGAACCTCTGGGGGCGCCCGCGTGGGGGGTCGGCCGGGTACTCAGGCACCAGGAGCTGATCTCCCATCGCGGCAAGCTGATCGATCTGGATCCCGGCCGCCGGCAGGGAGATGAGGGATACCTGGCCGAGGCGCAGGCGCTGTTGCGCGAGATCCTGACCGACGACGAGGAGGAGATCGCGCTGCGTGGCGCCGGCCGCCTCACCAGCAGGGTGCGGCGGGCCGAAGGGCTGACCCGCCCCCTTCCGCTGACCCTGCGCGCCGACGCGAACTACCTTGTCACCGGCGCCTTCGGAGCGCTCGGTCGGCTGCTCTGCCGGACACTCGTACGGCGTGGGGCGCGCAGTCTGATCCTGATCGGACGCACCGCCCTGCCGGAGCGCTCCGCCTGGCGCGGTCTCGATCCCGCCACTGCCGATGGCCGTGCCGTGGCCTTCGTCAAGGAGTTGGAGGCGCTCGGTGCGCGGGTCGTCCTGGCACCGCTCGACATCACCGATGAGGCCGCGTTCACGGCCTGGCTCGAAGCTCACCGGCTCACCGACCCGCTGCCGGTCCGCGGGGTGTTCCATCTCGCCGGGCAGGTCCGCGACACACTCGTCGCGGACATGGACCAACAGACGTTCGCCGAGGCCCACGATCCCAAGGCCGTCGGCGCGTATCTGCTGCACCGGCATCTTCGGGACGAACCGCTCGACCACTTCGTACTGTTCGCCTCGATCGCTTCGCTCATGACCACGGCGGGCCAGACGAACTACGCCGCCGGGAACGCGTTTCTGGACGCGTTGGCCCAGCACCGTCGGGCGCTCGGCCTGCCGGGACTCAGCGTCGACTGGGGACCGTGGGCCACCGGCATGATCGAGGAACTGGGGCTCGTCGACCACTATCTGCACAGCCGTGGGATGAGCTCGCTCGCACCGGACGTCGGCATGGCGGTCCTGGAACGCGTCATCGGCCAGGACCGGGCCCAGTTGCTTGTCGCCACCGTCGTCGACTGGCCGGTGTTCCTGGCCTGGTACCCCTCCCCGCCTTCGCTGGTGGCCGAACTGGCGGCGACGGCCTCAGCCGCGACGGCCGACGGGACGAGCGACGGCATCCTCGACACCTTCCGCAACGCGGACGCCACGGAACGCCTCGCCCTGGTGACCCAGCGGTTCACCGCAGTGGCCGCCTCGGTGCTGCGGACGAACCCCGATCAGATCGATCCGCAGGCCGGCCTCAACGCGCTGGGACTCGACTCGCTGCTGGCGATGGAGCTGCGCGCCCGGCTCAGCTCCGAGCTCGGCGTAGCTCCCCCCGTGGTGGCTCTGCTGAGCGGTACATCGGCCGGCGAACTGACCGCACAGCTCCACGATGCCCTGTCCGATTCGGTGGCGTTGGCAGCCGGCGGCGACAACACGGCGGCGGCGGAGGTCTTCGAGGACGAGTTCCGCCATCCACTGACGCAGAACCAGAAGGCCCTGTGGTTCCTCAGGCAGCTCAACCCCGAGGGCTACGCGTACAACATCGGGGGCGCGGTCGAGGTTCGCGTCGCTCTCGACCCCGACCTGATGTTCGAGGCCGTCCGCTGCCTGGTCGCTCGCCACCCCGCGCTGCGGACCAACTTCCTCACGGTGGACGGACTGCCGCTGCAGCAGGTTTCGACGGACCGGATCCCGGACATCGCGCTGTTCGACGTGCAGGACCAGGAATGGGAGAAGATCCACCGCACGATTGTGGCCGAGTACCGCAGGCCGTACGACCTGGAGCGTGACCCGCTCTTCCGCTTCCGCCTCTTCAAGCGCGGCCACGACCGCTGGGTGATCATGAAGGCGGTCCACCACATCGTCTCCGACGCGATCTCGACGTTCACCTTCATCGAGGAGCTCCTTGCGGTGTACGAGGGGCTGCGCCAGGGCCGTGCGCCCTCGCTGCCGCCGGTCACCGCGCGCTATCTGGACTTCCTCAACGCGCAGAACCGCTTCCTGGCCGGTCCCGCGGCGCAGCGCATGCTCGACTACTGGCGCTCGCATCTGCCGGCCGAGGTGCCGGTCCTGGAACTGCCCGTCGACAAGCCCCGTCCGGCCGTCCAGACACACAACGGAGCCTCGGAGTTCTTCGTACTGGACACGGCGCTCACCGCCCGCGTTCACGCCCTGGCCCGCGAGCACGACGTGACCCCGTTCATGGTGCTGCTCAGCGCCTACTACATGCTGCTGCAGCGCTATTCCGGTCAGGACCACGTCATCGTGGGCAGCCCGGTCACCGGCCGGACCGAGCAGCGGTTCGCCTCCGTCTACGGCTACTTCGTCAACCCGCTCCCGCTGCACGCGGATCTGTCCGGCGCGCCTTCAGTCGCCCAGCTGCTGCAACAGGTCCGTACGACCGTGCTGGGCGGCCTGGACAACCAGGAGTATCCGTTCGTCCTGCTGGTCGACGAGCTGGGGCTCCAGCACGACCCCAGCCGCTCCGCGGTGTTCCAGGCCATGTTCATCCTGCTGACCCACAAAGTCGCCACCGAGAAGCACGGCTACCGGCTCGACTACATCGAACTCCCCGAAGAGGAAGGACAGTTCGATGTCACCCTGTCCGTCTACGAGGACGAGGCGGAGCATCGGTTCCACTGTGCTCTCAAGTACAACACCGACCTGTTTCTGCCGGAGACCATGCGGCGGATGGCATCGCACTACACCACACTGCTGGACAGCATGACCCGGGCGCCGGCCGATCAGCCCATCACCCGGCTGGAGATGCTGGGCGCACAGGAGCGTGAGCGGCTGGTCGGTGAGTGGAGCGGCGCCGGGCGCGCCGCCCTTCCTCCTGGAGCAGGGGAGCGCGAGGCGGACGGCGTCCGTCCGGTGCATCAGCTGATCAGCGCGGTCGCCGCCCGGTGTCCGGACGCCGTAGCCGTCACGGTCCCGGCGCGTCAAGGGACGGCCCTTCGCCTGACGTACGGGGAACTGGACCGTCGCTCCGGGGAGCTGGCCCGGCGGCTGCGGGGGCTGGGGGTCGGAGCCGGCTCGGTGGTGGCGCTGTGCCTGGACAAGTCGTCGGACCTCGTCGTCGTGCTGCTCGCGGTGCTCAAGGCAGGCGGCGCCTACCTTCCTGTCCCGCCCGACCACCCGGCCGACCGCGTCGCCCACACCGTGCGGACGGCGGCCGCCAGCCTCGTCGTCGTCGAGGACGGCGCGTGCCGGGACCGGATGGCAGGACTGACGGCCAAGACGCTGACGCTGCGGGAGTTGTACGAGGCGGACGACGATCGGGTGCCCGCGGTCGGCGTCGAGGACCTGGCAGGTCTCGACTCACCTGCTTACGTCATCCACACCTCCGGTTCGACAGGGCGCCCCAAGGCCGTCCAGGTCAGCCACCGGAGCCTCGCCTCGGCGTACGGAGCCTGGCTCCAGGAGTACAGGCTGGACCGCGACGTCCGGGTTCACCTCCAGATGGCGGCCCCGTCGTTCGACGTCTTCACCGGCGACCTGGTGCGCGCGCTTTGCTCGGGCGGCAATCTGGTACTGATCGACCGCGATCTTCTCTTCGACACCGAACGCCTGTACCGGACCATGTGCGAGGAGCGCGTCGACTGTGCGGAGTTCGTCCCCGCTGTCGTACGCGGTCTCATGGACCACTGCGAACGCGAGGGCCTGCGGCTGGATTTCATGCGTCTGCTGGTCGTCGGGTCCGATGCGTGGAAGGCCGGGGAATACCGAAGGCTGAGCGATCTGTGCGGACCGCACACCCGTCTGATCAACTCCTACGGGGTCACCGAGGCCACCATCGACAGTGCCTGCTTCGAAGGACCCGTCAACGACCTGGAACCCGGCCGGACGGTGCCGATCGGACGCCCCCTGAGCAACAGCACGCTCCATGTGCTCGATCGGCACGGTGAACCGGTGCCACCCGGTGTGCCGGGCGAACTGTGGATCGGCGGCGACGGCGTCGCACTCGGCTACGCGGGTGACCCCGCAGAGACGGCCCGGCGATTCGTGACCCGGACACTGAGCCGGGAGCCGGGCGCCGAACCCGTACGCCTCTACCGGAGCGGCGACGCGGCGCGCTGGGACGCGCACGGCCGGGTCCATCTGCTCGGGCGGGTGGACGACCAGGTCAAGCTCCGCGGCCATCGAATCGAGATCGGTGAGATCGAGGCACACCTCGCCCAGTGGCCCCAACTGGCCCGAACGGTCGTCACGGTGCGCCCCGACGCCCGGGGAGAAGATGCGCTCTGCGCCTACTGCGTACCGGCGGACGGAGCAGCGCTGGACTCGCGCGCGCTACGCCGGCACCTCGCGGGACTGCTACCCGCGTACATGGTTCCTTCGCACTTCATCGCCTTACCGGAACTGCCGCTGACCGCCAACGGAAAGGTCGATGTCGCGGGCCTGCCGACACCGCGGTTCGACGCCGACGACGAGCCGGAGGAGATGCTCGGTACACCGTTCGAAGAGAGCATGGCGCGCCACTGGAAGGAGCTGCTCGGGCTGGAGCGGGTCGGCCTGACTCAAGAGTTCTTCGAGGCCGGAGGCAGCTCCATCAAGCTGATCGAGCTGATCCACCGCCTGCGGCAGGAGTTCGGTGTCGGCATCCCCGTCAGCCTCCTGTACCGGGTCACGACCCTGCACGGGATGGCCGCGACGGTGGAGCGTCTTGCCACCGGCGGCGGCTCGGACGACCTGCCCTGCCTGAGCTTCAACAGCGATCGGGAGCCCACAGTGTTCTGCTTCCCACCGGCGGGCGGCCATGGGCTCGTCTACCGGACATTCGCCGCCCAGCTGCCCGAGTACCGGCTGATCGCCTACAACTACGTCCCCGGCGAGAACAAGGTGGCCCGCTACGCCGACCTCGTCGAGTCTCTCCGGCCCGAAGGCAGATGCCTGCTGCTCGGCTACTCCCTCGGCGGCAACCTCGCATTCGAGGTGGCCAAGGAGCTCGAAGGCCGGGGACGCGACGTCGCCCATGTGATCGTCCTGGACTCGCACCGCATCCTGGAGCCCTACGTACCCGGCCCCGAGCACTTCGAGTTCTTCGAGGCGGAACTCGCCGAGCACCTGCTCAAGCACACAGGGTCGGAGATCGTCACCCGCGAAACCCTTGACCACGCAGCGGAGTACCTGGCGTTCTGCGGCCGCACACCGAATCTCGGTGTGGTGTCCGCGACCGTCAGCATTGTCACGGACGAGGAGAAGACAGCGCTCTACGCCGCGGACGCACGCGGCACCTGGCACGGCAGCTCCACCACGGCCACGGCAGTGCTGCGCGGCTCCGGAATCCACGCCGACATGCTCGACCCCAAGCACGTGGCCCGCAACGCCGAGCTGGTGCGCGGCATCCTCCAGGAGGGCGGCGCCGATGGCCGGTGACGAGGGCGACGCGTGGAGCGCCGAAGAGCGGGAGACGGACGGCAGGCCCCGTGTCATCGTGATCGGTGCCGGCGTCGCCGGAATGTCCACCGGGTGCTACGCGCAGATGAACGGGATGCGTTCTCGCATCTTCGAAAAGCATGTGCTGCCCGGGGGCTGCTGCACGGCCTGGTCGCGCGACGGCTACATCTTCGACTACTGCATCGAGTGGCTGATCGGCACGGCCGCCGGCAACGACGCCCATCAGGTGTGGCGCGAACTGGGGGCGCTCGACGGCAAGACCATCACCAACTTCGAGATGTTCAACCGAGTCGTCGACGAGACCGGCCGGTCAGTGGTCTTCTACAACGACCCGGACCGGCTGGAGCGGCACCTGCTCGGTCTCTCGCCCGCCGACGCCCGGCTGATCCGCTCATTCTGCCGAGACCTGAGGCGATTCATCGGCATCGAGCTGTACCCGTTCCTCACCGCCCCCGCCCTGCGGACCGTGCGGGAAAGAGCGGCGACGCTGCGCACGGTCCTGCCCGCGTTCCGTCTGTTCTGGCGTACGGCGGCGACACCGATGCACCGGTTCGCCGACCGGTTCCAGGACCCGTTGCTACGACGGGCGTTCCGCAACATCTTCTTCCAGGACCCGGAGGGCTTCCCGCTGCTCCCGTACCTGTTCAACATGGCCAGCGCCTATCACCACAACGCCGGTTTCCCGCAAGGAGGTTCGCTGGGCCTGGCCCGGTCGATCGAGGAGCGGTACAAGGCGCTGGGCGGCGAGATCAGCTACCGGGCACGGGCCGAACGGATCCTCGTCGAGGACGGGCGTGCCGTCGGCATCGAACTGCGCAACGGCAGGCGGTACTACGCCGACCATGTCGTCTCGGCCTGTGACGGCCACACCACGATCCACGGTCTCCTGCAGGGCCGGTTCACCGGTCCACGGATCGACAAGCTGTACAACGACCTGCTGCATCGTTCGGGCACCCTGTTCCCCGCGGTGGTCTCGGCCTTCGTCGGGGTCCGGGGCGACCTCGGCCCCGACCGGGCGCACAGCACCACGTACCTGCTCTCTTCCGAGGACGCCGCCCAGCTGCCCGGCGCACTGCAGAGCAGTCTGGTGGTCCAGTTGCGCTCCCACTACTCGGACGGATTCGCCCCGCCCGGAAGGTCGGTGGTCCACTGCACCTACTTCAGCGACTTTGCCTACTGGAAGGCGCTGCGCGCCGTCGACCGCAAGGAGTACCGGGCGAAGAAGCACCAAGTGGCCGACTTCGTAAGGAACTTCCTGGAACGCCGCCTGCCGGGCACGGCCGAGCGCATCGAGCTGGTCGATGTAGCTTCCCCGGCGACGACCCGGCGCTACACGGGTAACCACGACGGCTCCATTCTGGCCTGGAAGGCGTTCTCCGAGGCCGACGACATCGCGGCCGAGCTGGTAGGCAAGGACCGGATGCGCCTGCCGGGCCTGCACGGATTCTCCATGGCCGGGCAGTGGGTCGGCATGGGCGGCTTGATCCGTGCCGCGTCGACCGGCCGCTTCGTCATCCAGTACCTCTGCGACGAGCTGGGACGCGGGTTCACGGTGTCCGAGAGCCAAGGCGGCGAGCCATGGCATCCCGGAAAGCTGGGCCGTCTGCCGCAGCTCGACAGATGGTCCGCGCGCGAGGACAACCGCACATGAACACCGAGGAGAGCAGGTTCATGGCGCGTTCCGAACGACAGTCGATGATTATCATCGGCGCAGGGCTCGGCGGTCTGTCCACCGGCTGCTACGCCCGGATGAACGGCTATCGCACCCACGTCCTGGAGATGCATGAACTGCCGGGCGGCTGCTGTACGGCCTGGGACCGCGGCGACTTCACCCTGGATCCCTGTGTCAGCTGGCTCCTCGGCAGCGGCCCCGGCAATGAGATGCACCAGATCTGGCTGGAGCTGGGCGCTTTGCAGGGCAAGGAAGTACGGCACTTCGATGTGTTCAATGTCGTGCGCGGCCGGTGCGGCCGGGCCGTGTACTTCTACTCCGACCCCGACCGGCTACAAGCCCATCTGACGGACATCTCGCCCGCCGACTCCGCTCTGATCCGGGACTTCTGCAAGCAGCTGCGCGCCTTCCGTAAATGCCTCGCCGTCTATCCGTTCCTCAAGCCGGTCGGGCTGATGCCGACGCTGGAACGATGGCGGATGCTGGCTTCGTTCGTCCCGTACTTCAACGTCGTGCGCAAATCCATCAGCGTACTGATGACCGACTACTCGGCGAGATTCACGGACCCCCTGCTGCGTGAGGCGTTCAATTTCATCCTGTACGAGAAGCATCCGGCGTTCCCGGTGCTGCCGTTCCACTTCCAGCTCGCTTCGCACGCGAACCTCTCCGCGGGCGTCCCCGAGGGCGGATCGCTCGGACTGGCCGAGTCCATCGAGGGCCGCTACCGCAGGCTCGGCGGCCAAGTGACCTACAACGCCAAGGTCGAAAAGGTGCTGGTCGAGGACGACCGTGCGGTCGGGGTACGGCTGAGCGACGGAAGCGAACTGCACGCCGACATCGTCGTCTCGGCCTGCGACGGCCGCACCACGACGATGGATCTGCTCGGCGGCCGCTACCTCAACGAGGCGTACCACCGCCTCTACACCCGGACCATCCGTGAACCCGGCATGGTGTTCCCCGGATACTTCACACTCTTTCTCGGCCTCCGCCGGGACTTCCCCGACGCCGACCCCTGCACGACCTATCTGCTCGACGAAGCGGAAGCGGCAGGCCTGACCGGCATACGTCACCCGAGCATCAACGTCCAGTTCCGCAGCAGGCACTACCCGGAACTCTCCCCGCGTGGGACGAGCATCGCGTACGTCACCTACTTCTGCGACATCGCCCCCTGGCGGGCTCTGGACGAAGGACCGGAGCAGGCGACGCGGACCCGTGGCGGCCAGGAACTCCACACGCTGCCGGTACGCCATGGCCGCGGGTACTACGCGGCCAAGCGGCGGGCCCGCGACGCACTCGTCGAATTCCTGGAACGGCGCCACCCCGGCATCGCGGACGCGATCGCGGTGCGCGATGTGTCGAGCCCGCTCACACAGGTCCGCTACACGGGCAACTACGACGGCACAGTGCTCGGCTGGCAGCCCTTCGTGGAAAGCGGGGAGACGCTGGAGACGCTCATCAAGAAGCACGGCCCCGGCCTGCCGGGACTGCGGAACTTCTACCAGTCCGGCGTATGGGCGACGACGGGCGGACTGATCCGCGCGGCGGCGGCAGGCCGGCACGTCGTGCAGTTCATCTGCCGGGACGACGGCCGGACCTTCACCGCGTCCGTCGACGAGAGCGGGCCGCCCCCCACCCATCTGGTCGTTCCGGTGGGGCCCCGACCGGACGCGCGGTCCGTCATGGAGGACCGCTCGTCTCCTTTGGAGAGGAAGGGAATGGGATGAGGGCCAGGAAATGGGTGGTACGTGAGCACATCGAAGGCGTCCCCGACGTCGCGAGGGTCTACGGACTGGTCGAGGAGGATCTCGACGTCGACCTCGCCCCGGACGAGATGCTGCTGAGGACGCGCTACGTATCGGTGGACCCCTACCTCCAGGGCATTGCGCTGGACACCCCTCTCGGTGCGCACATGGGCGCCGACTCGATCATGGAGGTGCTGGAAGCGGGTCCACTGGCGGCCCACCGGCCCGGTGATCTGGTGCAGGGGTTCGGCGGCTGGCGCACCCATCTCATCAGCAACGGCGCGGCCACCCCCTGGCAGACCGGGACGTTTCCGATGGTCTTTCCCGCCTTCCGCCGCCTGGACCCCTGCTGGTACGACGACGCGCTTCCGCTCCCCACCGCGCTGAGTGTCATGGGCGGTCCCGGTATGACGGCCTGGGGCACCCTGACCAAGTTCATGTCGGTCCGCTCGGGTGACACCGTCGTGATCAGTGGTGCCTCCGGCTCCGTCGGTTCGCTGGTCGGCCAGCTGGCCAAGCTCGCGGGCGCCCGCGTGGTCGGCACCACCTCGACGACGGAGAAGGCCGAATACCTCGACGGGCTGGGATTCGACGCGGTCGTCGTCTACCGCCACGGGGACAGCTGCGAAGCGGTGCGATCCGCTCTCACCTGTGCCGCACCGGATGGAGTTGACAAGTACTTCGACAATCTCGGTGGCACGGTGACGGATGCCGTGTTCTCCATGCTCAACGTAGGCAGTCAGGTGGCCGTGTGCTGGCAGTGGGCCACCCAGGTCGGCCGGGAGGTCACCGGACCACGGCTGCTGCCGTACATCATGTTCCCGCGCACATCCGTGCGCGGCATCTTCTCGCTGGAATGGTTCACCGAGCAGAATTGGCGCGCGCTCCACGATGAGCTCGGCGGCCGGATCCGGAGGGGCGAGGTCCGCTGCGGGCACACCCTCCACCACGGCTTCGAGAACATCCCGGACGCCTATCGGAGCCTCTACCAGGACACGGGAGCGAGCCGGGGCAAGGTGCTGGTCGAGCTCTGACCGCCGTTTCCCCCGAACCCCGTTTCAGCCGGCCCGCCCGGCCGCAGCCCCTCCCGTACCCGTGCAAGCCAGGAGGTCCCGTGCCCCGCTCCGACGACACCCACGCGATTGCCGGCCCGCCGTCGCTCCCTCTGCACCGTCTGAGGTTCGACCCGGCCGGGCCGCCCAGGCCCATTGCGTTACCCGATGGCACTCAGGCCTGGCTGGTGAGCCGGTACGCCGACGTACGCATGGTTCTGACCGACAACCGATTCGGACGCGCACAGCTCCACGCACCGGACGCCCCGACCTTGTCGGGCGAATCCGGTCTGGTGGGCAGCCTCGACCTGATGTTCAACCAGGACGGCGAGGACCATCTGCGTCTGCGCCGCACCCTGCGGCGTGCGTTCACGCCGAGGGCCGTCGCCCGCTGGCGGCCCTGGATCACATCGATCGTGGAGCAGCGCCTGGACGAACTCGCCGACAGCACACCTCCGGTGGATCTGGTGGCCCGTTTCACCCTTCCGCTCCCGGTCGAGGTGATCAGCCGACTGATGGGTCTCGACGCCCCGGCACGGGAACGGCTGCGCCACTGGAGCCAGTACGCCTTCTCCGACGGCTCCCACCCCAAGGAGGAGATGGAGTCGGCGCTGGCGGAGTTCGCCGCTTTCGGAAGCGCGCTGCTGGCCGAGCGGCGAAGCGCTCCGGGCGACGATCTGACCAGCGTGCTCGTCCGGGCGGCCGATGACGAGGGCGGTATCCCGGAGGGGCAACTGGTCGACCTCGTGTGCGGGCTGGTGGTGGGCGGACACGACAGCACGATGACGATGCTCGGCAACTCCCTGCTCTACCTGCTCGGCGAACGGCCGGAAAGCTGGCGGCGTCTCGGTGCGGACGAACAGGCCGCCGGGGTGGTGGCCGAGCGGCTGCTGCACCTGGTTCCGCTCGGCGACGACCGGGGGACCGCGCGCCACGCCGCCGCGGATACGGAGGTCGGCGGCGTGACCATCCCGGCGGGCTCGGTGGTTCTCGCCGACTGCGGCATGGCCAACCGTGACCCCGATGTGTTCCCGCCCCGGCAGTTCGCCGACCTGTTCGCACCCTTGGAGGCCCCCACTCTGTCGTTCGGCGCCGGCCCGCACTACTGCCTGGGTGCCTGGCTGGCCCGGCTCGAACTCCAACTGTCCCTGCACCGGCTCGCCGCCCGCTTCCCCGGCCTTCGGCTGGCGCGGCCCGCCGACGCAGTGGAGTGGCGTCGCGGCACCACATCCCGCAGTCCTCAGCGGATCACAGTGACCTGGTAGGAGGGCATCCGCAGCGTCGGCCGGGGAAGACGGCCCGTGTACGGCCCGCTGTCGCTGTGCAGGTGCGCTGAGGGTGGGCGCCCGCTCAGCGCAGGTGCACCGGCAGCGATTCGATGCCGTAGACGATCGACAGCTTGCGGAAGGCCAGGTCCTGGGGCGGGACAGCGAGGCGCATCCGGGGAAACCGCCGCGCCAGGGCTGGGTAGGCGGAACGTAGTTCCATGCGTGCCAGTTCGGCGCCGATGCAGCGGTGGATTCCGTAGCCGAAGGCGAGATGCCCTGAGGTGTCGCGGTGCGGGTCGAAGCGTCCGTCGTCCATGACGTACGACGCATCACGGTTGGCGCTGCTCAGTGAGCAGAGCACCATGTCGCCCCGGGGAATGAGCACCCCGGCTATCTCTATGTCCTCGCGTGCGAACCGTGGGAAGGCGAGCTGCACCGCGGAGAGGTAGCGCAGCACCTCCTCGACGAACGGCGCGGCCATTGCGTCGTCCGTCCGTATTCGCTCGAAGACGTCCGTGTTCCGAAGCAACACGAGGGAGCCGAGGGCGATCGTGCTGGCGGTCGTCTCGAACCCGCCGGTGAGCACGCCGTCGGCGAGGCCCGCGAGTTCCTCGTCGTCGACGCTGTCGCCGTGCTCCTTCACGATCATGCCGAGCAGTCCGTCGCCCGGTTCCTCGCGCTGCATCTTGACCACATTCCTGAAGTACGCCAGAGACTCCGACATGGCGCCGAAGGGTGCGGTCGTCCCACCGAAGAGGTCGAAGCGGTCCATGGCCAGCTTCTGGAAGTCCTGGCGGTCCTCGTAGGGAATGCCGAGCAGCTCACAGATCGTGAGGGAGGGGATCGGCAGCGCGAACTCCTGCACCAGGTCGACCGGGCCCTGACGGGCTTCCATCGCGTCGAGGTGCTCCTCGACGATGGCATCGATCCTGGGGGTGAGGCGACGCAGCCGGCGCATCGTGAATTCCGGGGTCAGAATGCGGCGCAGCCGGGTGTGCACGGGAGGATCACTGAACCCGAGCCCGCCGGGGCTCTGCTCCGCTGCGACTCCGGCGTTCGTGGCGAGGTGGGCGAAATCGGTGCTGAACCCGTCGGCCGATCCGAGGACGGCTTTCGACTCCTCGTAGCCGGTGACCACCCAGGCGTCCATTCCGAACGGCAGCGAGACCTTGGACACCGGCGCCTTCGCCCGGAGCCCGGCCAGCTTGTCCACCGGGTCCAGGCCATCCCTGCGCAGCAGCATCAGCAGGTCTTCGGGCAGCAGCCTGATCGTGGAAGAACCGATCCCGTACTTCTGGATCCTGGACAGGTAGGTGCGCCCGAACCGGGCGGTGATACGAGAACGGAACGTCGTCCTCAACGTGCACTCCATTAGTCGTCGCGCTGTCCGCACACACGGTGCGGACATGAGAAGGCTTTGCAGTAGGCATGGACACGGACATTGGCCGACGCCAACACGGTTTTCGCCGAGAGACGTTGTGTCGCAGGGCAGGAACCGGAAGAGCGCTGGTAGCACACGGTAGCTGAGCGGACGGAGTGGGCAGTCGGCATGTCTTCGAAGCCAGGACCGGCCGACCGCCGCTGCATCTGCTGCGGGCGTCCAGTGCGGCGCGCCCTCCCGGTAGTCGGCGCGGACCGGCGGATCGGCATGTCAAGATCGGCGCGACTACGACCCATCAGGCGTTTGCCGACGTGGTACGGCGGTCCGGAGAGCTGGTCGACAATCAGACGTGCGCCGACCCGTCCGCAAGTGCGGTGGTACAACTCCGCCGCATGCGACGCCTACCTGCACACCGCCCGACGGACCACCAGCCTGCCCGAGCAACGCTATCTGCTCGACCGCGCCCGACCTTCGCCCAGGCCGCTGCAGCCCTGACGCGGCAACCTGAGACCAAGACGGCCCGGCTGCGAAGAGCCGGGCCGTAACGGAACTCGAGGACGCCCGACCCGTCGCGAGCACTGGGCAATCCGTCGGCCCGGCGGGCACCTGCAGGCCAAGAGGCCCAGGCTTGCCACGGTGCTCGCGACCGGCTACGTCACACTGGTGTTCCCGTCACCGTACGAGCGAGGCGACCCGATGGCTTTGCAGTTCAGCGCCACCAACCCCGAACACCCCGCCTTCCTTCTCGAACTGCCCTGGCACCTGCCGCTCGAAGAGTGGCCGGAGAAGCATCTGGTGACGCTGCCGCGCGGCATCTCCCGCCACGTCGTGCGCTATGCCCGAGCGGGGGGCGATGTGGTGGCGGTCAAGGAGCTCGCCGAGCGACCGGCGGTGCGCGAGTACGAGCTGCTGCGTACCCTTGCCCGGCTCGGGATACCCGCGGTTGACCCACTCGCGGTGGTTACCGGGCGCACCGGCAGCGACGGGGAACCGCTGGAGCCGGTGCTGATCACCCGTCACCTCAACGGGTCCCTGCCCTATCGCTCGATGTTCGAGACGACAATGCGCCCGACCACGGTGCACCGGCTCATGGACGCACTCGCCGTACTGCTGGTCCGGCTGCACCTGGCGGGGTTCGCCTGGGGCGACTGCTCTCTGTCCAACACACTCTTCCGCCGGGACGCCGGTGCCTACGCCGCCTACCTCGTAGATGCGGAGACCGGCGATGTGCACAGCCGGCTCAGCACAGGGCAGCGTGAATACGACATCGATCTGGCCCGGGTGAACATCAGCGGAGAGATGCTCGACCTGGAGGCCGCGGGTGCGCTTCATCCCTCGGTGGATCCGATTGCGTTCGGCGCGGAGATCTGCCAGCGGTACGAGGAGCTTTGGAAGGAGCTGACCCGCACTTCGGTCTATCCGGCAGGCAAGTATCACTACATCGAACGTCGCGTGCGCAGGCTCAATGATCTCGGCTTCGACGTCGCCGAGATGCAGATCGCCAACTCCTCGAACGGCGATACGATCACTTTCGTCCCCAAGGTTGTCGACGCAGGCCATCATCAGCGTCAGCTGCTGCGCCTGACCGGAATCGATGCCGAGGAGAACCAGGCCCGGCGACTCCTCAACGACCTCGAGAGCTGGATGGCGACACAGGAGGACCATGCGCCGGGCGACCCGCTCGGTGCCCGTGCGGAGGTGCTTGCCCACCGCTGGGTCCGCGAGGTGTTCAGGCCCACGGTGCGTGCGGTTCCGCGGGATCTCCGGAGCTCCATGGACCCGGCCGAGCTCTATCACGAGCTGTTGGAACACCGCTGGTACATGTCCGAGCGGGCACAGCAGGACGTCGGTCTGGAGGCGGCCGTGGCGGACTTCAGCACCACTGTTCTTCCCGAGCGGGACACCGAAGCGCCGGCAACGGGCGATTCTCCGTAACCCGCGTGAGTCCGTCCACCGGGCGCGAGGTGCACGCCCTCGGCCGTCCGGTGTAGGCGTCACACACCTCGGGTGTCGCCGCGCGCCAAGGGCGTCAACCAGTGTCGGCCGGGGCGCTGGGGCCCGCGAGGGCCGGAATCGGGCGGGCCTTGTACCCTGGCCGACTCGCTCCGGGCCGGCTCGCTCCACCTTGCCCGACGGGCCTCGCACGCTGCGCCGGACTGCTCGCCCAGCGTGTGCGCAGGGTGTACAAAGAAGGCATGACCGGACGGTACGGCCGCCGACGCTCGGTTCTCAAGATGCGAACCGTCGCAGGTCAGTTCTTTCTCCTGCAGGTGGCGATCGTCGTGCTGCTCGTGGCCGCAGCCGTCGCCGCGCTCGTGTCGCAGTCCCGGGCCGACAGCGAAAGAGAAGCCCGCGGCCGTTCGGTCGCTGTCGCCGAGGCCTTTGCCGGTTCACCGGGCATCGAGGCAGCGCTGACGAGCCCGAACCCGACCGCGGTGCTGCAGCCGTTGGCCGAGCGGGCCCGGAAACTCTCAGGGGTCGACTTCATCGTCGTGATGAACCGGGCCGGAATCCGCTACACCCACCCCCTGCCCGACCGGATCGGGAAGAAATTCGTCGGCAATCTTCAGCCCGCGCTGAACGGCGGCATCGTCGTCGAGAGAGTCACCGGGACCATCGGCCCCCTCGTACAGGCAGTGGTGCCCGTCATCGGACGTGACGGCACCGTCGTAGGTCTGGTGTCCGCCGGAATCACCCTCAAGCGTGTGGGCGGCGTCGTCGAGCAGCAGTTTCCCCTCCTGTTCGGGTCGGCTGCGGGGATCCTGCTGCTCAGCACGGCCGGGACGGCGGCGGTGAGCAGACGGCTGCGTCGCCAGACCCACGGCCTCGGTCCCACCGAGATGACGCGGATGTACGAGCATCACGACGCCGTTCTGCACGCGGTGCGGGAGGGCGTGCTCATCATCGACGGCGACGGCCGGCTGCTGCTCGCCAATGACGAGGCCCGTCGGCTGCTCGGCCTGCCGGCGGACGTGGAGGGGCGTGTGCCGGCCGAGCTGGGGCTGGATCCTGTCACCACGGAGTTGCTGGCCTCGGGGAGGACCGTGACCGACGAGGTGGTTCCGGTCGGCGAACGCCTGCTCGCTGTCAACCAGCGGTCGACCGACCGGGACGGCGGCCCGCCCGGCAGCGTGACGACACTGCGTGACACCACCGAGCTCCGGGCACTCACCGGTAGGGCCGATGTGGCACGGCGGCGGCTGAATCTGCTGTACGAGGCCGGCACAGAGATCGGCACCACCCTCGACGTGGTGCGTACGTGCGAGGAGCTGGCGGAGTTCGTGAGGGCCCACTTCGCCGACTTCGCCACCGTCGATGTGGCGGAGGCCGTACTGCGCGGCGAGGAGCCGACGGCCGTGGGCATGGATGCCGAGTGGCGTCGGACCGCGTTCAGCGGCATCCGGGAGGACACGCCGCTCCACCCTGTCGGCTCGGTGATCCGCTTTCTGCCGACCACGCCCCTGGGGGCCGGTCTGCGCAGGGGGGAGGCGGTCCTCGATGCGGATCTGGCGGCCTTCTCAGGGTGGCAGCAGCAGGACCCCGCACGGGCGCGGCAGCTCGTCGAGCACGGATTCCACTCGGTGATCGCGATTCCGCTGCGCGCCCGCGGTGCCATCCTGGGCGTGGCCCTGTTCTGGCGTTCGGCGAAGTCCGAGCCGTTCGAGGACGAGGACCTGTCCGTCGCCGAGGAACTGGTCGCCCGGGCCGCGGTGAACATCGACAATGCCCGCCGCTACACACGCGAGCACAACATGGCGGTGACCCTGCAGCGCAGCCTGCTGCCGCGCGGCGTCCCGGAACAGAGCGCCATCGACGTCGCCTACCGGTACCTGCCGGCACAGGCCGGAACGGGTGGGCTGGGCGGTGTCGGCGGGGACTGGTTCGACGTCATCCCGCTGCCCGGCGCCCGAGTCGCGCTCGTGGTGGGCGATGTCGTCGGCCACGGACTGCACGCCGCGGCGACCATGGGGCGCCTGCGCACGGCGATCCACAACTTCTCCGCCCTGGACCTGCCGCCCGACGAACTCCTGTGGCACCTGGACGAACTGGTCGCCCAGATCGACCAGGACGAGGCAGTCGACAGCGCCGACCTGGGAGTCACCGGCGCCACTTGCCTCTATGCGATCTACGATCCGGTGTCCGGGCGCTGCACCATGGCGCGGGCCGGCCACCTCAAGCCGGTGATCGTCGACCCGGAGGGCACCTCGGAATTCGCCGATGTGCCGGGCGGCCCACCGCTGGGGCTCGGTGGCCTGCCCTTCGAGACCCTCGAAGCGCTGCTGCCCGAGAACAGCCGCCTCGTGCTCTATACGAACGGACTCGTCGAGGACCGGCACCGGGACATCGACGAAGGGCTGGCACTCCTGCGCCGGACCGTCGCCGAGAACGCCGACCGGACACCCGAGGAGACCTGCGAGGCGGTCCTGCGCACCCTCGTGCCCGAGCGTGCCCGCGACGACATCGCGCTTCTCGTCGGCCGTACACGCAGGCTGGATGCCGCGGACGTGGTCCAGCTGCACGTACCCTCCGACCCTTCGGCGGTGTCCCAAGTACGGGCCGAGGTGTCCCGCAAGCTGGCCGAGTGGGATCTGGTGGAGGAGGCGTTCACCACAGAGCTGATCCTCAGCGAACTGGTCACCAACGCCATTCGCTACGCCACAGGCCCCATCGGTGTACGACTGCTCCGTGACCGCTCCCTGATCTGCGAGGTCTCGGACCACAGCAGCACCTCGCCTCATCTGCGGCAGGCGGCCACCACGGACGAGGGAGGCCGGGGGCTGTTCCTCGTCGCTCAGTTCGCCGACCGATGGGGGACTCGCTACACGGACCGCGGCAAGGTCATCTGGACGGAACAGGCGCTGCGGGCCGCCCCGCCGCCGAGCAGCCCATCGGCTCCGTGACGCGGCCCCGGCCGCGATGCTTCTCTCGCCGGACCCGGGTCGGCGCCGTGACGTCCGGCCTTCCGGTGCTCGAGTGTTCTCGCCGATCTACGAAGCACGTGGCGTCCGCACCCGCCTTGATCCGCCATCCGCTGCCGGTCGGGGACGGCGCCGTCAGCCGGTGGTGGCCGAGGGGGCGCCTGCGCAGCGCAGTGACATCGCTATCAGCTCGGCCACCAGATGATCGGCCGCGTCGCCGGTGGGAGCGGACAACGGGTCCACCAACACCTCTCCGATCGCGCCGGTCAGTGCGGCGGCCGTGACCTCGGGATCCTGTTGGGGGAACAATCCGGCGGCGACGCCCTCGCGAACCACATCGGTGAACACCGCGCGATAGCGGCGCCGGAATTCCGAACGGGCCTCGCCCAGCGAGGGCTCGGCCGGGGCCGCGAGCAGGGCGTAGGCCAGTCCCGGGTGTTGCAGGGCGCGGCGGGCGAAGACGCGGACTCCGCACGCGAGTCGTTCCGCCGCGTCGCCGCTGCCGTCCCGGAGTACTTCTCCGAGCACCTCGACCTCGCGTGCCGAGGCGCGCCGGAAGACTTCCACGGCCAGGGCACCCTTCGAGGGGAAGTGCTGGTAGACGGACCCGACCGACATTCCGGCAGCGGCGGCGACTGCGGTGACGGAGGCATTCGCCCAGCCCACGTCGGCGACGACGGACGTGGCGCACTGGATGAGGCGGTCCCTTGCGGCGGCGAGCCGGTCCTGCACTGCGGGGGTTTTGCGGTAGGCCATGAAAGAAGTGGACCATTGTTCGGATCTTCCTGTCACCCTCCTTGCCGCCTCGCCAAGGTGACCAAGCCAGTTCTGCGGGCCGACCTGGCACGCTCCTGAGCATGTGCGCAGCGCGCACCGGTGCCGTGGGGCGGCAAATCTCGGCGGGAGCCTGTGGCCGCCATGCCCGGATTCCCGGTCGCCCCTGTCGGCGTCGTGGTACGCGGCACCCTCGCCGCCCCGGTCTTCCGGAGCAGCCGCCGGAGCAGCCGCCGGAGCAGCCGCCGGGGCTGCCGTTCCGCGCGGCCGTGTCCGCCGGTGGCTCGCGGGGCGGGACGCAGGTCGCGGCGTTACGCTTCCGAGGGGCCGCACACCCGGCGAGTTGGCCGAACACTGCGTAGACTAGATAGGTGACTGAGGCATCTAGTGGGGGAGACCGGTAGGAACCCCTACGTCCTCATTGCGAGGCCCGCCATGGCAGACACCGAGACCGTCTCCTTCCCGCAGGACCGCACCTGCCCGTACCACCCGCCGGCGGAGTACCGGCCACAGAACGACGGGCAGAAGCCGCTGTCTCCCGCCAGACTCTTCGACGGCCGCCGGGTGTGGCTGGTGACCGGGCATGCCGAGGCGCGTGCGCTGCTGGTCGACCGGCGGCTGTCGGCCGACCGGGAGAACCCCGCGTTCCCGGTGTTCACCGAGCGGGTGGCCCGGAGCACCAGACGGCGTATCGAACTGATCGGCGTCGACGACCCCGAGCACAACGCGCAGCGCCGGATGCTGATCCCGAGCTTCTCCGTGAAGCGGACCGCCGCATTGCGGCCGAAGATCCAGGAGACCGTGGACCGGCTGCTGGACGCCATGATCGAGCAGGGCCCGCCCACCGATCTGGTGAGCGCCTTCGCGCTGCCCGTTCCTTCAATGGTGATCTGTGCGCTTCTCGGTGTTCCGTACGCCGACCACGACTTCTTCGAGTCCCAGTCGCGCAGGTTGCTGCGCGGTCCCGGGGCTGCGGATATCGAGGCCGCGCGGGCGGCGCTCGACGAGTACTTCCGGTCGCTGATCGAACGCAAGCGGTCCGACCCGGGCGAGGGATTGCTCGACGAGCTCATCACCCAGCAGCTCGACACCGGGGCCATCAGTCGCGACGAACTGGTCCAGCTGGCAGAGATCCTGCTGGTAGCGGGACACGAGACGACCGCGAACATGATCTCGCTGGGTACGTTCACTCTTCTTCAGTATCCGGACCAGCTGGACCGGTTGCGCACGTCCGAGGATCTGATGCCCGCCGCGGTCGAGGAGTTGCTGCGATTCCTGTCCATTGCCGACGGCATCTCACGGGTGGCGACGGAGGACATCGAGGTGGGTGGGGTGACCATCCGAGCCGGTGACGGCGTCGTACTGTCCACTTCGGTGATCAACCGGGACGAAGCCGCGTACCCGGCGCCGGATGAACTGGACCTCGGCCGGGAATCGCGCGGCCATGTCGCCTTCGGCTTCGGGGTCCATCAGTGCCTCGGCCAGAATCTCGCGCGGGCCGAGCTGGAGATCGCACTGCGCACCCTCTTCGACCGACTGCCGGAGCTGAGGCTGGCGGCCCCCGTCGACGAGATCCCGTTCAAGCCCGGCGACACGATCCAGGGCATGCTCGAACTGCCTGTGGCGTGGTGACCGGACCCCTCCTGGAAAGGATGCAGTGGTGATGCGGATCAGTATCGACAGGGATGTGTGCATCGGTGCCGGCCAGTGCGCGCTGACCGCGCCGAAGGTCTTCACACAGGACGACGACGGCTTCAGCGAACTGTTGCCGGGTCACGAGGAGGACGTGGATGACCCGATGGTCAAGGAAGCGGCCCGCGTCTGCCCGGTGCAGGCGATCACGGTGGAGTAGGGGAGCGGCGGAGCAGCCCGGCTACGACTGCTGAAGCCGGTCCGTGCAGTGCGTTGGGGCGGTCGGCGTCCGCGGGCGCGGTCAGGGCGTCTTTGGTGACCCTGGCGGACATGCGCGCCCGGTCGTCGGTGACCACACGGCGGCCGTCGGGGCGTGCGGCCGGAGTGATCCGGCCGAGCTCGTCCAGCGGGAAGACGTCGGGGCCCGCGATGTTCCGGATGCCCTGAAACGGCGTTTCGCCGCGGCCCCCACGACAGCCGCGGCGACGTCGGAAGCAGCGATCGGCTGCAAGGGTCCGTCCCGTACGCCCGTCGTCGTGGGAGCCTTCCACACCGCGCTCGGTGCGGCTCGTTCTGCGGGCCCGGGCGGCGGGACTCACCCCACCCGCGGTTCGCCCGCGGGTGCGGCGCTGCCCTGCTCACGCGCGGAGGCCGCGCCCCGTGCGGGCCCCTCGTCGGCCGGGGCGTCCGCCACCGACGGCACCACCTGCGGAGCGGGAATCGAGCGGACCAGGAGACTGACCGCGCACGCCACCGTGGTCACTGTCATCACCAGGTACATGACCCGGTAGTCCAGCACCCCGATCAGCGCCGCGCCCGCCGTGAGCGACAGGGTCTGCGCTCCGTCCTTCGCGGTGTTGACCGCGGCGTTGACGCGACCCTGCATCCGGGCCGGTGCGTACAGGTGCACCGCCGCGCCCAGCACCACGGCCACGAACGGCAGGCCCGCACCGATGAGTGTCGTCCCGACGAGGAAGAGCGCCACATCGCGTGAGACGCACAGCAGCAGCCCCAGGGCGACGAGCCCGTAGCCGACGCAGCTGGTACCGACGTCACCCAGACGCCGTATCACTGTCCCGGAGATCAGACCGCCGAGCGCTGAACCGGCGCCTTGGATGGACGCCATGACTCCGACGAACGCCGCCGGGCGGCCCAGACCGTGATCGACGGCGGCGAACGCCGCGGTCTCCAGCATGCCGATGCCGCCGAGGAAGACGACCATCGCCAGCGTCAACCGGAACAGCAGCGGTGTGCCGCGCAGATGCCGCAGGCCGGCGGCGAGGGAGGTGCCGAAGGACTCCTCGACGGGGTCCGGTTCCGACTCGATCACCTTGACCGAACCGATCAGCAGCGCGGCCGCGCTCAGTGTGAGCGCCCCCAGCACAGCCAGCGCGACGCCGCCGAAGGCCACGTACACCCCTGCTCCGGCCACCGGGGAAGCGATGCGCACGCCCTCCCTGGTGGCGATGAGGAGCGACCTGGCCTGGACGGCGTCGGACGACGGCAGCAGGTCCTTCAGCAGCGCCTGGCGGGCGGGGGTGGAGACCAGCACCCCGTAGGCGAGGGCGACCACATAGATGATCCACAACTGGCCGGAGCCCCGGACGGCCAGCAGCGACAGCACGAGAACCGCCATGCCGCCGTACATCCTGACCAGCAGCGGCTTGCGATGCACCCGGTCCACGAGGTGCCCCAGCAAGGGCGCGGACAGGCCCGGCACGGTGAGTGCCAGCATGACCAGACCGGCGGCGGCGTTCGAGCCGGTGAGGTCCTTCGCCCAGATGGCGAGTGACAGAAACATGGCGCTGTCCCCGAAGCTGGAGACCGCCTCGCCGGCGAACATCCGACGGAACTGCGCATTGCGGCGAAGAAGCGCCCACACGGCTGACCTCCACTGCTGGCTGGGGATACGGCGGGGGAAGGCACCCGTGCGACGATGGGTTCCCTCCCCGGCCCTCGGTCGATGAGCTCTCAGTTCTCGTCCATGGCCACCCGCAGGCTCCTGGGGCGCATGTCCGTCCAGACCGTGTCTATGTGGGCCAGGCACTCCTCGCGCCCGCCGCTGAAGTCCGTGCGGTGCCAGCCGGCCGGGAGCGGCCGCCCTTCGGCCCAGAGGCTGTACTGCTCCTCATCGTTGTGGACCACGCTGTACCGGGTGCCGGTCGTCTGCTCGCTCATGAGTCCGCTGCCTTTCGTGACTGACGGTTGAATCGACTGGAAGGATCTGTTCGGGCGCACGACCGGTGACGGAGTGCGTGTGCCTGGCTCAGGGACGTCTCAGACGCTCCTCGACGATCCGCCGCACCCCGTTGCGGTCGGTCTTCCCCGAGGCGTTGCGCGGCAGTTCGTCGAAGAACAACAGGCGTCCCGGCCGCATGTGGACGGGCAGGTCCCGCCGCAGGCGTTCGCGCAGCGCGGCCGCGGCGGCCCCCGGGCCGACGGGTTCGCCGTCCTCGGCCCGGCACACCACGGCGAGATGCAACTCGGCCCGCCCACGCAGCGCCTCGGTGAGCAGGGCGACCGCCTGCGAGACGCCTGGGGTGCGCTCGGCGACCGACTCGATCTCGCCCAGCTCGACACGGTGTCCCCGGATCTTCACCTGGTCGTCGATCCGCCCGTGGAAGAAGTACTGTCCGTCGGCACCGATCCGCACCATGTCGCCGGTCAGATAGGCACGGGAGCCGTCGGGACCGGTGGTGAAGGACCGGGCGGTGAGGCCGGGCTCACCGACGTAGCCGCGCGCCACGCCGACCCCGTAGAGGCAGAGTTCACCGACCTCACCCTCGGGAACGGGCTGCCGCGACCCGTCCAGCACCTGGGCGCGCAGACCGGTGATCGGTACGCCTATCGGCAACGGGTCCCGATAGGGGGGACGGACCTCGGTGCACAGGCCGCAGACGGTCGTCTCGGTGGGGCCGTACCCGTTCCACAAGGTACCGACGACCCCGTCCAACTCCTCGGCCAGCGCGGCGGGCAGCGCCTCCCCGGCGCTGACCAGGTGGGTGAAGGCCCGCTCACCGGCCAGAAAGGGAAGCAGCAGCCGCAGCTGACTGGGTGTGGCGTACGCGGCGCCGGGCTCCTGGGTGAGCAGCCATTTCGCGAAGAACTCCGGGTTGCGCGCACACCGCGACGGAGCGACGGCGATCGTGCCGCCGCTCGTCAGCGGCACCAGCATCTCCGGCACGGACATGTCGAAGACGATGCTGCTGTGCGCGAGCATCCGGTCGCCCGGCCCCAGCCCCATGGCGCCGGAGAAGTGGTCCAGCATGGTGAGCAGCCCGGTGTGCTCGATCTCCACCCCCTTGGGGAGCCCGGTCGAGCCCGAGGTGAACAGGATGTACGCGGCAGGCTCGCCCGCGTCCGGCGGGCCGGCGGTCCCGGTCGCCCGCTCGGAGATCTCGTCGGCGACGGCGGCGCGGACGACGCCGTCGGCGTACGGAAAGGGAACGGCCGCCTCGCAGCCCGCCTGTCGGACCTGATGGCGGCGGCGTTCGGCCGGCGCGGCCGGATCGAGCGGCACCGCCACCGCCTCCAGCAGCCAGGTCGCCAGCAGGGCGACCACGTAGTCGGCGCCGTACCCGCACTCGACGGTGACCCGCGTACCGGGGCGCACCCCGTCAGTCGACAGCCTGGCCGCACGGGCACGCGCGGCGGACTCCAGTGCCGCGTAGGTCAGTTCGCCGCTCTCGTCGACGATCGCCACGGCGTCCGGCTGGACCTGCGCCCAGTGAAGGAAGCGGCCCAGAGAGGGAGCGGCGCTCACAGCTCGCCTCCCGTCAGCTCCTGCCGTACGAGGGTGGTGAGCCCGCGCAGGGTGGGGTTCTCGAAGAAGTCGACCAGATCGATCGTGACGTCCAGCTCCTCGCCGAGGAGGGCCAGCAGCCGCATGGCCTTGATGGAATGTCCGCCCGCGTTCAGGAAGTTGTCCTGCGGCCGGACGCTCCCGGTGCCGAGCACCTCCTGCCAGAGCGCAGTGACCGTGCCGTCGACCGTGCCGTCGACCGTGCCGTCGACCGGGTCGCCGTCCTGCGACGGATCGGCGGACTCTGCCGGAGTGCAGCCACCTGCCCCGGCCCCGGCCGACGCCGACAGGAGTGCCTCGCGGTCCGCTTTTCCATTGGCGGTGACGGGGATGCGGTCGACGACGATCACCGTCGGCAGCATGTACTGCGGCAGTTCGCTGCGCAGTCCGTCCCCGAGCACGGTGACGTCCAGGGCCGCCTGAGGTCCATCCCCGGGGGTGTCCGGTGTCACGAAGGCGGTGATCTCGATGCCGTCGTCCGTCGGACGTGCGTGCACGACGGCGTCGGCCACCCCGTTCTGCCTCCGTACCGCTGCCTCGATCTCGGCGAGTTCGACGCGGTGGCCGCGCACCTTCACCTGGTCGTCGAGCCGCCCCACGTACTCGTACCGCTCACCGGGCAGGACCCGCACCTGGTCGCCCGTGCGGTAGAGCCGCTGCCCGGGACGCCCGGCGAACGGGTCGGGGACGAAGGCTGCGGCGGTCTGCGCGGGGGCGTCGAGGTAGCCGTGGGCGAGCCCCTCGCCGCCGACGTACAGCTCTCCGGTTCCGCCGGCCCCGACCCGCTGCCCGGATGCGTCGAGCACGTACGCCGTGCTGCGCGGGAGCGGGCGGCCGAGGGGGACCACGCCCTTGGCGAGATCCTCGGCGGTCACCTCATGGGTGGTGCTGAATGTGGTGTTCTCGGTGGGGCCGTAGCCGTTCACCACTGTGGCGGGCGGGCCGGCCGCGAACAGCTTCCCCAACCTGCGAGCATCGTGCTTCTCACCGCCGAAGAGCAGCACCCGCAGATCCCGGAAGGCGTCCGGCGCGAAGTCCACCACCTGGTTGAGGAGCGTCACGGTGAGGAACATGACGGAGATGCCCTCGTCGGTGACGAAGGAACGCATCCGCCGCGGTGACAGCAGGACGTCCCGGTCCGCGACGACGAGGGTGCCGCCGCCGGCCAGCGCTCCCCAGATCTCCAGCGTCGCCGCGTCGAAGGCGGGATTGGACACATGCGCGACCCGGTCGGCGGGGCCGAACGCCACGAAGTCCGCGTCCGGCACCAGCCGCACGACGGCACGGTGCGGCACCACCACCGCCTTGGGACGGCCGGTCGAGCCCGAGGTGCAGATCACGTAGGCGACATCGGCGCCGGTCACCGCCGCCGGGGCCACCGGGGCCTCGTCGGTGACGAGCAGCTTCTCCAGCAGGTGCGCGGGCACCACCTCCGCGAGCAGTTCGGCCGCCGCGTCGTCCATGACGACGGCCGCCGTCGCCGCGGTCCGCACGATGTGCCGGGTGCGCTCGGCCGGCTGAGCGACGTCCACCGGCAGGTAGGCGGCGCCCGCGTACAGGATGCCGAGGCATGTGGTGACCGACGCGATGCCGCGCTCCATGGGCACGGCCACCACCGCGCCGCGGCCGATCCCGGCCGTCCGGAGCCCGGCGGCCAGCACGCTCGCCCGCCGGTCCAGCTCCCCGTACGTCAGCGTCGTCCGCCCGTGTCGCACCGCCACCGCGCCGGGGTGCTCCACGGCCCGGCGGTGCACCCTCTCGTGGATCGGTACGAACCCGTCGAGCGCGTCCGTACCGCACTCCGTCAGAGGGGCGTCCGGCTGTGCGAAGGCGTCGCCGATGGCCGCCACCATGCGTCGGTGCAGGGCGGCCGCCGCCTCGTCGGTGAACAGGTTCGTGGAGTACTCCAGTTCACAGACCGTTCCGCGACCGGTCCGCGTGACCAGCCACAGCACCTCGTACTTTGCGGTGCCCGTGCCGATCTGCTCACGCTCGGCGCTGTGGCCGTCCCACCGCAGCCCGCACCGTGTGGTGTCCATGTAGGTGAGGGCGGTCTGAGCCAGCGGGGCCCGCGAACGGTCGGCGCCGGACCACACCTCCTCGACGAGCGTCTGGAACGGCACCTGCTGATGGGCCAGGGCACCGGTCACCACACGACGTACCAACCGCACCACATCACGGGCCGTGGCCCCGGGCCGGACGGTGAACCGCAGCGGCAGCGTGTCGACGAACATGCCGACCTCGCCCGCCTGGGCGGGACCCCGGGACGAGGCCGGCACGGCGAGCACCAGATCCCGGTCGCCCGTCACCGCTATCAGGCCGGTCACATAGGCGGCCACCCACGCCATGAACGGACTGAGCCGTTCCTCCTCGGCCGACGACAGGATCGTCGACACCTGCTGGTCCGTGAGCGGGATGCGATGGGCGGCGCCTTTGACACCGGGCCGCGCCGGACGGGCCAGATCGTGCGGCAGGGACAGCGCCCCGGGGCAGCCGGCGAGCATCGTCCGCCAGTGGTCCAGCGCCGCTGCGGCATCCCGGGGCCGTACGGAAACGGCCTGCCGGCCGGCGGACTCCCATTCCGTGCCCTCTGAATCCGAGCCGTCCTCGTAGAGTTGCTGGAGCTGTGTTTCGAGGAGGTCCAGCGAGGCCCCGTCACACACCAAGTGGTGCACGGTCAGGACCAGTTCACTGCCGGCGTCGCCCCGGTCCACGAGGAGGGCCCGCAACAGCGGAGGCCGGCCCAGGTCGAACGGTGTGCGCACCTCGGTGTCGACGAGTTCGCGCACACTCTCGTCCGACACGCCCTGCGCGTCCACCCACCGGCAGGCCACGGAGACCTTCCGCGCGGTCAGTGAGAGCGCGGGCTTCACGAAGCCGCGCCGCAGCGCCTCGTGCCGGGCCGCCAGCTTGTCGAGCGCGGCGCGCAGCCTGATGACGTCGAGACCGCCGGGGAAGCGGTAGCGGACGGCGAGATGGTAGACGGCGCTCCCCGGGTGGAGCTGTTCGGCGGTCCACAGCCGTTCCTCGGCGGCGGTCAGCTCCCTCGTCTCCGGCCCTCCCTCATCGGGGCCTCCGCTCAACGCCGCCGACAGTGCGCCGAATTCCGGGTATTCGTAGAGGATATCCAGTTCGAGTTCCTGGCCGGTGAGTTCGCGCAGCGAGATCGCCACCTCCACGGAGAGGACGGAGTCGCCGCCCTCGTCGAAGAAGTTGCAGTCGTCGCGGACGTCGTCCAGACCGAGGGCATCGCGCCAGATCGCGGCGGCGGCCTCACGGAGCTCCGCCACGGAACGTGCCCCGCCGAGGGCGGGCCGCTCACTCATCGGTCGCACCTGCGGTCCCGGCGGTCGACGGCTGGTCACGGGTCACCAGCCAGTCGCCGATCGCCAGCGCGTCCAGCGTCGAGCGGGCGTACGTGGCGACCGCGACGTCCGGCGTCCGCACGATCGGCTGGCCGCGCAGATTGAACGAGGTGTTGACCACCATCGGGATGCCCCGGTCGTCACCGACCCGGCGGATCAGGCGCCAGAACCTCGGGGCGCTCTCCCGGTCGACGGTCTGCACGCGGGCAGAGCCGTCGACATGTGTGATCGACGGCAGCTTGTCGCGGTACTCGGGCCGCACCTGTGCCACGAAAAGCATGTGACGGTACATCGACTCCTGCCCCGGCTCGATCTCGAAGTAGGTGGTCGCCTCCTCCGCCAGGACGGCCGGCGCGAACGGCCGGAACTCCTCACGCTGCTTCACGACGGTGTTCAGATGGGCACGCATGCCGGGCGATGCCGGGTCCGCGAGGATGCTCCGGTTGCCCAGCGCACGCGGGCCGAACTCCATCCGCCCCTGGAACCAGGAGACGACCTTCCCCGCGCCGATCAGCGACGACACCTCGGCCAGCAGCTGGTCCTCGGACAGCTTCCGTACGGTGAATCCGTCACCCAGTCCACGCAGCTGCGCCTCGATGTCCGCGTCGTCGAACTCCTCGCCCCAGTACGGCATCGTCATCGGGGCCGGTGGCGCCGGTACGTGCTGCTGGAGCTGCCACAGCGCCGCGCCGAGGGCCGTACCGTCGTCCCCCGACGCCGGCTGCACGAACACCCGGTCGTACAGACCGCTGCGGGCGATCACACCGTTGGCCGTGCAGTTCAGCGCGACACCACCCGCCATGCACAGATTGCGGGAGCCGCCCGCGGCATCGGCCGTCTCGCGCAGGACATACAGCAGGCTCTCCTCCAGCTTGCGCTGGACGGTCGCCGCGACATCCATGTGCCGCTGGTCGAGCGGTGCCTCCGGATGCCGGGCCGGACCGAACAGCTCCTCCAGCCGTCGGATGGCCCCCCGGTGCGTCTCGCGCTCCGTCGGCGACTTGTCGTGCGCCAGGACGGGGGCCAGCAGCCGTCCGCCCGGAGCCCTGCGCACCAGCTCGTCGGCCACATTCGCGTACCGGCTCGCGTCCCCATAGGGCGCCAGACCCATCACCTTGTACTCGTCCATCCCCGGCAGGAACCCCAGGTACTGGGTGACGACGCTGTAGAGGATGCCCAGCGACGCGGATATGGAGTAGCTGCGCACACCGTGCAACGCGTCACCGCTGCCCCGCAGGACCGACGTGGACTCGGCCTCGCCCATGCCGTCGGCCACCAGAACCGTCGCGTCGGGGAACCCGCTCAGGTAGTAGCTGCTGGCGGCATGGGCGACATGGTGGCCAACCCGGACGAACTTGCGCTCCCAGTCCTGGTCCGGATAGTGCGCGCGCAACACCTCGTACTGCACGTCCTCGCTGTACACCTCCCGGTACCAGCGCCGGGCGAACTCGTCGCGCTCGAACGCGACGGACGGCTCGTACCGGAAGCCGTGCGCGACGAAGTCGACGTCGTCCAGGGTCACTCCGGCCATCCGCAGGCACGCCTCGACCGCGTCGACGGGGAACGTGCCCGTACCCTTCACCCCGTCGTGTCGTTCCTGCGCAGAGGCGGCGATCACGCCCTGCTCCCCGACCAGGGCCGCGGCCGAGTCGAGGCCCTGCACCACACGCTGTTCCCGCCGGTCCAGACCGGGCAGCATGTTCTTCTTGACGGACAACGATCGGTCGAGTCCGCTGACACCGAGCACCAGCACGTCGAGTTCCTTTCGAAAGGGTCCAGCCGGATTCGGATGTGTACGGCGGATCAGGACCGGCCGGACACGCCCCCGTCGGTCTGATCTGTCGGATCGTCCGGGCCGGCGAACACCTTGGCCACGTCCCCGATCCAGGGCTCCCGCATGAGCTGGTAGTGGTCGCCGTCGGCGTACGAGACACGCAGCGTCCCGGCGAACCGCTCCCATCCGGTGACCGCGGCACGCACGGCCGCCTCTTCACCCCGGCCGGACACCACGAGGTGCACGGGGCCCGGGTAGGGGGAGGGCCGGTGTCCGGCCAGGCCGGACAGCATCCCCTGCCAGAACTCCATGAGTGACGCGGTGACGGGCCCGTTCAGCTCCGCCAGTGCCTCCGCGTCCACGCCGAGCAGCCGCAGCACGTCGTCGATGGCGTGCTCCGCCAGGAGCCGGCGCGGTCCCAGCCGTGCCACATCGGTACGCAGCCGCTCCAGCGCCGCCGCGTCCGCCGCCGCGTCCGGCCCCTGCTGGGGAGCGGCGTCGATGATGACGACACGATCGGCCACGATGCCCCGGTCCGCCAGCCGTGAGGCGACCTCGTGAGCCAGCACACCGCCGGCCGACCAGCCGGCGACCACGGGCCGTCGCCCCCGGAGCAGGGGTGCCAGTTCACGGGCGTAACCCGACGCCAGCGAGGCGAAGTCCGCCGTGTCCCCGCCGCCCATCAGGTCCCCCTGGACCCCCAGGACCTCGAAGGAGTCCGCGACCCGTGCCGTCAGATCCCGGTAGCAGAAGAGCGTGCCGCCGAGCGGATGCACCAGCACCAGCGGCTGGAGCCCGGGAGAGCCGCCGAGGACGATGATGCTGCGCGGGCCGCCGTTTCGGCCCCTGCCCTCCCGCGCGTGCCGGGCGTCATCGAGGTACGCCGCCTGACCCGCCAGCGTGGGAGTGCTGTACAGCTGCGGCAGGGGAACCGTGGTGCCGAAAGCGGCGCCCAGCTCACCCGCGAGCCGCACGGCCAGCAGACTGTGCCCGCCGATCGCGAAGAAGTCGTCCTGCCGGGCGGCACGAAGGCCGAGGAGCTTGTGCCACACCTCGGCGACGCGCCGCTCCGTCCGGGAGAACGCCGACTCCGCCGCGCCACGGCCCGGTTCGCCCGGACCCCCGATACCTTCTGGACCTTCGGTTCCCTCTGGACCCGAGACGGGGCCGGCGGTCAGCAGAGCGCCACGGTCCAGCTTTCCGGCCGGGGTGAGCGGCAATGCGTCGACCACCACGAAGTGCGTCGGAACCGCTGCCGACGACAGCCGGGAGGCGGCATGCCGTCGCAGTTCCCGCTGGTCCGGGGCACCACCCTGGGCCGGTACGACGTTCGCCAGCAGCCCCTCGTGGTCCGGATGGCGGCCGACGATCGCGCCGGCCACGCCCGGATGGGCGCGTAGCACCGCCTCGACCTCCTCCGGCTCGACGCGCTCGCCGAGCACCTTCAGCTGGTGATCCACCCGCCCCAGGAACTCCAGATCACCGGAGTCGGTGAGACGGCCGACGTCACCCGTGCGGTAGAGACGGCTGCCCGCCGGGCCCCAGGGGTCCGGCACGAAACGGTCGGCCGTGACCCCGGGCCGGCCGAGGTAGCCCCGGCCCACCCCGGCGCCGCCGACGCAGATCTCACCCGCGGTGCCGGGCGGCACTTCACGCCCTGCGGCGTCCAGGAGATGGATCCTGGTGTTGGCGCAGGGCCGGCCGATGACGGGCCCGCCGTCACCTGTCACCTGTGCCACGGTCGCCTCGACCGTCGCCTCCGCCGGCCCGTAACTGTTGAACGCCCGCACGCCGGACCGCTCGCCCAGCGCCGCCCACAGATCGGGCGGGCACGCCTCGCCGCCGAAGACGAGCAGCTTGGGTGGCCAAGGCGCTTCCAACAGCCCTTGCTCCACCAGAAGTTGAAGTTGAACGGTGGTCGTGTCGATGACGTCCACGGCCCGCTCGCGATCATGTGCGCGGGCGACGAGATGCCCGGGGTCACGCCGCTGCTCCTGGCTCAGCACACACAGCGTGTGACCGTCGAGCACCAGGAGAACCTGCGCCAGCAGGAAGTCGGAGATGTACGCCGACGTGCCGGTCACCACCCGCAGTGGCTTCTCGGCACCCAGAGAGCGAGTGCGTCCCAGCGGCGTACCCACCGCATAGGCGGAGAGGCTGCCGTGTTCGATCATGACGCCCTTGGGGCCGCCGGTGGTGCCGGACGTGAACATCACATAGGCCAGGTCCCGCGCGCTCACGGACGGCAGCGCGGCACTGTCCCGGCCGTCCCCGGACCGCGTACCGGTCTCCTCCGGCCCTGCGTCGTGCGTGACGGCCGAAAGATCGAACAGCCGGTGACCGTTCGGGGCGGCCTTCGGGTCGTCGGTGATCAGCAGAACGGGCCGGGCCTGATCCAGCATCGAGCGCAGACGGTGTTCCGGTAGCCCGGGATCGAGCGGGACGAACGCGGCCCCCGCCTTCCACACCGCCCAGAAGGTGGTCAGCGCGGCCGATCCGGGCCGCAGGAAGATGCCGACGAGATCGCCGTGACATACCCCGTCCCGACGCAGCCGCCGCGCGAGGCGATCGCTGTCCGCGTCCAGCCGGGCGAAGCTGATCCGCGTCTCGCCGTCCTCGATCGCGAGCGAGTCCGGGGTACGGGCGGCCTGCCGCCGTAGCAGCTCGTGCACCGGAACCCTGCCGGCCGCCCGGGCGTCCGTCGTGTAGTTCAGCATGTCGAGCAGCGCCTGCTCGGCCTCGCTCAGCAACGGCGCCCCGTACGCGTCTGCTCCGATGTCCGCCGCCACCGCTTCCAGCGCCCGCAGGTGGTAGTCGCGCAGCCGGGCGACCTGGTCGGCCGACAGCTCCGCGGTGTCGTACTCCAGCTCCATCCACATCCCGCCGAGCACCGATTCCCGGCTGAGCGTGACGCTGAACGGGAAGCTCGTGGGGGCCACGCCAGGGACGTCGTTGCCCGGTCCCTCCTTGGCCAGCGCACCCGCCTCGGCGAGCGCACCGAACTGCGGAAAACTGTTGTAGGTGAAGTTGACATCGAAGAGCGGTGCACCACCGAGCTCGCGCCGGAGCGCGGCCATCGGATACCTGCGGTGCGGCAGCATCTCACGCTCGGCGTCGAACACGGCCCGCGCCAGATCGGCCCAACTGCCCTCGGGCAGATGGAGCCGGAACGGCACGGTGTTGAGGAAGAGCCCCCGCACCTCGGCCCCGTCGGTCTCCTCCAGCCGCCCATTGGCCGTCAGCCCGGTGATGACATCCGGGCTCCCCGTCGCCAGGCTCAACGCACGCAGATGGGCGGCCAGCAGCACTGCCTTGAGCGGAACACCGGCCTGCGCGGCACCGTGCTCCAGCGCGGCGAGGAGTTGCGGGGGCAGATGCGTGGTGACGCTGCGGTAGCCCGGCTCGTCGGACAGTGCGGCGGAATCGCGCGAGAGGCGGGTGTCGGGGCGGTCGGTGAGGAGGTTGTGCCAGTAGGTGGTGTGTGCGGGGGTGGTGAGTGCGTTTTGTTCGGCTGCGATGTAGTCGCGGTAGGTGGAGCGGAGGGGCGGGAGTGTGGGGGTGTGGCCGTCGAGGAGGGTGTGGTAGGTGTCGATGATTTCGGCGAGGGTGGAGGCGAGGCTCCAGCCGTCGAGGATGGCGTGGTGGTCGGTGACGGTCCACTGGAAGGCGTCGTCGGACAGCACATGGACCGTCATCCGGCACAGCGGTGCTGCACCGATGTCGAACACCTTCGCCCGCTCGGTACGGACACACTCCCGCAGAGCCGTGCGCTGCGCGTCGTCCCCGAGACCCCGCAGATCCAGCACCGTCAGCTGCACATCGGCGTCTGTGTGCACCAGTTGGAGCGGCTTGCTGTACCCGGTCAGCGCCAATGACGTACGCAGAATGGGGTGCCGCTTCACCACCAGCGCGAGAGCCCGTCGGAAGACGGGAGCGTCGAAGGGACCGGCGACCGGAAGGTTCTCGACGTTCAGATAGGGGTTGCGGTCGGGGTCGCGTTGCATTTCGTAGACCATGCCGACTTGGAGTTCGGCCATGGGGTAGGCGTCGTCGAGGTGGTCGGGGAGCTGGTCGCGGTCGTGGGGTGTGAGGAGGGAGAAGGGCTGCGCGGTGGTGGGTGGTGTGGTGGTGGGCTGGATTGTGGCTGTGGTGGTGGCGAGGTCGGCGAGTGTGGGGTGGTGGAAGAGGTCTTGGAGGTGGAAGGTGAGTCCGTTGTCGCGGGCTCGGCCGAGTATCTGGATGCTGCGGATGGAGTCGCCGCCGAGGTCGAAGAAGTTGTCGTGGCGGCCGATGCGGTCGACGCCGAGAACGGTGCTCCAGATCCCCGCGAGCAGTTCCTCCGTCCCGGGCAGCGGAGCGATGAACTCGGCTGCCAGTGCCGGGCGTTCGGTCGTCGGAGCGGGCAAGGCCCGGTGGTTGAGCTTGCCCTGCGGAGTGAGGGGGAGGGCGTCGAGGAGGACGAAGTTCCGCGGGATCATGTAGTCGGGGAGGTGGCCGGCGAGGGCGTCGCGGACTTCGCTGGTGGTGGGCCGGTCGATGCCCGGTCCCGGCACGAGATAGGCGACCAGATCTGTACGGTCCTCGAGATCGTCCCGGACGACGACAACGGCCTGCAGGACCGAATCAAGTCGAGCCAACTGAGACTCGATCTCGCCGAGTTCGATGCGATAGCCGCGGATCTTGACCTGTGCGTCGGCCCGGCCCAGGTACTCCAGGTCGCCGGAGGGTGTCCAGCGGGCGAGGTCCCCACTGCGGTAGAGGCGGGCACCGGGGGTCGGCGTCAGGTGATCCGGTACGAATCGTTGTGCGCTGAGAGCGGGTTGACCGGTGTAGCCACGTGCCAGGCCCGCGCCGCCGATGTGGAGTTCTCCGACCACTCCGATCGGGGTGGGGTTCCCGTACGGGTCGAGGACATGGACTCGGAGGTCCGGGAGGGCCCGCCCGATCCTGGTGGTGCCGTTGTGCAGTTGGTGTTCGTCGATTTCGTTGGTGGTGACGTGGACGGTGGTTTCGGTGATGCCGTACATGTTGATGAGGCGGGGTGTGGTGCAGCCGTGGCGGTTTGTCCAGCGGCGTACGGAGGGTGTGTCGAGTGCTTCGCCGCCGAAGACGACGGCGCGTAGGGCGAGGTGGCGGTTGTGGGTGTGGTCGGTTGCTTCGAATTGGCGGAAGGCTGATGGTGTTTGGCTGAGGAGGGTGATGGCCTGGTCGTGGACGAGGGTGTAGAAGGCGTCTGTGTCGCGGCTGGTGTGGTAGGGGACGACGACGAGGCGTCCGCCGGTGGTGAGGGCGCCCCACATTTCCCAGATGGAGAAGTCGAAGGCGTAGCTGTGGAAGAGGGTCCAGGTGTCGTGGGGGCCGAAGGGGAGGCGTTGTTGGACGGCGTTGAAGAGGCGGGTGACGTTGGCGTGGGTGACGGTGGTGCCTTTGGGGCGTCCGGTGGATCCGGAGGTGAAGATGATGTAGCAGGCGTGGTCGGGGTCGAGGTGTTGGGGGAGGTGGGTGAGGGTGTGGTCGAGGTCCGGGGTGGTGGTGGCCTGGAGGGTGTCGATGTTCAGGGTGTGCCAGGGGCCGTGGGGGAGGGTGTCGTGGGTGGGTTGGTGGGTCAGGACGAGGGTGGCGTCGACTTCGGTGAGCATGTGGTGCATGCGGTCGGTGGGGAAGGCGGTGTCGAGGGGGACGTAGACGCCGTGGGCCATGAGGACGGCGAGGGTGGTGATCACGGTGTCGAGGGATCGTTCGACGCAGATGCCGACGCAGACCTCGGGTCCCACGCCCTGCTCGATCAGCAGTGCGGCGATCTGGGCTGCGCGGGTGGCGAGTTCGGCGTAGGTGAGGGTGTCCTCGTCGCAGACGACGGCCACGGCGTCGGGCGTCTCCAGCGCCCGGCGTATGACCAGTTCGTGGATCGCGCCGACCGGGAGTTCTCCGCCGTCACCCGCCCACGACTCCACCAGCTCCCGCTCGGCGTCTCCCAGCAGGACGACGTCCCCGAACGCGGTGTCCGGTTCGCAGACCATCGACTCGAGCACCCGCACATACGAGTCGCGCATCAACGCCACCTGGACGGCGGTCAGTTCTCCGCTGTCGTACTCCATCTCCAGGCTCAGCCCCTGGTGCCCGGGCTCCTGGCTGACGGCCACCAGCAACGGGAAGTGGGTCCGCCCGCCTCCGGTCGCACGGGCGTGATCGTCGTTCGTGTCCGCCCCACCGGCGAGTGCGTCGATCTGGCGGAAATGGTTGTACACGAAGCCGGTCTCGAAGAGCGGTTCCCCGCCCAGTTCGCGCTGGATCGCCGACATCGGGTACCTGCGGTGGGGCAGCAGGTCCTGCTCGGCCTCGAACACCGCGAGCGCGAGGTCCCGCCAACTGCCGTCCGGCAGTTCCAGCCGGAACGGCAGAGTGTTGAGGAAGAGCCCTCGCACCTCGGTGCCGTCGGTCTCCTCCAGCCGTCCGTTGGACGACAGCCCCGTGACAACGTCCCGGCTGCCGGTGGCGAGGCTCATCACCCGCAGATGCGCTGCCAGCAGCACGGACTTCAGCGGCACCCCACAACGCCTGGCGAACCGGTCGAGACCATCGCCCAGACCGACCGGCAGGGGCGTGACCAGTTCTCCGTGCCGGCGCTCCGCGTCGTTGCGGTGCACCTCGCCCGCGCTGCACAGCCCCGCGAGCCCGTCGGGAAGAGCAGTGGTGTGGCGGGGGAGGCGGGTGTCGGGGCGGTCGGTGAGGAGGTTGTGCCAGTAGGTGGTGTGTGCGGGGGTGGTGAGTGCGTTTTGTTCGGCTGCGATGTAGTCGCGGTAGGTGGAGCGGAGGGGCGGGAGTGTGGGGGTGTGGCCGTCGAGGAGGGTGTGGTAGGTGTCGGTGATTTCGGCGAGGGTGGAGGCGAGGCTCCAGCCGTCGAGGATGGCGTGGTGGTCGGTGACGGTCCACTGGAAGGCGTCGTCGGACAGCACATGGACCGTCATCCGGAACAACGGCGCCACCGCCACCGAGAAGCCCTCGTCCTGCTCGCGACGGACGCACTCCGCCACCGCCGCCCGTTGCGCACCGTCGTCCTGACCCCGCAGATCGACGACGGTCAGCGGCGGCTCGACCCGCTCGTGCACGAGCTGAACCGGCTCACTGTATCCGCTCAGGTCGAACGAGGTACGCAGGACATCGTGGCGGCCCACGGTCAGCTCGACGGCCCGCCGGAAGGCGTCCACCTCGAACCGCTCGCCGAGCCGCACCGTACTGACGTTGTGGTAAGGATTGCGGTCCGGGTCGATCTCCATCTCGTAGACCATGCCGACCTGGAGGGCCGCCATCGGATAGGCGTCGACCAGCCCCTCCGGCAGCGCCTGCCGGTCCTTCGCCGACAACAGGGCGAACGGCTCCGCCGTCGGTGCGGGGAGCAGGTCGTCCGTCATCGAAGTCACCTCGGTGCCCAGCGCGTCGAGCGTCGGCGACCGGAACAGTACGGGCAGCGTGAGCAGCAGACCCTCCTCCCGGGCCCGTCCGATCACCTGAATGCTGCGGATCGAGTCGCCGCCCAGGTCGAAGAAGTTGTCGTGCCGGCCGATCCTGTCCACCCCGAGGACCTGACGCCAGATCACCGCCAGCCGTTCCTCCACCCCGGGCAGCGGCGCCGCGTACTGAGCCGACAGCTCCGGGCGGTCCCCGGACGGTGCGGGGAGCCTGCCGCGGTCCACCTTGCCCTGGGCCGTCAGCGGGAACGCGTCGAGGAACACGAATGCCTTCGGCAGCATGTACTCCGGCAGCTTCTCCCGCAGCGCCGACCGCAGTTCGGACACATGGGGTGCTGGGGCGTCGCACACCACGTACGCCACCAGATCTGCCCGGCCCGACGCGTCCCGCGGCGCTGTCACGACACACTGGCGAACGCGCGGATGAGCGCTGATCGCCTCGCTCACCTCGCCGGGCTCCACCCGGTAGCCGCGAATCTTGACCATGTGGTCGACCCGGCCGAGGAACTCCACCTGGCCTTCGGCCGACCAGCGCCCCCGGTCACCCGTGCGGTACAGCCGAGCACCCGGCACGGAGGGATGCGGCAGGAAGCGCTCGGCGGTCAGCGCGGGTCTGCCGAGATAGCCGCGTGCGAGGCACGGCCCGGCCACGTACAGCTCACCCGGGCTGCCCACGGGCACGGGATGGCCGGCCTCGTCCAGCACCCGGACCTCGGTGTTGGCCAGTGGTGTGCCGAGCGGCAGCGGGCCGGCCGGAAGCGAGTCCGCGGTGAAGATGCCGCAGACGGAGAACGTGGTGGTCTCCGTCGGCCCCCAGCAGTTGACCAGCTCAAGTTCAGGGCATCGGGCGAGGATCCGGCCGGCATGCGGTGCGGAAACCGTCTCACTGCCGGTGAGCAGACGGCGCAGTCCGTCGAACGCCTGCGGCTGCTCGTCCACGAGCAGGGTGAACAGTGAGGCGGTGGCGTGGAGGATCGTCACGCCGTGATCCGTCACCCAGCCCGCCACATCGGCCGGGGCGTACCGTGCCGGTGGAGCGAGCACGAGCCGGGCCCCCGCCGCCAGCGGTGCCCATATCTCGAAGGTGGAGACATCGAAGGCGACCGTCGCGATCTGGAGAACGGTGTCGTCCTCCCGCAGTTCCATCGCGGGGCCGCCGTGCAGCAGTTCGGTCACGTTGCGATGCCGGGTCACCACGCCCTTCGGCCGCCCCGTGGAACCGGAGGTGAAGATGGCGTAGCAGGCGTTGTCCGGCCCGGCGCCGGCCTCCGGGACCCGGCCGCACCGCGCCTGCTCGGGCAGAACGACGGTGTCCACGTCGACCGTCTCCCACGGCCCCCGCGGAACCAGCTCCGTAGTACTCGCCCCGGCCAGGACCACCCGCACGTCCGCCTCCTGGAGCATGTGCGCGAGCCGGGCCGCGGGGAAGGAGACATCCAGCGGTACGTAGGCCCCGCCGACCTTGAGTACGGCCAGCAGCCCGACGACCAGTTCGGGCGAACGGTCCAGGGCGACCCCGACGAAGACCTCTGGGCCGACGCCCAGCCGGCGCAGGTGATGGGCCAGCCGGTCGGCACGCGCATCGAGTTCGCCGTACGTCAGGGACCGCTCCCCGGCGACCACGGCGACGCGGTGGGGTTGCGCCGCCGCCCGCGCCTCGACCAGCTCGTGGACGGGTGTGGACGGGACAGGGGCTGCGTTGTCGTTCCAGCGCTCCAGCAGAGCCTGCTCGGCCTCGCCGAGCAGGACGGCCGCTCGGTGGGCGGCGTCCGGATTCTCGGCGATCGCCCGCAGCGCCCGCAGGTGATAGTCGCGGATCAGACGCATCTGCTCCGCAGGGAACTCCCTGGCGTCGTACTCCAGCTCCAGTCGCATACCGACCAGGCCCGGTTCGCGGCTCATGGCCACATGCAGAGGGAAGCTGGTCCGGGCGACACCGGCGGCCGTCTCGTCGTGCGGCCCGGAGACCGAGGCACGGCCCCCCTCGGCCAGCTCGTCCACGTGGCGGAAGTGGTTGTAGACGAAGCCGGTCTCGAACAGGGGGTCGCCGCCCAGCGCACGTTGCAGCGCCGGCATGGGGTACCTGCGGTGCGGCAGCATCTCCCGTTCGGCATCGAACACGGCGCGCGCCAGATCCGCCCAGTTGCCGTCTGGCAGTCGCAGCCGGAAAGGCAGCGAATTGAGGAAGAGCCCCCGCACCTCGGTGCCGTCGGTCTCCTCCAGTCGCCCGTTGGACGACAGCCCTGTGACGATATCCGCGCTGCCCGTGACCAGGCTCAGAACCCGCACGTGGGCGGCCAGGACGACGGCCTTGAACGGCACACCGATCCGGGCGGCGCTGTCCTCCAGCGCCGACAGGAGCTCCGGCGGCACGACGGTGACCAGCGCTCCGTACCCGCCGGTGTCGTCATGCTCATGCACCTCGTCGTCGAGCCGTTCCCCGATGAGCAGGGAGTCGCCGTTGCCGCTGTGGCGGGGGAGGCGGGTGTCGGGGCGATCGGTGAGGAGGTTGTGCCAGTAGGTGGTGTGTGCGGGGGTGGTGAGTGCGTTTTGTTCGGCTGCGATGTAGTCGCGGTAGGTGGAGCGGAGGGGCGGGAGTGATGGAGTGCTGCCGTCGAGGAGGGTGTGGTAGGTGTCGGTGATTTCGGCGAGGGTGGAGGCGAGGCTCCAGCCGTCGAGGATGGCGTGGTGGTCGGTGACGGTCCACTGGAAGGCGTCGTCGGACAGCACATGGACAGCCATCCGGCACAACGGCGCCACCGCCGGATCGAACCCCTTCGTCCGCTCCCCACGGACGTAATCGGCCAGCTCACGCCGCTGTCGGGCCTCGCTCAGCCCGCGCAGATCCACCAGGCCGAGAGGCATCTCGACTTCCGCGTGCATCAATTGCATCGGCACGGACAGACCACTGAGGTCGAAAGAGGTACGCAGCACAGGATGCCGCTCCACCACCATGGACACTGCCGCACGGAAGGCTTCCTGCTCGAACCGGCCCGGGAGATGCAGCGACGTCACATTCAGATAGGGGTTGCGGTCGGGGTCGCGTTGCATTTCGTAGACCATGCCGACTTGGAGTTCGGCCATGGGGTAGGCGTCGTCGAGGTGGTCGGGGAGCTGGTCGCGGTCGTGGGGTGTGAGGAGGGAGAAGGGCTGCGCGGTGGTGGGTGGTGTGGTGGTGGGCTGGATTGTGGCTGTGGTGGTGGCGAGGTCGGCGAGTGTGGGGTGGTGGAAGAGGTCTTGGAGGTGGAAGGTGAGTCCGTTGTCGCGGGCTCGGCCGAGTATCTGGATGCTGCGGATGGAGTCGCCGCCGAGGTCGAAGAAGTTGTCGTGGCGGCCGATGCGGTCGACGCCGAGGATGTCGGCCCAGATGGCGGCGAGAGCTTCTTCGGTTCCGGGGAGGGGTGGGGTGAACTCTGTTTCGAGGGTGGGGCGTTCGGTGGTGGGGGCGGGCAGGGAGCGTCGGTCGAGCTTTCCTTGCGGGGTGAGGGGGAGGGCGTCGAGGAGGACGAAGTTCCGCGGGATCATGTAGTCGGGGAGGTGGCCGGCGAGGGCGTCCCGGAGTTCGCTGGTGGTGGGCCGGTCGGTGCCCGGTTCCGGCACGAGATAGGCGACCAGATCCGTACGGCCGTTCGCCTCCTGATACGGAAGGACAACGACCTCACGCAGACCGGCCCCCCGAGCCAACTGTGCCTCGATCTCGCCGAGTTCGATGCGGTAGCCGCGGATCTTGACCTGTGCGTCGGCCCGGCCCAGGTACTCCAGGTCGCCGGAGGGTGTCCAGCGGGCGAGGTCCCCACTGCGGTAGAGCCGGGTTCCAGGCGTCCGTCCCAGGTGATCGGGGACGAAACGCTCAGCCGTGAGGGCCGGCCGCGCGTCGTACCCGCGCGCGAGCCCCGGCCCTGATACGTACAGTTCGCCGATGACACCGATCGGCGCGGGATTGCCGTGCTGATCCATGATCCGGACTCGGAGGTCCGGGAGGGCCCGCCCGATCCTGGTGGTGCCGTTGTGCAGTTGGTGTTCGTCGATTTCGTTGGTGGTGACGTGGACGGTGGTTTCGGTGATGCCGTACATGTTGATGAGGCGGGGTGTGGTGCAGCCGTGGCGGTTTGTCCAGCGGCGTACGGAGGGTGTGTCGAGTGCTTCGCCGCCGAAGACGACGGCGCGTAGGGCGAGGTGGCGGTTGTGGGTGTGGTCGGTTGCTTCGAATTGGCGGAAGGCTGATGGTGTTTGGCTGAGGAGGGTGATGGCCTGGTCGTGGACGAGGGTGTAGAAGGCGTCTGTGTCGCGGCTGGTGTGGTAGGGGACGACGACGAGGCGTCCGCCGGTGGTGAGGGCGCCCCACATTTCCCAGATGGAGAAGTCGAAGGCGTAGCTGTGGAAGAGGGTCCAGGTGTCGTGGGGGCCGAAGGGGAGGCGTTGTTGGACGGCGTTGAAGAGGCGGGTGACGTTGGCGTGGGTGACGGTGGTGCCTTTGGGGCGTCCGGTGGATCCGGAGGTGAAGATGATGTAGCAGGCGTGGTCGGGGTCGAGGTGTTGGGGGAGGTGGGTGAGGGTGTGGTCGAGGTCCGGGGTGGTGGTGGCCTGGAGGGTGTCGATGTTCAGGGTGTGCCAGGGGCCGTGGGGGAGGGTGTCGTGGGTGGGTTGGTGGGTCAGGACGAGGGTGGCGTCGACTTCGGTGAGCATGTGGTGCATGCGGTCGGTGGGGAAGGCGGTGTCGAGGGGGACGTAGGCGCCGTGGGCCATGAGGACGGCGAGGGTGGTGATCACGGTGTCGAGGGATCGTTCGACGCAGATGCCGACGCAGACCTCGGGTCCCACGCCCTGCTCGACCAGCAGTGCGGCGATCTGGGCTGCGCGGGTGGCGAGTTCGGCGTAGGTGAGGGTGTCCTCGTCGCAGACGACGGCCACGGCGTCGGGCGTCTCCAGCGCCCGGCGTATGACCAGTTCGTGGATCGCGCCGACCGGGAGTTCTCCGCCGTCACCCGCCCACGACTCCACCAGCTCCCGCTCGGCGTCTCCCAGCAGGACGACGTCCCCGAACGCGGTGTCCGGTTCGCAGACCATCGACTCCAGCACCCGCACGTAGTAGTCCCGCATCAACGCCACCTGGTCCTCGACCAGAACACCGAGGTGGTAGTCGAGACTCAGGAGCAGCCGTGTGGAGTACGGATTGCGGATCACGCCGACACTCAGCGGGAAGTTGGTCGGCTCGGCACGCAGCGTGCTGAAGCTGTCGATCTTCCCGTCCACGATCGTCAGGCGCCCCTCACCGAACTCGTCGGTGAGCACGTGGAAGTGGTTGTACACGAAGCTGGTCTCGAACAGGGCCTCGCCGCCCATACGACGCTGCAACGCCCCCAGCGGGTATCTGCGGTGGGGCAGCATGTCCTGCTCGGCCTCGAACACCGCGCGTACGAGGTCCAGCCAACTGCCGTCCGGCAGATCCAGCCGGAACGGGACGGTGTTCAGGAAGAGTCCCCGCACCTCGGTCGCCCCGGCCTCCTCCAGCCGTCCGTTGGACGACAGCCCGGCCAGCACGTCCGTGCTTCCGGTGACCAGACTCATGACCCGCAGATGCGCTGCCAGCAGCACGGACTTCAGCGGCACCCCACAACGCTTGGCCAGCGCCAGCAGCTCGTCGCACAGCTCCGCCGGCAGCAGCGTCTCGATCGAGCCGTGCTTCTCCGCCGTGTGCAGCACCCGCCACTCGTTCTCGCGCTCGGGCGTGGCCAGCCGGGCGTCGTGCCGGTCCGGCCAGCGTGGGAGCCGGCCCGTGGGCCGGTCCGTGAGCCGCTCCAGCCAGAACGCCTCGCTCTCCTTCGAGCGCAGCACCTCCCGTTCCGCCGCGATGAAGTCGCGGTACGCGGACTCGGGCGGGTCCAGGGCGACGACCGTGCCCGCACCGGTCGCGAGCCGGTGGTAGAGGCCAGTGATCTCGGCGAGCGTGGAGTGAAGGCTCCAGCCGTCGAAAATGGCGTGGTGCTCGGTCACCGTCCACTGAAACGCATCGTCGGAGAGCCAGTGGATGCCGAACCGCAGCAACGGCGGCCGGGAGTGGTCGAACACATGGGAGCGTTCGAAGGTCACGTATGCGGCGATCGCCGACTGTTGCGCCTCGTCGTCGAGCGCGCGCAGATCGGACACCACACACGGCATCTCCGCCGTGGCATGCACCAGCTGGAGCGGCTCGCTGTAGCCGCTCAACTCCAGGGACGTGCGGAGTATCGGGTGGCGTTCCACGACCAGGCGGAGCGCCTCCTTGAAGCTGCGCTCGTCGAACCGGCCGTTGATGCGCATGCTGTCCACGTTGTGGTACGGCAGCCGTTCACGGTCCAGCTCCATCTCGTAGATCATGCCGACCTGGAGTTCCGCCATCGGATAGGCATCCACGAGGCCCAGTGGCAGCCGCGCCCTGTCCTCGGCGCTCACCATGGAGAACGGCTCACGGTCGCGCTGCGGAGCCTCGGACGCCGAATGGGTCGAGGCGGCCTCGGCCAGCCCCGCCGGGGTGGGCGTGCGGAAGAGGTCCTGCAGCTCGAAACCGACCCCCTGGGTACGAGCCAGTCCCAGTACCTGGATGCTGCGGATGGAGTCGCCGCCGAGGTCGAAGAAGTTGTCGTGGCGGCCGACCCGGTCGACGCCGAGAACGGTGCTCCAGATCCCCGCGAGCAGCTCCTCCGTCCCGGGCAGCGGAGCGACGAACTCGGCTTCCAATTGCGGGCGTTCGGTCGCCGGAGCGGGCAAAACCCGGTGGTTGAGCTTGCCCTGCGGAGTGAGCGGGAGGGCATCGAGGAAGACGAAGTTCCTCGGGATCATGTAGTCGGGGAGGTGGCCGGCGAGGGCGTCACGGAGTTCACTGGTGGTGGGCGGGTCGGCGTCCGGCTCCGGTACGAGGTAGGCGACGAGGTCCGTGTGGCCGCCGAGATCGTCCCGGACGACCACGACGGCCTGCCGGATCTCGGGCTGCCGGCCCAGTCGGGCCTCGATCTCCGGCAGCTCGATACGGTAGCCGCGCACCTTCACCTGGGCGTCGGCCCGGCCCAGGTATTCCAGGTCGCCGGAGGCCGTCCGGCGGGCGAGGTCCCCACTGCGGTAGAGCCGGGCCCCCGGCGCACGACCGAGGTGGTCCGGAACGAAACGCTGTGCGGTGAGCGCCGGTTGGCCTGTGTAGCAACGCGTCACGCCGGGCCCGCCGACGTAGAGCTCCCCGACGACACCGATCGGACTCGGATCGCCCGACGGATCCAGGACGTAAAGACGGAGATCGGGCAGCGCCCTGCCGATCCGGCTGAAGGTACCGTCGAGCTGGCCCTCGTCCACCTCGGTGTACGTCACGTGCACGGTGGTCTCGGTGATGCCGTACAGGTTGACGAGAAGTGGTGAGGCGTAACCGTGACGGGCGCCCCAGCGGCGCACCGAAGCCCGGTTCAGCGCCTCGCCTGCGAACAGCACAGCCCGCAGGGCCAGTTCCCCACCCTCCACTGCATCGACTGTCTCGAACTGGCGGAAGGCCGAAGGGGTTTGGCTGAGCATCGTGACCGACCGGTCGCGTACGAGTGCGTAGAACGCTTCCGAGTCCCGGCTGGTCAGATACGGCACCACGACAAGGCGTCCGCCGGTGGTGAGGGCGCCCCACATCTCCATGACCGACACATCGAAGGCGTAGCTGTGGAAGAGGGTCCAGGTGTCGTGGGGGCCGAAGGGGAGGCGTTGTTGGACGGCGTTGAAGAGGCGGGTGACGTTGGCGTGGGTGACGGTGGTGCCTTTGGGGCGTCCGGTGGATCCGGAGGTGAAGATGATGTAGCAGGCGTGGTCGGGGTCGAGGTGTTGGGGGAGGTGGGTGAGGGTGTGGTCGAGGTCCGGGGTGGTGGTGGCCTGGAGGGTGTCGATGTTCAGGGTGTGCCAGGGGCCGTGGGGGAGGGTGTCGTGGGTGGGTTGGTGGGTCAGGACGAGGGTGGCGTCGACTTCGGTGAGCATGTGGTGCATGCGGTCGGTGGGGAAGGCGGTGTCGAGGGGGACGTAGACGCCGTGGGCCATGAGGACGGCGAGGGTGGTGATCACGGTGTCGAGGGATCGTTCGACGCAGATGCCGACGCAGACCTCGGGTCCCACGCCCTGCTCGACCAGCAGTGCGGCGATCTGGGCCGCGCGGGTGACGAGTTCGGCGTAGGTGAGGGTGTCCTCGTCGCAGACGACGGCCACGGCGTCGGGCGTCTCCAGCGCCCGGCGTATCACCAGCTCGTGGATCGCACCGACCGGGAGTTCTCCGCCGTCACCCGCCCACGACTCCACCAACTGCCGCTCGGCAGGAGCCATGAGCGGCAGTCGGCTCACCGGAAGATCGGGCGTGGCGAGGATCTGATCAAGCAGGATCTGCCAGTGGTCCACCAGGGTACGGATGGTGGCGGCGTCGAACAGGTCCGTCGCGTACTCGACCTGGAGACGGAGCCCGTCCGGCCGCCGGTACACCGACCAGGTGAGGTCGAACTTCGCGGTCCCCGTGGCCACCATGGAACGCTCGACGCTCAGCCCCTCACCGAAGGGCTCCAGCGGCTCCTCCTCATGGAAGGCGAAAAGCGTCTGCACAATCGGGTTGTGACTCAGTGACCGTTCCGGGTGCAGCTGCTTCACGGCGAGATCGAACGGGGCCCTGCTGCGGGAGAGTGCGCTCAGCAGCGACGCGCGGGAGCGCGCCACGAGCTCCCGGAAGCCGGGGTCGTCCCCCAGGTCCACCCGGAGGACGAGCGTGTCGACGAAGAAGCCGACCAGATCGTTGAGCTTGGCGTTGTCCCGGCCCGCCACCGGCGAACCGACGACGACATCGCTGCTTCCCGAGTGGCGCGCGGCGAGCACCTGGAAGGCAGCGAGCATCACCGTGTACAGACTGACGTTCTCCTCGGCGGCGAACGCCTCCAGTGCCGCCGAGGACACTCCGGTGAGCGGGAAGTCCGTCGTCTCGCCCCGATAGCTCATCTCAGCCGGGCGGGGGCGGTCCGTGCCGAGGTCCAGCACGGCCGGAGCATCGGCCAGCGCGTCCGTCCAGGCCGCCAGGGCCTTCTCCGTACGAGGACCGCGCAGTGTCTCGCGCTGCCACAACGCGTAGTCGGCGTACTGGACCGGCAGTGGCCCGGCCGACCCGCCACCGGCACGGTACGCCTCGTTCAGCCGGCGCTGGAACACATCGAGCGACCAGCCGTCGCAGGCGATGTGGTGGAAGGTCAGCTGCAACCAGTGCTCGTCCTCGGACAGTCGGTACAGCGACGCACGCAGCATCGGATCCCGGGCCAGGTCGAACGGCTTGCGGGCCTCCGCCTCGACGGCCTCCCGTGCGCTGCGGACACGGTCGGCGGATGCGAGTCCGGTGAGGTCGACGAGCGGGCAGTCCGTCTCACGGGTGTCCAGCAACCGCTGGCGCGGCTCCCCGTTCCCGTCCGCCTCGAAGACGGTGTACAGGGCGTCATGGCCGGCCGTGGTCGTAGTGACGGCGGCCGTCAGGCGGGCGGCGTCCAAGGGGCCGGTGAAGCGAAGAACGACCGGAATGTTGTAGACGGCGTTGTCCCCGAGCCAGCGGTCGAGGAACCAGAGCCGCTGCTGGCCGAAAGAGAGCGGTCCGCGCTCATCCGGCCTGGCGCGGAGCCGGCCGGCCGAGGACGGTCGCGTTCCGCCTCCCGTACGTGCGTCTTCTCCCGCGTTCTCGTCGGTCGTGGGGATGCCGTCCATGATGACGCCCTTCTCACCGGTCCACTAAAGGTCCAATAAAAACGAAACGCGGTCGCGGTTCTTGAAGAGCACACAGAGCAGTGCGTACGTGCATCGCCGAAGAGAACCTGTGAACGCTGCGAATAACTGGGGGATTATTTGCATGGGACATGGAGGAGCGCTGCCACATTAGAGATGCGCATCAGGGCCGGTCAACCCTTGTGTTTAGCGCCTGACCTGCATCTTTTAACGATTGGGAGGGTTTTGAATCACATCGTTAGCGTAAATTTAGGGAAGTGATAGAGGTAAATAAGCACGCGTCCGCCTTGTATATGAACGGCAGATTGAATCGTGTCCCGGCGCGGCGTTCCCCCGGAGCCCGTCGGGGTTCGCGGGTGAGTTTTGGGAGACCGCCTGAGAGGCTGCCGGCAGGACAGCCGTGACGGGATGCGCGCCGGTATCGGGCGGCAAAAGGGAATGGGTGCCCATGGCCGAACCGCCGGGCTGCCACCCGAGGGGGAATCACTTCCGGGCCAGCACCGTCGAACTGCTCGCCAGGCGACTGGAAATGGTACACAGGCCGATTTCGGCTGCCTGCCGGCCCGCCGCCTCCACCTGGGCGCGCTCCTGCTGGTACCAGGCGAACGGGTCCGCCAGCAGACGGTCGATCAGGCTCTGCGGCATCGCATGGCAGCGGATGGGCTCATCCGGTACGGGCGGGTCCCCGTACCCGCCGCGGCGCTGCGCTTCTCCGGTGAGATACGCCAAGGTGTCGAGAACGCGCCGCAGCGCCGCCCGCTGCTCCTCCGGCGCCTCCTCCGCCGCCAGTCGCTCCAGGGCGAAGGCCCGTACGAAGGCGGGGAAGCGGTACCGGACGGCTCTGGACGCCTGGTCCACCACCGCGTCGAGCAGATAGGACTCGGTGAGCTCGTCCAGCAGGTCCTGGGCGTGGTGCGGTTCGCATTCGAGCAGGGGAGCGCCGACCCAGGGGGCGAAGTCGGGTATCTCCAACTGGGCGAGGCGGCGCAGGGCCTGCTGGGCCTCCGGACTGAGCGCCTCGTAAGCCGGGGTCATGCACGTGCGGACCGCCTGCTCCACGTGGCGCAGCTCGTCCGGGCTGCGGGCCACGTCCGTGCATCGGTCCACCGCCTCGGCCTGGGCGACGGCGTCCGCCACGGCCCGGTGCGGCCGGGCAGCCAGGCGTGCGGCGGCCGCGCGCAGCACGAGCGGCAGATCGTCGCAGGCACGGCAGAGCTCCTCGACGGCCAGCGGTTCGGCGGCGACCCGCCGCCGTCCGATGATCTTCATCAGCATTTCCACGGAGCTTTCCCGCCGGAACCTGGAGAGCTCGATACGGGTGTCCGCGGGCAGCCCGGTGAAGCGCCGCCACGAGGTGATCAGCACCCGCGATCCGGACGACCCGGGGAGCAGCGGGGCGACCTGGCACTCGGATGCCGCGCCGTCCAGCACGACGAGGACCCGGCGCTCCGCCAGCAGGTCACGGTACATCTCGGCGCGCTCCTCGACGCTGCTCGGGACGGCTTCGTCGCTCACGCCGAGCGCGCGCAGGAAGCGCCGGAGCACCTCGGCGGCGCTCGTCGGGTGGCCCGGGGCGCCGGACAGTTTCGCGAAGAGCTGCCCGTCGGGGTAGTCCGGAGCGAGCCGATGGGCGACATGTACGGCCAGCGTCGTCTTGCCGGAGCCACCGCGTCCGGTGATGACGGTGACGGGGACGACGGTTCGGGGTGCGTCGGTGCGGGTGGGGGCGGCCAGAATGCGCTGGATCGCTCGAGTGCGGCCGGTGAAGTCGGCGATATCGGCGGGTAGCAGCCGCGGAATCTTGTGTGCCGGAACTGCGGCGGGCGCCGGCGCTGCCGGAAGGGCCGGGACCGCCGGGCCGCTGCCGGGTCCGTCCGGCGCGGGGGCGGGCGCCGTCACCTTGATGAAGGGCTGGACCCGGGGCGGCGTGCCCCACTCCTCTTCTCCCGCCAGGATCATGCGGTGCAGACGCTGCAGTTCCGCGCCGGGCTCGATGCCGAGCCTCTCGACGAGGGCCGCCCGCGCCCGGCGGTAGGCGTCCAGGGCCTCGGCCTGCCGTCCCGCGCGGTGGAGCGCGGTCATCAGGAGCACCCGCAGGCGTTCCCGGAGCGGGTGGGCGGCGACCAGAGCGCCGAGTTCACTCACGGCGCGGTGGTGATTGCCGAGCCGTAGTTCGAGTTCAAGACACTGTTCCTGTACGGCGAGGCGCCGCTCGTCGAGTTGGACGGCGTTCGCCCGTACCGGCTTGCTGCTGATATCGGTCAGGGCGTGACCCTGCCACAGCCCCAACGCGGCCCGTAACTCCTTTACCGCCTGCTGGGGTTGATGGGCGGCAGCGGCTCTTCCGCCTGCGGCTACCCGTTCCTCGAAGGCGTGGAGGTCGAGTTGCCCCTCGGTCATCCGTAAGAGATAACCGGGCGAGCGGGTCACGATGGGGCCGGGGTGGGGCCCCGCGGGGAGCATGCGCCGCAGCGCGCAGATGCCGATCTGTACCTGGGTGCGGCTCGTCGCCGGCGGCTTCCGCTCCCATATGGCCTCCACCAGGCGGTCATTGGAGACGACACGTCCCGATTCGAGGAGCAGCATCGCCAGAACCGTGCGCTGGCGCTGCCCGCTGACATCTATGTGCCTGCCGTCGTCCACGACTTCGAGCGGCCCCAGAATCCTGAATTGCATGGGGCCCCCTTCGTGGCAATGACGGCTCGTAGAGGGCGATGGCGAACGGCCTGACGCACAGGCCCGCCGACCTCCACCGTGCCTGGCGTGTTCGAATACTGGTGCAGGGTGTACGAAAAGCGGATACGGGATGTGCATTCGAATGATTGCATGATCGAAAGGGGCCAGTCAACGACTCACTGCCCTGGCCGCGTCCGTCAACTTATTTTCTCTTCAAACACGTTATGAGGTGCCGCTATCCGTAAGCTCCGGAGAAAAGAACGTCTGAAATTCCATGTTTGAAGCGCGAGCACCCCGGTTTTCTCCACGTGTGATTCGCTGGGGATGCTCTCACCGGCGCCAGGCGATATGTCCGATGTCTATCGAGTCCGCGACTCCGGGACGCCGCCCCCGTGCGTCGTTCGGAAACCTGCCTCGGCACCTTGATATGTGGCTGGTGGGCCGGCGGTGGCCTCGGCGCCTGCTCAGTCGCCGCTGCTGTGGTCGAGCACCATTCGGCGGAACCGATGGAGTGAATCGCGGCGGGCCGCGTGCGGGGGAGTTGGGGCGTGCGGGGCGACGGCGGGCCATGTCGGCCATCGTCGTAGTGGATGGTCAGCCGCGTCAGCCTCCGCCGTCCTCCGCGTCGCGGCCGCCACGACATCGCGTCGCGGACAACACAGGGCCGAGCCCAGAGCTGCCCCCACTGTTGGGTGCCACGACAGTGCTTAGGAGTCCTCGGGCTGCAGGTCGATCGGCAGACACACCTGGAAGCGGGTGTCGCCTGGCTGCGAAGAGACCCGGATGTCCCCATGATGCTTGTTGACGATGATGCGGTAGGAGATGTCCAGCCCCAGCCCAGTGCCCTCTCCGACCGGCTTGGTGGTGAAGAACGGCTCGAAGATCCGCGGTCTGATCTCAGCCGGAATGCCTGTGCCCGTGTCGGCCACCTCCACGAGCAGCCGCGCGTCCTCCCGCCACGTCCGAATCGTCAGCGTGCCCCCGTCAGGCATGGCATCGACGGCGTTGACGATCAGATTGGTCCATACCTGGTTGAGCTCGGCTCCGAAAGCCGGAATCGGCGGCAGCCCATGGGCGTACTCCTTGACCACCTGGACGCTGGAGGGGATCTTCGCCTGCAGCATGGTCAGCGTGGCGTCGAGCAATGTGTGCACATCCACGGTCTGCTGCGGTGCCCGGTCCAGCTGCGCGTACTGCTTGGCGGCGCCGACCAGCCCGGAGATGCGGGTCACGGCATCTTCGATCTCGCCCATCAGAAGTTCCGTATCGACGGTGTACGCCAGCCAGCGCACCGTGGGGCCGAGGTTGTCCTCACCGATGGTGTCGGCTGCCGAGGTCAGCCACGGCACGTCGATGTCCGCGGCGACCAGTGTCGGTGCCAGTTCCCATGCTTCCGTCACCCCGCGCTCATCGAGCCAGTCGCCGACGGCATCCTCGGCATCGGCAGCAGCCAGCGCGGGCAGACCGGAAGCCGTTGCGGCCTGTTGCACCGCATCATCCTGCAGCTCTACGAGACGGTGCAGTTCGGCGCCGTCCAGCCGACCGTCAGCGATCAAGGCGAGTTTGTGGCGCATGCCGGCCACTCGCTCCCGCAGAGCCGCAGTGGCCCGCACAGCGGCTGCCGCAGGATTGTTCAACTCGTGGGTCAGGCCTGCCGACAGCGAGGCCAGGGCCAGCAGCCGCTCCCGCTCACTCACGATCGCATTGGCCGCCCGCGTACCGAAGAAGAGTCCCTCCAGCAGGTGCAGCGCCATCGGGAACCACGTGCGTACCGCGTGGGCGAAATCATCGGCGGGCAGCACGAAGAACTCGGCATCGGTGACAGCTCGCAGCGTGTGGGGATACCGCTGCTCGACGCGGTCCCCGAGGTACGCACGGGTTGCCCCGCTGTACACACCGCGTTGATCGGTGCGGTTGACCTCCACATCGTCGCCGTGCAGCACACGGCTGAGCGCGATGGCACCGCTGAGCAGGACGAAGAAGCACGTGGCCGGTTCGCCCTCCCCGTACACCACACCTCCGGCCGGCCGCTGCTCAGCACGGCCGCGCTCCGCCAGCCAATTGAGCTGCTCGTTGCTGAGCTTCTCGAACAGGAACAGCGTCCGCAACTGCTCCGGTGACAGATGTACTGGCGTGCTCACTGTGCCTCCAGATAGCGATGCACCAAGGAGACGGCCATGGCTCCCTCGCCGACGGCCGACGCGACTCGTTTGACCGAGGAGGAACGCACATCTCCGGCGGCGAAGACACCAGGCACGCTTGACTCCAGGTGGTACGGATCTCTTGGCAGTCGCCAGCCCGCCGGACGCTGCCCTCCGGCCACCAAGTCCGGGCCGGTCAGCACGAATCCGCGTTCATCACGGGAGACCACTCCCTCCAGCCACTGGGTATGCGGCTCGGCCCCGATGAAGATGAACAGCCAGGACGCAGCAACGGTACGCACGATGCCGGACCGGCCCTCGCGAAGGGTCAGCCGCTGCAGGTGTCCCTCGCCCTCACCGCCGAGGACTTCGGTCCACGCGTGGATCTCGATGTTGTCGATGCCGTTGATCTGGTCGATGAGATAGCTGGACATCGAACGGGTCAGATCACCTTGACGGATGAGTACGTGGACGCGCCGCGCGTAGCGCGAGAAATAGACCGCTGCCTGTCCCGCGGAGTTGGCTCCGCCGACGATGTACACATCCTCCCCGGAACAGCTGGGGGCCTCGGTGACGGCGGACCCGTAGAAGACGCCCGCACCCGTGAATTCCTGCAGCCCGGTGGCGGCCAGCCGCCGGTAGGCCACTCCGGTGGCCAGGACCACGGTGTGGGCGGCAATGGAGCCCTCCGGCCCCAGGTGCAGCACCCGGCCCGATCCTGCTGCCTCCAGCGCTACGGCCCGTTGCGCACTCAGAATCTCCGCCCCGAACTTCAGCGCCTGACGGCGAGCACGTTCGGTCAGCTGGGAACCGGAGACGCCGTCGGGAAAACCGAGGTAGTTCTCGATACGGCTGCTCTGTCCGGCCTGTCCGCCGGTCGCCTGCTGTTCCACCAGGACCGTACGCAAACCCTCCGAGGCCCCATAGACGGCAGCTCCCAGACCGGCCGGCCCGCCACCGACCACCACCAGGTCGTAGAAATCCGAGGCCGGAACTGTGCTGAGGCCTACCTTTGCAGCGAGTTCCCGCTCGGTGGGGGAGACCAGGGGCTCGCCGTCCGGGGTGATGACCAGCGGTACGTCGGCCGCCGACATCCCTGCGGCGGCCAGCAGACGTTGCCCTTCCGGCTCGTCGGAGAGCAGCCACCGGTAGGGCACGAGGTTGCGGGTGAGGAAGTCACGGACAGCGAAGGACGGCGCGGACCAGCGGTGCCCGACCACGCGGGTCTCCGTGATCCCCGGATCAGGCGTGGCCTGCCACAGGTCCAGCAGTGTGTCGATCACCGGGTAAAGGTGCTGTTCCGGCGGGCTCCAGGGTTTGACGAGATAGTGGTCGAGATCCACGACGTTGATGGCGTCGATCGCCGCTTCCGTGTCGGCGTAGGCGGTCAGCAGCACACGACGGGCGAGTGGGAAGAGATCCATGGCCGCCTCGAGGAACTCGATGCCGTTCATGTGGGGCATGCGATAGTCGGCCAGCATGAGCGCGAGCTGATCGCCGCGCAGCTTGAGCTCGCGCAGTGCGTCCAGAGCATCGCTCCCGGAGAGAGCGCGCACGATGCGGTAGCGGTCGCCGTACTCGCGCCGGATGTCGCGGGCGACCGCCCGGGAGACCGCCGGGTCGTCGTCGACAGTCAGGATCGTCGGGTTCGCCATGACTCCATCATTCCCGCAAAGATGCGGAAACGACGGGTGAAGATCGGATGGGGGATCCGGCAGCACGGAGAGCAGCTCCACGGCCGCTGCCCCTGCCGGGGCCTTCCTTCCACAGGCCATGGCCGCGCTCATGGGCTTACGGTTCCTGCGGAATCCGCGTCGGCGCTTGGTCAGCCTCTCTCCCGACCGACGTCGCGCTGGGGTCGAGGCCCCTCAGCGCGCGGCGGCGAGAACAACCCTGTGGTGCGGATGGATCGTACGGATGCACTCGGTTTGCCAGGCATACGCGGTTGATCAGGCCCGCGATCTCCGCATCCTCCGGATTCGGCGGATCCCAACCGCAGGAATGCCCACATCCCGGCGGACCGTCGTCCGCGCCCGCAGCCCCGAGCGACATCCGTACGTCGGGGGTGGCTGTGTCGCGCGAACGCTCCACCGGGGTAGCGCACAGGTGGGACCACGTGCTTGCTGGGAGTGAGCTACGTGCGATGGGGGAGTCCCAGGAGTGGAGAGGTAATGCGGTCTCGGTCCAAGCTGCCCGAACTGGCCACTGCCGTCGTTGTCGTCATCGCCCTCCTGGTCGGTGGCTGTGCCGGTGAGCAGCCACCGGAGCGGGAACCGGCGCAGGCACAGCCGGCGGATGTTCCCCTGCAGTCGCCGGCGGTTGCGCAGGGCGCGCCGCTGAAGGAGCCGGCGCAGATGGTGAGCCGCAACGGGGTCCTGCGGGTGGAACTCGTCGTGGAGAGGCGAAAGGTGGAGGTGGGCGGCCGCAAGCTGTGGGCCCTTACCTACAACGGCAGTTACATGCCTCCCACGCTGCGGATCCGGCCGGGGGACAAGGTGGACCTGTCGATGAAGAACTTGCTGAACGAGTTCACCAATCTGCATGTTCACGGACTTCATGTGTCGCCGAGCGGTAACTCCGACAACATCTTCGTCCACATTCATCCCGGCCAGACGTTCCACTATGCCTACCAGTTCCCGAACACCCTGCGGCCCGGCACCTACTGGTACCACTCACATGCGCACTCGATCTCGGCACCGCAGGTCGCCGGGGGCATGTCGGGCGTCCTGATCGTCGACGGGCTGCAGGAGTACCTGCCGGCGAAGTTGCGTCACATCACCGAGCATGTCGTCGGGCTCAAGGACTTCCAGGTCCAGGGTGATGCGGTCCGGACCCAGAACCTGCACATCGGCGCGTCCACCAATCGCACCGTCAACGGTCAGCTGAACCCGACCATCCGCATCCGGCCGGGTGAGACCCAGCTGTGGCGGCTGGCCAACATCAGCGCCAACGTCTACTACAACGTCCGCCTGCAGGGTCAGCGGTTCCATGTGATCGCCCACGACGGCACCCCCGTCGACCGGATCTGGACGGCCGACTCGCTCCTTCTTGCGGCAGGCGCGCGCTTCGACGTGCTCGTACAAGGCGGTCCGACCGGCCGTACCCAGCTGCAGACGCTCGCGTACGACACCGGGCCGGCCGGAAACAAGTTCCCGCAGGCGACCCTGGCGACCCTGGTCTCCGAAGGACCTTCCGCGCACCCGGAGGCCCTGCCCACCTCGGCCTTCGCACCGGTCGCGGACCTGAGCCACTCGGCGATCGCCGCCCGGCGCACCCTCGTGTTCTCCGAGAACAAGGACGGCAGCAAGTTCTACATCAACGGCAAGCGGTTCGATCCGAACCGGGTGGACGTCCGGTCCAAGCTGAACACGGTCGAGGAGTGGACCGTGCGCAATGACAGCAACGAGGAACACTCGTTTCACGTGCACGTCAACAAATTCCAGTTGATGAGCATCAACGGCCGACCGCACCACGGCCACGGCCTGCAGGACACGGCGAGCGTGCCCGCCAAGGGGAAGCTCGTCGTCCGGACCCACTTCAGGAACTACACCGGCAAGACCGTGCTTCACTGCCACATCCTCAACCATGAGGACGCGGGCATGATGGCGGTGCTGGAGATCGTCCAATAGCGTGCCGACGCCCGTAGCGCCGGGGCGAAGCGGTCACCACCTGCGCCGACGGCGGAGGGAACGAGATCTCCGCGACGATGGCCCGCCACAACGTCAGGCGCCCACCCGTCATCCACGGCCCCGCCTGGTCCCGCATCCCGGGTTCGATGCCCCTCGCGCCGTACGCATCGCCCTGATCCGATGCCCCGGCGCTCACGGGCGGCAGAGGCACGCACGCATTCCTTATAGCTCAAATGTTCGAATGCGAGGTACGCTGCATGCATGGCATCGCACCAGCTCCAGGGGTCCCTGTTCGATCAGAGCGACGACGTGCGTCTACGCCCACTGCACGGCCTCCGCAGAGAAGAGCTCGGCGACGGCGCCTGGATCGACGTCCTGCCGGGCTGGCTGAGTGGCGCCGACGCCCTGTACGAACAGCTGGCCACGAATGTTCCCTGGAAGGCCGAGCGTCGGCAGATATACGAGCGGGTCGTGGACGTCCCGCGCCTGCTCGCCTTCTACCGCGCCGGCGAACCGCTGCCGCACCCCGTTCTCGACGAGGCGCGGCGGGCACTCTCCGCGCACTACGCCGCCGAGCTCGGCGAACCCTTCACAACGGCAGGCCTGTGCCACTACCGCGACGGGCGTGACAGCGTGGCCTGGCACGGCGACCGCATCGGCCGGGGGGCTCACGAGGACACGATGGTCGCCATCCTCTCCGTGGGAGCGCCCCGCGACCTTATGCTGCGCCCGTGCCGCGGCGGCGGCGACGTCGTCCGGCGGCCACTCGGGCACGGCGACCTGATCGTGATGGGCGGTTCCTGCCAGCGGACCTGGGAGCACGCCATCCCCAAGACCGCGCGGGCCGCGGGAGGACGCATCAGCATCCAGTTCCGGCCGCATGGGGTGCAGTGACCTCTCACCTCGCAGGGGTGTACTCGCAGGATTGACGCCCCTTCGCCCTTGGACTCAGCCGGCGAAACCCCCAATTGACGCGCCCGGGGCGAGCTGGTGGCGGACGGCGGGGGTGCCACTCGGGGCCGGACTTCGCTCCGAGTGGCGCCAGTGCCCGGGCCGGGGCGATTGTGGTGCTTACGGCCCGGTGGTGAACGAGTACGCGCCCACCGTGACGAGGACGATCACGGCAGTCCTCCACTGCGTATGCGCGGTGAAGAATTCATCTGCTGCCGTGAGTTCCGGGACCCATACGCCGCAGCATGCGCATTCTGCATGACCGCCGGATTGCCATGGACGGGAGAAGGCCGATGAGCGGAAAGCTGACTGGCAGGAAGGCCCTGGTCACCGGTGGCGCACGAGGGATCGGCGCGGCTGTGGCCCGCAGGCTCGCCTCTGACGGAGCCGACGTGGCGATCAACTACCGGAGCAGCGGTGACGCGGCCGAAGCGCTCGCCGCCGAGATCAGCGCCGACGGCCCCCGCGTGGTCGCGATCAAGGCGGACCTCAGCGATCCGGACGAGATCCGTCGGCTGGCCGATCAGGCCGCCGAAGCTCTTGGTGGACTGGACATTCTCGCCAGCAACGCCGGAATTGAGCACTTCGGCAAGCTGGGCGACGTCACCCCCGCCGACTTCGACCGCGTCTTCGCCATCAACACACGAGCCCAGTTCTTCGCCGTACAGAACGCGGTACGGCATATGGGCGAAGGAGGGAGGATCGTACTGACGTCATCGCAGAGTGCCCACAAGGCGGTCTTCTACCACGCCCTTTACGCGTCGAGTAAGGCCGCCGTCGAATGCATCGCGCTCAACCTCAGCGCCGAACTCGGCCGGCGCGGCATCACCATCAACGCCATCGCGCCCGGAGGAACCGTCACTGACATGTCCGCTCACGCGGCTTCCCACTACGTCCATCCCGACGTCGACACTGAATTCCACACTCTCATTCGCACCGCCAGTTCGCTCGGACGGATGGCCCAGCCCTCCGAAATCGCCGCGGTCGTCTCGTTCCTGGTGTCGGACGATGCCTCGTTCATCACCGGCAGGACCATCCAGGCCGACGGCGGCTGGTTCTGACCTTGGATCGAACAGCCGGCGCCGGGTGCCTTTCGAGTTCGTCACACGCGAGTGGTGTGCTGGTCCAGGATGGCCCGCAGCCGGTTGAGGCCCTCGGCCTCATGTACGCCCCGCTTGGGCAGGACATCGAGGCACATGATGTTGGGGTCCCGGCTGAGCAGGACGAAGTGACCTGCCGTCTCCCGGTAGCCCCGGAAGACGGACCACTTCTGGACCAACGTGCTGTGGTCGCTGCGGCAGGTGATCCCGGCCGGAGACACAGTGGCGCGGTACTCGCCCTGCCATCCGGTGATCCGCTGCACGTGGGCGGCCTGTAGCCGCGGGTACCCCCACACCACCAGGACGACGAACAAGAACAGAACCGTTGAGACCGCGTCGATACTCCCGCGGCCCACGGTGGAGACCAGCCAGTGGCCTACCCACAGTACGAGGAACACGCCCCGCAGAAGTAGCCCGGTCCGCTTGATCCGCTCGCGGACCCGCAGGCCGACCAGTGTGTCGGCAGACCGGGGCCGGTACACCAAGTGGACCGCGGTCTGCTCGTCCACGACATCGTCAGAGGTTTCCGCGCTGTTGTTGGTGCCCTCGGCGTTACGGCCCTCGGCCATGGTCCCTCCCCGGTACGAAGACCTGCGGATCCTACCGAACCTCAGTGCCGGGGCGGACGGCCGCCGTGGCGGGGCAGGTGGCGATCGAGTACGCCGCGCAGCCGGTCGGTGTCGTCCCTGCCTATGGCGCGCTTCGGCAGATAGTGCACGACGAGCAGGTACGGCGGATGCGTCAGCAGGACGAATCCGGCGGCGGTCTCCACGTCCCCGCCGAAGCTCCGCCGGCCCCGGCGCGTCTCCAGGTGCATGCCCGCGAAGCGCACAGCGTCGCCAGAGTCGCCGACGGTCACGGTCCAGGGCCCCAGCGGGGTGCCCATCTCGGTATGTCGCGCGACCAAGACGCCCGTCCTGACGACAAGGCCGAACAGGCTGCCGAGGAAGGCGATTCCCGCAGCCAGGACGTGGTCGACGCGCAGCCATACCGTCACCGCGAAGAGCACCGGCGGTAGCAGTCCTTGCAGCCGGCCCTCGCCCCCCGTACCCGCCCGCGTGCGTGGAACGCGTCGGACCAGTCCGGCTGCCCCAGCTCGTATCTCGGCTCGACGACGGAGCCCGCCGCCACTCTCCACTCCCCTGTCACGGCCCCTCCCCGGTGCTGCTCGGTGACGAGCCGTGACCGTAGCGGGCGAGTCGGCCTCAGCCCAGGTCGAGGACTGTCAGCCCATACGACACTGCGAGTTCGACCTGGTCCGGCGGCGGCGCTCCCCATGCCGTCCGGTCCTCCGTCGTGTGGGCGTCGCTGACGAGGGTGGTGTCGTACCCCCTGACGAATGCGCCGTGGAGCGTCGAGCGGATGCACGCATCGGTCTGTGCGCCGACGACGACGAGTCGCCCGGCTCCGAGGCCCGACAGGACGGTTTCGAGGGTGGTGTCCGAAGGGATCGCCGTAGTTCTTCTCGACGAGCGGCTCGGCGTCGCGCGGAGTCAGCTCGGGGACGACGGTCGGGAAGCCGGCGAGTGCGATCCGGATGGGACCGCTCGCGCAGCCTGGTTCGGGATGGCGGCGGGTGTGCCGCTGAGGAGTGCCTGCCGGGTGAACCGGATGGCGTACGGCAGGGCGGCCCGGGTGAGTGCGTCCGCGCCGGAAGCGCGGGCTGCGGCTCCGATGACGGGCTCCGCGCATGCGACGGCGCGCCGAAGGGCAGCAGGAGTCCGCAACCGGCTCGTGTACCGCAGGGCCGGGCGGAGCAGGTCCGTGGCGGGAAGGTCCGGGAGGGCCAGGGTCAGGGTCCGGTCCTCGGCGCCAGGGCGCGGCCAGGTCAGTTCGATGCGCATGAAACGGCCTCCGGTGGAGGTAGGGGGCTTGACGCCGGCCCGGCCGGTCGGGCAGAGAGCAGTGTGTGGCGGGTCAGCCGACGAGCCGGCCGCGGTCAGGCGGTGCCGACGTCGGTGGGCGAACGTTCGGGAAGTCGGCTCTGGGCCGGGACGAGCGCTCATGCCCTCATTTCCTCGCGGCCAGGACACACGCGGGTGTCGGTCAGCGATCCGCAACGACCCCCTGTCGGGACCGGACAACTGGTCTTCTCGGAATTTCCGCAGCCGGGAAGTCCCTTGGCGTCGAGGACACCGCCTGTTACCTCACTTGGCGGTAAGCGGACATGTCCAGGCTTGCCGGATGTGCGCGATCTTGTCAAGGTTGCTGAAACGTGAGAGGCGTCACGGCCACGTGCCGCCCGTCATCCCTGCCCCACGGAGAGAGAGCGACCATGACTGACAGGTCCCATGTGTCTGGCTCAGGGGACACAAAGGTGCAGCATCCCGTTCAGGAGACACTGGCGCACCCCGTGCAGAGGGTGACGACAGCAGTCGAGAGGGTCCCCGGGGCAGACCGGGTCAAGGGGATCGTCGACGGTGTTCTGGACTCCGTCGGGATCGTCTCGCCGCATGCACGGCGTGTCGCGGCGTACACCGGTGCCGGACTGCTCGGCGTAGCCGGTGTGGTCGAGTGGCCCGTGGCCATGGCGGGCGCCGCGGTGGTGTGGCTCACGCAGCCGCGTCCGAAGGATGTTGCGACGGCCCCTGCCGCCGGCGAGGCCCGCACCGAAGGATCGCAGGCGAAGCGGGCCGGCAGGCCGGCCAAGGCGCAGACCACCGCGAGGCCGGCGAAGACCCGCTCGGCCAAAGCATCGACCACCTCGAAAACGGCAAAGAAGCGTCCGGCCAAGTCATCGACCGCCTCCGGGACGGCGAAGACCCGCCCGGCCAAGGCGTCGACCGGCTCCGGGACGGCGAAGGCCCGCGCGTCCAAGCGCGCAGCCACGAGCGCCACGGGCACCACGCGCGCCAAGGCACATGGGCGGAAGAAGCCCTGAGGTCGCCTCCCATCCGCTATTACGACCGTGCCGTGCCGGCGCCTGTTACGACCGTTCCGCCCCGGCCGCGTGCGGCAAGCCCGCGAAGGTGAGACATGCTGCTCCGCTTCCTGACCGGGCTGCCCGCCGTGGCCCTCCAGAGCGCCTTGGCTGTGCCGGTCGAGGCCACCCGCCGGATCGCCACGCCGACCGCAGATGCGGCGCGGTTGGCCGCTGAGCTTGTGAACGCCGGTGCACGCGGCGCGGTGGACGGGGCGGCAGCGGTGTCGGCGACCGCTTTGCGGGTCGGCAGGGTCGCCCGCAACGCGATGACTCCTCAGGTCGGTTACTGGCGCGCCGGAACCCGGATGCACCTCGTGCTGGAGCACCACCCGGACGCGCCCGTTCGCACCGTGGAACGACTCGAGGCCGCCGCCAGAAAAGTGGCCGTCGAGCTGGCCGAGCACCCCGACGTGCTGATGGCCTACTGGGACGGCGGCCTGGGGCGGTTGGTCGTGCAGACCACCGACGACGCGGTCAGCGAGCGGGTGGTGGACCAGGTGTCCGAACTGGCCGCCGAACACGGGCTGGTGCACGTCGGCGATCAGACGCTGGAACACGTGCACCCGGGCGCCGCCGGGGGCGTGCGCGCCAACGCTGTGGCCCTGGCGTGCGACGCGGCGGGCATCGGCGTCGCATTCGCCGCACGGGCAGCCTTTGTGAAGCGCGCGCCGGAGGCCATGGTGGCCGCGGTCGTCGTGATGCGTGAGGACTCGCGGGTACGCGTGGTGCTGAGCCGTGCGCTGGGCCCGGACGCAGCCGATCTGGTGCTGGCCGCGGCCCATGCGGCCGTCTGCGGGATCGGGCAGTCGCCGAGTCCGCTGCTCCTCGACGCGGCACTGCGGACCGCCCAGTTGGTGGAATCGCTGGCTCAGCTCGCGACGTTCGACGCCGTACACGACACGCTGTGCGCCCCGGACCGGCTGACCGTAGCCAACACCGACGTCGTACGTCCGCCGCTGCGTCCGTGCCCGGGCGAGGAATATGCCGCCGCCGCGGTCAACGGGATGCTGGGCGGCGCCGCCACCACGCTCCTGTTCACCCGCAGCCTCGACGAGGCGGCCGAGACCGTACTCGCCGGTTCGCCCAAGGCCGCACGTTACGGCCCGGCGGCCTTCACCGCGGCACTCGGCAGTGCCCTGGCACGCGAGCACGTGCTCGTCCGCGACCCCGAGCGGCTGCGCCAACTTGAGCTCGTGGACACCGTGGTCCTGCATCCCGAGGCACTGCGCAGCACTCGGCGCACTGTGCTCGAGGTCCACCCCAGCACGACCGACTGGGATCACCACCGGTTGTGGCAGGAAGCCACCGCGGCCCTGAGCGCACCCGAGGGCGCGGCAACGCCGTCCGAGGAGTCATGCATCGGCCTTCGCCCAGTGCCCGATGAGACGGCGCCGGACGCGGGACTGATGATCGCGTCGGTTCGCGGAACGGATATCGGCACCGTCCTGGTCGGCTGGGAGATCCACCCCATGGCCGAAGCCGCGTTGAACGCGGCGCGCCGAGCCGGTCTGCACGTCGTCGTGGTGGACGACTGCTCGCTCGGTGAGTTCGGGACCCTGGCCGACCAACTCGTCTCTGCCGAAATCCCGTTGGCCGAGGTGGTGGCTGCCCTGCAGAACGAGGGCCGAACGGTCCTTACGGTGGCGCGCGTCCCGCACGACCGGGCGGCAGCCGAACGGGAGTTGACCGCCGCCGCCCACGACGTACTCGACGGACTGCTCCGCAGTGACATCGCCGTCGCAGTCACCGACGAGCGTAGCGCCGTCGTCTGGGGCGCCGACCTTCTGCCCCTGCGCGGACTGGAGGGCGTGTGGCGGCTGCTGTCGGCCGTACCCGCAGCGCGGGCGGTCAGCCGGCGTGCCAAGTTCTGCGCCGAGGCGGGCGCCACGCTCTCCGAGCTCCTGGTACTCACGCAGGGGGCTCGGTCGCAGCGGGTTCCCTTCCCCGTCGAAGTGCGGCTCAGTCCCGTCACTATCGCCACTGCCGCGGCCCTGGTCATGGGCTGGTGCGCCGCACTCGGTGTGGCCGCCGGTACGACCCCCCACCCCAGGCCGCGGGTGCCCTGGCACGCCCTGCAGCCCGAGCAGGTCATGGTCCGGCTGGCGAGGGCGTCACGCGCCGCGCCCACCGCCCTGACGGTGGTACGGACCCGGGTCGGCCACATCGCGGGCACCGCTGCCACGCACCCGGCCTTCGCGCCTGCACGGGTGAGCGCGCGTCTGGCCGGCGCAGTGTGGGCCGAACTGGATGACCCGTTCACCCCGGTCCTGGTGGTCGGTGCCACCGCGCAGGCACTGCTGGGGTCCGCGGTGGACGCATTCCTGGTCATTGCCGCCGTGGCGATGAACGCCCTGGTCGGTGGGGTACAGCGATTGCGTGCGGAGCAGGCGCTGTCCGCACTGGTGACCGGGCAGCGGCGAACCGCCCGGCGACTCGCTCACCCGTCAGCGGGGGAGGCATCTGTCGTGGAGGCCGTGCGGCTGAAGCCCGGCGAGGTGATCGAGCTGCGCACCAACGATGTGGTGCCGGCCGACGCGCGGCTGCTGGAAGTCAGTGGCTTCGAGGTGGACGAGTCTTCGCTGACGGGCGAGTCACTGCCCGCCCGCAAGCAAGTGGCCGCTGTACCGCAGGCGTCCGTCGCCGACCGCAGCTGCATGGTGTTCGAAGGCACCACGGTAGTGGCCGGCCACGCCCGGGCAGTGGTGGTGGGCACGGGTGACCAGACCGAAGCCGGCCGCGCGGCCTCCCTCGCCGCCCGGGTCCCCACCTCGGCGGGGGTTCAGGCACGACTGCACCGGCTGACCCGCCGGGTGCTGCCCCTCACCCTCGCCGGCGGCGCCGCGGTGGCCGGCCTGTCCATGCTGCGCGGCCGCCCGGTGCGCACGGCCCTCCAGGGCGGACTGGCAGTTGCAGTGGCCGCCGTGCCCGAGGGCATGCCTCTCGTGGCGACCGTCGCGCAGATGGCCGCGGCACGGCGGCTGAGCAAGCTCGGCGTCCTGGTACGCACGCCACGCAGCCTGGAAGCGCTCGGACGCGTGGACACCTTCTGCTTCGACAAGACCGGGACCCTCACCGAGAACCGGTTGCAGGTCGTCCGCCTGATCGGCGGCACAGGTGTTGAGCATCCGGCCGACGCCGTCGAGGCGGAACACATCCTGCGCATTGCCGCCCGGGCCTGCCCCCGTGTTGCCGAGCAGCCGGGCGTCCACGCCCATGCCACCGACGAGGCGGTCCTCGCAGTAGCGCCGCCCGAGGCAGGGTGGACCACCGTACAGGCCCAGCCCTTCGAGGCGAGCCGGGGTTACGCCGCCGCCGCTGGAAGAGAGGCGGACGGCGCGAACATGCTGGTCGTCAAGGGCGCGCCGGAAGTCGTGCTGCCCTGCTGCCCGGATACGGATCCGGCAGCCGTCGAAGAGGCACACTCCCTCGCCGGCCAGGGCCTGCGGCTCCTGGCCGTCGCCCAGCGCCGTCTCGCGACGGACGACGAGGCGAGGGAGGCACTGGACAAGCCCCTCGAACTGCTGGAGCTCATCGGGTTCGTGGCACTGGCCGACACCCCCCGCGCCAGCTCCGCACCGCTCGTGGCCGGTCTCGGAGAGATCGGCGTACGACCCGTCATGCTCACCGGCGACCACCCAGAGACCGCCCGCTCCGTGGCAGTCGCCCTGGGCTGGCCCCCGGATGTCACGGTCGTCACCGGTAACGAGTTGGCTTCACTGGACCGGGCGGGACGGGCCCGCCTGCTCCGGGACTGCGGCGTCGTGGCCCGCGTCGCACCCGAGCAGAAGCTCCAGGTCGTCGAGGCACTCCGGGAGGCGGGTTGCGTCGTGGGAATGGTCGGCGACGGCGCCAACGACGCCGCCGCAATCCGCGCTGCCGATGTCGGGGTCGGTATCGCCGCGCGCGGATCGGCAGCCGCACGCAACGCCGCAGACCTCGTGATCACCAACGACGAACTGTCGGTTCTCATCGACGCCATCGGCGAAGGCCGAGCCCTTTGGCGCAGCGTGGCCGACGCGATCAGCATCCTGCTCGGTGGGAACGCCGGCGAGGTCGGCTTCTCCGTACTCGGCACACTGCTGTCCGGCACGTCGCCGCTGTCGACACGTCAGCTCCTGCTGGTCAACCTGCTCACCGACATGTTCCCGGCGATGGCGGTCGCGGTTACCCCCCACGACCCGGAACCCGCCGGTGAGTCCACCGCGGACGACACCGTACCCGTGGGCCTCGCCGTCCTCGGACAACCGCTGACACGCCAGATCCGCCATCGTGGCCTGATCACCGGTATCGGTGCGGCCATCGCATGGCTCATCGGCACCCTCACTCCCGGCTCGGCGCGACGCACCAGCACCATGGCCCTGTGCGGTGTGGTCGGTGCCCAACTCACGCAGACCGTCGTCGGACGCCGGCACAGCCCGTTGGTCCTGACCACAGTCCTCGGCACCGCCGCCGTGCTGATCGCCCTGGTTCAGACACCCGTCGTCAGCCACTTCTTCGGATGCACGCCACTGGGCCCACTGGCCTGGACCGGAGTAGCAGTCGCCGTCGGCACCGCCTCCCTCGGACCCCACGTACTGCCACAGGCCGAACAGTTGCTGGCCGACCTCACGTCACGACTGCGCCCTGTGGTCCGGCTCGTCCGCTGACGCCCTGTAACGAGGGCGAAGTTGCCGCCCATGCCAGCCTGAGACCCTTCACCGAGTTATCGAGGCGGTCGCTCTTGAGGCCCATGAACCACTGGTTGGCACTTTCCGCCGTTCCTCGACTGGCCGGCTCGGCGGTCGTCGGCGCGGTGATCGGCGCGGTCGTCGGTGTACTGACCAACACACCGCTTGGAATTCTCGCCGGAATCACCGCGGCCGAGACGATCTTCGTCGTGGCAGGATGGATGGTCTTGTGGCCCATGGACGCCGCCACCACCCATCACAACGTCCGACGCGAGGAGTTCCGGCCCGTCACCGAAGAACTCGTCGTCGTCGCGGCCGCCCTGTGCGGACTGGCCGGCATCGTGGCGCTGCTCCTGGTCGGCGACTCGGAGCTGAGCCACGCCGCGGCCGCGACGGCACTCTGCGGCGTGTTCATGGCCTGGGCGGCACTCCACCTGATGTACGCCGCCCGCTACGCGTTCCTTTATTACCTGACACCCGAAGGCGGGATCGACTTCAATTCCAACGACCCGCCGCAGTACAGCGACTTCCTCTACTTCAGTTACAACCTCGGAATGACCTATCAGGTCTCCGACACCGGCGTCTCCAGTTCCACGATTCGCGCGGTCGCTCTCCGGCACTGCCTGCTGTCCTATGTCTTCGGCGCCAGCATCCTGGCCACCACCATCAACCTTGTCGTCGGAATCGTCACGCGCTGATGTGAGGGCGGTCCCGTACGGTCATGCCGGGACCGCGACCCGAGCCGATGCGCGGCGAGAGGCACCACACAGACATCCAAGCCGGGTCGAGGCACTTGGGCGCATGCCGGGCCGGGCGTCCAAGGCAGTGCGCTGATCAGAGCTGATCGGCACTACTGCCGTGGGACCTCGACCTCGGCGCGGATCGCCCGCATGATCGGGGCGACATCCACGGCGGTGAAGCCGAGCTTGGTGCTGGTGCCGTCGGCCTTTGAGACGAGGGTGATGCCGGCGGCGGTGGTCGGGGTGAACCAGGAGCACGTGGAGACCGCTGTGGTGAGCATGTCGGTGTGGACCAGGACGGTGTTGCAGATCGCCCGGCCGCCGTGCGGGCCGGGCTTGGCATCAATGGCGCTGGTGGTGGTCCGGTCACCCGCGCCGTCGTCGTTGACCGCCGGGAGCTGGTAGAGGATGTCGTGCAGATGGTCGGGGTCGAAGCCGCTGCCGGTGACCCCGGTGTAGAAGATCCACGCGCCGTCCGCCCGGTCGTCGTAGTAGGCGTGTACCGGTGTGCCGGACACGCCGAGACGCGCGGCGTTCGGCCGGGTATCGGTGTTGAACCTCTGCACCATGTCCGCCGGTGGCTGGCCCTGCGGATAGCCGGCCGCGACCTGCGGGGCACTGAGTACCCACGAGGCGCCGCCGTTCCCGCCGATGCCGCCGTCAGAGGTCCCGCCCCCGGACAGGCTCCCGTTTGCGGCCGGGTCGGTGGCACCGCCCTGAGTGGTGGTACCGCCGCTCCCGGCTGTCGCCGGGGCAGCGGCACCGCTCTGAGCTGCGGATGCGACAGGGCTGTTGGCCGAGCCGGTGGAAGGGCCGCAGGCCGACACCAGGGGCAGCCCCAGCAGGGTGCAGACCACGGCGAGCGCGACAGTGGACTGACCGGGACGCGGGGCGGACGACGCTCGGACACGCTTCGGAACGGAACTGGCCACGTGGGGCCTCCTTGTGAACGGGACATGACCGGGCTTCGGGCATGCCTGTGCCAGGGCGGGTGCCGGCCGAAGCCCTCGGGGTGTTGGCAAGTCTGGCACCTGCACGGCCGCGAGGCAGCCCCGCTGCACAGCGGTGCTTACCCCCCTCGACAGGAGAACTGGCGGTGCGTCGGTACAGTCCGTGGCCCGGTTTCCCCTGACGCGGAGGAGGGCGGTACGCATGGACCTCGACCCCAGGCGCCTGCTGGTCCTGAGCGCGATCGCACAGAGCGGCGGCCTCGCTCCGGCGGCGCGCGTGCTCGGCCATACGCGTTCGGCGGTTTCGCAGCAACTGGCAAATCTGGAACGAGAAGTGGGCCTGCCCCTGGTCGACCGTTCGGGCGCACGACTGGAACTCACAGCAGCCGGACGGCTGCTCGCCGCCACCGGGGACCGCATCGGCAAGGAACTCGTTCTCGCGGTACAGCAGTTGGGTTCCGTGAACCAACAGGTCATTCAGGGGCCGGTGGCGATCGGGGCGACGTCGTGGGTGCTTGCCCGGATCGCGGTCCGGGCACTGCGGCTGCTTACCCGATTGCACCCGCAGGTCGAGCCGAGGTTCGTGGAGGCCGGGCTGTCGGACGGCCTGCGACAGCTGCGGCTGGGCGAGTTGGACGTCCTGGTCATCACCGACGACCGGGACACCGCGTTGCCGCTGCCACCCTCGATTCGGGCACAGGTGCTGAGCGAGGACGACTACCGCGTGGTCGTCCCGGCCACCTGGGACGTGCCGACCGCCGCCGCCGGACTCTCCGGCCGTCCGTGGATCAGCGCCCCTGCGCACTCCGCTCGCGGTCGTGCCTTCGCCCGGTTGGCGAGCGCCCACGGGGTGGTGCCGTCTGTCGAGCACCTGGCCGACCACATGATGGCCGTCCAGGCGCTGCTGGCCGGGCAGGTCGGTGCCGCGGTCCTGCCCGCGTATCTCGCGGCCCAGCTGGAGCAGGTGACAGTGACGATGCTGCCCGTCACCGGCAGTCAGATCACGCGGACGCTCTATCGCACCGGTCCCGGCGGCACCGCCGCGGCTGCCCGGGTGGTGGCGGACGCGTTGAAGCAGGCGGCCCGTGACCACGCCGAGGCGGCGACCGTCGCCGGACGCGCGAGGGGCGACATCGTCGTTCGTCCTCTGCACGACCCCACCGAGGTACCTCCCCCCTCGGTCCCCCGTCACACACCGGGCAACCCGCGAAACCGCTGACGGGCCGCGGCGCCGACGGCATCGGCGAGGCTCATACCGAGGTGTCTCTCGGCCGGGGCGACACGGCCGTCGTCATCGGCCGGGGCGCCAAGATGGGCCGCGGCTTCCTTCGAGACCTCACCGGCCTTCTCCTTGCCCGGAGTTGACGTTCCTTGCGAAGGCCGGCACCGGCGGTCCCTGGTAAACGTACCGAGCGACTGCTGCCACGATCCCGTGTGCATCAGGGCAGCCGGAGCCCAGGCGTCCTTGCGGGCCTCGAAGCCGGTGGCGTGGGGCTCGCGGACTCACAGAGGCGGCCGTGGACGGCGGCCATGGCGATGAGTGCTGCGGTGAGGGACCAGGCCGCGTACACGATCCACGACCCGCTGATGGTCGCCGGGTAGGGTGCCGATCCGAAGCGGTCACCCATCTGCACCAGGCGTTCCCACGCACTACGGGGCAGAGCGTGAAGAATGGCGGACGACCAGCGATGGCGGTCGTTGAGGAGGAACGGCAGCAGCAGCAGTAATGATGCCGCTCGTGCATTTTGCAGAGCACGGCGGTGGTCAGTTGCTCCGGACGTCCGGGTCGGGGAAGACCCGGACGACATCGGTGCGACGGCGCCTCCGACTCCTCCTGACCACAGGCCCCGGGTGGCGGAAAAGGCCGGCTCGGCGCCGATGGCGCCGAGCCGGCCTTTTCCGGTCGCGCATCCCCCTCGGGGGTGCCGAGCCCTTCCGCTCGACGGGGCTGGTCAGTCCGTGCCGAACTCCATCGCGGCGCGGTCCAGCATCTCGTCGTCACCGGAGACCTCGCCGCGAGAGGCGATGGCCTCGGCGCCGCCCTCCGGCATCGTGCCGATCAGTCCGGTCGCGGCCGCCTGGGCGGCACCGATGGCGGGATTGGCAGTGCCGATCAGGCCGAGCCCGGCGTACTGCTCCAGCTTGGCGCGCGAATCGGCGATGTCGAGGTTACGCATGGTGAGCTGGCCGATCCGGTCCACCGGGCCGAACGCCGAGTCCTCGGTGCGCTCCATGGACAGCTTGTCCGGGTGGTAGCTGAACGCCGGGCCTGTGGTGTCGAGGACGGAGTAGTCCTCGCCGCGCCGCAGCCGCAGCGTCACCTCGCCGGTGACGGCCGCGCCGACCCAGCGCTGCAGCGACTCGCGCACCATCAGCGCCTGCGGGTCCAGCCAGCGGCCCTCGTACATCAGCCGACCGAGGCGCCGTCCCTCGTTGTGGTATTGGGCGAGGGTGTCCTCGTTGTGGATCGCGTTGACCAGACGCTCGTACGCCGCGTGCAGCAGGGCCATGCCGGGCGCCTCGTAGATGCCGCGGCTCTTGGCCTCGATGATCCGGTTCTCGATCTGGTCGGACATGCCCATGCCGTGGCGGCCGCCGATGGCGTTCGCCTCCATCACCAGGTCGACGGGGGAGGCGAACTCCTTGCCATTGACCGTCACCGGGCGGCCCTGGTCGAAGCCGATCGTCACGTCCTCGGTGGCGATCTCGACGGAGGGGTCCCAGAACCGCACGCCCATGATCGGCTCCACGGTCTCGACGCCGGTGTCGAGGTGCTCCAGGGTCTTGGCCTCGTGGGTGGCGCCCCAGATGTTGGCGTCGGTGGAGTAGGCCTTCTCGGTGCTGTCGCGGTACGGGAGGTCGTGGGCGAGCAGCCACTCCGACATTTCCTTGCGGCCGCCGAGCTCAGTCACGAAGTCTGCGTCGAGCCACGGCTTGTAGATGCGCAGGTGCGGGTTGGCGAGCAGGCCGTACCGGTAGAACCGCTCGATGTCGTTGCCCTTGAAGGTCGAGCCGTCGCCCCAGATCTGTACGTTGTCCTCGAGCATCGCCCTGACCAGGAGGGTGCCCGTGACCGCGCGGCCGAGCGGCGTGGTGTTGAAGTAGGCACGCCCGCCCGAGCGGATGTGGAACGCCCCGCAGGTGAGCGCGGCCAGACCCTCCTCGACCAGCGCCGCGCGGCAGTCGACCAGGCGCGCGATCTCGGCACCGTAGGTCTTCGCACGGCCCGGCACCGAGGCGATGTCAGGCTCGTCGTACTGGCCGATGTCGGCGGTGTAGGTGCATGGGATGGCGCCCTTGTCGCGCATCCACGCGACCGCGACCGAGGTGTCGAGGCCGCCCGAGAAGGCGATGCCGACGCGCTCGCCGGCGGGAAGGGAGGTGAGGACCTTAGACATAGGAAGATTATGCATAATCTCGCATGGTCATGCAAAATCGCACCTGGCGCTGCTCCTAAGGCGGGGCACGCCACCGCTGCAGCGAAGTGCCCCGCCGCTCTCGTGGTGGAACCGACGCGGGCCGCTTCATCCCTCACGCAATGGATACACAGGTCGTCCAGCACACCGTGTATTTGCTGCTCGCCGTCCAAAGCTTCCCGAACGTCCGGACGCCGACGGTCGGGGCACCCCTGTCACGCCAGACGATGCCCGATGCGGCCGTCGACCCTACCGTGGTGACATGGCGGTGATCAGCGATGTGAAACGGGGAGCGCGGCCCCGGATCGGTGTGGTGGAGGCACTGGGCGTGGCGCTGCTGTTCGTGCTGTCGGTCGCGGCTGCCTCGGTCGTACGGCACGGGCACCAGTTCTCCCTACGGTGGCCCATCGTGGTGCTGGCGGGTGTCGGTTGCGCTGCGTTGGTATGGCGGCGCCGTTACCCTTTCGGCGTACTGGCCGTCGCAGTTGCCTGCGGGGTGGCCTTTCAGGTACTCGGGATTCGGGAGAGCCCGCTGGTGATCAGCCCGGTCCTGGTGTCGGTCTACAACGTGGCCGCGCTGACCGACCGGCGTGCCACCTGGGCTGCGGCATCATTTTCGGCTGTTGTGCTGGTGGGCGCCGCCGTGCTGTGCGACCCGCACTCATGGCTGGCCCCCGACAACGCGGCGATGCTGGCATGGACGGCGCTGCCGGCTGCTGTCGGGGACGGAGTGCGCTCACGTCGCGCCTATGTGGCGGCCGTGGAGGAGCGGGCGGAACACGCGGAGCGTACGCGTGAGCAGGAGGCGCAGCAGAGGGTGGCGGCCGAGCGGGTGCGGATCGCGCGCGAGCTGCACGACATCGTCGCGCACCACATCGCCCTGATCAACGCTCAGGCAGGCGTGGCCGTCCATCTGGTGGAACGGCGGCCTGAACAGATCCTGGCCGCTTTGGAGGACATCCGGGACACCAGCAGGTCCGCGCTGGACGAACTACGGGTGACCGTGGGGCTGCTGCGGCAGTCCGGTGATCCGGTGGCGCCGCGTGATCCGATGCCGGGCCTTGCGCGCGTACCGGCGCTTCTGGCGTCGTTCGAACGCGCCGGCCTGACCGTGAGCCATACTCGGCGGGGCATCGCCGAACCACTGGCGCCGACGGTCGACCTGGCCGCGTACCGCATCGTGCAGGAGGCTCTGACCAACGTGCACAAGCACGCCAACGCCGACCACGCCCGGTTGTTCCTGCACTACCGCCCTGAGCGTCTGACGATCACCGTTGAGGACGACGGACGGACCGGAGGGAACCCGGCCCATCCGGGGACGGGCCACGGGCTGATCGGAATGCGTGAGCGCGCTTCCACGGTCGGGGGTTGGCTGTACGCGGGAGAGCGCCCGGAGGGCGGCTTCACCGTGACGGCTGAACTGCCGCTACGTCCCGGCCTGGTAATGGGCAAACCACCGAGGAGAGACGGGCATGACGATTCGCGTACTGCTTGCGGATGACCAGGCCCTGCTGCGGGGTACCTTCAGGATGCTGTTCGACTCCACGGACGACATGGAGACGGTGGGGGAGGCGTCCAACGGGCAGGAGGCAGTGGAACTGGCGCGTGCAGAGCGTCCGCATGTGGTCCTGATGGATATCCGCATGCCGGAGATGGACGGCCTCGACGCCACACGGCTCATCAGTGAGTCCGAGGACCTCTCAGCGGTGAAGGTGCTCATCCTGACCACCTTCGAGGACGACGAGCACGTCGCCGAGGCTCTGCGCGCCGGTGCGAGCGGCTTTCTCGGCAAGGGAGCCCGGCCCGAGGAGCTTCTCGACGCCGTCCGCACGATCGCCGCCGGCGAGGCACTGCTGTCCCCGTCAGCGACACGTGCGCTGATCAAGCGTTTCCTTGCGCAGCCGGACCCGTGCCCGGCGGGCGTGCACGAGCGGCTGGAGTGCCTGACACGGCGGGAACGCGATGTCGTGGGGCTGGCGGCACTGGGGCTGTCGAACGACGAGATTGCAGAGCATTTGTTCGTGAGCCCGCTGACTGCCAAGACCCACGTCAACCGGGCCATGACCAAGCTGGCGGCTCGTGACAGGGCCCAGCTCGTCGTCATCGCCTATCAGTGCGGCCTGGTCAGTCCAGCAACGGAATCCGGGCGTTCACAGGAGTCCGAGTAACCGTCGGCGCGGTATGTGCATGTCGGTTCAGTCGTAGGCAGGCGTGGCAGATACCGCAGCCGTGGTAGCCGGGAATCGCTGCGGGGGGACGACGCGCGAGGGGCCGTTCCTGGGCGAAGGTGAGAAGGCGAACGGAGGTTTCGCCATGATCGAAGCCCACTGCCCGACCAAGCGATACAACGCCGAACCGATCAAGCCGCACACCGTGCGCCGATCACACTGCGTGCTCGCATCCTTGACCGCGGCCTGCGTCGCCGCTCCCTTCGGTGGCCAGACGGTCCCGTCCTCGCATCACCTGACCACACACTCTCCACCCCCAGCATCACCCGTGTGATCTTCGGTACCGCCCTCCATCTCACCACCGCCGGACTGCTCGGCGTCGCCCTCGACGCCATCGTCCGCAGTTCCGCCGGAACCATTGCAGCCTCGGTGGGCATCCATCTCGTCCTGCCCGGTCCGGCAGCCCTGCTGCCGACCGACTGGGCGCAGCTCACCACCCCCTACGCGGCCGCGACGACCGCGCGACCGGCACCCCAGCACAGGAAGGACCCCTCCCATGCTCACGGCATCCGAGAAGCGCCGCACGATCAGTGAACGACCGGCAACCTGCCCCCCGTGCCGGGACGGGGACGACTTCGGTGCAGCCCTGCCCGTGCACCTGTCCCTGCTCCGCGACGCCCTGGCCGACAGCTCCGGCCGATACCAGGGGACGTCCAGGGACGGTCAGGCCGAACGCCGCCATGTGGCACCCACACAGCTCACCCTGTCCCAGTGGGTCAGCAGGACCGCGAGGATAGGGGACCAAAGCTGACGCGATAGCAACGACGAGCCCCGGGGGGCCTGGCACACGGCCGCCGGGGCTGAGCGGTCCTACCGCATGTCGGCGCAGCGTGCAGAGCCCGGTAGTGGCTTGGAACGATTGGCCGCCTGGCATTCCGCGACGACTCGACCGCTTACGGGATGCGCGCGACAGGATCGCTCGGTGAGGACATGCCGGCGAAGCTGTCGCAGCGGGTGGCCAACGACAAGGCCGCACTGCTCAATCCGATGGTGTCGTCGTCGCACTGAGCAAGGGCGAGCCGGTGACCCGGGCGATCGATCATGACATCAGCGTGGTGCGGACGCGTATACGTCCCTCACATTGTCCCTGGGCTTCGGCCTGCTCCTGCCGCACGGGCCCGCCGCGAACGCGTGGAGCAGATTCTCCGTCGCGCGGGTGACGAAAGCCCCCGTACGGGCGTCCATGCCGTGGTTGCGTCCGTTCTCACGGGTCCCCGCCATCAGAGCCTCGACCCACCGCATCGTCCCGGAGGCGAAGACGCCCGCTCCGCTCGGCACGGTGTAGTAGACGGAGTCGGAATAACTGTGTCTGCCCTCGCAAACGAGAGGGGAATGGGCGATGATCTCGAGCGGCGCCGGGGTGGGCATGTCCGGAGCGACTCGGTCGTACTCGACCCCGACCAGGTGCTCGAAGGGGTCTCCTCGCTTCACGCCCGTCCCCTCGAAGAGCCAGTGGTCGCTCCGGTGGACGACATATGGGGCGTCCACCGGATAGCCGTCGTAGAGGACGCCGGTCAGGGACGACTCGGGGGAGGCGCCGGGTGGCAGGCGGAAGTCGTTGGTCGGCATGTCCGGGTGGTCAGCGAGGTACGGGTCGTTCCGGTAGTCGGTCTTGTAACAGACGACAACGCGGTCGGCGCCGGTGGCGTCCGGCTCCAGCCTGACCCTGCGGAAGCAGGCGTTGGCGCCGAGGAAGGCCACGTTGGTGCCCGCGTCGCGCGCCCGGGTGACGTGAGCCCGTTGCTGGGGCGTCCAGTACTCGTCATGTCCCAGTGAGACAGCTCCGGCGGCGTTTTCGAGAATGCCGGGGTCGCGATGGATGTCCGCGCCTGTGGTGTAGGCGAGCGGGATGCCCAGCCTCTCCGCCAGGACCACCGCCGCCCGTTCGTAAACCATGAACTTCTCGGCGCCATTGCCGTCATAGGGACGGTCGAAACTGACAGCGAGCGACCGTGTGCTGTACGCACCGTTCTCGCCCTGGTAAAGGCTGTAGCCGCCCCATGTGTTGTACGCCTGCCATGTTGCTACGGCATGCATCAGTACGATTCTGCCCGCCGCGCTCGCCGAGCGGACGATCAGTGGCACATAGCGCTGGTGGCCGTTGTCCGAGTCCAGCCGGAGCAGATACGCGCCCTCCGGCCAGCCGCTGGTACGGACACGGAGTGTGCGTCGCCAGTCTGCCCGTACGGTCCGGGTGACCTGGAGCAGCCGCGGGTGGGCCTGGACCGACCCGGAAATACGGTGCGAACGCCAGATCAGTCGCGCCTGTGCCCCGTCGTACCAGCCGACGCGGTAGGCCGAGACCCGGAACGCGGGGGCGGTGGTGGAGACGTACATGCCGAACTCCTCACCCGGCACCACGCTCACCTTGTCGGCATAGCCCTCGATGGCCCCGGGCGGGCCCACCGAACGGATACGCCAGTCGGAGTCCGCGGCCCGATCTCTGTCCGCTTCCTCGGTGCGGCGGGAGGCGTCGGGCGGAGCGGCCCCGGTGTCGGTCCCCCCGGCTGCGGACGAGTGGCAACCGGTCACCGCCACGCCGCCGGCCACCGCCCCGCCCGCTGCGACGGCGAGGAAGAGCCTGCGGTCCAGCCGGCCGGCGATCCCGGCGTCCTGTCTCTCACCATGCTTCATGTCGCCCGCCGAACCCGTCCCGCAGCGCTGTCACCAGCCATCGTCACCCGCCACCTGCTCGGGCACGATCCGGGAAGGGCCGAATCGGGGACGGGCCGCTTCGTGCGCAACCAGCCGGGTCCGATCGCCTCGCGCCATCCCGCCCTGCCGTCGGTCGAAGAGGTGTGAGCTCCGCTGTGACGAGACGGCGGCCCGCCGCGTCGCAGGCGGGCGCGTCGGGCGATGCGCCGGGGGTCTGGTCAGCGCCGGGGAGCGTCCCTGTTGCCTTGCCGGATCCAGTGTGCCCGGCGCTGGTAGCGGGCGACCGGCGGGGTGACCGCTGGACAGGGCGACGGCGCAGCCCCGCCGGTCGGGGTCGGGGCGGGCGTGTCGCTGGGCGGGCGGAGCCCTTCCGCCGAGTACTGCGTCGTGGCGATGCTCTCCACGAGCTGCTCTTCGGTGAAGTTCTCCGAACCGGACACATGAGGTACGAAGCCGATGAGCACTCCGTCGCTGACGATCTCCGCGTCGAGCCCCGAGGCCCCATCGACGTCCCACAGCGCCTCGATGCCCTCGTCGAGGACGACCCGGATCCCGAACTCGTAGACGCCCGCCTCTACGAGATGGGCCATCACGCCACGGGCACGAAGCGCCGACACCAAACGGCCGGCACGTTCCGAATCCATACCGGGTGCACCTCCTTCGAGTACGGACGCGCGAGGTGGACGACCGAACGGGGGCTCGTCCCGAGTGCCTCGGAACCGTCCTGGCGAACGGCGGCCTCGCCCGGTCCTGGCCGTCAGTCGGGGCCGGCCCCGGCGCGCAGCACCCGGGCGGCGTGGTGCCGATGACTGTCGCGCAGTGCAGCGCCCCTCTTCTGGGGCCGCTGGCTCCATGGGGGTCGGCTGCGGCGGAGCGGGGAAGCGGGGCGGCGCGGTGAGTCCTTTTCAGAGCGAACCGGCAACGCGTGCATACAAAGTGAGCCTAACGCGTCCCACGGTTGGCGGCCCGACCTGCGCGGACTGCCGCGCAGGTCGGGCCCGGACAGCAGCTGCTGGGCGAGTTCGAGCCCGCCGTCGGCCGGTCCGGGCTCGGTGAAGGCGAGGACGAACGCGCGCCGGGCCTGGCTGGTGGTTCGTTCGCCTGCAGCACCGTGCTGTCCGGCTCCGTTCCGGGCCGCTCCGTACGCTACGCCCGAGCGGTCCATCCTTGCCTTGCCGGCGTACAGGGTTATCAGGCACGTGAATCGGCCGCCGGCGACCTGACCTTCCGCGACGGCGTGACACCTGCACAGCGCAGTTCCGCCCGGAACGCCACTGGAGTCGTCCCCGTGTGCTGATGGAAGAACTTCGAGAAGTTGGCTGCGTCGGGAAAGCCCACGGAAGCGCCGATACGGCCGATCGGTATGTCCGTGTGGGCCAGTAGCCGTCTGGCTTCGAGGACGACACGTTTGTCGATGAAGCCCTTGGGGGTATTGCCAGTGGCCGCGCGCACCGCGCGGACGAGGGTGCGGCGGGAGTAGCCGAGGGCGTCCGCGTACGCGCTGACGCTGTGGTTGGTGGCGAAGCCCTTCTCGACCGCGTCCCGGAAGCGGGTGAAGGTGGTGTCGGTCTGCTCGCGTGCCGTCTCGGCGGAGCTCGCCGCGAGGTGGGCCAGGCGGAGCAGGAATGCGGTCAGGGAGTGCCGGAGCACCGCGGTGTGGAGGCTCAGCGGCAGCGTGGTCGTGTCGACGTACTCGCGCTCCAGCTGGGCGAGGGAGTGCTCGAGGGCGGCCAGCTGGAGCGCGTCGGGGCGCAGCAGCGGGGGCTGGTCATAGCGGTAGAGGCCCGTCGCCTCGACGGTTGCTCGGGGCAGGAAGCCGGGCTGCATGGTCAGGACGGTCCCGCGGTACCCGGCCGTGGGGGAGAAGCGGTGCACCTGACCTGGGCGGATCCACAGGAGATCACCGGCGGAGACCTCGTACTCGGCGAAGTCGATCATGTGCCTGACGGGGCCGCTGTGGAACAGCATCACCACGTGGAAGTCGACGCGGTGCACGCGCTCCAAGGGCGCGTCCGCATGCCAGGTCCGGCCGGGCTCCATGGGTCCGACCTGCATACCTACGCCGGAGACGCTCAGGTTCGTGGGGAAGGGAAAAGTCTTGATCCCTCCACCCTCTTGGTCCGTTCTGTCTGTCATGTCCCTCTCGCGTCGGCTCGGTACGGCACTCGCTGTCCCACTTTCACCGAAGGCTGACACAGGGGCACCTTCCCCAGCAAAAGTCATACTTTTAGGTTTGAACGCATCAGAGCACTTCCCCGGCTCCTATCGAGGACTTCTTGAAGATGAGCACGCAGATACCCGACAGCTTCCCTGACGGATTCGAGTGGACCGAACTCGACCGGCGTGCCGTCGACACCGCCCGCCTTCTGGCGGCCGATGCCGTACAGCAGGTCGGAAACGGCCACCCGGGCACCGCGATGAGCCTGGCGCCGGCCGCGTACACCCTCTTTCAGAAGGTGATGCGGCACGACCCGGCCGACCCGGAGTGGACCGGCCGGGACCGCTTCGTCCTCTCCCCGGGCCACACCTCGCTGACCCTGTACACCCAGCTCTTCCTCTCCGGGTACGAGCTGGAGCTGGACGATCTGAAAGCGTTCCGTACGCACGGTTCGAAGACGCCCGGTCACCCTGAGTACGGGCACACCGCGGGCGTCGAGACGACCACCGGTCCGCTCGGACAGGGTGTCGCGAATGCCGTGGGCATGGCGATGGCCGCCCGCTACGAGCGCGGCCTGTTCGACCCCGAGGCGCCGGAGGGAGAGTCCCCCTTCGACCACACCATCTGGGCGATCGTCTCGGACGGCGATCTGGAGGAGGGCATCTCCGCCGAGGCCTCGTCCCTCGCGGGTCACCAGAAGCTCGGCAACCTCGTCTTCGTCTACGACGACAACCACATCTCCATCGAGGGCGACACGGCAACCGCCTTCTCCGAGGACGTCCTGAAGCGGTACGAGGCGTACGGCTGGCACGTCCAGCGGATCGAGCCCTCGGCCGACGGCGACATCGACGTCCGAGCGCTGTACGGGGCGTTGACCGCCGCCCGCGCCGAGACCGGGCGCCCCTCGATCATCGCGATGCGCACGATCATCGCCTGGCCCGCCCCGAACGCGCAGAACACCTCGGCTTCGCACGGTTCGGCGCTCGGCGCCGAGGAGATCGCGGCCACCAAGCAGGTCCTGGGCTTCGACCCGGAGCAGTCCTTCCAGGTGGAGCCCGCGGTACTGGCCCACGCCCGCGAGGCCCTCGACCGCGGCGCCGAGGCGCACGCCGCATGGGAGAAGCAGATCGCCGAATGGCGCACCGCCGACCCCGAGCACGCCAAGCTGTTCGACCGTGTCGTCGCCGGTCAGCTGCCCGAGGGCTGGAAGGACGCTCTGCCGCAGTTCGAGGCAGGCACATCCGTCGCGACCCGTGCCGCGTCCGGCAAGGTGCTGCAGGTGCTCGGCGGTGTGATCCCCGAGCTGTGGGGCGGCTCCGCCGACCTCGCCGGCTCGAACAACACCACGATCGACAGGACCAGTTCCTTCCTGCCGAAGGGCAACCCGCTGCCGGAGGCCGACCCGTACGGCCGCACGGTCCACTTCGGTATCCGCGAGCACTCGATGGCCGCCGAGATGAACGGCATCGCGCTGCACGGCAACACCCGCATCTACGGCGGCACCTTCCTGGTCTTCTCCGACTACATGCGCAACGCCGTGCGCCTGTCCGCGCTGATGCAGCTCCCGGTCACGTACGTCTGGACCCACGACTCCATCGGCCTCGGCGAGGACGGCCCGACCCACCAGCCGGTCGAGCACCTGGCCTCGCTGCGCGCCATCCCGGGCCTGAACATCGTCCGCCCGGCCGATGCCAACGAGACTGCGATCGCCTGGGCCGAGATCCTCAAGCGGCACGCCACGAACCCGGCTCCGCACGGCCTCGCGCTCACGCGCCAGGGCGTGCCGACGTACGAGGCGAACTCCGAGGCGGCGAAGGGTGGTTACGTCCTGCGCGACTCCTCCGCAGAGACCCCTGACGTCATCCTCATCGCCACCGGCTCCGAGGTACAGCTCGCCGTCGCGGCGCGTGAACTGCTCGAGGCCGAGGGGGTCGGTACGCGTGTCGTGTCGATGCCGTCCGTCGAGTGGTTCGAGGAGCAGTCCGCAAAGTACCGCGCGAGCGTGCTCCCGGCGTCCGTGAAGGCCCGCGTGGCCGTCGAGGCGGGGATCGGCCTGACCTGGTACCGGTACGTCGGTGACGCCGGACGCATCGTCTCCCTCGAGCATTTCGGCGCCTCCGCCGACGCCAGGACCCTGTTCGCCGAGTACGGCTTCACCGCCGAGAACGTCGCCTCCGCCGCGCGGGAATCTCTTGCCGCAGCGCGTGGTTGATCAGACCGCCAGAGAGAAGATGATCACTGTGAGCAACACCGCCGAACCCCTCAACGCCCTCTCCGAGGAAGGCGTTTCCGTCTGGCTGGACGATCTGTCCCGCAAGCGGATCACATCCGGAAACCTCGCCGAACTCATCGAGCGGAAGCACGTGGTGGGCGTCACCACCAACCCCTCCATCTTCCAGGCCGCCATCGGCTCCGGAGAGGGGTACGAGGAGCAGCTGGCCGACCTCGCCGTACGCGGCGTCACGGTCGACGAGGCCGTCCGCATGATGACCACCGACGACGTTCGCGCCGCCGCCGACATCCTGCGGCCCGTGTACGTCGCGACCGGCGGCCGTGACGGCCGGGTCTCCATCGAGGTCGACCCGCGCCTCGCCCACAACACCGCGGCGACAGTCGCCGAGGCCAAGCAGCTCGGATGGCTGGTCGACCGCCCGAACGTGATGATCAAGATCCCGGCGACGAAGGCCGGTCTCCCGGCGATCACCGAGGTCATCGGCCTCGGCATCAGTGTCAACGTCACGCTGATCTTCTCGCTGGAGCGCTACCACGAGGTCATGAACGCGTACCTGGCGGGCCTGGAGAAGGCGCAGGCAGCGGGCATCGACCTGTCCACCATCCACTCGGTCGCCTCGTTCTTCGTCTCCCGCGTCGACAGCGAGATCGACAAGCGCCTTGCGAAGGTTGGCACGGCCGAGGCGCTCGCGCTCAAGGGCAAGGCCGCGCTCGCCAACGCCCGTCTCGCGTACGAGGCGTACGAGGACGTCTTCGCCGCCGACCGCTGGACCGTCCTCGCCACCGCGAGCGCCAACAAGCAGCGCCCCCTGTGGGCGTCGACGGGCGTCAAGGACCCCGCGTACAAGGACACCCTGTACGTCGACGAGCTGGTCGCGCCCGGCACGGTCAACACCATGCCGGAGGCGACCCTCGACGCCACAGCCGACCACGGCGACGTCCATGGCGACTCGGTGACCGGCGGCTACGCCCAGGCCCGCGCCGACCTCGCAGCCGTCGAGCGGCTCGGGATCTCGTACGACGAGGTCGTGAAGCAGTTGGAGGACGAGGGCGTCTCGAAGTTCGAGGCGGCCTGGGAAGACCTGCTGGGCGCGGTTGCGATCTCGCTGAACAGCAAGGGAGTTGAAGGGGAATGAGTGAGCGCGAGACGCTTCCCGACGGTGCCGCGCAGGATGCGCACACCGCGGCGGAGGGATCTGGTGACGCGGCCGTGGAACCGGGCGGCATGAGCGCCGGATCCGGTGACGCGGCCCGGGAACCGGGCGACGCGACGGAGGAATCCGGTGACGTCACGGCCGACAGGAGCGCCACCGTCCCGGCCCTCGACTGGAGCAACCCGCTCCGCGATCCCCGCGACCGCCGCCTTCCTCGAATCGCGGGCCCCTCCGGCCTCGTCATCTTCGGCGTCACCGGCGACCTCTCCCGCAAGAAGCTGATGCCCGCCGTGTACGACCTCGCCAACCGGGGCCTGCTCCCGCCGGGCTTCTCGCTCCTCGGATTCGCCCGGCGCGAGTGGGAGGACCAGGACTTCGCGCAGGTGGTGCACGACTCGGTGCGCGAGCACGCCCGCACGGAGTTCCGCGAGGAGGTCTGGCAGCAGCTGGCCGAGGGCATGCGGTTCATCCCGGGCGACTTCGACGACGACACGGCGTTCAAGCAACTTCGTGCCGAAGTCGATGAGTTGGACGCGTCCCGGGGCACCAGTGGCAACTACGCCTTCTACCTCTCCGTACCACCGAAGTTCTTCCCGAAGGTCGTCCGGCAGCTCAAGAAGCACGGTCTCGCGGACGCGCCGGAGGGTTCCTGGCGGCGTGCGGTCATCGAGAAGCCGTTCGGCCACGACCTGGCCAGCGCGCGCGAGCTGAACGCGATCGTGCACGAGGTGTTCGACCCGGACCAGGTGTTCCGTATCGACCACTACCTCGGCAAGGAGACGGTCCAGAACATCCTGGCGCTTCGCTTCGCCAACCAGATGTACGAGCCTGTCTGGAACCGCAGTTACGTCGACCACGTGCAGATCACGATGGCCGAGGACATCGGCATCGGCGGCCGCGCCGGTTACTACGACGGCATCGGCTCGGCCCGTGACGTCATCCAGAACCACCTCCTCCAGCTCATGGCGCTCACCGCCATGGAGGAGCCGGCCGCCTTCGACGCGGAGTCGCTGCTCACCGAGAAGCTGAAGGTCCTCAAGGCCGTGAAGCTGCCGGAGAACCTGGGCGAGCACACCGTGCGCGGGCAGTACGTGGCGAGCTGGCAGGGCGGCGAGAAGGTGCGCGGCTATCTGCAGGAGGACGGCATCGACCCCAAGTCGACAACCGATACCTACGCGGCCGTCAAACTGGAGGTCGACAACCGCCGCTGGGCGGGCGTTCCCTTCTATCTCCGCACCGGAAAGCGCCTCGGCCGCCGCGTCACCGAGATCGCGGTCGTCTTCCAGCGCGCGCCCCACTCCCCCTTCGACTCGACCGCCACCGAGGAGCTCGGCGCGAACGCGATCGTCATCCGTGTCCAGCCCGACGAGGGCATGACGGTGCGCTTCGGATCGAAGGTGCCGGGCACGTCGATGGAGATCCGGGACGTCACGATGGACTTCGCGTACGGCGAATCCTTCACCGAGTCCAGCCCGGAGGCGTACGAACGCCTCATCCTGGACGTCCTGCTCGGCGATGCCAATCTCTTTCCCCGTCATCAGGAGGTGGAAGAGTCCTGGAAGATCCTCGACCCGATCGAGGGGTACTGGGAGGCGCACGGCAAGCCCGCGCCTTACGCCTCGGGCAGCTGGGGTCCCGAAGAAGCACACGAGATGCTCGCACGAGACGGACGGAGCTGGCGCAGGCCATGAAGATCGATCTGACCGACACCACGGCAAGCAAGATCAACAAGGCGCTCGTGCAGGGGCGCCGCGCTATCGGCACTCCTGCCGTGGGCATGGTCCTCACGATGGTCATCGTGACCGACGAGGAGAACGCGTACGACTCGATCAAGGCGGCCGAGGAGGCTTCACGCGAGCACCCCTCGCGCACCCTGGTCGTCATCAAACGCGTCGCACGCGCCCCGCGCGACCGCACGAACTCCCGCCTGGACGCGGAGGTGCGGGTCGGCTCGGACGCGGGCACCGGCGAGACGGTCGTCCTGCGGACGTACGGTGAGGTCTCCGACCACGCCGACTCGGTGGTCCTGCCGCTGCTGCTGCCGGACGCGCCGGTCGTCGTCTGGTGGCCGGTGGACGCGCCCGACGTCCCGGCCAAGGATCCGTTGGGCGCCCTGGCACAGCGGCGGATCACCGACTTGTACGCCGTCGAGGCCCCACTCGTCACCCTGGAGGCCCGCGCCTCCTCGTACGCGCCCGGCGACACCGACCTGGCGTGGACCCGGCTGACGCCGTGGCGCTCGATGCTGGCCGCGGCGCTGGACCAGGCCCGCAAGAAGGTCGTGTCGGCCGCCGTGGAGAGCGAGGCCGAGAACCCGAGCGCCGAGTTGCTGGCCCGCTGGCTGGAGGCCCGGCTCGAGGTCCCGGTCGAGCGCATCGTCACCGCCGGGCCGGTCGTGACGGCCGTACGGCTCGGCACCGAGAGCGGCGAGATCGTGATCGACCGCCCCGACGGTCCACTGGCCACCCTGTCCCTGCCGGGTCAGCCCTCGCGCACCCTGGCCCTGAAGGTGCGCAGCACCTCCGAGTTGATCGCCGAAGAGCTGCGCCGCCTCGACGCGGACGAGATGTACGCCGTCGCCCTGCGCGGGGACGGCACCAAGGAGAACCCCCGTCATGTCTGACTCCCCCAAGCTCACGCACCGCCCGGAGTGGACGGCCCTTGAGGACCACCGCGCAGGGGAGCTGCGCCACCCGCAGCTGCGTGACCTGTTCGCCGCCGACCCCGCTCGTGCGGAGCGCTACACCGTGCGGGCCGGCGATCTGCGCATCGACTACTCCAAGCACCTGATCACGGACGAGACCCTCGCCCTGCTCCAGGACCTCGCCACCGTGACCGACGTGTTCGGGCTGCGGGACGCCATGTTCCGCGGCGAAAAGATCAACGTCACCGAGCAGCGTGCCGTACTGCACACCGCGCTGCGCGCCCCGCGCGACGCCGTCGTCGAGGTCGACGGTCGAAACGTCGTCCCGGCCGTTCATGCCGTGCTCGACAAGATGGCCGACTTCTCCGAGCGCGTCCGCTCGGGCGAGTGGACCGGGCACACCGGAAAGCGGATCCGCAATGTCGTCAATATCGGCATCGGTGGGTCGGATCTCGGCCCCGCGATGGCATACGAGGCGCTGCGGGCCTTCACCGACCGCTCGCTGACCGTACGGTTCGTCTCGAACGTGGACGGCGCCGATCTGTACGAGGCCGTACGGGACCTGGATCCGGCGGAGACGCTGTTCATCGTCGCGTCCAAGACCTTCACGACCATCGAGACGATCACCAACGCCACGTCGGCGCGGTCCTGGCTCCTTGCCGGGCTCGACGATGGGGACGCCTCCCGCTCGAACGAAGTCGAGGGTGGGGGAGAGAAGGCGGTCGCGAAGCACTTCGTGGCGTTGTCGACGAACGCCGAGAAGGTAGCGGACTTCGGCATCGACACGGCCAACATGTTCGAATTCTGGGACTGGGTCGGCGGGCGCTACTCGTACGACTCGGCCATTGGCCTGTCGCTGATGATCGCCATCGGTCCGGACCGGTTCCGCGAGATGCTCGACGGCTTCCACCTCGTCGACGAGCACTTCCGAACCGCACCCGTCGCGTCCAATGCGCCCTTGCTGCTCGGCCTGTTGGGCGTCTGGTACGGCTCGTTCTTCGGCGCCCAGTCGCACGCGGTGCTGCCGTACTCGCACTACCTGTCGAAGTTCACCGCGTACTTGCAGCAGCTGGACATGGAGTCCAATGGCAAGTCGGTGGATCGCGACGGCAATGCGGTGGAGTGGCAGACCGGCCCCGTGGTGTGGGGCACGCCCGGCACCAATGGGCAGCACGCTTACTACCAGTTGCTCCACCAGGGCACGAAGGCCATCCCGGCCGACCTGATCGGCTTCGCCAACCCGGTCGACCAACTGAGCCCCGAACTCAAGGACCAGCACGACCTGTTGATGGCCAACCTGTTCGCACAGGGCCAGGCGCTCGCCTTCGGCAGGACGAGCGACGAGGTGCGCGCCGAAGGCGTGCCCGAGGAGCAGGTGGCGCACCGCACGTTCCGCGGCAACCATCCCACCACGACCATCCTGGCAAGCGAGTTGACCCCCTCGGTCCTCGGCCAGCTGATCGCGCTGTACGAGCACAAGGTGTTCGTGCAGGGCGCGATCTGGAGCATCGACTCCTTCGACCAGTGGGGTGTCGAGCTGGGCAAGGTCCTCGCCAGGCGCGTGGAACCCGCGCTCACCGAAGGAGCGGACGTCCCCGGCCTCGATCCCTCCACCGCTGCCCTCGTGGCCGCGTACCGCACTCTCCGGAAGAAGTGAAATAGCATGACAACGATGCAATTGGGCCTGATCGGCCTCGGCAAGATGGGCGCCAGCATGCGCGAGCGGATCCGCCGCGCGGGCCACACCGTCATCGGCTACGACCGCAACCCGGACCTCGCCGACGTGAGCAGTCTGGCCGAACTGGTCGAGAAGGTCGAAGGCCCGCGTGTGGTCTGGGTGATGGTGCCCGCGGGCGGCCCGACCCAGTCCGTCATCGACGAGCTCGGCGACCTCCTGGAAGCCGGCGACACCGTCGTCGACGGCGGCAACTCCCGCTGGACGGACGACGAGAAGCACGCCGAGGAGCTGGCGGCCAAGGGCATAGGCTTCGTAGACGCGGGCGTCTCGGGTGGTGTCTGGGGTCTCCAGAACGGCTACGCGCTGATGGTGGGCGGCGACGCCGAGCACATCGCGAAGGTCCAGCCCATCTTCGACGCGCTCAAGCCCGAGGGCGACGCCGGCTTCGTCCATGCGGGCAGGGTCGGCGCCGGCCACTTCGCGAAGATGGTCCACAACGGCATCGAGTACGCCATGATGCAGGCCTACGCCGAGGGCTGGGAGCTGCTGGAGAAGGCCGACTCCGTCACCGATGTGCGCGAGGTCTTCCGCTCCTGGCAGGAGGGCACGGTCATCCGCTCCTGGCTGCTCGACCTGGCCGTCAACGCCCTTGACGACGACGAGCATCTGGAGAATCTGCGCGGCTACGCGGAGGACTCCGGCGAGGGCCGCTGGACCGTCGAGGCGGCGATAGACAACGCGGTGCCGCTGCCCGCGATCACAGCGTCGCTCTTCGCGCGTTTCGCCTCGCGGCAGGACGACTCCCCGCAGATGAAGATGATTGCCGCGCTGCGCAACCAGTTCGGCGGCCACGCCGTCGAGTCGGCGAAGTAACCGCCATGGGCGACCTCCTGCTGGTCCGCCACGGCGAAACCGAGTGGAGCGTGTCGGGCCGGCACACCAGCTGGACCGACCTGCCCCTCACCCAGCGCGGCGAGGAGCAGGCCAAGTCCCTCGCCCCGCTGCTCGCCGGGCGGTCCTTCGCCCTCGCGCTCACCAGCCCGCTGGGCCGCGCCGTGCGGACAGCGGAACTCGCGGGCCTGCACGACGTCGTGCCCGAGCCCGATCTGCACGAGTGGGACTACGGGGCGTACGAAGGCGTGACGACCCTTGAGATACATCGCACCAGGCCCGACTGGTACCTGTGGAACGCCGGGGTGCCGCGCGGTGCGGCCGGTCATCCGGGCGAGTCGCCGATCGAGGTGGGACAGCGCGCCGACCGCGTGCTGAACCGCATCGGGACGGCACTCGACAGCGGTGACGTGGTGCTCGTGGCCCACGCCCACTTCCTGCGGGTGCTCACGGCGCGTCGCCTCGGGCTGCCCGCCGCGGACGGACGGCTGTTCCAGCTGGCGACGGGGACGGTCAGCCGGCTCTCCACCGAGCACGGACGAGCTGTGATCGCCGAGTGGAACGCCACAGGAACTTCTGCGGCCGTGCACTGAATTTCTACGGTGCCGTAGAAACCGAAGAGGTTCCGGTCAGCCCCCGCGGGTTGGCCGGGCGGCCTGCTCGCCGAATAGGTTCTGCGGGCCGATCCGGGTCCCGTCATCATGTCCGTGGCTGCCCGGGCCGTTCTCGGCTCTCGGCGGGCTGGCTGTCCGGCTGCCGCGGTGCTCGTACCGTCCCTGGTCGCCGAGAAGATCGCCGAAGCCGCCGGGATCGCCGCACAGGCCGGGGCGACGACGGTTCCGGCGCCCGTGGAGACTTCCTTGTCCAAGTCCAGGGCGGACGAGGCACCGGGCGGCACTTGGCGGCGTCACCCGGCACGAACGCACAGGGCGGCCGGCTGCCGCGCCACCGGACCCAGTCAGGGCCGTCGAGCAGAGTCCTACCAGCTCCTCGACGTATGGAAGCCGGCGTCCAGCACCACCGCGGCAACGGTCAGCAGATCCAGCAGCCCACCCAGGCGTGAACGCTCGGGGCGCAGTCGGGCTGATGTCGGCCCGGAAGGATTCGAAGCTGTCCATGCAAGGCACTCCCTCCGCCTGCCAACCGGCGCGGGACCTCCTGCCGGCCTTCGCTTGCGCCGGTCTCCTCGCAGCGTCGGACACCCCCATTTTCCCCGGCCCCGCCGGTATCCCAGCACGGTTGGCGGGCCGGAGAGGGCTTGGCTGACGGACGGCAGGCGGCTGCGCGTGTCACCGGAGCCAGCGCCACGACCGGACCGGCGTCACGGTGGCCCTGCCCGCGTCGTCAGCGGCCACCGGGCCGCCCTCCTGTACGGTGCCGCGCTCGCCGAGGCAGCGCCGCGGCCCCGCCGGACTGGACGCTCGGCAGTCCGGTACCACTGGTCCTGCTGATCGCGGCGGAGATCATCCAGCCGGTCTCCCGTGGCAGGCCTTCTCGCCTGCGGTGAAAATGGTGATCGGAAGGCAAATGAGGAGGTTGGCATCCGGTGTGAAGCTCTCCCGTAGCCGTGCTGCGTCCGACTCGCGGCTCGCGCTCGGCTCAGGCGCGGGTAGGAAAGGGCTCAAATCCGGTGCCCTGGGACCGTGGTCCTCCGTTGCCATCGGCCTGGCGTCCACCGCCCCGGCGTACAGCCTCGCGGCCACGCTCGGCCTCATCGTGGCGGCCGTCGGCCCGCAGGCCCCGGTCATCACGATGCTGGCGTTCGTCCCGATGCTGCTGATCGCGTACGCCTACAAGGAACTCAACGCGAGCAATGCCGACTGCGGGACCACCTTCACCTGGGCGACCCGTGCCTTCGGCCCGCGCACCGGCTGGATGGGCGGCTGGGGCATCATCGTCGCCGACATCATCGTCATGGCGAACCTCGCCGAGATCGCCGGCATCTACAGTTTCCGGCTCCTGGGCTACGACTCACTCACCCAAAGCAGGGTGTGGACCACCATCGCGGGCGTCGTCTGGATCGTCGTGATGACCGCGATCTGCTATGTCGGCATCAAGATCTCGGCTGCCGTTCAGTGCTGGCTCCTGTTCATCGAGGTGGCCGTACTGGTGCTGTTCGCCGTCACCGCCCTGGTCAAGGTCTACACCGGTTCCCCCGAGACGGCGATCCATGTCTCCGCCTCCTGGTTCAACCCCTTCCACGTGCCATCGGTCGAAGCACTGACCTCGGGCATCCTCGCGGCCGTCTTCATCTACTGGGGCTGGGACACCGCCGTCACGGTCAACGAGGAGACCGCGGACAGCACGCGCATCCCCGGGCGCGCCGCCGTCATCTCCGTTGTGCTCCTGCTGGTCCTCTACGCCCTGGTCGCCACCTCGGCGCAGGCCTTCGCCGGAATCGGCTCCGCCGGAATCGGGCTGGGCAACAAGGCGAACGAGGGCGACGTGCTCTCGGGCCTGGGCAACGCCGTCTTCGGCGGCCAGGGCCTCGGGCCCGCCCTCTCCAAGCTGCTGATCCTCATGGTGCTGACCTCTGCGGCGGCCTCCACCCAGACCACCATCCTCCCGATGGCCCGGACCGTCTTCTCCATGGCCGCGCACAAGACCATCCCCTCGCGATTCGCCCGCGTGCACCGCAGATACCTCACCCCGACATGGTCGACCGTCAGCCTGGGCCTGGCCTCCGTCGGCTTCTTCGTCCTCCTGACGGCATTCAGCCGCAACGTCCTGGCCGACTCCATCGGGTCGGTCGGCCTCGCGATCGCGTTCTACTACGGCCTCACCGGCTTCGCCTGTGTCTGGTACTTCCGCAAGGTGCTCACCCGCAGCAGCCGGGACTTCCTGTTCAAGGGCCTGCTGCCGGGTCTGGGCGGGCTGACGATGCTCTTCCTCTTCTGCTACGCCGCCTTCGGCGTCTACGCCGACCCCGAGTACGGTGCGACCTCCATCGATCTGCCGTTCATCGGGCAGACGGGCGGGGTGACCGTCGTGGGCCTCGGATTCCTGTTGCTCGGCGTCGTGCTGATGCTGGTCGTCACGCGCGAACACACCGCGGCCCTCAGGCTTCAACGCATCCTGCTGCCTCACCGGCTGCCGCAGCGGACCGCTGTCGAGATGGCGAGCCGCTACGTGCCCGCAGACAGCCGGTCCGGGGTAGGCGGTGACTGGTTCGACGTCATCCCGCTGTCGGGCACGCGTGTCGGCCTGGTCGTCGGGGAGGTGATCGGCCACGGACTGCTCGCCGCCGCCACCATGGGGCGCCTGCGCACCGGCGTACGTGTCCTCGCCCGCCTGGACCTCGCCCCGGACGAGCTCCTCTCGCGCCTGGGCGACCTGGTCGGCCAGACAGCCAAGGAGCAGGTGGCCGCTCAGGGCGCAGGCGGCGTGCGGCCCGGGGATGACGAAGCCCTGGGGGTGACGTGCCTGTACGCGGTGTACGACCCGGTGTCGGGACAGTGCAGCATGGCACGTGCCGGCCATGCGCTGGCTGCGGTCGTCCTGCCGGACAGCGGCGTCGCCACCTACCCCGAGCTCCCGCCGGGCCCTCCGCTGGGACTGAGCGGTCTGCCCTACGAGACCGCGGAATTCCAGCTGCCGCGGGGCAGCCTTGTCGCCCTCTTCACCGACGGCCTCGTCCAGGCGGCCGTCGACGACCTCGACGTCGGACTCGGCCTGCTCGCCGAAATCCTCGCCCAGTCCCGGCGTCCCTTGGAAGAACTCTGTGATCGCGCAGTCGCGACCCTGGTGCCGGGGCCGGCGAACGACGACGCGGTGCTGCTCCTCGTACGGACACGGATGCTCGACGATCAACGGGTGGCCGTGTGGGAACTGGCCGCGGAACCGGCGATGGTCGGCAACGCCCGTACCATGGCCACGGGGCAACTCGGAGCGTGGGGATTGGACGAGCTGTCGTTCACCACCGAACTCATCGTCAGCGAGTTGGTCACCAACGCCATCCGCTACGCCGCCGGGCCGATCCACGTCCGGCTCATCCGCGACCAAACCCTCATTTGCGAGGTTGCCGACACAGGGCACACCTCACCCCATCTGCGCCACGCCGCGGCTGACGACGAGAGTGGCCGCGGCCTGTTCATCGTCGCCCAGATCGCGCAGCAGTGGGGCACGCGCTACACGCCCACCGGCAAGACCATTTGGGTGGAGCAGGCCCTGCCGGCAGCCCCTGCCGTCGGTGAAGCGTCCTGACAGAGCGTTTCGTCCCGGGACCCCCGGGCGGGGCCGTGGAGCCGTGGCAGACGTCGGACATCGGCGCCGCGGGGTCCAGGAGCTGCGCGCAGGCGTGCCGTGCACGAGGCGCCGTCACACCGGGTTCCGTCGCCCGTGACAGACCGCCTCATGGCGCACGGTGGAGGCGAGTCGAGGCAAGCGACCTTCCATTGTCGAACGAGGGTGTTATGGCATGGCGCGCCCTCGCCGTCGGCGCCGCGGCGTCCACGCGGGCCGAATTCGACGGTGACGGATACACGGACGTGGCGGTCGCTGCCCCAGGCGGTACCGTCAACGGAAAGTCCGGCGCCGGGTACTTCGCCGTTGTCTACGGCATGGCCGAGGGCCCCAACGGCGTCGAGCGCCAGGTGACCGCAGGCGCGGCCCAGGACCGGCCCGCCGATCCGCAACGCCCTGCCCGAGTCGCGGGCCGATCGACGTCAACGGTCAACTCGGACTCTGCGACCGAGGTCAAGCCGTCTTTGCCGCCTACGGAACGGGGCCGGTCGGCGCCGGTGAACGCGCGACCGCCCGGCGGCCGACCGAGCAGTAGTAGACCGGGACCGGGCTGGCCATTGCGCGCTACTTGCTGACGGCGAAGCGCATCAGGGCGTGCTCGTTGCCCTGCTTGATCTTCCCCGTCGTATTGATCACTTCGAGCTTCCAGCTGTCGCTGACGCGTATGGCCTTGGCCACGGCGCAGCCGTTGTCCTGGGTGAGCAGGCTCGGCCAGATGTCGGCGACCTGCTGGGAGCTGCCCCCGGTGGCGTCGTACACCTTGAAGCTGATGTTGCGTGCCTTCTGGAAGGAACTGCCCTTCTTGTAGGCGGCGGCGACGAACACTATCGACGTGATGTTGGACGGTATCCGCGCGAACTCGACCGTCACCGTCTCGTCGTCGCCGTCCCCGTGCCCGGTCTGGTTGTCGCCGCTGTGAACCAAGGAGCCGTTACCCATGGGATCGAGGGAGTCGAGGCCCGCCAGACGCACTGGATCCCCGCCTTGCATCGCGATGGCGATCAGGTCGAGGTCGGTACCGGACTTGCGGCGGAGCATGCCCATCACCCCACCGCTGCTGCCGGCGGTGGGATCCCAGGACACTCCGATGGACAGATGGGTCACTCCGTCCAGATCCGCCGGGCCGTCTTCCTTCTTGAGCGTAATCATGCGTGAATCTTCCTCTTGACGATGTGACTGCGACAAACAGAGTGTGCCTGGGGCATTCGGGGTTCTGCACACCTGGTCCACCGATTGCCGTTTCGTCCCATTACGTCATGTGCCGGTGCAAGGTCACGCCGGGCTGCGAAACTCGTCCCCCACAGGAATACCCTGCGGCGGCGCAGTTGACGTTTGACCGGCTCCGGGCCCCGGGCGGCCGCACTGATCGTTCCGAGCCTGGCCGGCTTCCTCACCGCCGCCCTTGACCAGCGCAGACTCCTGGCCGGACAGATCGAAGAACGCCTCGAAGCCCACTCTCTTTCCAAGGTCCTGATCTTGACGCCCGGAGTCGTTGCGAACGGTGACGCGCAGCTGGTGGACGCCCCCGTCGGGCGGTGGAGCAGCGTTGCCCGCGTTTACGTCCGGGGGCGGGCGGACTGGTCTCCACGGTCGACGACTGGCTGGCGTTCGCCCGGATGCTGCTCGCCGACGGCGGCGGACTGCTGTGCCCCGCATCGGTGCGGCAGATGACCACCGACCAACTTGCCCCGGCCCAGAGCAAGGCCGGTGCGCTGTTCGTCGAGGGTCAGGGCTGGGGCTTCGGCGGCTCCGTGGATGTGGAAAAGGCTGATCCGTGGAACGTGCCGGGGCGCTGCGGGCCGTGTCGGCGGCACGGAGGGCGATGGCCCACCTCACCGCGTCCACGGGCGCGGTCACCATCATGCTCAGCCAGTTGGAGATGACCGGACCGACGTCGCCCGAGCTGATGCGGGACTTCTGGCGGTATGCGGCGGACGCCTGACGCGGCAGGGCGACGAGCCGCCTCGCGTGCCGGCCGGCACCCCGCCGGCCGGCCTGCCAGGCGGCGGGGTGCCGGCCGCCCTCGTCAGGCCAGCAGCGTTGCGATCTCCGTCAACTGCTCCTCCCGCAGCGGCCCGTGGGCCAGCGCCCCGGCGTTCTCCTCCGCCTGGGCGACCGTCCGGAATCCGGGGATCGGCACGGTGTGCGGGCTGCGGGCCCAGAGCCAGGCGAGGGCGCCCTGCGCGAGGGTGCGTCCGTCCGCGGTCAGGACCTCGCGTACGGCATCGACCCGCGCCGCCCACTCGGGCGCTGCGGTCCCGCCCGCCCCGAACCACCGCAGCCAGGCCGGCGGGGTGGCCCGGATGTCACCCGTTCCGCCGCGCCGTTCGGGTCCGTACGCGCCGGTGAGCAGCCCCATCGCGAGCGGGCTGCGGTTGATGCTCGCGAGCCCCCGCTCCGTGCAGAGTGCGAGCATCTCCGGCGCGTCCTCCAGCACATTGCAGGCGTGCTGCACGGCGACGCAGTGCGCGCCCTCCGCGAACAGTGCGGCGCGCACCGGGTCGTCGGTGCTCCAGGCGTAGGCCCGGATCAACCCCTCGGCCACGAACCCCTCGCAGGCATCGCGGAGTTCTGCGGCTTCGTCGAGCGGCGCGTCGGACAGATGCAGCTGGTAGAGGTCGATCCGGTCGGTGCCGAGCCTGCGCAGTGAGGCGACGAGCGCATCGCGGGCGTACGTGGGGGAGCTGTCGCCCCCGATCAGCGTGCGGGCCTGCTCGTCGAAGCGATTGCCCCACTTGGTGGCGATGACGACGTCATCACGGCGCCCGGCTAGAGCCCGGGCGAGAATCCGTTCGCTATGCCCGGTCCCGTACACGTCGGCCGTGTCGAAGAACGTCACGCCGAGCTCCAGTGCCCGCCGGACCGCCGCGACGGACTCCTCGTCCTCGACCTTGCCCCAGCCGAGCGGATTGCCGTCCGGGTCCGCCCACTCGCCGCCGATGGCCCAGCACCCGAAGCCGAGCGCACTGACCGCGATGCCGTCGCGCCCCAGGTTCCTGCTCTTCGTCTCTGTCTCCATGCCTCAGGAGGCTAGGAGTTGAAGTGCGCACGAGGGCAAGTCCCGCGCAATCGGTTTCGGCAGCGTACGGGCCATTGCCCACAGGTCGAGGGCGAGCCACGCCCCCTGGTGCCGGTTCGAGCCGATGTCGTATGCCAACTCCTCGCCGAACAGGAGGCGTTCGGACTCCGAGACCTCGTCGCCGTTCTTCGTCTGGTCAACGGACTCCTCACTCATGCCCTCCACCTCGTATCCGGGCGTGCTGAACGGCGGTCGAAGGTGTCAACCTGCTGTACCCCGAGGTGGGGATAGCCGGGACGGGCCGCCGTTGTTCGAATCCGATGGGCTGATGCGCGGGGCGGGTACAGGATTCATCGTGTCCTCCAGCAGGTCATCGAATGGCACGGATGCTCCAGACACGGGGCTTCTGGCTCGCCGTAACGGGTGACGGCGGGGGGAATGCGGGACGCCTGTACGAATGTCGAGGCCGATGTCAGGCGCCGTGGGGCGGGTCCTTCGAAACGCCGCTTCCACCTGATGGGGCTGGCGCTGGTGTCCGCACTGGTGGTGCTCTTCTCCTTCCGGGAGACGCTGCGCTTTTCGGCTGACACGCACCACCGTGTACGAGGAGTAGCACCGTCCCGACGCGCGGCGGTGGCCGGCCCGGAACTCCGGGCCGGCCACCGTCGTGTGCTCCTCGTCCTGCCGTACGGGGTGATCTCGTGATCGGCGTGGAGCGTTCTTGCCGCGAAGCCGGCCGACTGAAGGCCGAGCTCGCCATCACGCTCCTGCGGAGATTCCCCGGCCGGGTGCGACCAGGGCCTCTCAACCGGGCCGTGACTGCGAGCCCCGGGCAATTGCTTCGAGGGCGACCTCGGCGGCGCGGGCGATGAGCGCGTCGTCGCGTTCGGCGTTCTTGGTGTCGCGGCGGGAGAGGACGGCGAGGGCGACGGGGGCGGCGCCCGGGGGCCAGACGATGGCGATGTCGTTGCGTGTGCCGTAGCCTCCAGTGCCGGTCTTGTCCCCGACCTGCCACCCGTCGGGGGCGCCTGCGCGGATGGTGTTGTCGCCGGTCGTGTTGCGCTTGAGCCAGTCGGTCAGCACAGCCCGCTTGTCCGCGGGGAGCGTGGTGCCGAGGACGTACGCTTTCAGATCCGTGGCCAGGGCGCGGGGTGTGCTGGTGTCACGGAGGTCACCGGGGGCGGCCTCGCTGAGGTCGGCTTCGTAGCGGTCGCAGCGGGTGACGTCGTCACCGAGCGCGCGGAGAGCGTCCTGCAGGCCCCGAGGGCCGCCCAGTTCGTGGAAGAGGAGGTTGGCCGCGGCATTGTCGCTGTAGCGGATGGCGGCGTCGCACAACTCACGCAGGGTCAGTCCGGTGGCGACGTGCTTCTCAGCGATCGGCGAGTTGCTGATGAGATCGTCGCGGCCGTAACGCACGAGCCGGTCCATCTGCCGGAGGGAGTGCTTGTCCAGCATGGCGGCGGCAAGCAACGCCTTGCAGGTGGAGGCGTAGGCGAAGCGTTCGTCGGGCCGGTGGGTGACGGTCCGGCCGCTGCCGGTGTCGAGGGCGTACACCCCCAACCGGGCGTCGAAGTTCCGCTCCATTTCGCCGAATGCGTGCTCCGTATGCGGATCGACCGGTGCCGATGCGGCGGGCACGGTGGCGGGTGGAGTCGTGCCCGACGGACTCGGGGAGGCGGCATCCGGCGTGGCCGTGCATCCGGAGAGTGGCAAGGCCGCGAGCCCGGCCAGTGTGGCGAGAGCACCACGACGGGGGACAGGGGGGCGAGAGTGCATGATGTGTGGGCCTTCTGTTCCGAGGTTCCGTGCATCGTCGGTGCTTGGTGTGCGCGTTCGGCACGAGGTGCCGTCACTAGGGTTGTGTGTGGCCAGGAAGAAGTATGTCGGGGACTGAGATCTGCAGTCGTGGCTGAGCGAGCCGACGATGTTGTCACTCGATGTCGACTCCGTGCGCGTGGGCGAGTCCGTCGAGGCTGTCAGCCCAGCCCGGCCCAGCCCTGGCCGATGGCCCTTGGCTTCCAGATGGGTTGGCCGCCCATGCGGTGCCGATGGAGGTCGGCGATGACCACGGCGCGGATGTTGATGACCACGGCGCGGATGTTTGGGTCTGCCGGGGCTGGAAGGTCCAGGCGGCGCTGACCTGCGAGGCGTAGCCCTGGCAGCGGTACCCGGCGACGCGGGCGGTGCCGGTGCCTCGCCCTGCGACGAGGCCTGAGGCGTCACAGCGTGGCCGCGCCGGTCACGATCGCCGCTGTTCCGGTGAGCAGGAGGGTGACGATGAAGGCGATGCTCTTCGCTCCGGAGCGGCGGTCGGCTGCGGGGTCGGGCGTGTAGACGGCCGGGTCCTTGGGGGCGTAGTGGATGGTGAGGTCGCGGCCGAGGGACAGGCCCGGTTCGGGGATGCCGTCGCGGGACAGCACAGTGACATGGGTGCCCTGACGGGTGGTGAAGGTGACGACGGGGGCGTGGTTGACGATCTCGCCGGCCTCTCCGTCGGTGTAGATGTCCTTGGTGACGGCCACGACACGCGCCGGGACGGCGACGGCCGAGGCCAGCAGGGCGTTGCGGGCGCGCACCATGCGAATGTCGGGGCTGATCGCCGCGAGGGCGGTCAGCAGGGCACCGAAGCCGAGCAGTGCCCACGGGTAGCCCCAGACGACGGTCGCATGGATCACCAGCCCGATGAGGAGCAGGACGACCGCGCAGTCGGGGCCCTTGCGTCCGCTCTTCTCGCCCGCGGTGTCGATCACGATGAGGAACCGGTGCGGTTGCCCGGATGGGTAGCGCACGTCAAGTTCCCTGCCTACCCAGGCTTCCTGGACCGCGTCGCCGTGCTTGCCTGCGTTCGGCAGGGTGAACTCCTGCCCGGTGGCCGGGTCCTGGAACGCGATCGTCACCGGTATCCCGGGCCTCTTGGAGTCGCCGTGGGCCGGCTGCTCCACTTCTACGATCCGCGCCTTGACCCATACCGCTCGCTGGGCCCGGGTCACCCCGGCGAGCGAGCGCCCGTAGCCGAGCAGCGCCAGCCCCGCGGGCACCACCCACCACAGCCCCAGTACCTCGTAACTGCTCATCTTCCCCACCTACGACTAGGACCCCTGAGCAGACTTCGCCGCCGCGCAGTCACCGCTGCCCCCTCCGCGGGCGAGCCCGCTCAGAACTCGACACGGAACCGGCCGCCGGACGGGTCGACGACGGCTGGGAGCCGAAGACCTACGCGCAGGGCGGGATGGTGCGTGCGCTTCCAGGTCGTCTCGAACGTCCGCAACCCCGGCCCGCTGACCCGTAGACCGACCGTGACGCCGGATTCCTCCCCGCTCCAGTCGAAGTCGGTCAGGTCGGTGATCTCCGCGGTCGCCGGAACCCCGACGGCGTCGAGCCGCCGGTTGTGCTCTCTCTCCACGACAGCGTTGCCGCAGAGCCCCAGGCCCAGGGGAACAAAGACCACCGTGAACACGATGCCCATGACCATGAGCTCCGCGCCGGTGAGGACGGCGAAGCCCAGCATGACCGGACCGCACAGGCACATCACCGCGGCACTGATGCACAGGGATGTGGTTTCCCCCAGGCCGACCCGCGATATCTGCGCCATCTGCGTTGGCTCGGGGCCGGTCTCGTCCCTGTCCCCGTCGTCGGCCATGTCAGTGCTCCGAGCCCTCGGGTCGGCTCCGCGCCAGCCGGTCCGCCAGGGCTTGCAGGCCGACGAGCCGGTGCGGGTCGTACGGGATGGAGTGGCGTCTGCCGTGCTTGGTGGTGATCGTCAGTCTGCGGCTTCGGCCGGGTCGGAACTCCAGACGAGGCTCCTCCCAGATGTGGTGCCGGGCGGCGTCGGTGTAGCCGAACACCTCCAGCACCCGGCCGTCGAAGGAGAGCAGGACGGAATCGGTCGCCGGCGCCTCGTGCAACGGTGTCGGGGTCACGGTGCCACGCCGTCCCCGGCGTAGAGGTATCCGCCGGGCCGGGCGGGGTCGGACACCAGCAGCACCTGGTCGCCGGTGCGGGGGATCCGCAGTTTGGAGACGATGGTCTGGAGGGTGATCCGGTCGGTGGTCCCGGACGGTTGCAGGACCAGGTCGACGACCGGCTCGAAGTTGACCAGTTTGCCGGTGTCGCTGATCGATACGACGACGGCGGGTACGGTCGGCGCTCCCATGGCGAGCAACTGCCGGACGTCCAGGCCGGAGTTGTACGCACCGATCGACTGCTGGACTCTGGTGAAGTCCTCGTTCCCGAGGAACGCACGCGTGGCGCGGCCGTAGAAGCCTTTGCCGCTGGCCACCTTGCCGGCGATCTCGGCCGCCCGTTCCTCGCGGTTCCGGCGACGTTTCCTGAAGATTCCCATGACGGCTCTCCTTGTGGTGATGTCCGGTGCGGTTCGGACACGGGGGTTGGCTGGCAGCCGGAGGGAGACCTCGTTCTCGGCGACCGGCAGGTACGGGACGGTGACGACGCGGCCGACCTGGAGGCGGCCGGTCAGGCCGGCGGGGAAAGGCCGTTGGACGGTCGCCTCGTACGACGATCCGCCGGGGCGGCTGACGGGTTGCCCGGCGACCGAGGTGACCGTCCCACGGCCGATGCCGCGCGGTTGACCGTCCTGGTCATCGGTTCCCTCCTCGCCGTCGGCCCGGCCTGACGGTGTGGACGCTAGCGGCCGGGGACACCTACCGATCCCAGGTTCGCCCGCCCGTTCCGGACGACGTACTCTCCTCACATGCCGCCTCCGAGCCAGCAGACCGGCGAGCGCCGACCGCGCGCCATGGTCATCGACCGGGCCTGGCGTGGCCTCGGGCCGGGGCTGGAGTCGCTGAGCGGCCCCGGTGGCGCACCATTGACCCGGACCGTCAAGCTGATCGTGCTGCCGCTGATCATCAGGCCCGCGACGCATCCTGAACTCGCGGTCGACTTCCTCGGACCGGCGCAGGCCGCGCGCCTGGACGCGCTGATCCGGGAGTCAGGTGCGCGTCTTGAGGCGACGGCACAGTGGTTCACGCTGCTCAAGAGGACCCGCCGGGCTCTGGGCATCGTGGCGGGCAACCCCCAGGATCTGTACTTCCAGCGCTGCTTCGAGCTGGCCACCGAGCACGGAAGGCCCTCGGCCGGTGCGGACACGGTGGCCAGGGCGGTGGTGGAGGACGTGGCCGGCGCGGCCGGCGGACGCACGGTGGAAGTGCTGAAAGATCACCTGGCGGACGCTGTCCGGCGCGCCCGGCTCGATGGGGAGCTGGCCACCGCGTGGGAGAGTCATCAGCCGGCCCCGGCCGCCGACGCGGTCGCGGCGGTCGTGCTGGCGGCCGAGGTGCTGGAAGCCTGCGGCGCGCCGGGGCGGTCGCGGAACTCGCCGGAGTACACGGCCATGGTCGAGGCGGGACACGGAGGATTGTTCGGCCGGGCCCTGTGGGCGGAGGCGAGCGGTGTCTGGGGCCGCGACGATCTCCCGGTGCATCTGGGGCTGACCGCGTGGCAGGTGCCGCCGTGTCCGGAGGCCGGGCGGGGTGCTTCGACGGCCACGCTTCCCGCGCCGCTGGACCGCACGCTCTTCGAGCGGCTCTTCGTCGTTCTGCAGTCGTCGGCCCGGCGCGAGGAACTGCCGACGGTGCCTGAGCTCGTGGGGCGGGAGGTCGGACGCAGTTGCGCTCCGCTCGGTCTGTACGACGAGAGCCTGCGCGCCGCCGTGGTCCTCGGCGGCCGGCTCGCGGTCGGTCTCGATCCGCTGGGCAGCGGGGATTCCGCGCTGGGGCGGACAGCGGCACACCGGGCCGTCAACAGCCGCTGGCGACGGGAGGCTTCGGCTCTTCGTGCACGCCGGATGACCGTTTCTCCCCGCCCCGACCCGGACGGCGGCGTCCTGGACGCCCTCGCCCAGGACCTCCGTACCCCCTGGTCTGCCTATATGCGTCGGCTGTGGGTGCGGCTGCACGGGCGGGATGTCCGCGACGCACCGCTGGGCGACATCGCGTCGGCCTGGGCGGTGCTCGACGGGGTCGCCCGCTCGGTGATGATGGACCACCGCGCCAGGGTCCGGTCGGCGCTGCGCACGCTGTCGGCGACCGCCGCGGAAGCGGCCGAGCGGAGCAGCGCGTGATGGCGCAGGCCGGCATCGACGTCCATGTCGCGAGGGGCGGGGACGGCACGATCCGGGTCGCCGCCGGCCCTGTCGTCAACCGGGCCGAGGACGGCAGCGACGCGGTCGCCGTGGGTTCCGGCTTCACCGGGGCCGTTCTCGACGTGGCGGGCGCGGTTCTGGTCTGGCCCGTCCTCGGGGAACCGGGTCTGCCAGTGGCGGAGGTGCATGACGCGGGGCGGGCGCAGCAGTGGCTGTGGGCGGTCTACGGCGAGCGCACCGCCGCCGCCGTGCACGCCTGCGCGGCAGGGGAGCCGACCGGTGTTCGGGTGACGGCGGGCATGACCCCGCTCGCGGGCGGCGCCGCCCGGCTCGGCTTCGGGCACTGGGCGTCCCGGTGGTGGCCGGCGTCGTACGAGGACGGGATACCGGCGCTCGAACCGGACGTGCTCGGTCTGGAGCTGGCCGCGCTCACCCACCGGTGCCAGCAGTTGTTCGACGACTTCGGTGATCAGCCCGATGACTGCGTGGCCGAACTGATCGAGGAGCATCAGGCCGCCCTCGACCCGCTGATCCAGTGGTGGCGCGCGGCACCACAGCCGGCGGACACGGCACGCCACCTGGAGAGCGTCCTGCGGCTGATCGACGACGCGGCGGACAGCGCCGGGCTGGACGGGGCGGCGCTGCGCCGCCTCCGCTCATCCCTGGACCAGCGCCGTCCGGCCGGTGCCCCGGTCGGCCCCGGCGCGCTGTTCGCACGGCGCGACGGCTACGCACTTGCGGCGGGCGAACCGCTCCTTGCGGGCGGCCGGGTGATCGCCCGGGGCTCGGGGACCAACGACTGGCGCCGATACCCGCCCGGCTTCGTCGACGCTTCCGAGCACGCGGTGTCCTGGACCGCTCGCGCACTCGGCGCGCGTCGGCGGATCGAGGTCGAGGTCGTCGCGCACGTCGCGGCACCCGCCGGCGGTGCGCCCCTCGTGGCGGAGGTCCGTGTGAACGGTGGCCAATCGGACCGGGTGTTCCTCGCCAGACGGGACGACATGTGGACCGGTCGGGCGGATCTGGACCTGCACCTCTCGGCCGGGGCGATGCCGCCGCATTTCGAGGTGGGTGTACTGCTGCCCGGATTCGACCCGGGTCCGGGTCCCGAAGGCCGCGAAGACCGCGACGCGATCCGCGCGCTGGTCCGGCGGCGACTCGCAACCGCGGTACAGCCCCTGGCGTACGACGCGTCGCCTCACGACGCTTCTTCGGGGCTGTTCCTTGCCGAGATCGCCGCTGCTGCCACCAGTGAGGACTACTGACGGATGCCGGACGAGGAGAACGCAGCGGTGACGCAACTGTACGGGGAGCCGTTCGACAGCGGCTTCGCCCTGGCCGAGGAGCATCAGCTGGCTGCTGATTCCGGGGCCGCGTGCGCCGTCTACGAGGAGTTGCTCACCGTGGCCGAGTCCATCGAGGACTCGCCCGATGTGCGGTTCCTGCGGGCGCACCTGCTGTCCGACATCGCGAGCGTCCGGCTCACCGCCACTGACCTGGTCGGGGCGGAGGAAGCCGTCGAGCGGTCCCGCGGCCTGCTCGACGGCATCGCGTCGGTGCCGATGGGGCCGCGCGGTCGTCAACTGTGGCTGGAAATCGGGCTGAAGACGCTGCTCGCCAGGGCCGACCTGCTGCGCAGGACCGGGCGCCTGGACGAGGCGCTGGGGTGTCTGGACGAGGCGGCGGTCCGGCTGCTCGAGTTCGACGATCCCGAGGGGCTGCGTACTTCCGAACTCGGCCTGAACCGGGTGCATCTGCTGATGGAGCGGGGCGAGTGGGGAGCGGCCGAGGAACAGGCCTCGGTGCTGCTGTCCACCCTGCCGGCGTCTGTCGTGGAGACCGTGCCGCGGCTGCTGACCGCCCTCGGCGTGATCTGCGCCTCGACAGGGCGGTTCGATCCGGCCGAGGACTACTTCGCCCGCGCGGAGGACGGTTTCCGGGCGATGGGGGACACCGGTGAATTGCAGTCGCTGGTCGCCCACCGGGCGTACGTCGCGATGCACCGGGGCGACCTCGACCTCGCGGAGCGGTTGTTCGCCGAGGCATCCGCGGTCTTCGAGCGGCAGGGGCGGTTCGGTGACCTGGCGGTCTGTGAACAGGCCCGTGGCTTTCTCGCCGGCCGGCGTGGCGAGACCACCGGCGCAGACGACCTGCTGGGGGCGAGCCTGGCCCGGTTCGAACGAATAGGCGCCTCGATCGCCGCCGCCGACACCATGCTGCTGGGCGCTCAGCACGCCCATGACCGGGGCGACATCGAGGAGATGAAACGGCTGGCCCACGAGGCCCGCGAGGTGTACCAGGCACGGGAGGTGTACGAGCGGTGCGCACAGGTCGACCTCATGCTCGCGAAAACTCTTGAGCGCAACCTGAACCTCACGCACCACGGCGACCACGAGACGGAGTCCATCGGCACCGCGCTCTCCCTCGCCCTTCCCGCCGCGCTGGCCCTGGAGGCGGCCCGCTACGACTTCGTCACCGCCCACGCGCGCAGTCAGTGGCTCGAACTGGCGGACGACGCCATGCAGTTGGTCTTCCGCCTCGCCGTACGCCGACAGGACCAGGGACTGCTCTTCGAACTGGTGGAACACCGCTGCGCGGGCGCCTCCCTGGCACTGGACCGTACGCCGCTGTCGGCGACGCGCACCTCGCCCTCCGGGTCGGCCGATTCCGCCGAATCGGTCTTCCCGAGTGCGGCCATGAAGGCATACGGGCATGGCGACGGCCCGATGATGCTCGGGGGGGTGGCGGCGGAGGCCGCTGCCTCCGCCGGCCTGCGCGTCGCACCGCCGCCGAAGGTGCGGATGCCGCCGGAATCCGGCCGCGTCGCGCTCCAGGAGTACATCGCGGCGGCCGAGTTCCGCTATCACCGGCCGATCGTGAGCGAGGAAGAGGTGCCGTTCTGGATCACCGACGACCTGACGAGCCGCCCGGTGGTCCAGGTCCGGCTGGCCGACGCCGGGGACCTGTTCATGACCTGGACGTGGGCCGGCGGGGCCCGGGGATTCGGCACCGGCCGCGGGCCCGGTGACGAAGTCGACCAGGCGGTCGGTGCGCTGGCCGCCGCGCTGCCTGGGGCGGGCGGCGGAGCGGAGGGGATACGGCGAGCGTTCGACTCGGGAGCGATGTCCGATCACCGGACCGAACACCGGCTCGCGCGTGTGCTGGCCGAGGCGCTGTGGCCGGAGGGGCTGACGACGCAGATACGTCAGGTGTCGGCGGGGGCGGGCCGTCCGCTGGTACGGATTCAGCCGTCGTCCCGGGTCGCCCAGGTCCCCTGGGAACTGCTCGCCGTCGACGACGACGATGTTCGGCTCATCGATCTGGCAGACGTCGTGACCACCGCCCCGGTGTCGTTGCAGCGGCAGGATCCGGCCGCGCGTCCGACGCCGGACGCGGACACCGACGCCGACACGGTCGTTCTCGTCCTCGACCCCCGGGTGCCCGGATTCCGGGCCGACTCCTCGCTCGGCTCGGTCCTGGGACCGCCCGACTCGGACCCGGAGCTGCTGTCGTTCGTCCAGAGCCGCCTCGACACGGGCACCGTCGTACCGTCCGTCACCACCCCGGCCGAGGCATTCCGCCGCACCGACCTGGACCGGGACTGGCTGAGCGGCATGCTCCGCAAGGGTGCACGCAGACTGATGTACGTCGGGCACGTGAGCGGCGCGCCGGTCGAGGGCGGGCAGAGCGAGGACGGCACGCTCCATCTGTGCTGCGGACAGGGGACCGACGGCCTGGCCGAGCCGATCCGCACCCATCGGCCGCTGTCCGCCAAGGACCTCCTGCTCGGCACGCTCCCCCTGCGCGCGGACGGGGAGCCGGGTGCGCGGATCTGGCCCGCGCCGTCCCGTGTCGCCCTCATCGGCTGCGAGAGCGGCGGCGATCTGCGGTTCGCCGAGTCGTTCGGCCTGGCGACAGCGATGATCCACAACGGTGCCGAGCTGGTCACCGCCACCCGCTGGGTACTGCCCACCAGCTTCGCCTTCCACCGGCTGGCCGGCCTGGCCGAGTCCGTACGCCCGCTGTCGGAAGCGATCATCGCCGTCGACACCGCCCACGAGCACCGCGACCCCGTACACCGGCTCGGCCGCTGGCAGCGCGAGCAGCTCAACCGCTGGCGCGCCGGCGGCCGGATCGAGCACTCGCCCCTGCTGTGGGCGGCCATGACCTGCATCGTCGTGTGACCAGCAAGCGGTCCGCCGGTACCCGACACTCCCAGAGGCTGTCTGTCCGCTGGCTTTGGTCTGTACGACGACAGCTGGGCTCGGCACCCCGAAAGACCGCCGTGGAATCGGTGTCGCCCGGGATCGTGCCGATGGCGGCTCCATCGTCGGCGTTCCACAGCTTATAGGCGCTGCCTACCTCCTTCGTGATCACCGGTCCGCTGTTCGTCGCGCCTATGACACTGGCATGCCGACAGGACGCAACCAACGTACTTTCCGAGCATCAATTCGACCAGCGCGCATAAGCGTTGACTATCACTGACCGAATCCGCATCGGCCATTGCTGTACGCCCGCCTCGGTCGGATCGAAGCGCACAAGCAACTCGGCTGCGACCCGAGCGCGTTCGCCCAGGTGGCCGGGTACGTGGGGCACATGAGCGGCATGCTCGGCATGGGCGAGCCGGACGGGGGCACACCTGCCCCGGGTCCTCAACGGAGTCTGGAGGTGATCGCCTTTGGGAAAATCACTGGTCAACTTGGGCTCTCATGGCCGAACATGGAACGCATGAGTGATCAACCCGGTCGATGGAGCCGAGCAACCGTCCACCCCGACATGTGGGCTGACCCGGACGACGACCCGCGCAACAGCGAAGGAGTCAGTTCGGACGGCGAGCTCGCGACGCTGCGGGACTTCCTGGCGGACTACCGCATGACCCTGCGGATGAAGTGCGAGGGTCTGGATGCGGAACAGTTGGCCCGTCGGTCGGTTCCGCCGTCGACGATGTCGCTGCTCGGTCTGCTTCGACACCTCGCCGAAGTGGAACGGGACTGGCGGAACTGGATCAGCGACGGTGATCCACTGGTGAAGCTGTACGGCGAGAAGGACGCGGACTTCGACGGAGCCGTCGCCGAGCAGGCCGAGGTCGATGCTGCGTACTCCGCTCTGGATTGTGAGCAGGCCGAGACCGACGCCGCGCTGGCCAGGCACCCGGATCTGAGCGAGCGTCTGGGGAAGGACGGGACCTCAGTTCGGGAACTGATGGTGCACAGGATCGAGGAGTACGCCCGCCACTGCGGGCACGCCGACCTGTTGCGCGAGCGCATCGACGGAAGGGTAGGCCAGTGAGGTTTCCTCAGTGAAGACAACTTCCACTGGTTGTTGAGGGCGAGCGCGGAGCGGGTCACCGGTCCGCCCGGAGCTGAGGCATCGGCATCGTCCTCCGATGACAGCTGGTTGCTTCCAAGCATCGGCCTGGGGAAGGTCATCCCGACTCCTTCGTACGGTGTGCAGGGATGCCGAGGTCGACAGGCGTTCGCTGGGCTCGACGTTGGGGCCAGTCCCTTCGCCCGAAGGAACGTGAAGGTGAGGTCGATGCCTTCGATCTCACCGACCCGGCCCTCGGCTTCGGCGCGTGCTCGGCGGGCGGGAAGGCCGGTCTCCAGCTCCGCGAGGTGGGGCAGCGTCTTGGGGTTGACGTGCAGCATCGGGCGGCGGACCCAGGCTTCTCCGAACCGGCGACAGCCCGGGCGAACGGGCGGGAGGGAAGATCGTGCTTCTCTCGGCTCGCCTCGGGGCCAGGAACTACTGTTGCGAGCATGGTCGAACACGATGCCCTCAGTGCCACCCGCGAGGCTTATGACGCTGCTGCCCCCACCTACGCGCAGCTGTTCCGCGACACGCTGCGTGACAGTCCCCTGGACCGCGCGATCTTGGGTGCCTTCGCCGAGGTCGCAAGTGCGAGCGGGGACGGTCAGGTCGCGGACCTGGGGTGTGGACCTGGCCATATCACCGCTTATCTGGACGAGCTGGGGCTGGCGCCGTTCGGCGTTGATACCTCTCCCGCGATGATCAAGTTGGCTCGACAGGCCTATCCGGGCCTGCGGTTCGACGTGGGCTCGATGGCCGCGTTGGACATCGCTGACGGCATGTTGGGCGGCGTACTCTCACGTTGGTCCATCATCCACACTCCGCCGCAAGAACTCCCCGTCATCCTGGCGGAGTTCCACCGTGTGCTGGCACCTGGCGGCCACCTTCTGGTCGGCTTTTCGGCAAGCGATGATCCGTCTCACCCGACGCAGGTCTTCGATCACACAGTCGCGCCGGCCTATCGGTGGTGGCCTGATCACCTTGCCGCGATGCTGCGCAAGTCCGGGTTGGCCGAGGTGGCCCGGATGGTTCGCGAACCTCAGCCAACCGACCGGCGGCAGTTCCAGGAGATTCAACTGCTTGCCCGCAAAGCCTAGGCAGGGGCTGTCCGACCGAACACACGACCGCATCCAACCTGCCTACGACACCGGTTTCTTCCAGCAGCTCCCGCGCGGCCCCGGCGCTCAGGGACTCGCCCCGGTCGAGCTTGCCCGACGGCATGTGCCAGCGGCCGTAGCCGTAGGAGAGAGTTGCTTGTCGCCGGGGGTCTGCAGCCCCCCGGCAGTGTGAGCCGGCGGTCAGTTCAGTCGCGCATCGGCGTAGACGACCATCGCGTCGCGCTGGTAGACGGCCAGCCCGTCGGCGATCTTGTCGTAGTTCGCACGGATCTGCGGGTCATCGACGTAGGTCTGTCCCAGTCCCTTGTAGGCGGCCGCGTCCGGGGTCCAGAACTGGCAGACGCCCTGGTAGTGGGCGTCCACTTCGACCTGCACCGCAGGATCGGCAACCGGTGTGCCGGCCACCATGAACTCCGCAATACGGATCATCTGTGCCGTGACCTCACGCTGCCACTGCTCCTGATCCTCGGCGGTCATCGTCTCGATGGCCTGTCGGGACTGCTCCCACGCCTTCGGCCACCGCTCGCGCACCTCGGCCTCAGCCGAGTAGTGCTCGAATCCCTCGAACAGGTTCTCCGGCCTGTTGATCCTTGCCATGTCGTTGTTGTCCTTCCCCTCCTCCAATTCGGCGATGGTCCGCCCGACCGTGCGGACGAGCGTCTCCAGCCGGTCACGCTCCCTGAGCAGCCGCCGGTGGTGCTCGCGCAACACAGTCACCTGGTCGACCTGGCTGTCCAGAACCGCCTGGATCTCGCGCAGTCCCAGGTCCAACTCCCGCATCAGCAGGATCTGCTGCAGCCGCAGCAGATCGGCCTCTTCGTAGTAGCGGTGCCCGTTGCTTCCGATCCGCGCAGGCGGCAGCAGTCCGATCTCGTCGTAATGCCGCAGCGTCCGGGATGTCACCCCGGACATCCGGGCCACATCCGCGATCGACCAGGCCATTGCCGTGCCTCCCATCGCCGGGCCGGTCTCTCCGGCCACATGGACGACCGTAGGAGTTGACGCAGCGGAAACCGCAAGCCCGATCTGACGCCGCCGCAGGTAACGGCGGTGACGACGTGGCTAGTACGCTTTGTCGGCGGTCAGCAGCCGGGACGCGCGTGGACGCCCGCCGGTCGGTCTGGGCACACGCAACCGTTCCAGAACGAGGATCCTCTGCGAGCCGTCACCCCACAGCTTGGTGTGACCAGTAGGTCCAGCGGGCGTCGACCGCCCTCACCGGCCAAGTGAATCCTCCCCTTGATCACCTTCCGGTGACACTTTCACCGCCCATCCCGCCCGACGTTTCGCGACAAGTGCCGCTCTCCATCCGAGCCCACTCCGTATCGGACAGCTCACTTCGCCCCGTACATACGAGGGTGAACGATCCACGATGCAGGCCGAGAACCGTGAATCGTTCGGTGTCACTCCCATCAAGGAAGATGCGTCGATGACCGGCAACAACATGACCGAGGCCGAATCTGTTGAGGCGGCCGGGCCGCAGCCGGCGCGGGCCGTGAATGACCGGCTCATCGACGAGCTGGTCGTCCGCGCCCAGGCCGAGGGCCTCCAGGCCCTCGGCGGGAAGTTGAGGGACGCCGAGGCGTCCGGGGCTCGGATCGGGTTGGTCAATCGAGGGAGCGGCGGGCAGCCGCGGCGTCGGCGGGGTTCCAGCCGCGTCGGGGGACGGAGCTGAGCAGCAGACGTGTGTAGGGGTGGTGAGGCGCGTCCAGGATCTCGGTCGTGGGGCCCGCCTCCACCACCTGTCCCTCCCTGAGGACCATCACCTCGTCGGTGATGTGCCGGACGACGGCGAGGTCATGGGTGACGAAGAGGAAGCCGATGCCGACCTCGTGCCGGATGGTGCCCAGGAGTTCGAGGACCTGCGCCTGAATGGACACGTCCAAGGCCGCCACGGCCTCGTCGAGGACGAGGACGCGCGGTTCGGCGGCCAGCGCGCGGGCGATCGCCACGCGCTGGCGCTGGCCGCCGGACAGCTTGCCGGGCAGGGCGGCCGCCTCCCGTTCGCCGAGCCCGACCTGGTCGAGGAGTTCGGCGACGCGCTCCTGCCGGGCCGTCGCCTCCATCGGGAAGTGGAGGCGCAGGACCTCCTCGACGCACCGGCCCACGGTCACCCGCGGATCGAGGGACAGGTACGGATCCTGGAAGACCATCTGGATCTCGCGTGCGCGGGCGAGTCGCTCGGCTCTGCCCCGGGCGGGCGCCGAGCGGTCACGTCCACCGATGCGGATGGTGCCGCCGTCGGGGCGCTCCAGGCCGACGAGCATCCGCACCGTCGTGGTCTTGCCGCTGCCGGATTCGCCGACGATGCCGAGGGAGGAGCCCGGCGGCAGGGTGAAGGACACGTCCTCCACCGCCGTGTGGTCTCCGTACCGCTTGCACAGCCTCTGAACGACGAGTTCCCCGGTTGCCCCGGTCACAGTTTGATCCCTTCGTCGGCGCGGTGGCACGCGGCGAGCCCGTCGCCGTGGTGCGCAAGTTCGGGCGTCTCCTCGGAACAGCGCGGCTGCGCATGGGCGCAGCGCGCTGCGAAGGCGCACCCTGGTGGGGCCTCGGCGAGGGAGACGGGTCGGCCCGGGATGGGGCGTGGGGCGGCGGCTCCGGTCTCGATACGGGGCGTGCAGGCGAGGAGTCCCGCCGTGTACGGGTGGCGTGGGCGGTCGAACAGCGCGTCGGTGCCGCTGGTTTCGACGATCCGGCCCGCGTACATGACGTACACGCGGTCGCAGATCGCCGAGGCCAGTTCGAGGTCGTGGGTGACGAAGAGCATTCCGGTGCCACGTGCGGCCTGGAGGCGAGTGAGGATCGCGATGATCTCCGCCTGGGTGGTGACATCGAGGGCGGTGGTCGGCTCGTCGGCGACCAGAAGGGCGGGCTCGCCCGCGAGGGCAGCCGCAATGACCACGCGCTGGAGCATTCCGCCGGAGAACTGGTGCGGGTAGCGGCGCAGCGCGCCCCGCGGATCGCGGATGCCCACCGCGTCGAGGAGTTCCTCGGCCCGGTTCTCGGCCGCGGCGGCGGGGGTTCCCGCACCGCGCAGTCCCTCGGTGAGGAAGTCGCCTACGCGGCGCAGCGGGTTCACGGACGCGCGCGGGTCCTGGAAGATCATCGCAACCTGTCTGGCGCGCAGCCCGGCCAGTTCGGCGCGGTTCATGGTCAGGACGTCGTGGCCCGCGACCCGCACCTCACCACTCGTTCGCGCCCGAGGCGGCAGCAGCCCGAGCACGCTGCGGCACGCGACCGACTTGCCCGAGCCGGACTCGCCGACCAGGCCGACGGTCTCGCCGGCCTCGACCCGCAGCGTGACGCCGTCGAGGATGGGCCGGGCCGCCTGCTCGCCGGGCAGACGGACGCCGAGCCCGTCGATCTCCAGGGCGGGGGTTTCATACTCGGTCATGGGACTCACCGCTCCCGCTTCGCGATTCGGTCGGCGAGCCCTTCGCCGACGATGCCGAAGGCGACCACGGCGAGGACGATGCACGCGGACGGCGCGAGCGCGGGCAGCATCGCCCCCTGCTGGATCGCCGACTGGCCTTCGTTGATCATGGCTCCCCAGTCGGCCGTGGGCGGCTGCACCCCGAACCCGAGGAAGGACAGCGCGGCCAGATCCATCAGTACGTAGCCGAAGTTCATCGCGGACTGCGCGAACACGGTGGGTGCGATGTTCGGCAGCAGATGACGCAGGCAGATCGTCCAGCCCGACCAGCCCTGCACGCGGTAGGACTCGATGTAGGCGCGGGCCTTCTCCTGGCGGGCGATACCTCGGACCAGGCGTCCGACGTACGGGGTGTAGGCCACGGCCATGGCGATCACGGGCGCGGCCATGCCCGAGCCGAGGACAGCTACCAGAAGGATGGCCAGCAGCAGTCCGGGAATCGCGAAGGCCAGGTCCATCGACCGGGACAGCAGGGCATCGGCCCAGCCACCGCGCCAGGCGGCGACCATGCCGATGAGCGTGCCCAGGAGGGTCGAGACGCCGACCACGAGGAGTGGTCCGAGCAGGCCCGTCCGCGCTCCGTGGATGAGCCTCGACAGGATGTCGCGGCCCGACTGGTCGGTGCCGAGGAGATGGTCACCGCTGGTTCCCGTCAGGCTCGCTGACAAGTCGAGCACGTCGGGGTCGTACGGTGCGAGCACGGGGGCAAGGACCGCGATCAGGACGAGCGCCGCGAGTACGACGACGCTTGCCGTGAACAGTGGGCCCTGGCCGAGAACCCGCAGTCCGCGCAGGCCCCGGCGGCGGCGTAGCGCACCCGGGGAGGGGGACGCGGGGGAGACGGTGGTGGTCATCGGGAAGCCTCCCCGTAGAGGGACAGCCGGGGATCGACAATCGGCACGAGCAGGTCGACGATCAGGTTGACGACGACGAACGCCGCCACGCTGAGCAGGGTGATCGCCTGAACGACGGCGAAGTCCTTGGCTGTCACCGACTGCACCAGCAGGGAGCCGATACCGGACACGTTGAAGGCGGTTTCGACGATCGAGGTACTGATCAGCAGGCCGGCGAGCATGGTGCCGCCGACGGTGACGATGGGGCCCATCGCGTTGCGCAGCACGTGCCGGCGGACCACGGCGCCTCTCGCGACACCGCGGGCGCGCGCCACCTCGACGTGTTCGCGCCCGAGTTCGTCGAGCATTGCCGACCGGGTGACCCGGGCCAGCAGTCCGGCGAATGTGATCGCCAGGGCGAAGGCGGGCAGTGTCAGATGATAGAGGCGGTCGCCGAGGCCCTCGGGAGTGCCTCCGGGCCCGGGAAACCAGCCCAGTTGGACGGAGAAGAGCGAGACGAGCGCGATGGCGCTGACGAACGAGGGGGTGGCTGTGGCCACGCCGGTGCCGAGGAGTACTGCGCGGTCCACCGCCCCGGGGCGCAGGGCGGCCATGATGCCGCCCGTCACTCCGAGGACACCGACCAGCAGCGCCGCGTACCCGACGAGCAGCGCGGTGCCCGGCAGGCGGGAGGAGATGAGGGAGCCGACGTCCTGGTGGAACTGGGTGGAGCGGCCGAAGTCGCCGTGCAGGACGCCGCCGAGCCACTTCGTGTACTGGACCGGCAGCGGGTCGTCCAGGTGGTACTGCGCGCGCAGGGCCTCGACCGCGTCCGGGGTCGCGGGGCGGCCGTGGAGCAGGAAGGTCACCGGGTCGCCCGGCGCGAGATGCACGGTGCCGAAGACGATGAACGAGGTGACGAGCAGTACCGTCGTCAGGCCGAGGAGGCGGCTCATCAGATAGCGCGTCATTGCTGCGCGGCCCCGATCGTCGCGGCCCATGGGTAGTACAGCTGGGCGATGCCGGTCGGCGCGCCCGTCACCCGGCTGCCGAGGAAGACCGAGTAAGGGGCTTCGTACAGCGGGATGATCGGGAGCTCGCGCACGGCGATGCGCTGGAGTTCGGCGGTCAGTTCCGCGCGGCGCGCCGCATCGGGCTCCGCGTTCGCCTTGTCGAAGGCGGCGTCGAACTCGGCGTCGGACCAGTTGCCGTAGTTGCCGAAGTCGCCCGTGCGCAGGTACTGGTAGAACTCCAGCGGATCGGGTGTGTTGTCATACCCGTTGGTGATGACGAGGTCAAGTCCCTTGCGGGCGCTGGGGTCGACGAAGATGCTGCTGTACGCCTCCGGGGCGACGGCCTTCAGCTCGACGTCGAGGCCGATCTGCTTGCCGGCCGCCTGGACGGCGTTGGCCACGACGCTGATCTCCGGGGCGAGCGAGCTGGTGACGAGGGTGACCTTGCGCCCCGTGGCACCGGCCTCGGCGATCAGCTTCTTCGCGCCGGCCACGTCGTATTCGGGCTCGGGCAGCGCCTTGAAGTAGTCGTCGGCCTTCTCGGGCGCGAGCGCCCACGCGCCGCGCGCGGCGGGCGCCTTCGCGGGAATGCCGATGCCGCCGGCGGCAGCCTTGACGATGCTCTTGCGGTCGAGGGCCATGGAGAGGGCCTGGCGGACCTTGAGGTCTCCGAGCGGGCCCTTGAAGTCGAGCACGGCGAGATCGGAGGCCGCCGTGTTGGGGCCGAAGTACACCGTGCCCTTCGAGCCGGTGCGCAGCTGGGCGAGGGAGGAAGAGGGCACCATGTAGCCGCCGTCGGCCGTGCCGGACAGGAAGGCGTTGGTGCGGGCGGACGCGTCCTCGATGAAGGTGAATGTCACAGTGTCGGTCTTGGGGGTCAGCGACCGGTTCCAGTAAGCGGTGTTCTTCTTCAGGGTGAGGCTGTCGCCCTGGGCCCAGTTGTCGAGCGCGTAGGGGCCGGTGCAGTTGACCTTGCCCTTGGGACCGCCGTAGTCCTTGCCGGCCTTGGCCAGGAAGGCGGCGCTCTCGACGGTGCCGGGGGAGGCCGCCATGAGTTCGTTCAGGAGCGCGTCGGGCTTGCTGAGCCGGATCGTCACCTCCAGCGGGCCGCTCTTCTTGATGGAGGCGACGTTCTTGAAGGACGAGCCCCACGGGGATCCGGTGGCCGGATCCATGTGGCGTTTGAGGGAGGCGACCACGTCGTCCGCCGTCATGGTCGATCCGTCGTGGAACTTCACATCCGGTCGAAGGGTGTACACCCAGGTTTTCGGGTCCGGGTTCGCGTACTTCACGGCCAGCCCGGGTTCGATCTTCATGTCGGGGGTGACCCGCAACAGCTGCTCGCACACGTTGGCGAGCACGGTGTTCGGCGGGTAGTCGTAGGCGAGGGCGTAGTCGAGCGTGTAGGGCTCGGCGTACAGCGACCAGGTGAAGGAGTCGAGGGAGCCCTTCGCCGCAGGGGAGTTCGGGGTGACGGTGTAGGCGGGGGCGCCGCCGCCGGGCCGGGACCCGGTCGCGCCGGAACAGCCGGCGGTGGCGGCCGTGACGACGGCGGAACAGACAAGCAGCGCGGTGGCTCTGGACATGCGCAAGGAGACCCACCCCTTTACGGGTGTAGTGACGGGCGCTGGGGGATGGAGCGAGTATTGATGCGGGAACGTTCCCGCGCAAGACTTTGCGGGAACGGTTTTGCTGAGGTCGCGAGGGTGGCAGCATCAGTGCATGACCTCAGCTCCCCAACGCGGCGCGCACACTTTGCGGACTGCCCCGCCCCGCGTCCGTCTCGTCGATGTCGCCCGCGAGGCGGGCCTCTCCAAGACCACCGTCTCGGCGGCCCTCAATGGCACGGGAAGGCTCTCGCCGGCAGTGCGGGAGAAGGCCAGGGAGACTGCGCGCAGGATGGGATACCGGCCCAACGCCACCGCCCGGCAGTTGCGTGCGGGGCGGGCCCGGCTGATCGGTTACGTCGTGGGGGAGTTCGCAGGGACCCCGTGGACGTATCTGGAGTCGCCGTACTTCGCCCAGCTGACCAGCGCCACGGCGGCTTCGGCGCTCAAACGCGGGTACGCCCTGGTGATGCTGCCCGCGGGATCGCTGCACAGCGAGTGGGCCGACCTGCCGCTCGAAGCGGTGATAGTTGCCGATCCGGTTGCCGACGACCGGGTGGTGGAGGATCTGCTTGCCGCCCGTATCCCCGTCTTCAGCGACGGATCGGTGGACGGCAGACCTGGAGCGCACTGGGTGGACGTCGATGCCGAGGAGGCGGTCCGCACAACCCTGGAGCATCTGGGATCGCAGGGCGCACGGCGGACGGCGCTCGTGCTGCCCGACAGCACCACCCGCTTCCACCGGGGGGTTCTGGCTGCCTACCGGGGCTGGTGTGCCGCACGCGGCCACACGGCCCGGGTGACCTTCGCCGCCGACGCCGGCAACGGCCCGGTGGTCCGGGCGGTGGACAGCGCGCTGACGGCTGCCGAGCGGCCCGACGCCCTCTTCGTGGTGGCGGAGCTGAGCCCGCCGCTCGTCCTGGAGGCGGCACGCCGCCACGGCTACGACGTACCCGGCGACCTTCTCGTGGTGTGCGTGAGCGAGGACGGTACGGCCGAGCACACCGAACCTCCGATCTCGACGCTGAGCCTTCAGCCCCGGGAGGTTGCCGAGGCCGGGATCGAACTCCTCGTCGCCGCCCTGGAGAACGGCGACGAAGGGCCCTCGGGCGTGCTCGTGCCGACGCGCCTGCTGGTCCGGGAGTCCTCGCGGCGGCCGTCTTAGGTCCTCAGGCGGAGTGCACCAGCGTGCCGCCTACGTAGGTGCGCAGGACCTGGGCCTCGGCGATCTCCTCCGGAGGCAGCGTGAAGATGTCCCGGTCCAGCACCACCAGGTCGGCCAAGTGGCCAGGGAGCAGACTGCCGGTGTCGTCGAGCCCGTTCACATGTGCCGAGCCGGCGGTGTAGGCGGCGACCGCGGTGGCGAGGTCGAGGCGCTGCTCCGGCAGGAAGACCCGCCCGTCAGTGGCCTCGGGTTCCATCCGGTTCACCGCGACATGGATTCCGGCGATCGGATCGGGGCTGCTGACGGGCCAGTCGCTGCCTGCGGCCAGGGTGGCTCCAGCGCGCAGGAGGGAGCCGAACGGGTACTGCCAGGAGGCCCGTTCGGGTCCGAGGAAGGGAATGGTCAGCTCGTCCATCTGGGGTTCGTGTGCGGCCCAGAGCGGCTGGATGTTGGCGATGGCGCCGAGCCGTGCGAAGCGATCCAGATCGTCGGGGTGGACCACCTGGAGGTGGGCGAGATGGTGGCGGTTGCCACGCCGCCCATGGGCCTCGACGGCTGCCTCGACCGCGTCCAGGGCCTCCCGCACCCCCCGGTCGCCGAGCGCGTGGAAGTGAACCTGGAAGTCGTGGGCGTCGAGCTCGGTGACGTACGAACGCAGGGCGACGGGGTCGACGAAGCTCAGACCCGAGTTGGCGGTGGCGCAGCCGCAGCCGTCGAGGTAAGGGCTGGTCATGGCCGCCGTGAAGTTCTCGGCGATGCCGTCCTGCATGATCTTCACCGCACGGGCCCGGAACCGTCCGTGGCTCAACTGCTCTCGCTGGGACAGCAGTTCGGCGATCTGCTCAGCCCCCCGCTCGCGGTCCCACCACAGGGCCCCTGTCACCCGGGCGGTGAGCGTGCCTTCACGGGCGGCCGCCAGATAGGCGTCGGACGGGTCCGGATTGCCGCCGAACACGCCCAGCAGGGCGTCCTGCCAGCCGGTGATTCCGAGGGAGTGCAGCAGCTTCTGGGCCCGCAGCAGACCGCCGAGGCGGTCCGCCGGTGTGCTGGGCGGCACGATCCGGGAGACCAGGGCGGTGGCGCCCTCCTGCAGCATGCCGCTCGGGGTGCCGTCCGGCTCACGCTCGATCCGGCCGTCGAAGGGATCGACGGATTCCCGGGTGAGGCCGGCCAGTTCGAGCGCCCGGGTGTTGGCCCAGGCGCCGTGGTGGTCGCGGTTGGCCAGAAGGACCGGGCGGTCCGGGATCACCGAGTCGAGGAGCTGTCGGGTGGGCAGTCCGCCGTCGAAGCTCTCCAAGGACCAGCCGCCGCCCGTGATCCACGAGCGGTCCGGGTGCGCGTCGGCGTAGGAGCGTATGCGGGTGAGGTAGTCCTCGACGCCCACGGTGCCGGTCAGATCACACTCGGCCAGTTCCATTCCGCCGAACACGGCGTGGATGTGGGAGTCCTGGAATCCGGGGAGCAGCAACTTGCCCTGGAGATCGATGACTTCGGTGTCCGGGCCGATCAGTTCGCGCACCTCGTCATGGCCGACGGCGGTGATGCGCTCCCCGGTGACGGCCAGGCTGCTTGCCCGGGTGCGCGCGGGATCGCCGGTGTGGATGGGGCCACGGGTGAAGATCAGATCGGGCTTGGCCATGAGGTGCTCCAAGGCGAGAGGGAGGGATGTGTCGAACGGTCATGCAACCGAGGTGCTCATTTACATGTCAACGCTGTTGTCGTAAGACTGCCCAGTGAGGTTCACAACTGCTGGTCCGGTACCTTGTTTTGGCGAACATGGAAACGATTGAGTGAACGGTGTTCCGGTCTGTGGGTGTGCCTGGCGGGGTGTGCGTAACGTGTGTGAAGCGATCTGGGACGCCGGGTGTGGCGTCAGCAGTCGGGGCCGCCGTATCACCGGAGTGATGGTTCGGGGCCTCTCCGTCGCCTCTGGCCACACCCACATGGCCGGGTCGTAGGGATTCCGCCCACCTGGGACGGACCGCATACGTGATATGCGTCGCCGCCCAGGACGAGAAGGCGGAGGACCAGTGCGCCCAACACCGTTCGGGGTGTACCGGTGAGCCAGGACTCACTCCTGCTCACTGCCCAGGAACGGTTTCCGAGGAGTGGCGGGGCCAGGCGGCCGCAGGGCGCCGTGTGCGGGACAGCGGCTGCTCCTTCGCCCCTGAGCTCATGCTCTATGCGGCGGCGTGGCTGCCGGAGAGCGACGGTGAGGGGGGTGAGCCCGAGGGCGGCGGCTTCGGTGGGCGCCCCTCGGGCTCGTCGTACGACTCAGGCGTAGAACCTGCACACCGCCTGGGCGACACAGGCGGGCTTCGCCGAACCGTCGATCTCCACGGTCAGGTCGACGACGACCGCGACCCCGACCTGGATCTCTTCCACGGACACGACCCGGCCGTGGGCGCGGACCTTCGCGCCGACCCGCACCGGAGAGGGAAAACGGACCTTGTTCAGACCGTAGTTGACAGCCATCGAGACGCCCTCGACCCGCAGCAGTTCGCTCCACAGGGGGATCAGGAGGGAGAGGGTGAGGTAACCGTGGGCGATGGTCCCGCCGAAGGGGCCGGCTTTGGCGCGCTCGGCATCGGTGTGGATCCACTGGTGGTCGCCGGTGGCGTCGGCGAAGGTGTCCACGCGCGGCTGGAGGATCTCCAGCCAGCCGCTGTGGCCGAGATCGGCTCCGGCCTGGGCCTTGATCTCGTCGATTCCGTTGACGGTGAGGGGCATGCGGTACTCCCGGGTGCTGAGAGGGATTCTGTTGATGAGAGGCGGTCAGTCGCCGAATTCGGACCGGATGACGCCCTTGAGCAGCTTTCCGGTGGCGTTGCGCGGCAGCATCGTGCCGCGCAGGAGGCGAAAGGTCCGGGGAATCTTGTAGCGGGCCAGTCGGCCGTTCAGATGGGCGAGGAGTTGAGCCTCCGTCGTGGCGGAGCCCGGAGAGAGGACGACCACGGCCCGGCCGACCTCGCCCCACTTGGAGTCGGGCACGCCGAAGACCGCGCATTCGATGACGTCCGGATGTTCGAGGAGCGCGTCCTCGGCCTCGGCGGGGTAGATGTTCTCTCCACCCGAGATGATCATGTCCTTGAGGCGGTCGACCAGATGCACATAGCCGTCTGCGTCGACCAGCGCCACGTCGCCGGAACGGAACCAGCCGTCCTCGGTGAAGGCCGCGCGGCTCTCCTCCGGAAGATTCCAGTAGCCGGGCGTGACGTTCGGGCCCGAGACGACGACCTCGCCCTTCTCGCCCGGTGCCGTGTCCTCGCCCGCCGCGTTCCGGACGCGGACATCCGTGAAGAAGTGCGGTACCCCGGCCGAGCCGACGCGGTCGAGGGAGTCGGCGCGGTCCAGGACGAGCGCCCCGGGCGAGGTCTCTGTCATCCCGTACCCCTGGACGAACGCCAGTCCGCGCTCCAGATAGGCGCGCGCGGTGCGGGCGGGGACGGGTGCCCCGCCGCAGAGGAGGGTCCGCAGGCTCGACAGGTCGGCGGTGCCCCAGTCCGGCGCCGAGGCCATCGCGTCGTACATGGTCGGAACCCCGAACAGACAGCTGACACGGTGCTGTTCCACCAGCTCAAGCGTGCGGTCGGGATCGAAGGACGACTCCAGCAGGACCGTGCCGCCCTTGAGCAGGGTGGGCAGGGCAGTCATGTTGAGGGCCGCCGTGTGGAAGAGGGGCGCGCTGACGAGCGCGACGTCCTCGCCGGACAGGTCGGTGTCGACGAGGACGTTGACGCTGTTCCAGATGATGTTGCCATGGGTCAGGACGGCGCCCTTCGCCCTGCCCGTGGTGCCCGAGGTGTACATGATCAGGCAGGGCTCCTCGTGCCCCACCTCTTCATCGATCTCCTCCGCCGAGGCGGCGGCGATCGTCTCCTCGTAGGCGAGTCCCGGACCTGCCGTCACAGCGATCAGCGTCGCGAGACCGGCCCGGTCCGCGAGTTCCGCCATGTCGGCGGCCGGCCGGTGGGCGTGGACCAGGACGCGGCTGCCGGAGTCGGTGATCTGGTGCACCAGTTCGGGCACGGTGAGACGGGAGTTCAGGGGTACGAAGACCGCCCCGAGCTGCCCCGCCGCGAAGAGGGCCTCCAGGAAGGCCGGATGGTTCGGGCCGAGGAAGGCCACCCGGTCCCCGCGCTCGACCCCTGCGTCACGCAGGGCATGGGCCAGCCGTGTGCAGCGGTCGTGCAACTCCCCGTAGGTGAGGCCGCGACCCTCGTGGACGAGGGCGGGGCGGCGTGGCGTCTTGCGATTGCGCCGGGCGGTCCAGGAACCAATCCCCTGGTTGCGCATGGCTCACTCCTCCGTCAGGCCGAGCAGCCGGGCCGCGTTCTCCTTGAGGATCTTCGGACGCACCTCGTCCTTGACCGGCAGCTTCGCGAAGTCGGCGAGCCAGCGGTCGGGGGCGAGCAGCGGGTAGTCGGACCCGAACAGCACCTTGTCCTGCAGCAGGCTGTTGGCGTAACGCACGAGCTGTGGCGGGAAGTACTTCGGCGGCCAGCCCGACAGATCGATGTACACCTCCGGCTTGTGCGTGGCCACGGCGAGAGCCTCGTCCTGCCAGGGGAAGGACGGGTGGGCGAGGATGATCCGCATCCCGGGGAAGTCGGTGGCGACGTCGTCGACGTCCAGCGGGTTCGAGTACTTCAGCCGGATGCCGCCGCCTCCGGGCGCCCCCGCACCGATGCCGGTCTGCCCGGTGTGGAAGACGGCGATCGCGCCGGCCTCCTCTATGGCCTCGTACAGCGGGTACGCCATGCGGTCATTGGGGTGGAACGCCTGGATGTTGGGGTGGAACTTGAATCCCCGGACCCCGTACTCGGCGACCAGCCGGCGGATCTGGCGCACGGCGGCCCTGCCCTTGTACGGATCGACCCCCGCGAACGGGATGATCACGTCCGGGTGCTCCCGGGCCGATTCGGCGATCTCCCCGCCCCGCGCCGAGTCGACGTCGCCCCGCCGGCGGCGGAGTTCGGGCTCGGGGATCACATCAGGGCCTTCCATGGCGAGGCCGCGCCGCCGACCGAGGCCGGGTCACTGTTGCACGCCGCCTTCGACGTGGACGCGATCGCCACCGGCTACCGGTCCTTCATCGATCGGTGGGGCGGCTCCGTTCCGCCGGGCGGAGCCGCGGACGACATGGCGCTGCAGCTCCTGTTGCACACCGACTGGCTGGAACTTGTGCGCGACGCCCCCTATCTGCCCGCCGAGCACTTGCCCGAGGACTGGCCGGCTGCGCGCGCCGAGGAGCTCTTCCGTGAGCTGGCGCGGCGGTGTGAGCCCGGTGCGTCGCGGATCGCGGACGAGATGCTGGACCGGATCGACCTGGCCGACGGGGCCGTGACCGAGGGGGCCGCGGGCGATGAGCCCGGGGTCGGCTGAGCGCTTATGACAACACCGTTGACGTTATGACCTCCAAGCGGTCTGATGGCGGCACTTCGGAGGCACGTTCCTCCCTATTCCGAAGGAGCCGCCTCATGGACCCCCTCATCTCGCTCCGGGACGCCGAACCGATCCCCTTCTGGCTTGACGACCCCGACCGGCCCCACGCAGCCGGCGCTCTCGTCGGGGCCACCCGCTGCGACCTGCTCGTGGTCGGCGGCGGATACAGCGGACTGTGGACCGCACTGATCGCCAAGGAACGCGACCCGTCCGCCGACGTGGTGCTGATCGAGGCGCAGGAGGTGGGTGGAGCGGCTTCGGGCCGCAACGGCGGATTCTGCGAAGCCAGCCTCACCCACGGCCTCAACAACGGACTGCAGCGCTGGCCGAACGAGATCGGTCTGCTGGAGCAGTTGGGCCGCGAGAACCTCCAGGCCATCGAGGACACGATCGAACGGCACGGGATCGACTGCGCCTGGGAACGCACCGGCTCTCTCGTCGTGGCCACCGAGCCCTATCAGGCCGCGGGCCTGACGGAGGAGGCCGAGAACGCCACCCGGTACGGCGGCAGCCCGGTCCTCCTCGACGCCGACGCCGTACGGGCCGAGATCGACTCACCGACTTTCCTCGGCGGCCTCTGGAACAAGGACGACGTCGCCATGGTCAACCCGGCCAGGCTGGCCTGGGGCCTGAAGCAGGCGTGTCTGAACCTCGGAGTGCGCATCCATGAGCACACTCCCGCGACGGAGCTCACCGAGGCCGGCTCCGGAATCGCCGTCCGCACCCCCTACGGCCGCATCGACGCCGCGCGCGTGGCGCTCGCCACCAACGCCTACCCCTCCCTGGTCCGCCGCCACCGCCCTTACACCGTGCCCGTGTACGACTACGCCCTGATGACACAACCACTGACCGACGCCCAGCTGGCTTCCGTCGGCTGGCGCAACCGACAGGGATTCGCGGACAGTGCCAATCAGTTCCACTACGTACGCCTGTCCGCGGACAACCGCGTCCTGTGGGGCGGGTACGACGCCGTCCACCGCTACCGAGGCCGTGTCAGCGCCGAGCGCGACCAGCGGCCGGAGACCTTTGCCACCCTCGCCCAGCACTTCTTCCGGACCTTCCCGCAACTGGAAGGCGTCCGCTTCACGCACGCGTGGGGCGGCGCCATCGACACCAGCACCCGCTTCTGCGTGTTCTTCGACACGAGTCACCGCGGGAAGGTCGCTTACGCCGCCGGCTACACCGGACTCGGCGTCGGGGCCACGCGCTTCGGCGCAGAGGTCATGCTCGACCTGCTCGCAGGCGACCGCACCCGGCGCACCGCGCTGGAGATGGTCCGGAGCAAGCCCCTGCCCTTCCCGCCGGAGCCGGTCCGCTCCCTGGGAATCGGCATCACCAAGTGGTCCCTCGCTCGCGCGGACGAGAACGCCGGCCGGCGCAACCTCTGGCTCAAGGCCCTGGACCGCTTCGGTCTCGGCTTCGACAGCTGACACCGGACTCGGCTGCTGCCAGGAGCGGCCCGACGATTCCCGCAGTGAGTCCGTGAGGGGGGCCGACGCCACGAAGCTGTTCCACGACGGGTGTATTGCCGTCACATCCGTCATCGCCGACCGCATGGCCGAGTATGCGAAGGTCCTGGTGCGTACCCGCCACTGCATCGAGCGCGCCGCGCCCCGCCGCTGACCGACACCGCCAGAGAGGCCCCGCATGACGGAAGACATCATCCGTACCAGCCACGGACCGGTGCGTGGCGAACGTACCGAGACAGGCGTCCGCTTCCTCGGTATTCCCTACGCCCGGCCGCCGATCGGACCGCTCCGCTTCGCCGCGCCCGTCCCCCCGGAGCCGTGGGTCGACGTCCTCGACGCCCGCGTGTACGGACCCACCGCGCAGCGCCGTCCGTTCGCCGAGGCAACCACCATCCCCGAGCCCTGCGTTCCCGGTGACTCCACCCTGAACCTCAATGTGTTCACCCCGGCCCGAGCCGCCGGGCAGGCCGGCCTCCCCGTCCTCGTGTGGATCCACGGCGGCGGCTTCGTCGCGGGCTGCTCGGCCAGCCCCTGGTACGACGGCACCGCCTTCAACCGTGACGGAGTGGTCCTGGTATCACTGGGCTACCGGCTCGGCATCGAGGGCTTCCTGCACATGGAGGACTCGCCCGACAACCGCGGGGTGCTCGACTGGATCGCAGCCCTGCGGTGGGTGCGGGAGAACATCGCCGCCTTCGGTGGGGACCCGGACAAGGTGACCATCGCCGGCCAGTCGGCAGGCGGCGGCGCGGTCCAAACACTCCTGGCCACGCCGGCCGCGGCGGGCCTGTTCCGGGCAGCGATCTCGGCTTCGGGCGCGGTCATGCGACCGCAGGGCCCCGAGTTCGCGGTGAACGTCTCCGAGTTCTTCACCGCACGCACCGGAGTGCCCGCCACGGCCGAGGCGCTCCAGAGCCTGACGGACGAGGAGATCCTCGCCCTCCAGGACGCGCTGAACGCCCCCGGTCCCGATCGCGATGCCCTCCCGATGTTGGTCCTCGCCCCCTTCGCCGACGGAGTGCTGATCCCCGAACCCGTACCGGAGGCACTCATCGCCGGCGCGGCGGGCCAGCACATCCCGCTGATGATCGGCTGCACCACGCACGAGTTCAACGCAGTCGCGGAGGGAGAGGCTGGTCAGGCCCTCACCGACCAGATCTTCCGTGCACCCGCCCTTGCCCTCGCCGAGTCCCGGGCGAGCCGCGATCTCCCCACGTGGCTCTACCAGTTCGATTGGACCGCGACCGCACCCGCTTTCGAGGGCCTGGCCCACCACTGCGTCGACCTTCCCTTTGTCTTCGACCTTCTGGGCGCCGAAGGGGTCGACAAGGCGTTGGGGGAGGTGCCCCCGCAGCAGCTCGCCGACGCCGTGCACACGGCCTGGGTCGCCTTCGTCCGCGACCTCGACCCCGGTGCGGCCTGGCCCTCCTACTCCACCGAGCGGCGCGAGACCCGTATCTGGAACACGGAGTCCCGCACGGCGCGCGACCCGCTCCGTTCCGTACGGGAGACCTGGCTGGGCGCGGAGACCTGACCGCGGTCTCCGCGCACCGTCGTCACCGGCCCGGCGTGTCCTCCTCAAGGACCGGCCGGGCTGCGGCGTAGGCGGCGTTGGCGGCCGGGACCCGGTGGACCGCAGCCTGGGGCAGGGGGCGATCGAGGTCCGCAGAGTGTGCCGGGGGAGACGCGGCCACGGGCATCGTTGCGGTGTCCATGATGTCCTGGCCGGCCGCGCCCCGGTGGACGCAGGGGCCGTACCCCCGTGGCACGGTCGGACGTCGCGGCCTCGGCGGGGGAGCCGGCCCGCCCTGTCGGTGATCAGTAGGAGTCCGGGCGGTCGGTGCCAGGCGGGGTTCGCAGGCGAGGAGCGCCATCAGGACCTCGCTCACGTCGACTTTCGAGCAGGCTGGAGCCCGGGTGATCGGCATCCTGGCCGGGGTACCGGCCAGGCGAACAGCCAATGGCGACAACCTGACAGAGGGATAGGGTTCGGCTGAGAAGAATCCGCTCGGTGCACGGGAGCTGCGCCAGGACCGGACACGGTGGCCACCCGAGGAGGAGCCGGATGCTGCAGGCGCTGGGATTGGGCCCGGCCGAAGAGGCCATCTACACGGCACTGCTGGCCCGCCCGACAGCCTCCGCGCAGGACCTCGCCCGGCAAACCGGACTCGACAAGGCCGAGAGCATGCGCATTCTGCTCGACCTGGCGGCGCGCGGCCTGGTGGCCGTCGCCACCGCGGCCGAGAGCGGGGCATCCGACTCGGCCGATTGCGATGCCGGTCTCCGGCCTGCCCACTACCGGCTCACACCGCCCTCGGTCGCCCTGGCCCCGCTCCTCGTCGAGCAGCGCAACGCGCTGCACCAGGCCGAGACCGCGTTCTCGATGCTGACCGAGCAGTACCGCAGCACCGCCGCACACACTGCGGGCGGTGTCGTGGAGGTGGTCGTCGGCGTGGAGCAGGTCGCACACCGGTTCCACCAACTGCAGCGCGGCGCTCAGCGGGAGTTGCTTGTCTTCCTCGTCGGCGCGCCCATCGCGGTACCGCGCGAGGATACCGACACGTCGGAGAGTTCCGCGCTGGACCGCGGGGTCGACTTCCGGGTCGTGGCTGACAAGAACTATCTCGACAGTCACGACGTCGTGCGGGACGTGCGGGCGGCCGTCACGGCAGGCGTCGAGCTTCGCCTGGTCGATTCGCTGCCGCTGAAGATGGTCGTGTCGGACCGGGAGCGCGCCATGGTGCCACTGGACTTGGCGGACTCCGGCGGTGAGCCGAGCGCAATCGTGGTGCACCGCAGCGGCCTGCTGACGGCCCTGGTCCATCTTTTCGAGAAGGAATGGGCCCAGGCCCGGCCGATGTACACCACTGCCACGGGCGTGCGCGAGGAGCCGGCAGCCGATCAGCAGCCGACCGAGGAGGAACTGGAGGTCCTGGCCTTGCTGCTGGCAGGGATCTCCGACCGGCGGGCGGCATCCCAACTCGGTCTCTCCATACGCACCGTGGAGCGACGGATACGCCGTCTGATGGACCTTGCCGGGGTGGAGTCGCGCCTGCAACTCGGATGGCACGCTGCACGTGCGGGCTGGCTTTGACCTCCTCTTCGGCCTGACAGCCAAGGATCTTCCGTCCCGTCGGTGGCCCCTGCGAGGGTGGCCGCCAACTCCTGGCGGGGTTCTGCTTCACTGCCGACGGGCCCGTTCCCCGGCGGCGGATCGGAGTCCGCACGGATCCGGAGGAATCGGCGTCACGGAAGGAGCTTGAGGCAGGCCGGGGACTGCTGCTGGTCAAGGAGCGGGTGAATGTGCCCGTGCGCCCCCTTCGGCGAGAGCATCCGGGCGAGCGTCGGCCCGGCGAAGCGCGCCCCCATCTGCCGGGCCCGAAGATCCACCGAGCTGACGAACCAATTGATGTGACCGCGTGACGGAATACCGCCACGTGGGAAACCCGTCACGCGCGGCATCCCCAATCAAGCCACACGTCTGCCAGGCTGCAGCCGCAGTTTGGCATATGTTCATGGCTCACATAGGGAGATTCATGCGTTCCATAACGCGTATGGCCTTGGGCACGGCGACCGCCGCCGTCCTGGCCGTCACGGCGGTCGCGCCTTCCGGCGCGGCGGACACTCCGCCTGACGGTGCCTCGGGGAAGAGGCCCGTCATCGGCAGCAAGGCCGCAGGTGGCAAGCAGGTGACGGTCACGCTCGTCACCGGCGACAAGGTGATGGTGACCACGGACACGTCGGGTCGCAGCTCGGCGGCGGTGCTGCCCCGCAAGGACGGCACACAGCCGATGGTGCAGACCTATCAGAGGGGCAAGGACCTCTACGTCTACCCGGAGGACGCCTCTCAGGCGATCGCCCAGGGCAAGGTCGACGAGCAGCTGTTCAATGTCACCGGGCTCATCCGCCAGGGATACGACGACACACATACCGACACGTTGCCGCTTATTGCCACTTACCAGAACAGTGTGAACGTCGCCGACAGCGCGCCGGCGGCTCCGCGCGGAGCCGATCGGGGCCTGAGCCTCCCGGCTGTGGACGGCGTCGCGCTCAGGGCCGGCAAGGACACCGCCGCCGCCTTCTGGCAGGACGTCACGAACCCGCGCTCACGTTCTGGCTCCACGTTGAAGAAGCTGTGGCTGGACGGCAAGGTCGAGGCCACGCTGGACCGGTCCACCGCGCAGGTGCACGCGCCGGAGGCCTGGGCGGCCGGCTACGACGGCAAGGGCACCAAGGTCGCCGTGCTGGACACGGGTGTGGACGCCGAGCACCCGGACCTGGTGAACCGGGTGGACGCGTCCAAGAACTTCACGGATTCCAAGACCACCGACGACCATGTGGGCCACGGCACGCACACCGCCTCCACGGTCGGCGGGTCCGGAGCGGCGAGTGACGGCCGTAAGAAGGGCGTCGCCCCCGGTTCCTCCCTGCTCATCGGCAAGGTCCTCAACGACGCAGGCTACGGCCTGGACTCCTGGATCATCGCGGGTATGCAGTGGGCCGTCGACCAGAAGGCCGACGTCGTCTCCATGAGCCTGGGCAACCCCAGGATCGGCGACTGCGCCGACCCGATGGCCCAGGCCACGCAGGAGCTGTCGAAGAGCAAGCACACCCTGTTCGTCGTCGCCGCCGGCAACTCCGGCCCGGGCGCCGAGACCGTTTCCTCGCCCGGGTGTGTGCCCGGCGTGCTGACCGTGGGCGCCGTCGACCGCGACGACACCACCGCGCAGTTCTCCAGTCGCGGTCCGGTGGCCGTCACCCACACCCTCAAGCCCGAGATCGCCGCCCCCGGCGTCGACATCTCGGCGGCGGCCGCGGGCGGCCGCGGCGTCTATGCCTACCGGACGATGTCGGGCACCTCCATGGCCACCCCGCATGTCGCGGGCGCTGCGGCTGTCGTCCGCCAGGCGCACCCGGACTGGACCGCGCAGCAGATCAAGGCTGCCCTGGTCTCCTCCGCCCGCACCGGCGGCAAGGTCGCCGGCGCCGACCAGACCGGCGGTGGGGTGCTTGACGTGTTCGGCGCGGTGAACCAGAAGGCGCTCTCCGCGCCGGCTGTCCAGGCCGGCAGCTACAACTGGCCGCAGGACGCGTCGGACCGCACCACCGTGCAGGTGCCCTTCACCAACACCAGCGACAGCAACCTGACGCTCCATCTGAAGCTCAGCGGTGTGCACGGCAACGACGGCAGCGATGTCACCTCCGGAATCATCAAGCCGGAGCAGAACAAGGTGACGGTCCCGGCGGGGGCCACCGCTCAGGTGCCGCTGCAGATCGACCCCACCGCCCGTCTGAAGCCCGCCCAGTACGGTGCGGTCACCGGCCGGGTCCTGGCCACCGGCGGCGATGTGCACGTCTCCGTGCCCGTCACGCTCTACGTCCAGCCGGAGACGGTCACCCTCCGGGTCAAGGTCGTCGACCGCAACGGCAAGCCCGCGACCGGCTCCTCCTCCCTGGACGTCGCCAGCATCGACTCCGACGAGGGCGAGCGCCGCACCAACGCGGGTGCGTCCGAGCAGATCTACCGTGTGCGCCCGGGCGACTACGCCCTCAGCAGCTTCGTGGCGACGCCCGACGCGAGCAACACGCCCGAATCGGTCAGCTACCTCGCCCACCCGCAGATGCGGATCACCAAGGACACCACCGTCGTCCTCGACGCCCGCAAGGCCCACCAGCTGAGCCTGCACACCAACCGCCCCTCGACGCTGCAGGGCACCACGTTGAACTACGCCCGCACGTGGGACGACACCTGGCAGCTCAGCGGAACACTCACGGCCGGCGGCGCCGTGAAGAAGTTCTACGCAGACATCGACGGGCGCGCTCACAAGGGCACCTTCGAGTTCCGGCCCACCTGGCGCGCGACCGGCTCCGAGGACGGCTCGTCCTACGTCTACAACCTGTCGTTCCCGACCGAGGGGCCGCTGCACTCCGACCAGGCCTACCAGCCGAATGACTCCCGGCTGGCCCAGGTCACCGAGACGTGGCATGCCATGGGCAAGGAGGCCGACTACATCGACGCGCTGTTCCTCCGTCCCTCCGGGAGCAGCGACACCCAGATCCCCGTGAGCCTGTACCAGACGGTCCACGTGCCTGGCACCCGCACCGCCTACTACACGACCGGCGACGACGCCTGGTACCACGGCGCGATGACGAGCTTCCCGTTCGCCGCGTTCATGGACGACCACGATCGCACCTACAAGGCCGGACAGCGGAGCGCCGAGGAATGGTACGGCGGCCCCCTGCGGCCGGGCGCGGCGCGCGATGCCGACGGCAACCTGATGCTGGCCGCCGAGCGGCAGGGCAACCTGTTCGGCATCCAGAACGCCCTCTGGGTCGACGGCTCCGGCGACCACTGGACCTACGGCGGGTCCTTCGGCGACCTCGGCAACATGTCGCTGAAGCGCAACGGTGAGCAGATCGGCAGACTCACCTATCCGTACGGCGTGTTCGAGGTGCCGGACGAGGACTCCGCGTACGAACTCACCCAGAACCTGGCCAAGATCGACACTGCGGACCGCAACTGGCTGCGCTCCACCGCCGCCACCACCACCTGGAGCTTCCGCTCCCACCGGGAGCCGGACGTCTACTCCCGCGGCCTGCCGCTGCTCCACCCGGCGTACGACCTGCCGGTGGACGGCATGAACACCCTGCCCGCGCAGAGCGGCATCAAGGTCGGCCTGTCGGTCGAGGGCCACGCCGGGTACACCCCGGGCGCGATCACGGCGGCCTCGCTGTCCTACTCCTACGACGGCGGCACCACCTGGACCCAGGCGCCGACCGAGCAGCAGGACGGCAAGTGGACGGCCGTCCTCGACCACACCGGCGCCTCCGGCAAGCAGGTCATGACGAAGGCCACCTTCACCGACGCCAACGGCAACGCGGTCACCCAGACCATCACCCGCGCCTACGACGTCCGGTAGCCACACAGTCCGGCCGGGCGGTCCCCCGCAACAGGGGGCCCGCTCGGCCACCCATGTGCTGCCCCACCCGCGTTCATCAGGGCGTGCTGCAGCCGTGCGCGAGGTGACGAGGCCGCAGGTTGCTCGTTGGGCTGTGTACGGGCGGGGTTGTTGATGCGGCCCGGTGGTCCGCTGGTTCGGCCGAGCTGCACGCCCATTGCCGGCCTGTCGGCAAGGTCGATGTACTTGGTCCTGCCCCAGGAGCGGGGCAGCCTCCAAGCACTCGGTGAGCGATGCCGTGAAGAACAATGGCCTGCCCGGACCCGGCCAGGCTGCCGACGGTGCTGCGCACCCCCCCGCGACCGGGATCACGGCAGTGCTGCTCACGAGGCGGATGGGCCTGTTGCGTGGGACAATCGGAGGGATTGTTCCCGGCCGACAGGTGGCGGGAGGAGCGGACATGGAGATCAAGCCGCAGGCGGCGGTCATCCCCGAGATCGACCGGCTCGAGCAGGGGAAATACGGTCCCGTGTTTCCGAAGACGCCGGCGTGTTACGGGTTCACCATCGTCGCGAAGGTCAAGCCGGGCCGAGCCGACGCGATGCGCGCCTACGGCAGCACTCTGGCCGAGGCTTTGGAGGAAGACCCGCATCTCCTCGCGCCACTGAAGTTGCACTACCTGCGCTGGGTGCTCTTCGACGACGACACGCGCTTCATGTATCAGGGGATCTTCGATACCGACTTCGACAAGTACACCGAGGACGCCATCGCGCTTTTCGGCAAGGCGGGGGTGAACACGGCCTTCGAGAACCTCGAAGGATTCCCCGAGGACTGGCGGACCAACCCTGAGGCGTTCGTCAGGTTTGTGCGCGAACACCACTGCCCGAGCTTCATCGAGTACGGGGAGTACCCGTACGTGTCCGCTGATGAGATCAAGAAGGCTCTGCGGATCAAGGATGCCCTGTCGGAGATGCTCGACCAGTTGCAGTGAGAACGGGCTGTCGTGTGCTTGTCCCATTGCGGATCGGAGACGAGATGAGCGAGGTCAGGACCGCGCGCACCTACAACCAGAACCACGTCCCGCGCGAATACACCCCTGGTCGGCGACGGGTGAGCATCTACGTCTCGTGGAGCTATCCGGCCGAGGCGGGCAGGAATCCGGCTGAGCTGGACAACCGGTTCTCCACGATGACGGAGGTCAGGCGGGTGGCGTGGCCTGCCTACGAGGATCCGAAGTGGTCCGACCCGTTGTACTTCCAGCAGGGCATCGCCGGCTCGCTGGAATTGTTCTTCTGGGCCTGGGTGCCGTTTCAGCAGTTCGTCGAGGAGGTCACCGGGCACCCCGTTCCGGTGTATCAGCGCATCGACCAGGCCGGGTTCCGGACCCCGCTCGACGAGCGCGTACTGGCCGACACCGACACTCTCTTCGTGTTCGGGCTGGATCACATGGTCACCGGGCAGGAGGCCCGGCCCGAGGAGGTTGAGGCACTGCGGGCCTTCCTCGGCCGGGAGGACGCCCGTCTGGTCCTGGGGCCTCACCATGACGTCGGGGCGTCGGACGATCTGGCCGTGCGGGACGTGGAGTACCACCATCACGGAGATCCCTTGGTCCCCCGCCAGCAGCGATTCGCCACCTACGTCCGGGACTTGATGCAGGGCCTCGCGGTGCCGGTCGAGAACCGTTACGGACTGCGCCCCGCGGTGCGGGAGAAGAGCAAGATCGCCCCGCTCTCCACGGTGAGGGACCTGGACGCGAAAGGGTGGCTGGAAGGGGTGACGAACTTCAACTTCCATATGCACCTGCCGCATTACGCCGTGACGACCGACGAGCCGGATGTCATCCGCGTGCTGGCCAGGCAGCCGATCGACACCTCCAGGCCGCATCCGTTCACCGAGGCCGGCAACACCGAGTTCAACATGTTCCTGTGGATGCCTCCGAGCGGTGAACGGGCCGGCGATGTGCTGCTGGCGGACTCCACGATCTTCAGTTCGCTGTTCGGCGGCGACGAAAGTCTGCGGAATTTCTGGCGGAACCTCGTTTCGAAGTAGCTTCGCAGGGAGGTGAACCGTGAGCGGGCCTACGCAAGTCGCGCTGGAACTCGACGATATTCAGCGCGGGGTTCTCAGCCCCCGGCCGACTCCCTACGCGGCGACCTACCTTGTGTTCCGCGTCGATGACCGGGCGGACGGGCGGGAGCTGATGCGGCGCGCGAGCGTGGTGGTGACCTCCGCCGCCGACTCGGTCAGCCCCCGGGGGGACACCTGGGTCAGTGTCGCGGTCTCCTGCCACGGTCTGGAGGCCCTGGGTGTGCCGCGCGCATCACTGGACACGTTCGCCTGGGAGTTCCGGCAGGGGATGGCCGCCCGGGCCGGAACGCTGGGCGACGTCGGCGAGAGCAGCCCCGAGAACTGGGAAGCGTCGCTGGGCACGCCGGATGTCCATGTGGTGCTCACGGCGGTCGCGCCTGACCCCCAACAGTTGGAGGCGGCCCTCGATCGGGCCCGCCCCGCGTACGACCACCTTTCCGGTGTGACCGCGATCTGGCGGCAGGACTGTTACGCGCTGCCCACCGAGACCGAGCATTTCGGCTATCGCGACGGCGTCAGCCATCCAGCCGTCGAAGGAAGCGGCATCGCCGGGTCGAACCGGCTGGAGTCGCCGCTGAAGGCCGGGGAGTTCGTGCTCGGCTACCGGGACGAGATCGGCGGTCTCCAGACCCCGCAGCCGGAGGTGCTGGGGCGCAACGGCAGCTACGCGGTCTTCCGCAAGCTCCACCAGGACGTTGCCGCGTTCCGGCGCTACCTTCGGGACAACGCCACTTCTCCCGAAGACGAGGAACTGCTCGCGGCCAAGATCATGGGGCGCTGGCGCAGCGGAGCCCCCCTCGCGCTCAGTCCGCGGTGCGACGACCCCGCTCTCGGTACCGACGGGGACCGCCGCAACACCTTCCTGTACGAGCGAGACGATCCTGCGGGGTTCATCACGCCCGGCGGCTGCCACATCCGCCGGGCCAACCCCCGCGATGCCTCGGTGGCGGGTGAAGTGCGCCTGCACCGCATGATCAGACGCGGCGCCGTCTACGGTTCGCCGCTGCCCGAGGGGGTCCTGGAGGACGACGGGGCCGACCGCGGCCTGATGTTCGCGTTCATCGGAGCCCACCTCGGGCGGCAGTTCGAGTTCGTCCAGTCGGAATGGATGAACGACGGCGTCTTCTTCGGCGCGGGCAACACCAAAGACCCTGTCACCGGATCCCACGACGGAGTCACCGGCTTCACCATTCCCCGGCGACCGCTTCGACGGCGCCTCGCCCCACTGCCGCGTTTCGTCGTCACCCGCGGCGGCGAGTACTGCTTCCTGCCGAGCCGGAGCGCCCTGCGCTGGCTCGGGGAACTCCAGAACTGACAGGGCGGCCACGCACACCGTGGCACCACCCCCGAGGTGCTCCGCCGCCCGAGAGTGCGTCACTCGGCGTGTCGTGGCGGTGGTGAACACCCGCCATCACGACACGCCGGGGAAGACCCGGTCGGCCAGGACCAGCATGGCCGGGCCCGCCGACCAGCCACTCGACGCGGGCTCGCAGCGTCGGCTCCCCGGCCCGGCAGTCGTCCAGCTCCGTATCAGGTACCGCGCGCGTGCCACCCTGCACCGGCGCCGCCATCCGTACCTGCGGGAACGCCGCCTTGTCCGGGCCAAGGGTGTCGCCCGGACGACCGAAGGCCCCCTCGGTCGGCCGGGCGACTTGTCAGCGGCATCCCAGCACGTGCCCTCCACCGCCACCAGCCGCAGCCCACGCCAGAACGCTCCCGGCGTCTGCTCGTTGGCCGGCGCCGGGCGGTGGCGGCGAACAGCGCCATCAGCGGATCCGAATCCGGCCGTCGCCCGGCTCGGAACAGCGAGGACCGGGCAGGCATCCACCACGATCCGAACAGCGCGGCTTACGCAGACCGTCGACCAGAAGCCCCACCACGCTGCGCACGCGGCGTCTTCCTGCGGTTGCCGTCGTCGAACCAGATCGGTTCAGTCCGTGGAAGCCTTCTGCTTGACGACGATCTCCCGCTTGAGGATCTTGCCGGTTGCTCCCTTGGGGAGTACGTCGGTGAATGTGACGATCCGCGGATACTTGTAGGCCGCCACCCGCTGTTTGACATGGTCGCGTATCTCATCGGCCGTGATCCGTGCACCGTCCCGGAGGGTCACGACGGCGGCTATCTCCTCTCCGTAGCTCGCGTGCGGCACGCCGACCACTGCGGCCTCGGCGACGGCCGGGTGTTCGTAGAGCACCTCCTCGATCTCACGTGGGTAGACGTTGTATCCGCCGCGGATGATGAGGTCCTTCTTCCGGTCGACGATGAAGTAATAGCCGTCCTCGTCGACTCGGGCCAGGTCGCCGCTGTGGAACCACCCGTCCCGGATGGCATCCGCGGTCGCATCCGGACGATTCCAGTAGCCCTTCATCACGTTGTCGCCGCGGATCGCGATCTCACCCACCTCGCCCGGGCCCACCGAGGTGCCGTCGTCCGCCACGACCTTGAGCTCGACCCCGCGGATCGGGAGGCCGATCGAGCCGGCCTTGCGTGGCCTGTCCGGGGGGTTGAACGACGCGACGGGCGAAGTCTCCGACAGCCCATAGCCCTCCAGCACCGTGACGCCGAATTCCCGTTCGAAGTCGTGCAGTACCTCGACCGGCAAGGAAGCACCGCCGGATACGGCCAGGCGCAGTGGTGAGAGGTCGTAGCCGTCGGGGATCTCGGTGTGGAGCAGGGCTGTGTACATCGTGGGGACGCCCAGGAAGACGGTGGCCCCGTCGTGATGCATGATCTCCAGCGCCTTGGCCGGCTCGAACCTCGGCAGCAGGGTCAAAGTGGCGCCCGCGGCGACGGCAGTGTTGAGAGCGCAGGTCTGCCCGAAGGCGTGGAACAGCGGCAGGCCCCCGAACAGTACGTCGCCCGGCCTGACGTGGAGCAGCGTCTCGGTCGCGGTGGCCGCGTTGGTCATCAGGTTGCGGTGGGTCAGCTCGGAGCCCTTCGGGGTTCCTGTCGTGCCCGATGTGTAGAGGATCACGGCAGTGTCGTCCTCTGCCCGGTCGACGACGTGGGGCATCGGTTCGGCGGCCCGCACTTGGGTGTCGAACGCCGTCGAGTCGGCGACCAGGCAGTCGGCCCCGACTTCCGCCGCGGCCGTTGCGACCTGGTCCGCGCACCGCGGGAGTGTCACCACGATCCGCGATCCGGAATCCCGGAGTGTGAAGGCTATTTCACGGGCCTTCAACAGCGGATTCATCGGTACCACCACGCCACCGCAGCGGAGGATGCCGTAGTACGCGACCGGGAAACAGGTGACGTTGGGCATGACCAACGCGACGCGGTCGCCCGGCCGGACGCCCTTGGTCTGCAACAGTGTGGCGAACCGGGCGCTCGCGTCGTTCAGTTGGCCATAGGTGAGGGCGATCTCATCCTGGCGAACGGCGACGAGGTCGCCGTGGGCCCGGGCGGATTCGGTCAGGAGCGTGGCGAGGTTGTTCATTCGGTTTCCTCTTTGATCTGGGGTGGCGGCGGTCACCATGGGTGCCGGCAGCCGCCGAGGCCCACGGATTTTTGCGTGGCGATCACGTCGCGGGGGCAACCCCGCCGCGATCGGGGCCGCTGCCGGTGCTGTGCGGATCTCCCCAGAAGCCGGGCGGCAGGCCGCGTCCCTGCCGCACGGCCGGCTGACGACGGCGGTGCGTGCGCCGGAGCGGGCCGCTCGCAGGCACAGCAGCCCGAGGGCATCGGATCCGTCGGTGTGGAACGGCAACCTCGCTCTGGTCTGGTATTCGCGCGTTCCCGGGTCGGCAAGGCTACGGCCGGTGTCCCGGGCGTGGCCCAGCATGTGGCCTGATGCCTTCTGCGACACCGGAACACCCAGATGCCGGCCCACTCCCCAGAAAATGGTGTTTGCCGCCGCCTGGCTGTATCGCTCGACCGGAATGCGTTTGACGAGCACGAATCCGCGTCCGTTCTCCAGTACGCCGGCGATGCGTTCCAGTTCGCCGGCCAGGGTCGGCAGCGGAAAATCGCCGGCGGTCATCTTCAGCAGTGGAAGGCCCCGCGCACGCACCGCGCGCAGGGCCGCCTCGAGTTCGTCGATCTGCGCCGGCGAGAGCCGCAGGACCCATTCCTCGGAGTCCGCCAGGTCCGGACCCGCCCACACGGCCGGCCCGGTGCAGGGCCGACGCAGCACGTTGATCACGCTTTTCACGGTGACTTCCCTCAGGTCGTACGTCTTTCTTCGGACTCGTGTGCAGCTCATTGCTGGCTGGAACAGAAATCGTGCGTACGACCTCTCGCCTTTCCTTGCGGAATATCTCTGACGGCTTCGGTGCGTGTCATTGCCCCGAATTCATTGATCTGCAGGAAATTCCGTGCCGCCTTTTCAGGGCTGGTCAGCACGTGAACTTTTTTGCCATGGTGCTCTCCGCTGAATTTCCGATCGGCCGGGGCGCCGCATCCAGGCGGAGAACCTCACCGCAGTGGTGCAACGCTAGGTCACGACGTGGCCCATGGCTTGACGTGACGTGACATCTCACTTATCACTTGGGGACAAAGCCCCCTGGAGCGCGCCCATGAAGCCTCTTGTCCGCAATGCAGCGCTGAACAACTATGTCGAGGTCAGCCAGTCGCTGGGCATCGATGCGCGGGCCCTGATGAAGCGCGTGGGCCTTGACCCTGTCGGCCTCACGGTCCAGGACAGATGGATCCCCGGCACGGCGGTCACCCAGCTGCTCGAACTCTCGGCGGCGGCCTCACGGCGCGGGGACTTCGGCCTGCTCCTCGCCGAGCGGCGCAGCTTCTCCAATCTCGGCCCCATCAGTCTGGTCCTGCGCGACGAGCCCGATGTCCGCAGTGCCCTCGAACTTCTCGTCCGCCATGAGCACATGTACAACGAGATGCTCCGCAGCCGGCTCTCCGGGGCGAACGGCCTGGCCACCCTCAAGGTGAGCCTCGAGCTGGGTGAGGCGATGGCCGCCCGCCAGGCCACGGAGCTGGCCGTGGGCGCTTTCCACGGGGTCCTCCGCAGCTTTCTCGGTAACCGGTGGCAGCCGTTGTCCGTGTGCTTCACGCACGACGCGCCGGTGGATCCCGGTACCCACCGGCGCCTCTTCGGTCCCGTAGTGGAATTCGACCGGGAGTTCAACGGGATCGTCTTCTACGCCAGCGATCTCAAGGCTCCCAACCCCATGTCGGACCCGCTGCTGCGGACCTATGCCCGGCAGTATTTCGAGTCCATCGCGGTCTCGAAGGACACCACCGTGCTGGACCGGGTGCGTGAGCTGATCGAAGTCCTGCTGCCCACCGGGCGCTGTTCGATCGAGCAGGTCGCAGACAGCCTCGGCATCGACCGGAGGACGATCCACCGGCACCTCGCGGCCTCGGGCGAGACGTTCTCCGCCGTTCTCAACGCCACACGTACCCAGCTCGCGGAGCAGCTCGTGGCGAACCCGCGCCGCTCGTTCACGGAGATCTCCGGGCTTCTGGGATTCTCGGCACCGAGTGCTTTCTCGCGCTGGTTCCGCGAGCGGTTCGGCTGCAGCCCGAGGGAGTGGCGGGTCCGCGGTACCGGGCAGCGGCCTTCCGGCGAGGAGTGACCACTCAGATTTCTGCAGGGGTGTGGAACGGCCGTTCACGCCATATCCCGGCATGACCCTGCCTGGGACCGGGGACGGCGGCCGCGACGGCAAGGCATGTCCCCAAGCGGTAAGTCTTCTGTCACCTTCGGTCAAGCGCGCGCCCTGGCCCACCCTTAACGTTGCCTCACCGCAAGGGACAAGGCCGATCCCACGAGGACGGGCAGAAATCCTGCCCGCAGCCGAATGTTCCCTCCCGGGCCCGCCGATCGTATCCGAGCCCCCGGCGAGCCCGGGAACCCCGTCTGCATTCCCGCGTCCGCTCCTCGCAAGCCCTCCGGGCCTCGCATCGAAGGCAGTGATGCGTGTGGCGAGTGAAGACCCATCCGACAAAGGAGATGGACCATGCACTTCTTCGACGACTCCCTGTATCCGGAGAACCAGGAGAGGCTGGTCATCCAGGCCGCGCCCTACGGGCCGGAGTGGTTGCCCGGTGACGCCGACGACCTACCGCTCACCATGGACGAGCACGTGCGGGCGGCCGTCGACTGCTACAACGCCGGCGCCACGGTGCTGCACATCCACGTGCGCGAGCTGGACGGCCACGGATCCAAGCGCATCTCCATGTTCAACGAACTGATGGCCCGCCTGCGCGAGGCCGTGCCGGACATGGTCCTGCAGATCGGCGGGTCGATCTCCTTCGCCCCCGAGGACGAGGGCGGCGACGCCAAGTGGCTCAGCTACGACACTCGCCATATGCTGGCCGAGATCACTCCGGGGCCTGACCAGGTGACGATCGCGATCAATACCAACCAGATGAACATCGTCGAGCTCTTCGACGACGAGGACATCGAGGGCACCTCGATCGCCAAGCCCGGCTACTACAAGGCCTATCGGGACATGGTGGTCGAGGCCGGGCCGGACTTCTACCTCGAGCACCTCGCGCGGCTCCGTGCCAACGGCATCCAGCCGCACTTCCAACTCGCCAACATGGCGCAGCTGGAGACCGTGGAGCGGCTGATCCGCAAGGGCATCTACAGCGGTCCGCTGGTGCTCAACTACGTTGCCATCGGCGGCGGGTTCGCCGGCCGGCACCCGGCCGATCTGATCGAGTTCATCCGCCGTGTCCCGGACGGCGCCGTGCTCACCATCGAGGCATCCATGCGCGCGGTGGCGCCGATGAACGCGATCGGCATCGCCCTCGGCACCCACGTGCGGGTGGGCAACGAGGACAACCTGTGGCGGCACAAGGGCGAGCGGATGTCCTCCGTGGAGCAGGTCGAGCAGATGGTCAAGATCGCCCATGCGCTCGGGCGCGAGATCGCCACCGGGCAGGAGGCGAAGAAGATCTACAGGATCGGCGAATGGTACTCGGACGCCGACGAGACCCTGGACCGGCTCGGCATGGTGCCCAACCGCCGCCCCGGCCGGCGCGGTTCCATGCTGCGCGACCTCAAGAGCTGATTCGATCCTACTGGCGGCGGCCAGGGTTCCCGCCCCGCCGTCGCCCCACACAGCCCCCACACACGAGCAAACGGAGCACGTCATGGCACACGCCATTCGATTCCATGAAACCGGTGGCCCTGAGGTCATGCGGTGGGAACAGGTCGTCGTCGGCGACCCGGGTCCGGGCGAGGTACGGATCCGGCACGTCGCCGTCGGACTCAACTTCGCCGATACCTACTTCCGCACCGGCTTGTACCCGGCTCCGCTGCCTGCGGGGCTCGGCGTGGAGGCCTCGGGTGTGATCGAGGCCGTGGGCGAGGGGGTGCCGCATGTCGCCGAGGGCGACCGTGTGACCTACACCGGCAGTCCGCTGGGTGCCTACAGCACGGAGCGGGTCATGCCCGCGGATTCACTGATCAAGCTGCCGGACGAGATCGGCTGCGAGACCGCCGCGGCGATGACCATGCGCGGACTCACCGCGGCATACCTGCTGCGCCGGATCCACCCGCTGAAGTCCGGCGATACCGTGCTGCTCCACGCGGCGGCCGGCGGCGTCGGTCTGATCGTCTCCCAGTGGGCGAAGCTGCTCGGCATCACGGTGATCGGCACGGTCTCCAGCGAGGAGAAGGCCGAGGTCGCCCGCGCCCACGGCTGCGAGCACATCGTCTACTACCGGCGCGAGAACGTGGCCGAGCGGGTGCGTGAACTGACCGACGGCAAGGGCGTCCCGGTCGTCTTCGACAGTATCGGCAAGGACACCGTCGCCGGATCCATGGCCTCGCTGCAACGCCGCGGCCTGCTGGTGTGTTTCGGCACGGCCTCAGGAGTTCCACCGCTCGACGCCATGCAACTGGCCATCCACGGCTCGCTGTTCGTGACCCGTCCCGCTCTGGCCGACTACATCGCCGAGCCGGCGGAGCGGGACGCCCTGGCCGGGGAACTGTTCGGGCACGTCGCGGCTGGTCGTATCAAGATCGAGATCAACCAGCGCTACGCCCTTCAGGACGCGGTACAGGCCCATCGTGACCTGGAAGCGGGACGGACCACGGGATCTTCCGTCTTCGTCCTCTGAGCTCGCCGTGCCCCGCACGTGACCCCCAGGAGTGAGCACATGTCCCAGACCGTCCGCCCGAAGGAAGGCACGCCCGCCCTGGTGCGTCCGGGCGTCCTCCGTACCTCGATCAAGGTTGAGCCGCTGACCTGCACCATCGGCGCCGAACTGTCCGGTGTGAACCTCGGCGACGCCGCGCGCGACGGCGATCTGTTCGCCGAGATCAAGGCGCTGCTGCTGCAGTACAAGGTCCTGTTCCTGCGGGACCAGGAGATCACGCGCGCCGAACACATCGCCTTCGCCGGGCGCTTCGGCCCGTTGGAGGACCATCCGGTGGTCGGCAGCGACCCCGAACACCCGGGGCTGGTCCGCATCTACAAGGATCTGGACAGCAAACCCGAGCACTACGAGAACGCGCTGCACTGCGACGCAACCTGGCGCGCGTGCCCGCCCATGGGCGCCGTGCTGCGCTGCGTGGAAACACCAGAGGTCGGTGGTGACACGATCTGGGTCAACATGGCTGAGGCCTATCGCAGGCTGCCGGAGCACATCAAGACGCAGATTGCGGGCCTGCGCGCACGGCACAGCATCGAGGCGACCTTCGGCGCTGTGATGCCGACGGAGCAACGTCACGAGCTGAAGGCCCGCTTCCCGGACCCGGAGCACCCGGTGGTGCGTGCTCACCCGGAGACCGGCGAGCAGATTCTCTTCGTCAATGCCTTCACCACACACTTCGTCAATTACCACACGCCCGAGAACGTGCGCTTCGGCCAGGACTACGCGCCCGGATCGGGCGGTCTCCTGAACTACCTGATCAGCCAGGCGGCCGTGCCCGAGTACCAGGTGCGCTGGCGCTGGCAGAAGAACAGCGTCGCCATCTGGGACAACCGCTCCACCCAGCATTACGCCGTCCAGGACTATTGGCCCGCCGTCCGCAAGATGGAGCGCGCGGGGATTGTCGGCGACCAACCTTTCTGAGCCGCGACCAGAGACGAAAAGGTGATGCCCATGGGACTGCACACTGCCGGCACAACGGTGCCGGGGACGTCTCCCGCCACACCGGCTGTATCCCGTAGCTATGCCTGGCTCGTGTTCGCCCTCGGTTTTGGGCTTCTGCTGTCCGACTACATGTCGCGACAGGTCCTCAACGCGGTTTTTCCCCTGTTGAAGGCCGAATGGCTGCTCTCCGATGCCGAGTTGGGCTCTCTCAGCGGCATCGTTGCCCTGATGGTCGGAGTGCTCACCTTTCCCCTGTCGCTTCTGGCGGACCGCTGGGGCCGGGTCAGGACCTTGGTCATCGCCGCGACGGCGTGGAGCCTGGCGACCCTGGGCTGTGCCATTTCCGCGAGCTACGGCCAGATGTTCCTGGGCCGGTTCATGGTCGGCGTCGGAGAGGCGGCCTACGGGAGCGTCGGCATCGCGGTGGTCCTCAGCGTGTTCCCCATCGGTTTGCGGGCCACGCTCTCCGGAGCCTTCATGGCGGGGGGTTCGTTCGGATCCGTGCTGGGCGTGTCGGTCGGCGGTGTGATCGCCCAGGAGCATGGCTGGCGCTGGGCGTTCGGCGCGATGGGAATCCTCGGACTGGTCCTGGCCGCGGTCTACGGCCTCGTGGTCACCGAGAAGAGGCTGGGCCCGGCGTCCATCCGCAACAGCGCCGTGTCCGGGGAACGCGCCCCCGTCCGGACCCAGCTGCCGAGGCTGTTCTCCTCGGTCTCCGTGGTCTGCGCCTACATCGGCAGCGGGCTGCAGATGTTCATCGCGATGGCCCTGCTCGCGTGGATACCCAGTTTCCTCAACCGGTACTACGACATGCCTCCTGCGAAGGCCGGCCTGGCCGCCGGGGTCTTCGCGCTGATCAGTGGCATTGGCATGATCCTCTGCGGGATCGTCGCGGACCGCCTCAGCCGGAAGGCCGCAGCCCGGAAGTGGATCGTTGCGATCGTCTGCGCGCTCGGGTCGTTCGTGCTGTTGATGACGGGATTCCACTTGCCGGTCGGCCCGCTGCAGCTTGTGTTGATCGCGGCCGGGACCTTGGTGGCCGGCGGCACCGCCGGTCCGGCGGCCGCCATGGTAGCCAATCTGACCCCCGCCGCCATTGCGGCGACGGCTTTCGCCACCCTTACTCTGGCCAACAGCCTGCTCGGGCTGGCTCCCGGGCCCGCGGTGACGGGCATGCTCGCGGACCACCTGGGCCTGCTCGGCGCACTGCAGGTGATCCCGCTCGTCGCGCTCGCGGGCAGCGTGGCCTTCACCATCGGCAAGTTCTCCTACGAAAATGACCTGCGCCGCCTGGGGCTGCTAACCGGCCCGGCGCTCAAGACCCCGGAGTTGCAGTCATGAGTCTCAGCGCACAGCCGACGGTCGTCATCGTCCCCGGACTGCGCGATCATGTGCCGGACCACTGGCAGACCGCCCTCGCCAACAAGATCGCCGACGCCCGAACCGTTCCCCCGCTGGAGAAAGACAGGCTGAGCCGCGACGCCCAGGTTGCCGCACTCAACAAGGCGCTGTCGGACATCTCCGGGCCCGTCGTACTGGTTGCCCACAGTGCCGGGGTGATGACCACCGTGCACTGGGCGCAACGACACCGGCGTCCCGTCGAGGGCGCACTGCTGGCGGCGCCGCCGGACTTCGACACACCGCTGCCGGAGGGCTACCCCACCCTGGAAGTCCTGCGCGAAAACGGCTGGACGCCGACGCCCCGGACACCCCTGGCCTTCCCCAGCATCGTCGCGGCGAGCACGAACGACCCCCTGGCCACTGCCGATCGCGTCGCTGATCTCGCCAGGGCATGGGGGAGCCGCCTCGTTGACCTCGGCCCGGTCGGACACCTCAACCCTGCCTCCGGCTACGGCGCATGGCCCCGGGCGGAGGAGTTCGTCCGCGAGCTCGGCCGAGCCTCGTCCGACATGTCCGCCTGACCGGCGACGGCCTCGCCTCACTCTCCCTCCTCCCCGTGCCGGGCAGGAGGGAGTCGGGTGCGTCGGGGCGCAGGGGGAGCTGGTGGTGACGGCACCGCTTCGCTCGATGCCGTTGCACTTCGTCAACGACCCGGAGAACCAGCGCTATCTGGCGAGCTACTTCGATGTCTATCCCGGAATCTGGCGGCACGGCGATTAGGTCACGGTCGAACCGGACCTGTCGGTCGTGGTGGCGGGACGTTCGGATTCAACACTCAACCGCATGGGCGTGCGGATGGGGTCCGCCGACATCTACGCCGTTGTCGAGCAGCTTCCCCAGATCGCAGACAGTCCGGTCATCGGCGCCGAACTGCCGGACAGTCGATACGTCATGCCGCTTTTCGTCGTCCTCGCCGAAGGGGAGTCCGTCGACGACGCACTTCGGATTGCCATCACGACGTCGATCAAACACACGCTCTCACCTGGCACGTTCCGGATGTCATCGTTCCGATAGCTGCCGTGCCGCGCACCTTGACCGGGAAGAAGCTGGAGGTCCCTGTCAAGCGCCATCGACGCCGTGACCGGGCTGCCGCGCACCGCACGGGTCGTCAATGTCATCGGCCCCGGCGGTCTCGGCAAGACCCGGCTCGCGTATGCCGTCAGCCGCCGAACAGTGGGTGGTGCACTTCGTGCCGCTCGCCGGTGTCACCGCTGACGACAATGTGGCAGGGGAGGTTGCATCGGCGATCGGGGTCGGGGAGAGTCGGCAATTCGCCGGGGGCGGGGATCTTGTCGAGGCCGTCGTCGGAGCACTGGGCCCCGGCGCCGTTCTGCTGGTAGCCGACAACCGCGAGCAGGTCGTCCACGGCGCCGCCGACCTGGTACAGGCTCTGGTGTCGCGGTCCAAGGAGCTGCGGGCGCTGGCCATCAGCAGGGCGCGCCTCGGGCTGACTTCGGAATCCCTGTATGCGCTGGCGGAGCGGACCCTCGCCACCTCCGTCGAACTTTTCGGGGACACTCTCCCGCGCCGAAACGGGCCTTCGACTACGCCTCCTCCAGGTCAGCCGGCGGGCGAGCGCGCGCACGGTCGGCGCCTGCAGCAGCGTCGCCATCGGTACGTCGCGATGCCGAACGCCGCCTGGATCTGCAGCTTGAGTCGCAGCACGTCGAGCGAGGTGCCGCCCAGATCGAAGAAACTGACGGTCGCGGGCACCTGCTCGATGTTCAGTACGCGGGCGTAGGCCTCGGCGAGCGTGGTCTCGACGTCGCCTTCCGGAGCCACGTGGTCGCTGAGGAACCGGGCGCTCACCTCGTCCGCGCGGTGGGCCGCGGCGTCCAGGTCACCGGCCTCGACGGCGGCGCGCAGGCACGCCCGCAGGATCTTGTTGAGGTTGCTGCGGGGGATGTCCGACTCGGCGACGGGCAGGATCAGATGCGGCCTGAATCCCCAGTGCATGACCGTGGAGCTGCGGATCGCGACGAGCGTTCGGTACAGGGACGTCTCGTCCGTCGCGTCGTCGGCGGGGACGAAGGCGACGGCGAGCTGTTCGGAGTCGGCGCCTTCGGGCCGGACCGGGAAGGCGGCGACGTGCCCGCGCCGCACGCCGTCCAGTTCGTCGAGGGCCGCTTCCAGGTCGTGGCTGTAGTAGTTGACGCCGTTGACGATGACGGAATCCTTGGTGCGGCCGACGAGTGTCAACCGGCCGTCGGTGTCCAGGCGTCCGAGGTCCCCGGTGCGAAACCAGCCGTCCTTGGTGAACGCCTCGGCGGTGGCCGTCTCGTTCCCGTAGTACCCGCTGGTGACCATCGTGCCGCGCAGCTGCACCTCTCCCGGCTTGGTGCAGCCGGGCTGCCGCGTGGAGGACAGCACGGTGCCGTCTCCCCCCGCGACACGGATCTCCAGACCGCGCGCGGGGCGTCCGAGTGGCGGGAACTCCGAGGCCAGGTCGCGGGCGGCGAAGTCGCGGTTGAACACGCTGCCCGCGCAGGTCTCGGTCATTCCGAAGGCGGGCACGACCACGTCGCCGCGCAGCCCGTACGGGGCGAGCGCCGCCAGGAAGCTCCGCACGGTGGCGGTCACGGTGGCCTCGCCGCCGGAGATGATGTGCCGGACGTGCGACAGGTCCAACTCGCCATCCGTAAGCGGTTGTTGTGCAATCGCCTGATTCAGCTGCCCGAACAGGAAGTTGGGGGTGAAGGTCACCCGCACGCGATGCGCGGCGATCAGCCGGAGGAACTCCAGGGGGTCGGCGAGGACCGTGGCCGGGTCCGTCATGACCTGGGCCGCTCCGTTGAACATGGGCAGCAGATGGGCCTCGATGGCGGCGATGTGGTCGGCCGAGATCCAGTTCAACGAGGTGTCGCCGGGTCCGAGGTCGAGCGCCCCCGCCTTCCCGGCTTGCGCGGCAAGGAGATTGGCGTGGGTGAGCCGGACGGCCTTGCTCGCCCCGGTGGACCCGGAGGTGAGCATCAGCAGGGCGAGGCTGTCCGGGGCGGGCGTGTGCAGCGGCTGTGGCCCGGCCGCTGCATGGCTCAGCTCCTCGACGGTCACCGATCGCAGGCCCACATCGGGTAGTTCGCGAGGGGCCTCCTTGGAGCTGATCACCGGCGGGTCGCCGAGCAGCGTCCGCAGATGCTCCAACTGGCCGCGCCACCGCGCCGGATCGGCCGTCGAGGCGACCGGGCACGGCACGACGCTGCTCAGCACGCAGCCCCAGAAAGCGGGGAAGAAATGCTCGGTCTCGGTGGCCGATATCAGCACGCGGTCGCCCGGGACGGTGCCGTCGTCGCGCAGTCCTTGCGCAATGCGCGCGGCGGACTCCCGTAATTCCGCGTAGGAAAGGAATGAGCCGCCGACGAAGGTGACACCGCGGGATGTGTCGAGCGCCGCACGATCGAGAGGTCGGGAAGCGTCGCGACATGACGTGTTTCCGGCATGGAAAGATGACCTCCGGTCGAAGGGAATGGAAAAGCGGACAGAGGTGGGCCACACTTTCCCTGGCGAGCGGACGGTTGATGAACGTGCTGCGGACAGCTGGCGAGGGCGCTTCTACGGGCCGAAGGCGCCCTTTATGTTCCGCCGGTCGCGTTGAATCGGACGATGTCGTGAATCGTCTTCTCCAGTTTGGATTCGTCCGGGTCGGACACGATCGCCTGGCCGATACGGCCGTAGGGACCGACCGGCGCGTCGGGTGACGAGTCGTAGTGGATCTGGTCGAACCGGAAGGCGCGCTCGAAATCCTCCTGGGTCAGGTGGCCGCTGTCGGGGCGCCGCAGGAGGACGAATCCATAGAAACGGTCGGGCGCTCCGTCGCGCCCCATCTGGGTCGGCGGTTCACCGAGCGCCAGGCTGATCTCGGCGTCGAACAGGTCGACACCGTAAGTCAATTCATTGACCTGTGGGGAAAGCCCACCGGGAAGCCGGATGGCGCACTCGCCGAATGTGAGGTCCGTTTCTTCCTCGAAAATCTCCAAGTGGAAGACGCAATCGGGGGCGCCGAGGCTCCCGAGGACCTGGTGGACGATCGTCTCGGCCTGCTGGAACAACCCGGTGTGGAGCCTTCTGTCCAGCACCCAAGCGGCGAGGGTCCCGTCGTGAGCGGCGTCGACCGGTGCTTCGTGGTAGCGGCCCATGGACGACCACTGGAGCTCACCGTCTCTCCAAATGCCGTCGATGTAGACCTCCGGCGCGTCGATGAACGACTCGGCGACGATCTCCACGTCCGACGTCCCCGAGAAGAGCGCGAGGGCGCGTTCGTACTCCTCCGCGGAACGGATGATGTTCGTGCGCAGAGCGCCGGCCCCGGTCGCCGGCTTGACCACGAAAATCTTGCCCAGGTCGTCGATGAGTTCCTGGTAAGAAGTGCCCTTCGGTACATGTCGACAACGCGCCCGCCGGACCTCGGGGAGAAGTCTGCTTTTCTGGAGGTACTTGTCGCGGAAAGAGAGAACGGTGCGCGAATCCGTATTTCCAGGAAGCCTCAGCTGCTGCCGCAGATAGGCCGCGGTGAACACTCCCATTTCATGGACGGACAAGACGCCGGCGATATTGTCTAGCCGTCGGGCGAGCACTGCACGGAGCACTTCCTGAGCGTTCTCGAAATCGGCGACCCAGCAGGATTCCCGGTCGTCCGGCGCACCCATGGGTGCCTGGACCACATAGAAAGGATCCAGGCCGCGACGTCGCAGCGCCCGGTCGAGATCGCCTCGATATCCGATGACGATCACTCTCGGCATTCTCGCCCTCCCGCATTTGATTCAGACGATCGATGGATCGGATGAACGTTTTTACTTTGGCCGAGGACGGCACGTCGGCATCCTTTCACAGTGATCCCAGGATGTGGACACGCGAAGACGTGATCATTTACGAAGATGATGTGACATGAATCACAGGAAATATCTTCCAATGGCGCAGGCGCAAAATCGTCGGTGATGCCCTCGCTGTGAATTCCGCCATTACCGGCAAACGTGGCAAATGGCGGCCCGATAGCCGGTCGCGGATCAGCCCATACGTTCGCAGACGGCGGGCATGGCGCCGTTGAACGCGGGAGACTTGCCGTCAGGCCGCGTCGCGCAGAATCCCGACGGCGTTCTCCAGAGCGTGTTCCCGCAGCTCGCAGACGCCACGGTCCGCATCAGAATGTGTCTCCGGTGGGGCGAGGTCGGTGCGGGTCACGGCGATCAGGCCGTGACGCACATTCAGGGCCGTCAGCGCTGCCACGTGCTCCTCGGTCTGTCGCGACCAGCCCTCGTCAGCCGCGATGACGAGCAGGACGGCGGGCACGGGGCCGACTCCCGCAAGCATGTTGGTGATGAACCGGTGGTGACCGGGGACGTCGGCGAAGGCCGCCGTCACTCCGGACGGCAGCTGTGTCCACCCGGTGCCGGGGCCGACCGCGGCGGCGTAGTCGGCGAGGTGGGTACGGTTGGTGGTGCCGACCTCCCTCAGTCGGGCGCCCGTGCTGGTCAGCTGGTCCGGAAGACGGAATCCGTCGCCGATCTCGATGAGTTCGCCCCGGCTGACGGTGATCTCGCGGGCCTGCGCGAGGGCGGTCGCGATGAGTACCAGCGCTGCCGCGCCGTTCGTGGTGACATGGGCGTCCTCGGCGGCGGGCACCGCGTCCAGGAGGGCGTCGATGGTCCAACGGCCACGCCGCGCCCGTGCTCCGTCGGCGAGGTCGTACTCATCCGGTGCGAGCCGCACAGGTGCTCCCGGGCCTCGGCATCCACCGCTGGGTCCTGCGCGTCGCCGCGTACGCAAGTCTCATGACGGACGCCCACGCCCCCTTCCGCCTCGGCCCGGGCGGCAGGGAACCCGCCTGACCCGGTCACGGCTTCAACCGGGCGGCCGGACCCGGGCGTCGGGAGTTCGGCGCGCTTCCCCTACCGTTGTCTCGCCAGAGATTGCAGGCCGAGGGGGCTGCCGCGGCAGGAAGGCCAATCATGGAGATCGAGTTGGCGAAGGCGGTTGCCGCCGTGCGCGACGAGCTGCTGGCGGCGGCCGGTACAAGGAGCCGACAAGGAGGTGCAGTTCAAGGTCGGTGAGGTGGAACTCGAGTTCGCCGTGGAGCTGCGGAAGGACGTGAAGGCCAAGGCCGGTTTCAAGGCGTGGGTGGTGACGGCGGGCACCGAGCTCGGCGCGGCCAAGGGCGACACGCACCGGGTCAAGATCTCGCTGACGCCGCAGAAGTCCGACGGCGGCGACCTGTACGTCCACGGCAGCGCGGACCGGGAGGAAGGTCCCGGGGACCTGAGCGGCTACATTCCCGACTGGGCAACAGCGCCAGGGGGGGATTCGAGGATGGAGCAGTCGCGGGTCGTCGGAGTGAACGGCCCCGGAGGAAAGCCCGGTTCCGGCTACGCGGTCGCCGCGCATCTGGTGCTCACCAGCGCACACGTCTGTCCCGAGCCCGGCAACCAGGTGACGGTCTTCCAGCACGGACGCCCACCGTGCACGGCACGCGTCGTCTGGCGAGGTACACCCGAGGGCCGCGACGACGCAGCCCTCGTGCTGGTGGACGATCCCTCCTGGATTCCCCCGTGCTCTTCGTCCGGTACGCGTTGGGGGCGCCTGGCCAGCAGCACCCGGGCACCCCCGCGAGACGTGGGGCCTGCCGAATATGGTGCAGCAGAAGGGCCGGCCGAACGACTACCTCCACCCGGTCGGCACCCTCAATTTCGGCGACCGTTCCATCGGCAACCGCTATGTGATGAATGTCGACGGCCATCCGCCCGCTCCCCGTGCGGACGGGGCTTCCCCCTGGGGGGGGGCCTCTCGGGTGGCGCTCTGTTCAGTGCCGATCTGCTGATGGGCGTCATTGCCGCGGATCCCCAGGGGCGTGCGCACGGCGTCCTCGAAGCAGTGCCCGCCTATCTGCTGCTCGGCATCCCGGACTTCCGGGCGGCGCTGGAGGAATACGCACCTGGGATCGCCTTGTCGCTGGAGGCGGCGGAGTGGCAGCAACTCGGTCATCCGCCGCTGCTGGCCGACGCCCCGCTGGCCTCTCTGGCGCGCCTCCTGCACGCGCAGCGCCAGATCGTGCCCTTCCGCGGACGTGAGCAGCTCGTTGGTCGACTGCTGGCCTGGGCAGAACAGCCCGGCTTCGGCACCTGTCTCGTCCATGGCCCGGGCGGGCAGGGGAAGACCCGACTTGCCCAGTACGTGGCGGACCGGCTTGGTGCAGGGCAGTACACCGTGCTGTGGGTGCGGCCCGAGGTGCCACCGGCCGACCTCGGAGAACTGGCTGGTGCCGCACGGCCGGTGCTGGTCGTGGTCGACTACGCGGAGACCTGCGGTCCACAGGCCCTGTCCCTCATCGAGACCGCGTTACGACGCGGCGGCAGCGGCAGCACAGCGTTCAAGATTCTTCTCCTGGCACGCACGGCCGGCGACTGGTGGACCGCCCTCCAGAGCGGCACCCACGACAGCCGCGTGGAGGACGTCCTGGATGCCACGCCCGTCGCTGAGCTGGAGGCCCTGGAGCCCGAGGCCGGCAGCTCCCGGCTGTTGGCGTACCGGGAGGCAGTCGACAGCTTCGCCCGCAACCTTCCCCGGGTTTCGGGCTGGGACCACCACGACTGGCATGGCGTCGCCGCTCGACTGGCCACACCCAACCTGGATGAACCCGGATTCGGAGGCGCTCTCACGCTCCATATGACGGCTCTGGCCGATCTGCTAGACGCCGCGGGCGACGCCGATCCGGCCGCCTCGGGCAGCCCCGTGTCCCCGGGTGGCAAGACGATCGAGGACCGTCTCCTGGTCCACGAACGCCGCTACTGGGAGACCACCGCGGCCGCGCACGGGCTGGGGCCGCTGTCGGCCACACTGAGCGAGGCGCTGGTCGCGGCCCTCCTCATGGGTGCGGAGAACCAGAGCGAGGCAGACACCGTGCTGGGACGGCTGCCCGGCCTCGCCCCGCGCGACGGCACGACGTACGACCGCCGGGCCGCGGTCCGGGAGTGGCTCTGTGCGCTCTATCCTTCGCACTCCCCCCTGACGCGCTGGCCGCTGCCACGGAAGCCGTCAACCTCTGTCGTGACCTGGAGCGCATCCTTCCGGGTGTGCATCGCGCCGATCTGGCCATGTGCACGAGCAGCCTTGCCAATGTGCTCGATGAAATCGGCCGAACAGAAGACGCTCTGACCCTGGCCGAGGAGACACTCGCCCTCCATCGTGAGCTTGAGTGGGTCCGACCCCGGATACATGGGGCCAAGGTTGCGGGCAGCCTCAACAACGTCGCTGTCCTCCTCGGCAAGTTGGGACGCTACGACCTGGGACTGCTCGCCGCCGAAGAGGCCGTGGACCTCTACCGTGAGCTTGAGCGCCTGCATCCCGGTACCCACACAGCCGACTTCGCCATGAGCCTGAACAACCTCTCCAATTCCCTGAGGATGCTGGGCCGATCGGACGAGGCACTGGCAACGAGCATCGTGGCTGTCAAAATCCATCGCGTCCTCCTGCGGGAACATTTCCACGCTCACGGGGCCGACCTCGCCACCTATCTCTGCACTCTTTCCCAGGCCCATGAAGAGCTGGGGCACACGGATGAGGCCGTGGGCGCCCTGGAGGAGGCCATCAGGATTCATCGCCGTCTTGCCCGCACCGAACCGGGCAGCTACGAGGATTCCCTTGCGGGCTACCTGAACGACCTGGCCGTGCTGCTCGCCTCAGCGGGTCGGCCGAAAGAAGCACTGAGGGCCGTGGGGGAATCGGTCGATGCCTATCGGTCTCTCCGTCAGAAGAAGCCGGAGTTCCGCACACGCGAATTCGCCACCGCTCTGCGCAACCAGGCCGACCATCTGATGAAGCGTGGTCGCAGCACACCGGCCCTCAAGGCCAGGCGCGAAGCAGTGGCCCTCCACCGCGAACTGGCAGCGGCGAGCCCCGACGTCCACCTGGCAGACCTCGCGACCGTCCTGCATGAACTCGGCGCCCAGCTCGCCGGCGCAGGCCGTGCTGACCAGGCGATCGCCGTGCTCGCCGAAGCATGCGCCGCGTACCGTGCACTCATCGAGGCGAACCCGGATGTCCCCGCCTATACCGAGGCGCTCGCCGGCTGCCTCAACAACCTCGGCGCCTGGCTGGCGGACCTTGGCCGGCTGACGGAGGCCATCGACGCGTCCAAGAAGTCCGTGGAGTTGTACCGAGGGCTCGAACGCAAGGCGGCCGACATCCATCTGCCGTATTTCGCCGCTGCTCTCAACAACCATGCGTCGAGGCTGGTGATCGCCGGCCGCATCAAGGAGGCCGCCGAACACCAGCGGGAAGCAATTGCCGTCTACCGCAGGCTCGCAGTCGATGCCCCCGACGGATATCTGCCCTTGCTTGCCACCACTCTGAACGACTATGCCGCGACGCTCGCAGACCTGAGGCGCGGGGATCGGGCGGTTGCGACGGCTGCGGAGGCCGTCGCCGCGTTCCGGTCCCTTGCGGCAGCGGAGCCCGCCACCCACGGGCCGAGCTTCGCCCAGTCCCTGGCCAATTACGCGTTCCTGCTCGCGGAACTCGGCAGGACCCCTGACGCCATCATCGTCGGGCAGGAGACGGTCCGCCAGTACCGGCAGCTGGTGGACGCGCAGCGCGACCTGCTGCCCAAGCTGGGGGCCGCCCTCAAGAACCTCGCCGTCGACCTGGGCACCGAGCGAGTGTCTCCGCGAGTGTCGCGTATGAGGAGGCGACGGCAGGGCGAGAGTCAAAGCCTTGTCAGCGGACGACGTCGAAGACGTTCTTCTGCAGGCCGTTGGAGTACGCCTCGTACTCGACCAGCTTCAGCTTCTGGGTGTCCTTGTCCGTGGTGCTGAACAGGCGCTTGCCGGCGCCGAGCAACAGCGGGAAGACGAGCAGGTGGTAGCGATCGATCAGGCCCGCGTCGGACAGGGCGTGGTTGAGGGAGGCGCTGCCGTGGATGATGATCGGGCCTCCCTCGGTTTCCTTCAGCGCGGCCACCTCGTCGAGCGAGCGCAGGATGGTGGTCTCGCCCCAGTTCGAGACAAGGTCGTCGTCGGTGAGGGTGGTGGAGACGACGTACTTCGGCATCGACTTGTAGTCGGCGAATTCCTCCATGTCCGGCCACACCGGGCTGAACGCCTCGTAGCTGACCCGGCCCATGAGGATCGCGGTGGATTCCTTCTGCTCCCGTCCCTTGATTTCGAACGCCTCGGGGAGGAACTCGACGTCCTTGAAGGTCCATCCAGAGTTTCGGTAGCCCGGTTCGCCGCCGGGGCCCTCCACTACGCCGTCAAGCGAGATGAAGGCGGTGCTGATCAGGGTACGCATGAGATTTCCTTGGTGTCTCGTGTTCGGTTTTCGGTTGCTTGCTGCCGCTTCGGTCGTGTTCGAGACGGCAGAGATCTAGTGATGATGGATCCCGGAGCGCCGCATCAGGCAGCTTTTCCGGTTGCACCGGGATCTGGCACACGTCGTGCGGACGGGCGTTCTGAGCGGCTCGCGGAGGTCAGCTGAGGAGTCCGGTCAGCCACCGCTGCCAGGCGGCCTCGGCGCCGTCCGTGTCCGGGCCGAACAGGTGGTGGAACATCAGCGCCATGCCGGAGCCGTGGTGGAAGGTGTAGATCCCGTCGGCGGTGCGGAGCTCCATGCGCTCGTCGTCGGACCAGACCACTTCGCCATCCAGTGGCGGCAGACCAGCCGGCGCGGCGTGTACTTGCGAGCCCACGGGGATCGGGCTCGGCAGCGACAGCCCTCGGCCGAGTGCCGCCCGCACCTCCAGCGCCGATCTCCCGCCGGTCGGCGCCAGGGCGAAGACGGGAACGCCGGTGCGTCCGGGGAAGTGCGTCAGGTATTCCCGGAGCGTGTGGAGGTGGAAGGGCCAGCCGCGGCGCAGGGCGTCGTACTCGTCCTGCCAGTCGTCGCCGAGCAGGCCGCTGTGGACGACGCGGAGCACGGTGCTGCCGCCGTCCCGCCCCTCGATCAGGTACTCGAAGGCCATGAACCGGCCGTCCTCGGCGGTGGCCGTGCGGGTCGCGAAGCGTTTGCCGGGCTCGTAGGCCGTGACCACCGCCTCCTCCCGGTGGCCCCCGGTTTCCATGGCCGCGGCCCCGCCCTCGCGTGGCTCCACCTCGTTGCGGCCCATGAACCAGGAGTCGATCCCTGGTCCCGTGGCGATCGCTTCCCAGACCTGTTCCGGGCCCGTCGGCAGGGTTGTTTCCAGCTCGATCTCGAACGGGTGCGTCATGGTGCGTTGTCCTGTCCTGCTTCGGGTTCGGTCTCGTGCGTCCCCCCGGACTGCTGCTGCGGGCCGGCCGCGTTCGCGTCAGGGCCGGGCTGCGGTGAGGGGATCTGGTGGAGCCCGACGATCACTCGATGGCTCCGGCCTTCTGGGGCGGCCTCATCGTGGTAGCGGCCGACGAGGGTCGCCACCGCCTGGGCCAGTTCATCGGCGAAGGCCGTCCGGTCGGCCGCGGAGGCGAACCGCACCTCGGCGTCGATGCCGAAGGTGGCGACCCGTCGCCGAACTCGGGCCGCGCCGGTCAGCAGCGCCCCGACCTCCTGCACCAGCCGGGCTCCCAGCGCCAGCAGCCAGTGGGCGGAGAGCCGGTCGGGAGACCGGGTGGGGTCCGGGCTGACGGCGGCCAAGGCGCTGGGGGAGATCACATAGGAAGCGGCGGTGGCGCGGTACACCCGCTCGGTGACGTTGCCCTTGCGCCGCTCCTCGGCGAGCTCGACCAGCCCGTGACGCTCCAGCTCCTTCAGGTGGTAGTTGACCTTCTGCCGGGGCAGCCCCAGGCGGACGGCCAGCATGGCGGCCGAGCCGGGCTCGGCCAGGGCGGCGAGGATCCGGGACCGTATCGGGTCCAGAGACGCCTCGGCCGCGGCGGGTTCTTCGATCACAGCGACGTCCAGCACCGTTCCAGAATCCTTCCGACAAAGAATTTTGTCAAGACAAGATTTATTGTCGGCGTCCGGTGTGCCGCCTGTGGGTCACTGGGGTGAGAGGCATTCGGGAGCACCAGTCGCTGATGGGAAGCAGGGGCGTCACCCACAGAAGGTCTGCCCTGTGTTCGTCTCACTCCAAGTAGGGGCGGGTGCCCCGTCTCTTGTGTCCTGGACATCGCGGTCTCGCAGACCGACCGCCCCTGGCCCGCCCGGCACGTCATCGCCGAAGCGGACACCACGGGGCCCGCCTTCACCGCTGAGGCGATCCTCGACGCGATCGACCGGGGCAAGAGCGACGATGCCGTGATCGCGCACTTGCGCTCCCGCCAGCCGGCTTCGGCGGCGCGTTCCAGCTCGCTGCGCTAGATCGTGGTCAGGGAGAATTCGGCCGCGACGAACACCGCACATGCAAGGGTCAGGGCGAGGGCGAGGAGCAGCAGGACCACTTCGGTCACCTTGCCGACCCCGACCCCAGGATCGACAACTGTGGGCGGGCAGTGGCACGGCTGGTACTGAGAGGTTCACCCATGGTGGGTCTGCTGCTCCACCTTGACTCGGCGGATCGGGTGGATGTCATCGCGACGGCCGGCCCGGATGTTCTCGGGCGGCCCGTGCAGGCGGAGGCGGCGCATCTCGCCGGGAGGAGCGCGGCACGATGAGCGGCGGGTCGGGCATCGTCCCGATGTGATCAGTCCGCTCCAGGTAGCTCAGGGCCAGTGAAGTCGGGACTCGAAAAGTCGGGAGCACTGAAACCCGGCCGCCTGCGCGGCTCCGGAACCCCCTTCGCGCCGCCTGCCGCACGTGATGTGTCCGTCATATCCGGATGGTCGGCGTCCTCAGGGCTCACGACCTGCAGCGAGTTGGACAGGAAGGGCAGAATCCCGCGTTCGAGCAGTGCCTCCTGCCACGCGTCACGCGCGTGGTCCACCTCGGGATCCGTACCACCGGCCGTCGAGCGGTTGCGCGCCGCTGCCACCAGCATCCAGACGAGACCGGCCAGCACAGTCACTACCGCGACCCCTGTCGCAGCCAGACCGGCGAGGAGCATGACGTCGGCGAGATGTGAGTGCCTGTCAACAGCCCGAAACGCGAAGCCGATCAAGCCGAAGACCGCGGCAGCCGTGGCGGACAGCCCCGGTACCAGAACGGCCACCGCATGCAGCGTGCTGCTTGTGTTGGCTGCCGCGCCGTCGGACTCGCGCCGTGCACGACGAAGCGCCGCGCCCGATGGGGCCGAGGCTGCGAGCATCTGACGGTATGCGCGGTATTCGGCAGCGGCCGAGGCGGCGATGGCGGTGCGCGCGCCGAGTGCCCGGGTGCGCAGTTGTTCATTGTTGAGAGGCCTGGGAGTGCGGCGCCTCTCGTTCTGGATCGCGGGGGAGTTCAGTGCGTGATCCAGGATGCGCTCGAACGAGGGCAGGTCTTCTGCCTGTAGGTGATTCGGACGGTCCACGAGTCTTCCTTGGTTGGCGAAATGCGCTCAGTGTGTCCTCACAATGGTTCCCCGATTGCGCAATCCCTAAAGCGTGTCAATGAAGCCGCCAGGATCGAGCGGGCACCTCCTCCTGGGGTCCAAGTAGTTCTCGCCGAAAAAACAACGCTATGCCGTGCAGCGGCTCCTGATCTGGCCTGATTCGAGTCCGAGGAGTAGCCGGATGAGCTGTCGGCCGCGGTGCTCGGTGCGGTGCTCGAAGCAGATCAAGGCCGATCCGACCATGGTGAACCTGTGCGATGAGGGACCAGCTCGCGTCACGAGCGCGGGAGAGTAGAGCAACCCCGCCCTGGCGCCGCCAGTTCGGGGGTTTTCGTCTGCCCGCGCCTCCCGGCCGGGTATCGGTGGTGCCCGACTGTGCTGATCGAATGGGGCGGGAGGGGCCGATGGCCACGCGGGTGTTTTCTGATGAGGAGCTGGAGGGCTTACGGTCCTTCCCCGCGATCGGCAAGGACGAGCTGATCCGCTACTTCACGCTCACCTCGGCCGATCAGGCGTTCCTCAGCAAGTTCCGCCGGGCCCAGAACGTACTCGGTGCCGCCGTTCAGCTCTCGACTCTGCCCTGGCTGGGGTTCGTTCCCGACGACGTCCCCTCCGCGCCGCCTGCGGCGGTGGGGCGTCTGGCGAGGCAGCTCGGGGTCTCCGTCGCCGGCTTGGCGGGCTACGGAGAGCGTGGGCAGACCCGCACGGATCACTTGCGGGAGATTGCCGAGTACCTGTCGCGGAAGCCCGCGAAAGCGATCGAGTTCAAAGCGCTGGACGAGTTCCTGCTGGCCCGCGCGATGGAACACGACTCCCCAAGCCTGCTGTTCCGGCTGGGGTGTGAGTACCTTCGCTCGGTGAAGGTGATCCGGCCGGGTGTCGTCTCGCTGCTGGAGAAGGTCGCCAGCGCGCGCAAGGCCGCGGAGAAGGAGACCCACGGCCGGGTGGCCCACCTGCTCACCGGCGAGCAGGTGCGGGGGCTGGACGGGTTGCTGGTGGTCGAGCCGGCGCTGGGCTCGACGCGGTTGCACTGGATGGTGACGGGTCCGGTGCAGGGGTCGCCGGCGAGCGTGAAGGGTGAGGTCGAGAAGCTGCTGTTCCTGCGGGGGCTGGGCGCCGACGCACTGGATCTGTCCGCGTTGCCCGCCGAACGCCGCCGTTACCTGGCTCAGATCGGCCGCCGTCTGACGGCGCAGGCTCTTGTGCGGCGCGAGCCCAACCGGCGTCACCCGATCCTGCTCACGCTGCTGGCGCAGCCCGCGGTCGATGTCCTGGACTCTGTGGTGCAGCTCTTCGACCAGACCCTGTCTGGCTCGGAGTCGCGGGCGAAGATCAAGCTGCGCGAGGTGCTCGCCGAGCGGGCCAAGCGGTCGGAGGACCGGCTCGCCCTGCTGGACGAGATCCTGCCCGTCCTCGCGGACACGGGTATCCCGGACGAGGAGGTCGGGACGCTGCTGCGCGGGGAGATCGGCATGAGCCGACTGCGGGCCGCGCACGCCGGGGCCACCGTGCGGCTGCCGCGCGACCACGGGCACCTGGCGCTACTCGACGGCTCCTACACCTACATCCGACAGTTCGCCCCGAAGGTCCTGGAAACGGTGCGGTTCAGAGGCGGCACCGAGGCGAAGCCGCTGATCGAGGCCCTGGAGATCTTGCGGGAGCTGAACGCCACCGGCGCCCGCAATGTCCCCGAAGGCGCCCCCGCGCTGTTCGTGCCGACCCGGTGGCAGGGCTACCTGGATGAGGCCGCGGCGAAGGGTGATGCGACCGCCTACCGGCACTACTGGGAGCTGTGCACGCTGCTCGCGCTGCGCGACGGCCTGCGGTCGGGGGACGTGTACGTGCCGGGTTCCCGTCGCTACGACAACCCCGCCGCCTACCTGTTCAAGCCCGCCCAGTGGGAGACGCACCGGGCGGAGTTCTGCCGCCTGGTCGGCAAGAGCCCCGACTTCTCCGAGGCCCTGCCGCTGGTGATGGAAGAACTTGACGAGTCCCTCGCCGACCTGGAGGGGGTCCTCAAGCATGGCAACGGACCCGTGCGCCTCAACGATGCCGGTGAGCTGGTGATCTCGCCGCTGACGGCGGAGGACATCCCGTCCGAGGCCGAGGAGCTGCACGGCGAGCTGGAGAAGATGCTGCCGAACGTGCCGATCGCCTCGCTGCTGGTGGAGATGGACCGGCACACCGGGTACCTGGACTGCTTCACCCACGCCAGCGGCAAGCAGGCCCGTTCCCCGCAGCTCAAAAGGAACCTGATCGCCTGCCTGATCGGGCTCTCCACCAACCTCGGACTGCACGGGATGGCCGCGTCCTGCGGCATCCCGTACGACGTGCTGGCGTGGACCGCGGAGTGGTACATCCGGGAGGAGACACTGCGCGAGGCCAACGTCTGCCTGGTCAACTACCACCACAGACTGCCGATGACGACCATGTTCGGCTCCGGCACACTGTCCTCCTCCGACGGGCAGCGGTTCCCCACCCGGGGCAAGTCGATCACCGCCCGGCACCTGAACAAGTACTTCGTCTCGGAGGGCATCTCCACCTACACCCACGTCTCCGACCAGCACTCCACCTTCGGCACCAAGGTCATCGTGGCCACCCACCGCGAGGCCCACTACGTGCTGGACGAAATCCTCGGCAACGCCACCGACCTGCCGATCAGCGAGCACGCGACCGATACGCACGGCGTGACCCTGGTCAACATCGGGCTCTTCGACCTGGTCGGCAAGCAGCTCTCGCCCCGCATCCGCGACCTGGGCAAAATCACCCTGTACCGGATGGGCGCGAAGGCCGACTATGAGGAACGCTTCCCGACCGCCGGGCCGCTGCTGACCAAGAAGGCCAACCTGAACCTGGTCGCCGACCACTGGGACGACCTGCTCCGTCTGGCGGGCTCGCTGAAGTACGGGCACGCCACCGCGTCCCTGATCGTCGGCAAGCTGTCCGCGTCCTCCCGGCAGAACGCGCTGGCCGCCGCGCTCAAGGAGTACGGGGCAATCCGCAGAACGATCTATGCGGCAAAGTACCTGTCGGAGGAGGGCTACCGCCGCAAGATCGCCCGCCAGCTGAACAAGGGCGAGTCCCTGCACGCCCTGCGCCGCCAGCTCCACTACGCCCGTGAGGGCAAGGTCGCCCGGCGCCAGCCCGAGCAGCAGAACGAGCAGGCGTGGTGCCTGACCGTCGTGACCAACAGCGTGGTCTGCTGGCACACCGAGTACATGGGCCTGGCCGTCGATGAACTACGTACCGCCGGCCGCGAGGTGGACGCCGAGGTCCTGGCGCACATCTCCCCGGCCCGTAGCTCGGTGGTCAACTACTACGGCTCCATCACCGTCGACTACGAGCGCGAACTCGCCCAGCTCGACGACCGGGGCCACCGGCCGCTGCGGACCGTGGACACGGACGACCCCGGAGCCGGGCTGTAGAACAGCAGCCGGCCCCTGCTTGCAGCTACAGCACCAGTCAGCCCGCCGGCCCGTCAGCGATGGCCGGCATGCTCTCAATTGGGATCAGCGCGAGGAAGCTCCGCCAGGACCGGCTGCTCGACGAGGCCCGGGAGACCGAAGACCCGATCCGCCTCATGCGGGTCTCCGGAGTCTCCAACGTGACCGCGACGCGATTCCTCCACGCCGCCCACCCTGACAACAAGGTCGATCCGATCCGAGCCTGAGTCTGAACCCCGAAACAGGCACTGATCAGCGCTAACCAGTGCCGCAGCGCATGGGACCTACCGGAAACGATCGTTATCTAGGGTTGTCAAGCTCATTCGCTGGTCAGTGGCCTGCTCATGGTGCAGGCAAGTAAGGCAACCAGTCTGCGGCCCCCGGCCTTCTCCTGAGAGGGCGTTACTGATGCGGGATGTGGATGCCGGCCGCGCGCAGGTTCGCTTCGACCAGGGCGTTCAACCGGGCGATGGAGGGTCCCTGGTCTTCCCGGTGGTGGTTGACCAGTCCGTACCGGGCGGCGGCGTCGGACTGGTTCTGAAACCCGGTCGGCATCGTCTGCAGCGCACGGTTGGTCAGCAGATTGGCGGCCACCGCGGACGCGAGCCCGTCGATCCGCGGGTCGTCGGGATCCCAGGATCTGGCGTCCCAGCTGCGCTTGGTCAGCTCGATGAACTCGGGGTCGGCGAGCGAGTGTTCGAGCTGGGTCAGGAAGCTGTCGAAAATCTCCGGAATCAGTGCCCGGGCCAGCACCAGACCCTCGCGTTGAACGGCCACGTAGTCGGGGCTGAAGCCGAGATCGGTGAGTCGGTCCAAGATCGCGCAGGCCCGGTCGGGCAGAAGGGCCCGGTCGCTGTGGTCAAGCCGGTGCAGCGTGTCGCGGCGTGCGGTCAGGTCCTCGATCCGTTTGGTGAGGCGGCGATGGACGTCGTCCAGGGCGGCGGCGAACTGCTCGGGATCGGCGTCGAGCAGGTCGCCGATCTCGGCCAGCGGTACGCCGGCCCCGGCCAGGGTCCTGACCTGGATCAGCCGGAGCAGGTCGGCCGACCCGTAGCGCCGGTAGCCGGAACCGTCACGTTCCGGCTCGGCGACCAGGCCGAGCCGGTGATAGTGCCGCACCGTCTTGATCGTGACGCCGACGAACGCCGCCGCCTGACCGATCGTGAGCCCGTTCGCCATCGGCTCAGCACACCTCCAGATCGTGGGCGGCCGCGGTCTCGGGGTACGGGTTGCGGGCGATCACAGGGGCGAGGGTAGCGCGCAATGATCGGTGCCGGTCAGCCCATGGTCGCGATGGAGGTTGACCTTGACCTTGGGTCAGGGTGCAGGCTCATCGCGAGGCCGCCTCGAAGGGGCCGGTAGTCACCGGGGCCAACTGTCGCGAGATTGAGGAATGACCATGAGCGAGTCCCTCCACACCACAGAGAACTCCGCTGCCGGACAGGATCGCCCGGAGCTGCAGAAGGCCATCCAGGAGATCGTCGATTCCGGTCTCGCCGGGGTGTCGCTGCGCGTGAACGATGAGCGGGGCGAGTGGGTCGGCAGTGCCGGGGTGGCCGAACTAGGCGAGGCTGCCAAGCCGCCGGTCAACGGGTACGTCCGGATCGGCAGCAACACCAAGACCTTCACCGCGACCCTGGTGCTGCAACTGGTGGCCGAAGGCAAGATCGAACTGGACACCCCGGCGGCCGACTACCTGCCCGAGTTCGCCCTTGACCGGCGGATAACGGTGCGGATGCTGTTGCAGCACACCAGCGGGGTGTTCAACTTCACCGGCGAGCTCTTCGAGGACGGGACGGTCGTAGCGGGGATCCCCTCCACCATCTCGGGCCAGGAGTGGGTGGACAACCGGTTCAAGACCTACCCGCCGGAGGAGCTGGTACGGCTGGCGTTGTCCAAGCCGGCGCGGTTCGAGCCGGGGACGGGCTGGAGCTACTCCAACACCAACTACGTGCTGGCCAGGCTGCTGATCGAGAAGGTCACCGGCCGCTCGTGCGCCGAGGAGACGCAAGAGCGGATCCTGGGTCCGCTCGGCCTGTCGGACACCGTGGTGCCGTACACCTCGCCGGAGATCCCCGAGCCGCACGCCCACGCCTACTACCGGTACGAGGAAGGCGGCCAGCAGAAGACGGTCGACATCACCCGCCAGAACCCCTCCTGGATCTCCGCCGGCGGAGACATGATCTCCACCACCCAGGACCTCCACACGTTCATCTCCGCGCTGGCGGGCGGCAAACTCCTGCCGGCCGGGCTGCTGGCCGAGATGCGCACGCCGCATCCCAAGAGCGGCTTCGGCCTGGGGCTGCGTGTGCAGGACGCGGGCAACGGCGGCACCCTCCTCTTCCACAACGGCGGCGCCGCGGGCCACGCGGCGCTGATGTACAGCACGCCCGACGGCAGCAAGACCCTCACCGCCTCGCTCAACTATGTGGACGACGCCGCAATGTCCCTGGCCGGGGCGTTCCTGAAGGCGATGGAGAGGCTCGTCGATGAGGTGTTCGGCGGCGAGCAGGCCGGATCGACTGACGAGGTGGCCGAGCCGACGCAGCCGACGGACTGAGCACCTCGCACCCGTATCTCTTGAAGGTGGGATCGGGATGGGAGGCAGTCTGCGGGGTGGATCGTCTGTCAGCGGTTGACTTCGAGGTTCGTCAGGACGAGCAGGGCGCGCAGGAGGTTCGTCGCGCGGGCGGGGTCGGTGCGGAGCTCGGTGAGGGTCCGCCAGTTCTTCAGGTGGGCGAAGCCGTGTTCGACCGGGGCGCGTCCGGCGGCGAGTACCCGGTTGGCGCCCTCCTGGCTGGTGGTGAGCTTGCGGGCGCGGGTGGCCTTGAAGCCGGTGACGACCACGGGGTCGCCCGGGTCGTCGTCCAGGCCGAGGAAGCCGAGGTCCGCGAGGGCACCGAGGCCGGCCCTGCGCGCGGGACGACACGACGCCACGCCGAGATGAGCACTCAATCAATTCACGGACGCGCGCAGGTGGCTTCGGACATCAGCGCAGCCGACTCCGAAAACTGACAGGACTCATCGTGGACGTGAGCGTCGACCGGCACCAACTCGGAGGGCATCACCGCATGCCACATCGGTTCCCGGACCCGCAGGTCGATGCTCACGGACCCAGGCGCCCAGAGGGCCACGACCTCCGTCCGATCCAGCTGACTGCGCAGTTCGGAAGCACCCGCGAAGTCGGCCGAAAGGATGTGCTCCAACACGGCTCGTTCGGAGACGCTCAACGGACGAGGCTCGATGGACAGGCGGGACATACGCCTCGTCCCAGGTCTCTGTTCCTGCGGAGTGACGCCTGACTATGGTCATGGAGGGGTCGGGGACACTTCCGCCGCGCCGGGCCTTGCTGCGCCGTTGCCGGTCGCGGGGCCGGGCGCGTGGGGCTCATGCCTGCGACCACGCGGCGAGGACCGCGTCGTGCTTGTCCTTGTCCAAGCCGACGGGAATCTTCCCTTGGAGGTACTTGGGTCGCGGATACCCGCCCTCGCTGAGCACTCGCCAGGTGTCCGCGACAGTCTCGGCGACCGGACGGCAGCGCAGACCTGTGGCCAGGGCCTTGGCCGAGGAAGCAGTCCAGGTGCCGACCACCTCGGGAATTTCAGGGGCCCACAGTGGTACTTCGGTCCACGGGGCCACGCCGTGATCCTGGAGGAACTGCTCGTCCGCCCACACGAGTTCGGTCTCGGCACCAGTGGCGTCGACACAGGCACCCAGCAGCTCACCCATGCTGGTGTTCTCGCGGACACCGGTGGTCAGATATCGGCCGGTGCCGCCCTCGGCGAGCCGGTCGAGCATGAAGTTGGCGATGTCACGGGCGTCGATCAGCTGCATCGCGCGGTCCGGGAACCCCGGAGCCAGCACACGACCGTCACGTGCGATGGTCTCCAGCCACCACGGGAGGCGCCCGACGTTCTCTCCGGGACCGACGATGATGCCGGGATTGACGATCAGGGCGCGTTCGGGGAAGCCCTCTTCGACCGCCCGCTCGCATCCGGCCTTGAGCGCGTTGTAGGGCACGTCGTCCGGCGAGGCGTCCGGAGCGCAGGCGTGGCGAGGGAAGGACTCATCCACCCCCTTGGCGGGCCAGTCCGAGTACGCCGTGGGTTCCCGGTGAAAGCCCCTCAGCCACGCTGAACTCACGGCCGACGTGCCGGTAAGAACGCTGTCACCAGCCGCAAACGGCGAGGGTCACGTTCGGCGACGTGCGGCGGGGTCACGTTCGGCGACGTGCCGGGCGACCGAGTCGACGCCGGGTCGGGCGTATCGCTCCAGGGAGCGGACGGAGGCGTGACGGGAGCGGGCCAGCAGCATCGGGGTTGAGGTGCCGTCCTCGGCGTCGTGTGTCAGGGCACTGTGACGTAGCCGATGGAGTGTCCAGCCGTCCAGGTCCTTGATGTCTTCGGGTGAGGCGAGGGGGTTGGCCAGCAGCCGCGTGTTCTCCTCGAAGATCTCCTCGGCCCGGCGGTAGGAGAGCCGGGCCCGGCCGGTCTCGGGGCACACGTCCAGTGTCGGCGTCCCGGCGGGGGCCTTGCGGTCGGTGAGGAACAGCGGGCCGCGGGTACGACGGGAGATGAGGCGGGGCAGGAGCTGGGCGGTGCCGGACTGCCAGTGGATCCACTCGGTCGCACCGCCCTTGGCGGTGATCCTTCCGCGCTTGTCCTGCGGGTACAGGTCTTCCACGTTGAGGCACAGCACTTCGTCGGCCCGTGCGGCGGACTCGTAGAGTATCTTCCACTGCGTCTTCTCCCGGAGCCCGACGTCCAGGCGCCACAGGGCGGCGATCTGATTCTCCGCCAGGGCCTTGGTGCGGTCCGGCGGCGCCGGCCGCCGCTCGATGCCGATCGTCGGATCGCCCTCGATCCAGCCCTGGCGCTGCCACCAGCCGATCGCCTTGCGCGCGATGGACAGCTCCCGGTTGACGGTGTCAGCGTCCATCGCGTCCGCCCGCGCCGCCGCCAGCTCGGCCAGCACCTCCGGCAACGCCGGGTCGTCAATCGCGGCAACGGGGAAGACGGGCGGCTTCGCGCCCCGGCGGGCGGGCCCGGTCGGCGCCGGTTCGCCGGCGAGCATCCACCCCCACGTCGTCAGCGAGATCCGGTAGATCCGCGCGGAGGACTTCGCGATCCCGGCGCTGGTGAGGTACCGCTCGACCGCCGCGGTGTACGACGAGGGCAGGGCGGACAGGGGCACCACCCGGGCGCGCGGCAGCCGGAGCGCGCCCCTGCTCCCGAGTTCGGTCACCGGTTCGATCGTCACGCCCGCCCTGCCCTTCCGGCGCTGCCGCAGTAAATGCGTACACCTGGCCCCGGCGGCCGGAATGCCCCGTCGCAGGTCGCGGTGATCACGTTAGGGGCTCCGCCGCAGTAAATCCGGCACTTACTGCGGCATGACACGGACGACCGGCCGGTGGCCGGAAGTCTGATAAGCCACGCGGAATCGAAAGCGGAACAGCTGCTACCGCCATCCGCTGTACCGCCGGCCCTCGCGCCGGGGCCGACCCCGAGCATCACGCGGTGCTACATGTCCGTTTCGCCGTAGGTGTACGAGAACAGGGGCGAATGCGCGAGAAAGCCAGCAGATCGGACCACCGTGATCGGGTCATTGGTTAAGGAAGCACTTGACTATAGATGTGTACCGACTCATAGTTAAGGACATGCCTAACTATGGCGGATCGCTGGATCGGGTGTTCCAGGCGCTGGCGGATGGAACGCGCCGGGCGATGGTGGAGCGCCTGATCCGCGGGCCGGTGTCGGTCAGCGAACTGGCCAGGCCACTGGAGATGTCGCTACCGGCCGTCATGCAGCACATCCAGGTGCTGGAAGCCTGCGGGCTGGTCAGATCCGAGAAGATCGGCCGCGTCCGCACCTGCCGCATCGAGCCGGACGTGCTGCGGACGGCCGAGGACTGGCTTGCCGAGCAGCGCACGTCCTGGGAACGGCGCCTGGACCGGCTCGGCGACTACCTGCTCGATGATCCCGGCACACCGGAGCAAGGGAGCTTGTGATGATCGACCGTTCTGTCACGCACGCCACGTTCACCCTCGAACGCCTTTACCCGGCCACGGTGGCCCGGGTGTTCGCCGCATGGGCCGACCCGAAGGCGAAGGCCCGCTGGTTCTCCACGCCCGACGCTGACCATGAGCTGGACTTCCGGGTCGGGGGCCGGGAGGCCAACCGCAGCCGTCCGGACAGCGGCCCATCGTTGACGTTCGAGTCGTTGTACCGCGACATCGTCCCGGACGAGCGCATCGTCTACACCTCTGTCCTGCACGTGGGGGAGGACCTCGCGGCGGCGTCGCTGACGACCGTGGCGTTCTGCCCGGCCGATGGGGGCACCCGGCTGGTCCTCACCGAGCAGGGCACCTTCCTCGATGGCCGGGAGGAGCCCTCCTGGCGGGAGCTCGGCACCGGCGACTGGCTCGACGCGCTGGGCGTCGAGCTGGATGCGGGATGGCACGAGTGAGCCCGCGGCCGTCCCCCTCGAAGTGGCGGGTGCTGGTGTTGCTGGGCACGGCGTTCTTCATGACCATCCTGGACGGCACCAGCCTGCTGACCGCCCTGCCGGCCATCGAGCGGGAGTTCCGGGCGCACGGCACCGCCGTCCACTGGGCGGTCACGGCCTACGCGCTGGCCTTTGCAGGCCTGCTGCTGTTGTGCGGCCGCGCCGCGGACCTGCTCGGCCGCCGCAGCGTCTTCCTGGCCGGAATGTCGCTGCGCGTGCTGGCCTCGCTGGGATGCGGGTTCGCCCCGTCGGCAGAGGCGCTGGTCGCAGCCCGCGCTTTGCAGGGTGTGTCGGCCGCCATCATCGCCCCCGCAGCCTTGTCCATGGTGATGAACGCCTTCGCCGAAGGCGCCGAGCGGAACAGGGCACTGGGAATCTGGGGCGGGATCGGAGGATTCGGTGCCACCGCCGGGCTGCTGCTGGGCGGGCTCATCACCGATACGCTCGGCTGGCAGTGGGTCTTCTGGATCAACGTCCCGGTCGGGGCGGTGGTGCTGGTCCTCGCGCCGGTGATGCTGATCGAGAGCCGGAACCAGGCGCGTGTCCGCTCCCTCGACCTGGCCGGGGCGCTGACGGTCACTTCGGCGCTCGTGCTGTTCGTCTACGCCATCACCAGCGTCCCTGACGTCGGGTGGTCCAGCCACCACGTCCTCGGGCCGCTGGCGGGTGCGATGGCGCTGACCGGCTTGTTTGTCGTGATCGAACGGCGGTCCAAGGCGCCGCTGGTGCCGTTCGGGGTCCTGCGGTCGCGTTCCCTGGTCGGCGGCGACCTCCTGCTCCTCGTCACGGGCATGGCGGTCGACGGCATGCTCATCGTCCTCACCGCCCACGCGCAGGCGGTGCTCGGCTGGTCGCCCGTGCGGTTCGGCCTCACGGCCGGAGTGATGACCGTGGCGGCTGTGGTCGGCGCTCTGGCCTGCCAGCGGGTTGTGACCAGGGTCGGCGTGCGTCCGGTCGCGACCGTCGGCACTGCCCTGCTCGGCGGAGCCTGCCTGCTGCTCACCCGGGTGGTGTCCGAGCACAGCTCACCGGAACTCCTGACTTTTGCCCTGCTGGTCTTCGGGGCGGGCATGGGCACCGCCACCGTCTGTGCGCAGATCGCCGCGTTCACCGGTGTCGCCGAACGGCACTCCGGTCTGGCCGCCGGACTCGCCGATACCTGCTTCGCCGTCGGCACCGCCCTCGGCGTAGCCATCGCCGGCAGCGTTGTCGCCGCGCACGCACCCACGCCTGGGACCGCCGCGCCGCAGACGCTGGTTCCCGGTCATCAGGCCGCGTTCGGCGTGGTCGGCCTCGTCGCGGCACTGGGCGCGGTCATCGCTTTGGCCATGCTCGGCAAGCGATCGGCACCGGTCACCAAGGAGACCGCGGCGCCTCCCGTTGACCAGATCGTGGCCGACCGCATGCCCGCCTGACCCATTGAGGAGCTTCCATGTCCGACCGTGACCCGGTTGCCGAGCTCGGCCCCTTCAGCGACCCCGGCGCCGACGCGACCCCCTGGCCGACCGCACTGCGTGAGCTCCAGCAGGCGCGACTGTTCTGGCTGTCCACCGTCCGCCCCGACGGCCGGCCCCACGTGACACCGTTGCTGGCCGTCTGGACCGGCGGCGCCCTGTACTTCGCCACCGGCGACCAAGAGCGCAAGACGCGTAACCTCCACGGCAACCACCACTGCGTCATGACAACCGGCACGAACGTCCTGGACGGTCTCGACATCACCATCGAGGGACGTGCCGAGTTGGTGCGCGACCCGACTGAACGCAGCACCACCGCCGACGCCTACGAGGGCAAGTACGGCGACCTGCTGACGAGCCCGGACGGTACCTGGCACGGCCTCGGTGACACCATCCGCTCCGGCAAGGTCCTGCTGTACCGCATCGGCCCGGAGGCCGGATTCGCCTTCGGAAAGGGCGAGGCGTACAGCCAGACCCGCTACCGCTTCCAGCACTGACCGTTGGATTTCACGGCCGCGTGTCAGGCGGCCGAGCACCGGCCACCATCGCAGAATGAGGATGTCGGGCTCGCTCTCGCGCATCCAGCACGACGTGCGCAGACCGCTCCGGCGGACCTGGCGGTTGGTCCAGAAGGCGGGTTCGACGCCGGACCGGTGGGACTCTCGGTCATCGTCCGGCAGGCGCCACCACGCGGGCAAGGTCAGCACGGTGACCCAGGCACGGGCCCGGGGCAGCCACGGTGTCGGGGTCGCGCCATGGGAGACGCGGGCGCGGCCCGCGCGCAGTGCCGTACAGGCGCAGGTTCATGCGTTCTCCACGGTGGATCGCGTGGTCTGGTCGGCCGGGGCCCGGGGGCCGGTACGGCGGCCGCGGCGAGGTCGAGGCGGGCGCCCATATCGAGGTTCACCTCACCGTATGGCCGGACATGGGACCAGAAGAGCGGGGTCGGGCCCCGCCGGTCAGCGGGCGTGAGCAGGTCCGCCCACTCCGGTTCGCCGAGGATGTCCTGGAGCATCAGAGTGTTCACGTAGACCAGGGCCGATTGCAGGATGCGCAGGCACAGGACGAACATTTCCTGCTCGTCGCGCCGGTTCGAGGCGATCTCGCCGCCCTTGCCGTAGGCGATCACACTGTTCGCGCCATTGGAGGACTCCATGACGTTCAGGCCCTCCTCAATCTCTCTCTGGAGGTCCCGAAGCCGCGGGTAGCGGGCGACGAAAATGGTCTTCTGGGCGCGGCCGACCTCCAGCATCGCCGCGTAGGTGGGGTGGGAGGCGTTGCGGGTGAAGCGCCGCAGGATCGCCTCGGTGGACGCGGTCCGGGTCCGGATCGCGGTCGCGTACTTGATCACCTGGTCGTACTGCTGGGCGATGAGTTCCCAGCGGATCGGGCGGGTCAGCGCCGGAGTCAGCTGCGGGTAGGCGTCCGGTTCGCCGGCCACCGGCCGAAACAGCTTCACCTTGTTGATCCGCTTGATCCTCGGCAGCAGGTCGAAGTTCAGCAGCCTCGTGACGCCGAACCCGATTTCCGACTGGCCGTGCGAGTCTGTGTAGTTGGCCTCGACGTCCATGGTGGTGCCCTGCCGCATCGCGCCCTCGATCATCGCGGCGACCTCGGAGGCGGTGCAGTTGATCAGCTGGGAGTGGATGGCCAAGGACTTCTTCTCCACGTGCCAGTAGATGAGCACCCCGCGGCCGCCGTACCGCGAGTGCCACTCGGTGAACAGGTTCTGGTCCCAGGCCCGCACGTGGGTGGAGTCGCAGGCGACCGTGGTCGAGCCCTGGCCCCACAACTCAGTACTACGGGCGGCGAAGGTGGCGTTCGCGATCTGGACGGCGATGGCACGGGCCGACTCCGCCGACAGATACCGGCGCCGCACGTACCGCAACTCGTCCTCGGTGTGCCCGTGGCCGCCGGACGCCACGGCCTTGATCCCGGTGTTCGTGCCGTACGCGTAGATGACCAGCAGCAGGCGTTCGGCCAGCACCTCCAGCGAGAGGCTGCCGCCGCCGGACACGGCAGTGACCGCGTCCAGGCAGCCGGTCCGCAGCACCGCTTCCTTCAGCATGTCGACGAGCGGCACTATGCCCCAACGCCTCTGCACCTCGGCCTTGATCCTGCGCAGGTTGCGCGGCGCCGGCTGGGCCTCGGCCGCCGTCAGCCGAATCGCCCCGGACTTCCGCTCGGCGATGTCCAGCCAGGACAACTTCGGCATCTGGTCGTTGAGCAGGGCCAGCTCGGCCGTCATCTGCTCGCGCAGCTCGTCGACGAACACCGCGGCGTCCAGCGGCTTGCGCAGCTCCCGATAGTTCTCCGCCCGCCGGGCCTCGAAGTCCTGCGGCAGGTCCAGCGACTCCTCGGCCGCCTTCAGAGCGGCCCCCACGATGCGGTCGCACCGGCCCGACGTGCGCGGCTCAATACTCTCCGTGCGGCAGCGGGCCAGCAATTCCACCCGGACCTGCTCGGGCCTGCGTTCCTTGTCCGCGACGTGCTCGGCCAGATACGCCGTCAGCTTCTCCGCGTCCGCGACGCTGCACTCCCGGAAGCCGAGGCGCTCCCGGATCTGCGCACGGTGGTACTCGACCGTGCGGCCCGTCCAGTCGTAGAAACCCAGCTCCGAAGCGGGCACCTGCACCTGCCGGGCGACGAACTCCACCGCCTCACCCGCCAGCTCGGCCCGGCCCCGGGGAAACCGGCCGTACTGCGTATAGAACTTCACCAGCACGGCGAAGCCCAGTCGCGTCGCACCACGCTTGCCGGACACGAGCACCTGCTCGCCGGCACCCCGAGTACCGCTCGCTGGGGGCGAGGGTGACCCTCGTGGTGCACGAGATGAAGCGGCTCGGCCGCGGCGCCCTGGAACTCCTCAAGGTCGCCGAGGAACTGCGCGACGCCGAGATCGAGCTGGAGTTCCTCACCGGCCCTCTGGCCGGGAAGCACAACCCGTCCGGCCACGGGGCCGCCCTGTTCGCCTTCTTCGCCGCCATGGCGGAGTCCGAGCGCGACTACATCCGCGACAAGACCCTCGAAGGCCAGGAGACCGCCCGTACGAAGGGCAAGGCGATCGGCGTGTCAAGGTCTCCGACGAGGACATGCTCGCCACCGCCCTGCGCCTGCGCGACGACGAACGCCTCTCGCCTCGTCATCCGCACCGGCAAGAAGCGCGGCCAGCACCCAGCCCCGGCCACCGTCATGCGCATGCTGCGCGAACACGACGAGCAGACAGCCACAGCCACTCCGGAGCCCACGGCCTGACCTGGGGCTCAGTCCTTAGCGTTGTTTTCTCGGCGAGAACTACTGGGACCCCCTCCTTCGCGAGACTTGCTATATTACGCAACTGAGCAACTATGGTGTTGCAATCCGTCGCAGGAGGAGGAACTGCCATGCCTGTCGCCCGTCGGGTACTGCCACGGCTCGGCCCGGTCCTGGCTGTCCTGGCTCTGATGGTCTGCGCGATGTTCGCGTCCGTCCCCGCGCACGCCGCGGGGGTGGGCCTCGACAGCGTGGCCGAGGCCTTGAAGAAGAGTCCCGTGTACGTTGATCCGCGCGCCCGGGACCAGCTCTCCGAGGCCGACGCCGAAGACCTTGCGAAGAAGATCGAGGACGCGGGCAAGCCCGTTTTCGTCGCTGTACTGCCCGAGGCCGCCGAGTTCCCTCCCGGGACCCTGATGCGGGACCTGCGCACCCAGGTCGGCATCACTGGGGTGTACGCCGTCCATCTCGGCGACGGTTTCAACGCGAACGCGGACTCCTCGGTGATGTCCCGCAACGCGGTCGGCAACCTCACCGGCGCCGTCAGGCGCTCCCACTCCGGGGATACCGAAGGACTCCTGACCGCCTTCGTCGACCAGGCCACCGAGCAGGCCAGGGGGAAGGCCCCGGCCGCCTGGAGCGGCTCCGAGGGTGATGAGGGAGGCGGCGGTGCGGCAGTGCTGTTCACCGTCGGCGCGGTCGCGGCGGCCGGTGCCGGTGGATACACCCTGTACCGTCGCTCAAAGAAGAAGCGCGAGCGCGCCGAACTGGACGCCCTGCGCGTCGTCGTCGACGAGGACATCACCGCCTTCGGCGAGGAACTGGACCGGCTCGACTTCCATCCGTCGGAGCCCGGGGCCGACGACGCGATGCGGCAGGACTACACCCACGCGCTGGACACGTACGAGAAGGCCAAAGAACTGATGGCCGTGGCCGCCAAACCGCAGGACGTCCAGCCGGTGACCGCAGCCCTCGAAGAGGGCCGGTTCGCGCTCGCCGGCCTGACCGCTCGCCGCGCCGGCATCCCGGTGCCCGAGCGCCGCGCTCCCTGCTTCTTCGACCCTCGCCACGGCCCGTCGGCCATCGATGCGATGTGGGCCCCGCCCGGCGGCGCGGCGCGCAGTGTACCGGCGTGTGAGGCTGACGCCGACTTCCTGGCGGCCGGGCAGGAGCCGATGGTCCGTCAGGTGCGGACGGCCCACGGTTCCCAGCCGTACTGGAATGCCGGACCCGCATACGCACCCTGGGCGGGCGGCTACTTCGGCGGCACGGGCAGCATGCTCGGCGGCCTGCTCGTGGGCACGATGCTGGGCTCGGTCCTCAGCACACCCTCCGCCTTCGCGGGCGCAGCCCCCGTCGACAGCGCTCCAGGTGGCGGGGAGTTCACCGGCGCCGACTTCAACCCGGGCGATTTCGGCGGTGGTTTCGAAGGCAGCGGCTTCGAGGGTGGAGGCGACTTCGGCGATGGAGATTGGTGATCCCGGTGGTCAGCAGGCCGCAGGGGAGGGCCCGCGCAGGTTCGTCCTGGACGCGTTCATGGGCGTGAAGCACAGCTCTGCCCGAATCCTCCGCGCCCAGCGGCGTCTGTGCGAGCTCTGGTGGCCGACGGGTCCACATGCGCTACATCGTTCGCATGCCCGCCCGCACGGTCGAGGCCATGGTCGAGACCCCGGTGTGAAACCGGTGATTCCCTCCTACGCAGCGGTGCAGTTCACCAACAGCGATGGGCTCGGCGTAGACCCCTTTCACGGGTACCGGTCGGTGCATACGTCGCCGCTGTTGCCCGAGGCGAGGGGGATGGCAAGCCGAGTCGAGGATGGTCGCGGGAAGGGGGCCGCCCGGCCTGGGAAACCGGGCGGCGCCGGGCTTGAGCTGCCACGGGCCGGAAGGCGTCTCGGGTCAGACGTTGACGGCGTTGTCGGATTCGATGCCGGCCAGGCCGGAGGCGTAGCCCTGGCCGACCGCGCGGATCTTCCACTCGCCTCCGTGCCGGTAGAGCTCGCCGAAGACCATTGCCGTCTCGGTGGAGGCGTCCTCGGACAGGTCGTAGCGGGCGAGTTCGACGTTGTTGGCGCGGTTGATCACGCGGATGAAGGCGTTGCTGACCCGGCCAAAGCTCTGACCGAGGCTATCGGCCTCGTGGATGGAGACCGGGAAGACGATCTCCGCGATCCCGGTGGGGGCGGTGTCGAGGTTGACATTGATGGATTCGTCGTCGCCCTCGCCCTCACCGGTGGGGTTGTGGCCGGTGTGCTCGTCCGGGCCCTCGGGGCTCTTGAGGTTGTTGCAGAAGCTGAAGTGTCGGTCGGAGACAACCTTTCCGGCCTCGATGCACAGCAGGGCGCAGGCGTCCAGGTCATAGTCCGTGCCGGTGGTGGTGTGCACATCCCAACCGAGACCGACCGTCACGGTGGTCAGGCCGGGCGATTCCTTGCTCGGCGATACGTTGCCACCCTTGGACAGGCGGACGCCCGCGATATTTCTTTACTGCTCTGGTCGGGTCTGTGTCGTCGCCGGGTTTCGACGCCGGACAGACTTCCATGGTTCTTTTATTGCGCAATTCCTAAACTAGCGGAACTGACCAGGCGGTCGATCGGCGGGCATAGCGTCCGAGCGGCGACAGCTCAAGGAGTGGCACGGTGTTCTCTGATGTGGGCCCGCTGGAACTGATCACACTCGCTTTTCTTGCTGTCCTTCTATTCGGCCCGGACAAGCTGCCGGAGCTCATTCAGAATGTGACGGGACTCATCCGTAAGTTCCGGCAGTTCACCGAGAGCGCGAAGCAGGAGATCCGGTCCGAACTCGGTCCGGAGTTCGGGGACTTCGAGTTCGAGGATCTCCACCCCAAGACGCTCGTACGCAAGCACGTCCTGAACGGCGACGGCCTCGGATTTGACGAGATCCGCAGTGCTCTCGACCCTGGGCAGGAGTTGGCGGAGGTCGCTGACGCCATCCGCGACACAGCTGATGGCGAAGCGCCGGAGAGCTCTGCGACGGGGCCCGTCCTGCAGGCCAAAGCACCGGGCCCCGTGTCCTTCAAGAAGGACGGGGAGACGACGGCGCCCGCGCACACGCCGTTCGACGCCGATGTGACCTAACCTCGGGCTTTCACGTGGCTGGGTGTCCGATGCGTGATCGGAAACGCGAAGAGTGCTCCTGACCTGCAACGATGGGACTTGTCTAGGGTCCAGGTCGGCGCATGAAAGAAGCACTCCTCAGGTGAAGAAGCGTATCGGGTCCTATCCGCGTGTCCGCATCGAGGGCGGCGGGAGCGGGGTGGTCTCGCAGGCTGGCGGAGTACTGCTGGTCGAGACTGCCCGTAAGACCGGCCTGGATACCGAGATATCGGCGGCGCTGAGGCCGTGGCGGCGGCCTCGGGCGGTGCACGATCCGGGCAAGATCCTGCTGGATGTGGCTCTCGCGGTCGCGCTGGGCGGGGACTGCCTGGCCGATGCGGGACTGCTGCGGGCCGAGCCGGCCGTGTTCGGGCCGGTGGCCTCCGACCCAACGGTCTCCCGGCTGATCGACACCCTCGCCGCGGCCGGGGACAAGGCCCTGACCGCGATCCGCTCGGCGCGCGCCGAAGTGCGCGAGTACGTCTGGACGTTGGCCAAAGATGCGGCGCCGGATAGGGGCGGCCAGGTGATTGTGGACCTGGACGGAGTGCTGGTCCTGGCCCACTCCGACAAGCAGGACGCGGCCGCGACCTGGAAGAAGTCGTTTGGACATCACCCCCTGATGGGCTTCGTCGACCACGGAAGCGGTGGCACCGGGGAGCCGGTGGCAGCACTGTTGCGGCCGGGGAACGCGGGATCCAACACCGCCGCCGACCACATCACCGCCACTCAACTCGCTTTGGCCCAGCTCCCCAAGCGTCACCGGCGCGGCCGGTCCACACTGATCCGTACCGACTCCGCGGGCGGCACCCATGAGTTCCTCGCCTGGCTCACGAAACGGGGCCGGTGGCTGTCGTACTCGGTCGGGATGACCATCACTGAGCAGATTCATCAGGCCGTGTTGAAGGTCCCGGCCTCCGCCTGGACCCCAGCGGTCGAGCCGGGCGGCGAGATCCGCGACGGCGCCTGGACCGCCGAACTCGACGGCGACACACTCAAGGGCTGGCCGAAGGGAATGCGGCTGATCGTCCGCAAGGAACGGCCCCACCCCGGCGCCCAGTTGCGCTTCACCGACGCCGACGGCCTGCGGCTCACCTGCTTCGCCACCAACACGACGGGCGGGAAGATCACGGACCTGGAACTGAGGCACCGCCGACGGGCGAGGGCAGAGGACCGCATTCGGAACGCACGGGCCACCGGCCTGCGGAACCTGCCCCTGCACGAGACCGCACAGAACCGGATCTGGCTGGAGATCGTCCAGCTCGCCCTCGACCTGCTCGCCTGGATGCCGATGCTCGCTCTGACCGGCAAACCCCGCCTCTGGGAGCCCCGCCGCCTGCGGTTGCGGCTGTTCTCCGCCGCTGCCCAACTCATCACCACCGCCCGCCAACGGCACCTGCGATTCGCCCACCACTGGCCATGGACCGACGTGATCACAGACGCGATCAGACGGCTCGACACCCTCCCGAACCCACGCTGACCAGTAACAACCCGTCCCGACGAGCAGAAGAGCCACCGACCGGAACCGTGGAATCCGGCGCCCACCCGATGCGACGATCGGGCCACCCGTATGCCCGCACACGCTCCACAACGACGCATTGGCCGCCAGCCGAAGCTGACGACCAATCACGAAAGATCGAGGCTGGGGCCAATACCGGTAACTTAGGGGCATTCCGGTCGTTGTTGTTGGTATGCCAAGAGCGGGACAGCTGAAGTCATCTGGTGAGCGTCTGTCGGACCGGGTCGCGGTCGGGGTGTTGACACAGGCTTTTCCTCCGGAGCTTGTGGACGAGGTGTTGGCGGATACGGGCCGGATACAGCAGCGGAACCGGCTGTTGCCAGCCCGGCTGGTGGTCTACTTCGTGCTGGCGATGTGCCTGTTCTCGGGGCAGAGCTATGAGGAGGTCGCCCGGCTGCTGACCACGGGTTTGCGGGGTGCGCGGTGTTGGCGTGCATCGTGGGCGGTGCCGAGCACGGCTGCGATCTGGAAAGCCAGGTCCCGGTTGGGTGTGGCGCCGCTGCAGCAGCTGTTCGCGCGGGTGTGCCGTCCGGTCGCCACACCGGACACTCAGGGTGCTTTCTACCGCGACTGGCGGCTGACCGCGATCGACGGCACCACATTCGACCTGCCTGACACGAAGACGAACGTGGAGGTGTTCGGCCGTCCGCCGCGCTCCGGTCGGGGTGAACAGAACGTCGGCTGCCCGCAGTTGCGCATGGTCGGTCTGGTGGAGTGCGGCACCCATGCCGTCTTCGACGCTGCGATCGGTGCTCTGCGCACCGGAGAGCAGACTCTGGCCCGTGCGGTCCTGCCGTCCCTGCGGCCGGGGATGATGCTGCTGGCCGACCGTGGCTTCTACGGCGTGGACCTGTGGCGTACAGCCGCCGCCACTGGGGCGGACCTGCTGTGGCGAGTCCGCAAAGACCTGGTGCTGCCCGTGGTCGAGCAACTGCCGGACGGCTCCTACCTCACGGAGATCTTCGACCGGAGCGACATCCACCACACCCGTCGCGGGGTGCCGGTACGCGCGGTGGAGTACACCATCGCCGGCCACGAGGGTGTCTATCGCCTCCTCACCACGATCCTCGACCCGGGCAAGGCCCCAGCCGCGGAACTGGCCGCCCTCTACGCCCAGCGATGGGAGTTCGAGTCCACCCTCGACGAAATCAAGACCCACCTCGGAGGGCCACGCCTGGTGCTGCGTTCACAGCACCCTGATGGAGCCGAGCAGGAACTCTTCGGCTTCCTGCTCGTCCACCACGCCATCCGACACCTGATGCACCAGGCCGCACGACAAGGCGATCACGATCCCGACCGGATCTCCTTCACCCGCTCACTGCGCGTCGTGCGCCGCCAGGTCACCGACCAGGCGGCGTTTTCCCCCCGGCAGACTTACCCGCGCAATCAAAGCCACCCACGCTGAACTCCTCGAACGCCTCCTGCCACCACGACGCCGCCGATCCAACCCCCGCGTCATGAAACGCAAAATCGCCAGCTGGCCCCTCAAACGCGCAGCCCACCACGTTGCAGACCACCCACGCGCCCCAGTCATCACCATCGTTAATGCCACCAAACCCAAACGGGTCAAGCGGACAACAACGCCCTAAGTTACCGGTATTGAGGCTAGGGCTCCTGAGTGTGTCGTAGCGCGAAATCTTGACCGACTCACTGATGACGGTCTGCTGGTAATCGTCACGGACGGCGCGACCCCCGCCCTGCGCTCATACCGGCTGGCTTCCTAGCCGAAGCCAGCGTGGGAGCAACCGGACTCTGGCGATGTGGCACGCAACATAGACCACGATCGCCGGTTAGCCAAACCGGCGATCGTCGCGACCATTGAGGAGTTCGCAGGGGCTGCGCTTGGCGGTGGAGCTGTGCGGACGCGGTGAACTTCCATGCCAACGCTCAACTGAGTTAGCTCTGTTGTGCCGCCCAGTGTCTGGCGACTCGTTCAAATCTTCAGGGGAAACATGGCTCGCCCTCCCGCACTCAAACTCGCCGAGGTCCTGGCGGAAATCCGAATGAGCCCGTCAGCGTTCTACCGCTTGCGCGCTCGCGGTCATGCGCCCCGAATGATCAAACTTCCGAATGGTGAACTCCGCTGCCGCCGCGTCGATCTAGACGCGTGGTGGGAAGCGTGTGAGAGGGATACGCCTGAATGGCAATGAGCTACAGAGTTCGATTTTGGGACACCCGGGAGCGGCCCGACCGTCGCAAGGGGTTCGAAATTCGATGGACCGTCAATGGGCGGGAGAAATCCGAGTCCTTTCTCACGAAGGGCCTTGCGGAGAGCCGACGTTCCAAGCTCGTGACTGCCGCGCGCGACGGCGAGCCGTTCGATACAAGGACGGGCCTGCCGGCCTCCGAGCTCCGGGCCCTGAAACAGCGCACCACCTGGTATGTCCTGGCGAGGGAGTACATCGAGCAGCGTTGGGACCGTACGCCGGGAAATACACGTCGGACGCTTGCCGACGCTCTCGCGACCATCACTCCAGCCTTTGTTGAGCCAGAGCACATGTCCCGGGCACCTCGTGAACTGCGGAGGGCACTGTATTCATGGGCTTTCAACAAAAAAGCCTGGAAGGGGGATCCGCCCGAGGAGTGGCAGGCAGCACTGGATTGGCTGCAGCGCCATTCGTTGCCCGTGAGCGAGTTGGCGGAGCCCGATGTGCTGCGCCGGGGACTCGACGCTCTGTGCCGCAAGGTCGATGGGGCAGCCGCTGCAGCGAAGACCGTGAAGCGCAAGAGAGCTGCCGTCAACGAGGTGTTCGGGGTCGCAGTGGAACGTGGGTACTTCACCCAGAACCCGCTGACCGGCCTGCGGTGGTCTGCGCCGGAAGTTGCCGACGAAGTCGATCCGGACTGCGTGCCCAATCCGGCGCAGGTGGGCCGCCTGCTTGCTGCGGTCAGGGCTCTGCCCGGTCGAGGCCCGCACCTGTACGCCTTTTTCGGCTGCATGTACTACGCCGCGATGCGTCCTGCTGAGGTTATTCACTTGCAGAAGCCCCAGTGCCGACTGCCAACGACTGGATGGGGGCTCCTCAACCTGAAGGGCGGGGTCGTCACGGCGGGGAAGGAGTGGACGAACGACGGTGCCGTTCACGAGGTCCACTCACTGAAGCGACGCGCGGCCAAGGCGACGAGGCCCGTGCCTATCCCGCCTGTGCTGGTGCGCATGCTGCGCGAGCACATAGAGAGTTTCGGTGTCGCACCCGATGGACGTCTGTTCCGCAATGGTGCGGGAAACTACGTCGATACTTCCGCGTACAACATCACATGGGGGCGTGCGCGCGAGGCCGCACTGACTCTCGACGAACACGCCCTTGAGCTGGCGAAACGCCCCTACGACCTGCGCCACGCAGGGATCTCATTCTGGCTTGCCTCCGGTGTCGACCCGGCAGAGTGTGCGCGCCGCGCCGGACAGAGCATCCAGGTCCTCTTCCGCTACTACGCCAAGTTTCTGGCCGAGGCGCGGAACCATGCCAACAGCCTGATCGAGGGGTCGATGCGAAGGTGGGAGGGGCAGGACCGCAGTGCAGAGGACACATGAGCCGGGCCTTGGCCCGGAAATGCCCCGGAACAGCTGGTCAGAGGTGGGATAGCAGTGGGAGATATCGGGAGTTTCTCCGCACTTCACCCCGTGGCTTAGATGCGCTCCAGGGAGGGCGCCTGACAGGTGAAACACCTGTTCAGGCGCCCTTTTTTGACGTCTAGAAGAAGCCCAACTTCTTCGGCGAGTACGACACCAGAAGATTCTTCGTCTGCTGGTAGTGCTCCAGCATCATCTTGTGGTTCTCACGGCCGATCCCCGACTGCTTGTAGCCGCCGAAGGCGGCATGGGCCGGGTACGCGTGGTAGCAGTTCGTCCAGACCCTGCCTGCCTGGATGGCACGGCCCGCCCGGTACGCGGTGTTGATGTCGCGGGTCCATACGCCCGCCCCGAGGCCGTACAGCGTGTCGTTCGCCGTTCCGATCGCGTCGTCGAAGTCCGAGAAGGACGTGACCGCCACGACCGGGCCGAAGATCTCCTCCTGGAAGACCCGCATCCGGTTGTCGCCCTCGAAGATGGTCGGCTGGACGTAGTAGCCACCCGCCAGCTCCCCGTCGTACTCGATCCTCTGACCGCCCGTGAGGACCTTCGCGCCCTCCTGCTGGCCGATGTCCAGGTACGAAAGGATTTTCTGCAACTGGTCGTTGGAGGCCTGGGCGCCGATCATCGTGTCCGTGTCCAGCGGGTGTCCGGGCACGATCTTTTCGGTGCGGGCGATGCCCGCCTCCAGGAATTCGCTGTAGTGCCCGCGCTGGATCAGCGCGCGCGAGGGACAGGTGCAGACCTCGCCCTGGTTGAGGGCGAACATGGTGAAGCCCTCGAGGGCCTTGTCGCGGAAGTCGTCGTCCGCGTTCCACACGTCGTCGAAGAAGATGTTCGGCGACTTGCCGCCCAGTTCGAGCGTCACCGGCTTGATGTTCTCGGAGGCGTACTGCATGATCAGTCGCCCCGTGGTGGTCTCACCGGTGAAGGCGATCTTCGCGACACGGGGGCTGGAGGCGAGAGGCTTGCCGGCCTCCGCGCCGAAGCCGTTGACGATGTTGACGACGCCGGGCGGAAGGAGGTCGGCCACCAGCTTCAGCCATACGTGGATGGAGGCCGGGGTCTGTTCGGCCGGTTTGAGGACCACCGCGTTGCCCGCCGCGAGCGCCGGGGCCAGCTTCCAGGTCGCCATCAGGATGGGGAAGTTCCACGGAATGATCTGCGCGACGACGCCCAGCGGCTCGTGGAAGTGGTACGCGATAGTGTCGTCGTCGATCTCGCTGAGCGATCCCTCCTGAGCGCGCAGCGCACCGGCGAAGTAGCGGAAGTGGTCGATGGCCAGGGGGATGTCGGCGGCCAGGGTCTCGCGTACCGGCTTGCCGTTGTCCCAGCTCTCGGCGACCGCCAGTTCCTCCAGGTGCGCCTCCATCCGGTCGGCGATCCTGTTGAGGACCGAGGCGCGGTCGCCTGCCGCGGTCGCTCCCCACGCGGGAGCCGCGGCGTGTGCCGCGTCCAGGGCCCGTTCGACGTCCTCGGCACTGCCACGGGCGATCTCGGTGAAGTGGCGGCCGTTGACGGGGCTGGGGTTCTCGAAGTACTGGCCACGGGCGGGCGGGACGTATTCGCCGCCGATCCAGTGGTCGTAGCGGGACTCGTACGAGACGATGGCGCCCTCGGTGCCCGGCGCAGCGTAACGGGTCATCTCTGTGGCCTCCCGGATCCGGTGCCGCCCGCCGTTGGACGGCCCTCGGCATGAGGGTAGGCGGCGCGACGTTGCAACCCCGTTGCGCGGGCCGCGGGGGAGGCTACCGCTGCTCGGCGTCCAGCGCCCGGGTCCTGGCCAGGAGCGCGGGTCGCTGGCCGGCGGGTACGGCCGAGGCGAGCGCCTGCCAGACCGGGAGATCGTCCTCGCCCCACGGGCTGTACGCCCAGTCGGCCAGCAGCCCCGGGTCACCGCGTGCGATGAGCGCTGCCCGCAATTGCTCGTCGAGCCGGCGCCGCAGACGGCTGACGGATGGTGCCTGCGAGCCCGGCAGCAGCGGACCCGCGTAGGCGCTGAGTGCCGCTGCCACCGCCCCGGATGCCAGCCTGCGCGCCACCGTGTCGAAATCGGCGTCGACCGGCACGGAGAGACGGTAGGGGCGGGAAAGAAGGAACTCGGGACCGAGCAGTCGCCGCAGCCTGGACAGTTCGGCCCGCAGGGTTACCGGCGTCACCGACTCGTCCTCGTACAGCTCGACAAGGAGTTCGTCGCCGCCGAGGCCCTCGGGGTGGCGGGCCAGCGTCACCAGGATCTCGCTGTGCCGCCTGCTGAGCGGGATCTTGCGGCCTCCCGCGACGAGCAGGGCCTCGTCCCTGCCGAGCGCACTGAGCTGTACGGTCTCCCCGGCCGGCGAGGGCGCGAGGAGTGCCAGCTGCGACTCGGCGGCGCGTGCCACCGCCTGCACGAACGCCAGGCTGTGCGGATGCGCGAGCCGGTCCCCACCGGTGATGTCCACGGCGCCCAGGACCCGTCCCGTGTGCGGGTCGTGGAGCGGCGCCGCCGCGCACGTCCACTGCTGGACCGGCCGCAGGAAGTGCTCGGCGGCGAAGACCTGCACCGGCCGGTCGACGGCGATGGCAGTACCCGGCGCGTTCGTCCCGGCCACGGACTCGGCCCAGCGGGCGCCCTCCACGAAGTTCATCCGGCCCGCGGCCCGTCGGGTCAACGCGTGTCCTTCGACCCACAGCAGTCTGCCGTGCGCGTCGCACACCGCGAGAAGATGTTCGCCGTCCGTCGCATACGCGCTCATCAGCTCACGGATCAGCGGCATGGCGGGGGCCAGGGGATGCCCGTCCCGGTACGGCCCGAGGTCGTCCGCGCTCAGCTCGACCAGGGCCGCGCCGTCCGGGCTGACCCGGGCCCGGGCCGAGCGCCGCCACGACTCGCCGACCACCGGACGCACCGGCCGCTCCAGCCGTCCAGCCGTGGTGAACACCTCGTGTGCGTGCCGCAGTTGGCCAAGCCGTTCGCCGGGGTCCGTATCGGCTGCCAGGGCCACCCAGGGATCCGTCAACTCACCCTCCCGTTCAGGGGCGTTGTGCACACCCCATCGTGGCCGCAGTCGACGTCTGCGACAAGCACGGTGCGGAGAGCAATCGGACGCGGCGGCGAAGGTGCGTCAGCCGGTTCCGTAGAGATTGACGAGACGGATGTAGCGCACCCAGTCCCAGTTCGGGCCGGGATCGGTATGGTCGGTGCCCGGGACCTGAGCATGGCCGAGGATGTGCGCACGGTCCTTGGGGATGCTGTAACGGTCGCAGACCGAGGCGGTCAGCAACGCCGACTTCTCGTACATGGCGTTGGTGAAGTACGAGGGCTGGTCCACCCAGCCCTCGTGCTCGATGCCGATGCTGCGCGTGTTGTAGTCCCAGTTGCCCGCATGCCAGGCGATGTTCTGTTCCCGGACGCACTGGGCGACATAGCCGTCCGCCGAGCGCACCACATAGTGCGCGGAGACCTGTTTCGCCGGATTCTGGAAGATCCCGATCGTGTTCGGAAACGTCTCCTGGGTGACATGGATGATCACGTACTGGATGGGATAGGCCGAAGGGCGGTTCGACGCCGTGCAGTTGGACGTGGACGCGGGTGTCCAGTGGGCGAGCGGATAGTCGGTGTCGCCTGCCGCCGTGGATGCCGCGGCGCGGGCGGAGGCCGGGATCAGCGCGGCGGCCGCCGTTACGGCGGCGCCCTGAAGGATCCTTCTGCGGTGCATGAACACTCCTGTGGGGAAGGGGGTCAGGGGCTGGACAGCAGTGTCGCAGTCTCCCGCAGATGACGGTGGAGTCCGCGATGGGGATCGCCTGTGGGCAGCCACCTTTTGCGGATCTTTGCCACACAGGTGTAGTTGGTGTCGCACACATTGGCCAACGGCGCCTCACCGGCCTGGCTGACCAGCTGATAGGCATCGAGTTCGGACAGGCCGTAGTCGCGCGCCAGCCACTGCACCAGGTCCAACTGCGAGATGCGGAAGGCATCTTCGAGCGGACGGGCGGAGCCGGTCGACATCAGATGGGTGTCGGACTCGATCCGTGGCCACGGTGTCGTGACGCCCTTCAGCAGCTCGACCAGCACCACCGTGTTCATCGCGCATTCCACGGCGACCCCGCAGGTCTCGCCCTCGCCCTGGCGGGCATGACCGTCCCCGAGGCTCAGCAGTGCACCCTCGACGTTGACGCCCAGATAACAGGTGACGCCCGCCCTCATCTCCGGTGTGTCCATGTTCCCGCCGTGCGCGTCGGGCACCAGCGCGGACCGTACCTCCAGATTGGCCGGCGCCACGCCGACCGTGCCGTGCATCGGATCCATCGGCAGCTCCACCTGGATGTCACTGTCCCTGGCGCTGAACAGACAGGTGCGGCGCGCCCGGTCGAGCTGCCACATCCACACCACCTCGGGCAGCGGAGCCTGCAGTGACGCCGTGGTGTGCGTGGAGGTGAGGGCCCCGAAGAGAGGCACGGTCGTCGAGGCGGCCCAGTCCCTGGCCGGTTCGACGGAGACGAAATGCACCGCGACCGTGTCGCCGGGCTCCGCACCCACCACGTGGAAGGGACCGGTCTGCGGGTTGAGGAAGGGGAATTCGCAGACCGCGGAGACCAGGTCCTTCTCGGAGCGTACCCGGCCGGCGAAGCAGTCCTCCGTATACACATCGAGGAACGTCCCCGGCTCGATACGGGCGACCGGCGCCGCTCCGCCGAAGGTCCAGGCGTACTCGCCCTCCTTGGGGCGGACGGTCAGGATTCGGGGGTCGTTCATCGCTGTACTGCTCCTGTCTCGGGTTCCCCGGCCGGCTCCGGGGCGTCGTCAAGATGGATCCGCCCGGTCTGTGCCACCCGCTCCGGATGTCTGCGCAGCAGCACCGCCAGCACAACGATCCCGAGCAGCATCCAGACACCGACGACCGGACCGGCGTACGAGACGGGGGCACTCAGTTCGGAGACGAATTCGAAGGCCGGAATCCCGGCGGCCGTCAGCAGGGCAGGGACGAATGCCGCGATGCCGAGTCCCGGGAAGAGCAGATGGAGTACGGGGTTGAACGCGTCGCGCCGTCGGCGCAGGAAGTACCCGGCGCAGGCCAGATTCACGATGATGTACACACCGATGATCACCGTCACGATCACGGTGGCCAGCAGCACGAACGCGGTCACCGGGTCGTAGGCGAAACCCAGTCCGAGCGCCGCGCCGACCGCGATCACGAACTGCACGGCCACTCCGGTGACGGGGGAGCGGCGCCGCGGATGAAGCCGCGCGAAGGCCCGCGGGAACACCCCGATGCGGCCGAGGGCGAACGCCGTCCGGGTCGACACATTGGCGCACGCATTGGCGTTGGCCACGGTCGAGTTGACCACGGCGAGGAAGAGCAGCACCCAGAACAGCCCGAACGAGGCGCGGGCCACGCCTTCCCACGACGCCGCGCCCGAAGCACCGAATCCGGCGAACCTGTCGGGCCCGAAGTACACAGACATCGCATAGGTGGTGAGGACGTACACCAGGCCGATGGAGAGTGCCGCGCCGAGCACCGCACGCCGCATCGTGCGCCGCGGGTTCTTCGTCTCCTCGGCGAGTGGCGCCGCGGCCTCGAAGCCGGCGAACGCCAGCACGGTGTAGACCGAACCGGCGAAAATACCGCTGATGCCGCCGAAGCCGTCCGCAGTGTGCGAAGTGCCGAACACCGACAGGGTGTTGTCCGAACCCGCATGCTCGATGAGCAGCACGGCGAAGGCGACGAAGACGAGCACCTCGAAGATGCCGAGCACGGTTCCGAACCGGGCGGAGGCCCGGACTCCGAAATACCCGGCGAGCGCGATGATCAACGCGCCCAGCAGCGACCACGGCCACCACAGGTCCGCGGGGTAGGACGACCACTCCTGGTGCAGGGTGCCCGCCGTGGTGAAGCCGAGCTGAAGAAGCAACAGCGCGGGCACCAGCGCTTCGACGAAGACGTATCCCCAGCCGACGAGAAAGCCGATGGCCGGATGCAGCCCCTGCGCCGAGTAGGTGGCTACCGAACCGGCAGCCGGCAGATGGCGCGCCAGCTCCGCGACGCACGACGCGGTGAACAGACAGGCGACCAGTGCCACCACCACGGACAGCGGCAGACTGCCGCCCGCGAACGCGGCTCCGGCCGGAATGGACGCGGCGATGGCGGCGGCCGGCGCCATCGCCGTGATGCTTTGGAAAAGGACTTCGCGCAGCCCGATGGCATCGCGTAACAGTCCGCTGCTCGAATCCCCCGACACCACGTGGCTCCCTTTGTCCGATGACCGGAAGGTGTTCGCCGATGTACGGCCGAGCGTCTCGCGCGCCCCACGGTACGGGCGTCCCGTGAGTGGCGGAAGACGGCAGGAGCCCGAAATCGGGTGTGCGCGCGGGGTAAGCCGCCGGATCACGGACGGCCCCGGCACAGGGCCCGGGTTGCCGAGGGAGACCGGGCGCGGGGATGGCGAGCGGGGAATGCGGGCTCAACGAGCGGGAGAGCCCGGAAAGTGTCGTAAGCGCCGACGGCCGCCGTGACCATCGGGCTCGACAGACTGCGGGGAGGTTCCAGGAAGGGCGTCTACCGCCTCACCCTGGACAACGGCTCCACAGTCATCGACTGCATCTGGGCCCCCGCCGAGAATTACTGGCCGTCGGCCTCACCCGCCGCGGCGGCGCGCCCGCATCCGTGAAGGCCGGCCACCGGTGTCGAAGTGTTCCGGGCCGTGCATCGGCGTCTGGGTGCCATGGGGGTCCGCTCACCATGGATTCATCTCGCCGAGGGCAATTCGGAGCGTTGCCCGGCCGAGATCGCTGTCTTCGAGGACGTGAACGGGGGCTCGCTGGAGACTCTCATGCGGCAGGCACCCAGTAAGGCGGCCAAGACCCTGCCCCGCCCGGCCGACACCCTGCAACGGCTGACTGCCCGGAAGGAGCCACGGGCCGTGCACGCTGAACTCGGCCCCGACCATGTGCTTGTGGACGGCAACGGCGATCCGGTCCGGATCGTGATGACGGGCGGGGGCCGGACGTCCTGCCCGGCCCCCGCCCGTTCGCCGCCGACCGGCCCCGATGATGATCTCAGTCGTCCGACACGCTTGAGCCTGCCAGCGCCGCCGACGGATCGTCATCCGCCGGACCTGCCGGAACCCAGCGCCCGCCCTCCTTGCGGTACGGCCACCAGCGCCCGTCCCGCCCGTACCGCAGCTGTACCCCGCCTTCGACACCTGTCCAGCGATTGCCCGCCGACCGCAGCCGGGGCAGCTCGCCCTCCTCCCACGCCTCGGCGAGCCGGGCCCGGGCCCTGGCCAGAGACTCCGGATCCGGCGTCCACTCCTCATCCAGCACGGTGAGCGCAGCCGCCCCGCCGTACTGCCAGGCACGCACCGCCGCATCGAGTTCGGCTCGCGGCCGCCCCGATCCGGCTGCCAGCCGTGTCGCGATCCAGGGTTCGGGCCGGGTGTCCGCGACCAGCCGCACGGCATCCTGCTGCGGGGTCAAACCGGCCGGCAACGGATGCTGTTCATGGCCGGGGGAGAGTGCGTCCGCCAGCATCCGGTGGGCGCGTGCCGCACTGTCCGTCGCCAGCAACTCCAGTACCGCCGGATCGATGCCGGAGTCCGGTTGGGTCTCCGTGTCCAGCGACGGCGCGGGGCCGGGCTCCGCGGGCAGCGGCGGGGGAGCGGGCAGCGGGGGCAGGATGTCCCGCGCGGCGAACGCCTCGTCCGCCCGTACGCCGCGGTCCTTCGCCTTCGTGCCGGCGGCACCGGACCCGTCGGGGAGGGCGGCAGAGCCGAACGGCCCGTTCCCCTCGGCGCGGGCCGCGATGCGCACCTGGAGTTCGTCCAGGAGCCGCCGCTCGCCGCGCCCCCGCATGAGCAGCAGGACGAACGGATCCTGGTCCAGCAACCGCGCCACCTGGTAGCACAGGGCAGCGGTGTGCGGGCAGTGGTCCCACGCCTCGCAGGTGCACTGCGGGTCCAGATCGCCGATCCCCGGCAGCAGTTCCACACCTGCCGCCGCAGCGTCCTCCACCAGGTGCGGCGGCATTTCGCGGTCGAGAAGCGCCGCGATGTGCCCCGCTCTGTCAACGGCCATGTCCAGGAACCGTTCCCACTCCGCCTCGTTCAGCTCCTGGAGGAGCACATCACTGCGGTACGTGGACGAGTCCCGGTCCCGGACGACCGCGGTGATCCGGCCGGGCCGTACGGAAACCGCACCGACCCGGCCCTCGCGGGCGAACCTCCGCCCCCTCTTGAGCTGTTCGCCGTCCAACGCGGTGTCCTCCAGGGCCTTCAGCCATGCCCTGCCCCACCAGGACTCCGCAAAGCCGCGGCCGTGCGCGGGCTGCAGCGCGGCGAAGGTACGTTCCTGTACCGGCGTCGGGGCATCGCTCCCGTCGCCTTCGTATCCTTCACGGTCGTATCTCCCGCTGTCGTATGCGTCGCTCATCGCGTGCCCCCTCGCAGCTCCACCAGATCGGCCAGTTCCGCATCCGTCAGTTCGGTCAGCGCCGCCTCGCCCGAGCCGAGCACCGCGTCAGCCAGCCCCTGCTTGCGGGCCAGCATGTCGGCGATCCGGTCCTCGATGGTGCCCTCGGCGATCAGCCGGTGCACTTGTACCGGCTGGGTCTGGCCGATCCGGTACGCGCGGTCGGTGGCCTGCGCCTCCACCGCCGGGTTCCACCACCGGTCGAAGTGCACGACATGGCCGGCCCTGGTGAGATTGAGACCGGTGCCGGCCGCCTTGAGCGACAGCAGGAAGACCGGGGCCTCTCCCGCCTGGAAGCGGTTCACCATCGCCTCCCGCTCCGCGACCGGTGTACCGCCGTGCAGGAACTGCGTGCGCACCCCGCGCGCCGCCAGGTGCTGTTCGAGCAGCCGGGCCATCTGCACGTACTGGGTGAACACGAGCACACTCGTGTCCTCCGTCAGAATCGTGTCGAGCAACTCGTCCAGCAGCTCCACCTTTCCCGAACGGTCCTCGATCCGAGGCTCCTTCTCCTTGAGGTACTGCGCCGGGTGGTTGCAGATCTGCTTCAGGGCCGTCAGCAGCTTCACGACAAGGCCCCGCCGGGCGAAGCCGTCGGCGCCGGAGATCGCGGCCAGTGTCTCTCGCACCACCGCTTCGTACAGCCCCGTCTGTTCCGCCGTCAGGGACACCGTGCGGTCGGTCTCGGTCTTCGGCGGCAGCTCGGGGGCGATGCCCGGATCCGATTTGCGACGTCGCAGCAGGAACGGCCGCACCAGCGCGGCGAGCCGCTCGGCCGCCGCCGGGTCGCCGCCCTCCGCGGTCCGGGCATAGCGGGTACGGAAGGTACCGAGCCGGCCCAGCAGACCGGGCGTCGTCCAGTCGAGGATCGCCCACAGCTCGGACAGGTTGTTCTCCACGGGGGTGCCGGTGAGCGCTACACGTGCCTGAGCGCCGATTGTCCGCAGCTGCTTGGCCGTTGCCGAGTACGGGTTCTTGACGTGCTGCGCCTCGTCGGCGACCACCATGCCCCACCGGATCTCCGCGAGCTTCGCCGCGTCCAGCCGCATCGTGCCGTACGTGGTGAGGACGAACTCTCCGTCCACCAGGTCGGCCAGGCTGCGCGATCCGCCGTGGAAGCGGCGTACCGGCGTACCGGGTGCGAACTTCTCGATCTCCCGCTGCCAGTTCCCCATGAGCGAGGTCGGGCAGACCACGAGCGTCGGCCCTGTGGCCGACTCGATGCTCTGGCGGTGCAGATGCAGAGCGATGAGTGTGATGGTCTTGCCGAGCCCCATGTCGTCGGCGAGACATCCACCGAGGCCGAGCGAAGTCATGGTGTGCAGCCAGTTCAGGCCGCGCAGCTGGTAGTCGCGCAGCGTGGCGGTGAGCGCAGGGGGCTGACCGACCGTCTGCTGCCCACCCTGCTGTCCGCCGGACTCCGGGTCGGCCAACCGGCGGCGCAGCTGCTCCAGCCAGCCGGTGGCCCGGACGCCGACCCGATGGCCGTCGATCTCGGTGGAACCGGTCAGTACGGCTCCGAGCGCATCGATCGGAGTGACCTTGCGGTCCTGGGTCTCGCGGGCGCGCTGTGCCTCCTCGGGGTCGATCAGCACCCACTGGTCGCGCAGCCGTACCACCGGTCTGTTGGCCTCGGCCAGGCGGTCCAGCTCGGCGCGGCTGAGCTTCCGGTCGCCCAGCGCGAACCACCAATTGAACGTCAGCAGCGCATCGGCCGACAGGAGTGGCGGCGTGTCAGAGCTGGTGCGCTTGTGTTCCTGACTGTCCCCGTCATCGGGCGGACCGATCACCGCACGTGCGGTGAGCTTGCGGGCCAGTTCCTTGGGCCAGTGGACCTGGACCCCGGTCGCGGCGAGTGCCCGTCCGGCGGGGCCGAGGAGTTCGCCCAGCTCTTCGTCGGCCGGTTCGATGGAGTCGGGCACTGCGGCCGACAACAACGGAGTCAGCGGCGGCCAGGCACGGGCGGCCCGGCGCAGCGCCAGAAGGGCATCCATCCGGGCCCGGGGGCCGAAGGCGGCAGCGGTCGGCGCGGACCCCGCCCAGACCTCGGCGGCATCGGCCATGAGCGCCGGGTCGCTGATGCTGTGGATCTGCAGAACAGCACGGAAGGACGGCTCGGCGGTCGGCTCGTCGTCCTCGCCCGGGGCTGCCAGCCCGGACACTTCCATCCGCAGCGAGAGCCGGACGCCCGCATCGTGCCCGGCCGCGACATCGGTGGCCCAGGCCCGTTGACCGGGCAGATGCTGTGGTGCGTCGACGGCGAACGCCGGGCCGCCGGTGGCGAAGGCCGCGGCGGGGGTGCGCGGCAGGCTGTCCGCCACCGCGTCGAGGAACGCGCGCAGCAGCAGCTCGGGATCGGGCAGCAGCACGGCCTGAGCGGTTCCGTCGAGCGGCACCGCGTGGGCCAGGGGCGGCATCGAGGCCGCGAGCGTACGGATCCGCGACTGATCGTCGGCGGTCAGCGGCCCGGCCCGCCAGGCATCGTGATCCGTTGCACTCAGTCCTGGCAACAGCAAGCCACGGGCGGCGAGTTGCAGAGCGAGCAGCGCGGCGGCACCCCAGAACGCGGCGGCGCCGGAGGCCCGCGCCGAGGCCCGCGCCCGCGTCAGTACGGGCAGCGCGTCCCGGACCGGAACCAGCAGCGCCGGTACGGCGTACGTTCGCGCGTCGGCGCCGACGACGGTCAGCTCCTCGACAAAACCGGGACCATCGGGCGGACTGCTGCCGTCCGGACGCCAGAAGGCGATATGGCCGGTACGGGAGGGATCCGCGGGCAGGAAGACCACGGAGCAGCTGGAGAGTGCGGAGATCTCGGAGAGCGTTGCCGCAGGGAGCCTGTGCACAGCGATGCCGAATTCCTCAAATTTGACTAGTTGGGTTGGGTCGCCGAGGGTACTCCACGGATGCGCACTCCTGTGAGCGGAATCGCCGTGATCCAGCCCACTTTCGGATGGCTCGGCCGCCGGGCACGACTGCGCGGTGCGCGCCCGGGGGTGTAGCCAGCACCCCCCTGGGGGAGGGGGGCTTACCCCCGGAAATCCCGGGTGGTGGCGCCATGGTTGCCGCACCTCCGGTCACCGTACGTTTCTACAGGTCAGCGCAGCTTTCACGAGACCGGAGACCAAATGCCCCAGGCCGTAGCCACCGTCGTGGAAGGCACCCGTGACGGTGCGGGAACTGCTGTAAGTGCGAGCGGTACCGGAATCGCCCAGAGCCAGGGAAGCGACTTCGCGCCCCTCCTGCGCGCGGTCAAGGGGCAGGGACTCCTGGAGCGGCGCACCGGCTGGTACGCGATGGGTATCGCCACCAACCTGGTCGCACTGGGTGCCGTGCTCACCGGCATGTTCCTCCTGGGCAACACCTGGTGGACCCTGCTGCTCGCATTGCCACTGGCGATCTTCTGGTCCCGCACCGCCTTCGTCGGACACGACGCCGGGCACGCCCAGATAACCGGCGATCGCAGGGCGAGCCGGGCCATCGGCCTGGTGCACGCCAACCTGCTGCTCGGCATGAACGAGGCATGGTGGAACGACAAGCACGTACGCCACCACGCCAACCCCAATCACATCGACAAGGACCCGGACGTCGGCGTCGGCGCCCTGGTCTGGACCCAGAAGCAGGCCGCCCAGCGCGAAGGCTTCGCCCGCTGGCTCACCCGTAACCAGGCCCGGCTGTTCTTCCCGATGCTGCTCCTCGAAGGCATCGCGCTCAAGATCTCCGGCTTCCAGTACCTGCGGCAGCAGCCCGCCCGGGAACGCACCCTCTCGGCACTGCTCCTGGTCGCCCACCTCGGTCTCTACGCAACACTGCTGCTCACTGTCATGTCCCCGGGGAAGGCTGTCGTCTTCGCGCTGTTGCACCATGCGCTGTTCGGGCTTCACCTCGGCATGGCCTTCGCACCGAACCACAAGGGCATGGAGATGCCCGACCCCGACGGCGACCGCTGGGGCCACCTCCAGCGTCAGGTACTCACCTCGCGCAACGTACGCGGCGGCGTCCTCACCGACTGGTTCCTCGGCGGGCTCAACTACCAGATCGAGCACCACCTTTTCCCGAGCATGCCCCGACCGCACTTGCGCCTGGCGCAGCCCATGGTGCGCGCCCACTGCGTTGCGCTCGGCATGCCGTACACGGAGACCGGACTGATCGAGTCCTACCGGCAGGCACTCCAGCACATGCACGAGGTCGGCGAACCCCTCAGGTGAGGACTTCGGCCGGCTGGAACCGATGGGCGGGCACAGGCGTTCTCACAGCAGGAGCGGCCTCGGGCCGCGAAGGAGGCGTGGACGATGTCGAACAGCGCGAAGATCGCCATCGGGGGAGTCGTTGCGGCAGTCATCCTGATGCCGTTCATCGGATTCTGGCTGTCGCTGCTGGTCCTGATCGGAGTTCCGGCGGTCGCGTATCTGCTGCTGGATCCCAGCCAGCGACGCAGGCTCCGCAGGATCACCCGCAAGGAAATAGGCCGCTGACCACATGCTGACAAAGAGGGGCGCTCAGCAGTGAGCGGGACAGTGACCGTAGTGAGCAGTAACGAGGAGTATTCCTTCACCAAGCCGAACCGCAAGAGTGTCACCCTGCTGGCCGGGCTCGGCGTGGAGGGAGATGTGCACGCGGGAGCCACGGTCAAGCACCGGTCCCGCGTCGCGCAGGATCCCGCCCAGCCGAATCTGCGCCAGGTGCACCTCATCCATGAGGAACTGTTCGGCGAATTGCGGGCAGCCGGGTTCGAGGTCGCCCCGGGCGATCTCGGGGAGAACGTCACCACCAGCGGTGTCGATCTCCTCGCCCTGTCCGTAGGCACTCTGCTGCACCTGGGCGACGAGGCGGTTGTCGAGGTCACCGGCCTGCGCAACCCGTGCCTGCAGATCGACAACTTCCAGGACGGGCTCCTCAAGCGGGTCGTCGGCCGGGACGAGGCTGGCAGGATCGTGCGCAAGGCCGGGATCATGGGCATCGTCACGGTCGGCGGAGTCGTCCGGCCGGGCGACCCGATCGAGGCCGAGCTGCCCGTCGGGCCGCATCGGGAGCTGGAGCGCGTGTAGTCCGGAACGCGTCTGAGACGTGGCTGGACCGCGACTTCGGCCGGGTGGTCGATGGTCGCTGTCGCCTGCTGCCGAGTACCGACAGCCGCGCTCAGCTCGGCCGTACTGCGAGCGCGTCCAGTGCCTTCAACAGGCCGGGCAGTTGCGTGCCGCGCCCGACCGGCAGCACCTCGCCCGGTTCCTCGTCCAGCAGGATGAAGGCGATGTCATCGGTTCTGGCGACCAATGACCAGCCGGGGCCGTCGGCGCGCAGCATTCGCGCGTCGCCCGTGGCGAAGGAGGACCGGACGCGGCCGGGCGGCGGCGGGGTGTCCACATAGGCACGCGCCTCCGCGAGCGCCCGTCGCACACCGGGGTGCACTCCGGAAGATGGGTCCTTCGCGGGGTTCTCGGCGGTGGCGTCGGACCCGTCGCTCTCGGCCTCGTTCTCGACCTCGGCTCCAGCCTCGGCCTCGCCCGAACCTCCAGTCGCAGAGCCGGCCTCTATGTCCACCTCAGCTTTGGGTTCGACCTTGGCTGCAGCGTTGAAATCGTGATCGTCCTTGTCCTCGCCCTCAGGCCCGGCATCGGCGTCGGCACCGTCCTCCTCGACGTCGGCGCCGTCGCCGTCCTCGCCCCCGGCACCGACCGCCCCGCCCGGAGTGATGAAGGCCGTCTCGTCGTCGACCTGCTCGCGCCAAGCCGCCCACTGGTGTGCTATCTCGTCCGCACCCATACGCCGCTGGGCCGGGCCCCACGACTCCGTGTCGGGCGGGGCCAGCGGCGCCGGATCGGTGCCCTCGGCCTCCGGGTCCGGCAGCGGATCGTGCGGGGCGGCCACTCCCGGAGCGGCGACCCCCACCGCGAGGGGCCAGCCGGGCAGCGCGCAGACCACCGAACGGTCCTCGGGGGAGAGGTCATACTCCATTCCGCAGTCCCAGGCCGCGATCGCGACAGCGACCAGCGACACGTCCTCGACGACGACGGTCCAGCGCGCACCACTGCCGTCCTGGCCGATGACCAGCCCGTATCCCCCGTCGTACGGTTCGAGGGCGAGCGCCGCACACGCGGCGGGGTAGTCGTCACCGAGCACGCTCGGGAACTGCGCAGGTGTCAGCAGCACCGCGGTGAGCACATACAGTGCGTCGTCGTCGGTGACTGTGTCGCTCGTCCCGGCCACGGCACCCTCCTCGTCCGTCATGGTTGTCCGTCGGCGCACCTTAACGAGTCGGTAACCCGCTCGTCGAGGCCCTGACAAGGGAAGACGTGGTCCCGGACAAGGGGGGAAGACGTGGGCCCGCGGTCCGGCGGACGGCGGGCCTCAGTCGGCGGGCAGGCCGAGCAGCGTACGGGCCACTGTCTGCGGCGACTCGTCGCGCTCGCGGGCCAGTGCGATGACGGCCCGGCAGGCCAGCTCGCTGACACCGAAGGAGAGCGCCTCGGGCGACACCCAGCCGCACGCCTCGTCGATCCGCGCCTGATCGTCCTCCACGGATGCTGAGACGTAGGTGGCTGCCGCCTCGAACAGATTGTGCTGCTTGTGCCGGTCCTCCCCGAGAGGTGCTGCTGACCGAGCGCCCTTCCGGTCGGATGAGACAACTTTCCGCAGGCTGCCGATTATGTCGATCATGGAGACCGCCCTTCCGGGGAACCGTGCGCGCATGACTTGTTCGTACACACTGACGGTCTTCCCCGTGGACGTAGAGTTGGACCTTCGACCGAGAAAAGGGGGCGAGCACGGTGAAGCGGTACGACCGGCTGAAGGAGATTCAGCGTCTCGATCCGGAACGGGACTTCCTCCGCATCTACCGGATCACGGCAACCTACGAGTTTCCCTGGGACATCACCCGCGCCCTCGAACTAGCTCTGTACCGCACCTATGCAGTCCCCAGCATCGGCAGGCTTCTCGCCGAGACAGCAGAACTGGCGGACCGTTCGCAGAAGCGGTACGACGACACCGCACTGCTCCTCGACACGGTCGTGGAGCACGGCTTCGAGAGCGACCCGGGGCGCACTGCCATCCGCCGGATCAATCAGATGCACCGCAGCTACGACATCAGCAACGACGACATGCGCTATGTGCTGTGCACGTTCGTCGTCACCCCGAAGCGGTGGCTGGACAGCTACGGCTGGCGTCGGCTGTCCGACCACGAACTCCGGGCGTGCGCCGCTTATTACCGGACCCTGGGTGCCCACATGGGCATCAAGGACCTGCCGGAGACGTACGAGGACTTCGAGCGCGCCCTCGACACCTACGAGGCCGAGCACTTCGGCTGGGACGAAGGGGGACGCCGCGTCTCCGACGCCACGCTGGACCTGATGGGCTCCTGGTATCCGCGCACCTTCGCTCCCGTTGCGCGGAAGGCGGCCCTCGCGCTGCTCGATGATTCGCTGCTGCGGGCATTCCGCTACGAACGCCCGGGCTCCGCGGCCCGAAACCTCACCCGTGGCGCTCTGCGCCTGAGGGCCCGGGCCGTGCGACTGCTGCCGCCCCGTACCACCCCGCACTTCGCCCGGCAGAACCCGGAGATCAAGGGCTACCCGGACGGGTACGAGGTTTCCGGGCTCGGTACGTTTCCCACCCCGGGCATCCGCGGCTGTCCGGTCCCGCACAAGCGACGCCCCGGCGCTCCGGCCGAGTGAGCAGGAGCGGGGAGCGCTCGCAGGTCAGAGCGTCCGTACGGCAAGGGCGAGGAACCGGTCGTCCTCATCCGTGTACGACTCGAGCCGCCAGCCCGAACGCACCAGCAGCGGGCGGAGGTTGTGCTCCGCACGCAGGTCGGCGTCCGTGATCCGGCGGCCGTGGCGCGCGGCCAGGGCGGCCCGACCGATGGGGTGGAAGAGGGCCAGTTGCCCGCCCGGCCGCACCACCCGCGCCAACTCCGCCAGGTCCGGTCCGGGATGCGAGAGATGGGAGATCAGCCCAGCCGCGAACACCGCGTCGAGCGACTGCGGCCTCAGGGGCAGGCGGGCGACATCGGCGAGGAGCAGCGCTCCGCTCCGGTCGCGTCCCGTCCGTACCGCCGACTCCAGCATCGCCGCTGTGAGGTCCACGCCCAGGACCGTGCCTCTCGGCCCCACGGCTGCGCGCAGGGCGGGCAGCGCCCGTCCCGTACCGCAGCCGGCGTCCAGTACCGCGTCACCAGGGCCCAGTGCGAGGGAATGGACGGCGGCGGCGTAGGCGGGCCCGTCGTCGGGAAACCGGCTGTCCCAGTCCGCAGCGCGGGCCTTGAAGAAGTCCTGGACGTGTGTGTGGTCATCGGCCATACAGAAATGATCGCGCAGTTGCCACTGGAGCGGAACAGAGCGAAACATCGGGAAACGGGGTGCATGTTCGAGCACTGTGTGATCGTTCGGGAACATCTCTCTGTCATATTTCAGCAGCTTTCGAAATGCGCCCAGGGCGCGCGCCCCCATCGCGACTAGCGTCCCCGATCCATGGGACACCTGGACCACGCCACCTTCGGCTGGCTGACACCTGCGCTGTCGTACGCGATGGCATGCATCGGCGCGGCACTCGGACTGAGCTGCACCGTGCGGGCACTCGACACAACCGGCCGTTCGCGCCGCAATTGGCTGATCACGGCCGCATCCGCCATCGGCTCGGGCATCTGGACGATGCACTTCGTCGCGATGCTCGGCTTCGGCGTAACCGGCACCGATATCCGCTACAACGTGCCGCTCACCCTGCTCAGCCTGCTCGGCGCCATGGTGGTGGTCGGCGGTGGCGTCTTTGCCGTCGGCTACAGCCGCGACCGGACCAGGGCGCTGCTGCTCGGCGGGTTCGCCACCGGACTTGGCGTCGCCAGCATGCACTACCTCGGCATGGCGGCACTCCGTCTGCACGGCGCGATCCACTACGACCCGCTGCGGGTCTCACTCTCCGTCGCCATCGCTGTCGTGGCCGCCACGGCGGCTCTGTGGGCGGCGCTCAACATCAAGTCACCCCGAGCCGTCGCGCTGGCTTCCCTCGTCATGGGGGCGGCGGTCAGCAGCATGCACTACACCGGAATGCTGGCGGTCTCCGTGTACGTCGCGCCCTCCGGAAGGGAACTTCCCGGGGCCACAACCATGCAGTTCATCTTTCCCCTGGCCGTCGGCCTGGGCTCGTACCTCTTCCTGACCTCGGCTTTCGTGGCGCTCTCCCCGACGGGCAGGGAACGTGCTGCCTACGTCTTCGCCGAACGCACCGCAGGACCCACCGAAACGGACTCATCCGCGGCCACACAACACGGATTCACCGAGCGCGGGCCCGTCTTCCGGGCACGACGTGGCGACGTGAGTGACCACGACGCATCGCCCGCCACCACGCCCTGACGCCCCTGCACCCGGCCGACCGGCACCTGCGACACACCCAGCTCCACACCCGGAACGAGGAGGCCATGCGCCCACCCCGCACGACCCCGGAGGCCGGTGCGACGGCGACCTCCCGGCCCACCGCCCCACCGACGCGCGGACGCCGCGCGCACGCGGGCCCGCCGGCCGACGAGAGCGCCGAGCACGACCTGAGGCCGCTGCTGACACACGACACATCCGCGCCGCGCGGACGGTGGACGCTGCGGCCCAGGACCGTACGCGCGAAGATCATCTCGCTGCTGATGGTGCCGGTCGTCTCCCTGCTCGCCCTGTGGGGTTTCGCCACGGTCACCACCGCCCAGGACGTGGCACGGCTGCGCCAGTTGCAACAGGTCGACGACGAGGTCCGGGCCCCCATATCCACCGCTGTCGCGGCACTCCAGAGCGAGCGCCGGGCGGCCATGCTCCAGTCCGCGGCCCCCAGCAGCGCCCAGGCAGCCGAACTGGAGCATCGGACCAAGCGCACCGACACCGCGCTCGCCGCCCTGCGCCTCGACAGCGGCCACACCATCGCCGACACCGGCAACCTTCCGGCCACCGTCGCCGACCGGCTCGACCGGTTCCTGGACCTCACCCACCGACTGCGCGCCGACACGAGCGATGCGGGCGACGAGAACGCCGTATACGACCAGTACACCGCGGCCGTCTCCGCCGCCTTCGGCGTCTGCGGAGCCCTCACCGGGATCCAGGACGACGCACTCGGCTCCGACGCCCGCGTCCTGCTCGAACTCTCCCGCGCCGACGAGATGCTGGCCCGCGAGGACGCCCTGCTGGCCACGGCCGCTCGCACAGGAGCGCTCAAGGGCGGCCAACTGCGCCTGTTCACCGGAGCGGTGGATTCCCGAAGGAACTTCACGGAGACCGCGGGCGCAGATCTGCCCGCCACCGAGCGGGCCGCCTGGCAGAGGTTCACTACCGGGGACGCCTACCGCCAGATCCAGTCCGTCGAGGACACGGTGCTCGCCGTGCCCGCCGGTCGCGATGCCGCGCAGGCAGTGCCCGCCGCCGACTGGGAACGAGCGGCGGACCATGTACGGAGCGAGCTGCGCACCATCGATACCACCGCCGGCCAACGCGCCGCCGACCGGGCGAATCCACTCGCCCGAGGACTGTTCAGCCCGTCCGGAGCCGCAGTGCTCTTCGGCTGCGTCGCCGTCGCCGCCTCACTGGTGATCTCCGTGCGCATCGGTCGCGGACTCGTCGTCGAACTCGTCAGTCTCCGCAACAGCGCCCTGGAGATCGCCCGCCGCAAACTGCCTCGCGCCATGCAACGGCTACGTGCGGGCGAGGAACTCGACATCGGGGCCGAGGCCCCGCAGGGCCCGGCCACCAACGACGAGATCGGCCAGGTCGGCGAGGCACTCGGCACAGTGCACCGGGCAGCCCTCAGCGCCGCCGTCGAACGAGCCGAACTCGCCGATGGCATCTCCGGAGTCTTCGTCAACCTCGCCCGGCGCAGCCAGGTGCTGGTCCACCGCCAGCTCAACCTCCTCGACAGCATGGAACGCCGCGCCGACGACCCCGACGAGCTGAGTGATCTCTTCCGGCTCGACCACCTCACCACCCGGATGCGACGGCACGCCGAGAGTCTGATCATCCTGTCCGGGGCGGCGCCGGGACGGGCCTGGCGGATGCCCGTACCGCTGAAAACGTCGTACGCGCCGCCGTTTCCGAGATCGAGGACTACGCCCGCGTGGAGGTACGGCAACTTCCCGACGCCGCGGTGAAGGGCACAGCCATCGCCGACCTCACCCACCTGTTGGCCGAACTCATCGAGAACGCGGCACAGTTCTCACCGCCCCACACCAAGGTGCGCATCAGCGGCGAGCCCGTGGGCAACGGCTACGCCCTGGAGATCGAGGACCGCGGTCTGGGCATGGGCAATGAACTCCTCGGCGAGGCAAACCGACGCATCGAACAGGCGGAGGCACTCGACCTCTTCGACAGCGACCGGCTAGGCCTCTTCGTCGTCAGCCGGCTCTCCGTACGCCACCACATCAAGGTTCAGCTGCGGACCTCCGCGTACGGCGGAACGACCGCGGTGGTTCTGCTGCCAACGGCACTGCTGCAGACGGCACTTCCGGCGTCCGAGGCGCCCGCCGCGCCGGGGAACACCTCGGTCCAGCGCCAGGAGGACCGGAACCGTCCGCCCTTTGGACCCGGACCCGGCCCCCGTGCGGTGAGACCGCGGACCACCGCCTTCCCGGCGCCGGTACCGGTACCCGCGCTCGAGCCCCGCACGCAGACTGCTGGCGCAGTCACCTCGCTGCGCGGACGTCCGGGCGGAACGGACAAGCACAAGGCCGAGGCCCACTCGGAAGAGCAGCCCGACGACGGCACTCTGCCGCGCCGCGTGCGGCAGGCCAGCCTCGTTCCGCAACTGCGCGAGGAGCCCCACCCCGACGAACCGCCACACGGTGACCCGAACGACAAGGACCGCCCCCCGGAGCGCACCCCCGAGCAGGCCCGGGACCGCATGACCGCCTACCGCAACGGCTGGGTAGCCGGCGGCGGCACCGCCCCCGGCTCATCCTCGTCCCGCCCGGGCACCACTTACCCCCGTCCACACTGCGAAGGAGACCATGCGTGATCGCGAACGAGAGGACCGGGGCACGCCACACCTCGGGCGAACTCGACTGGCTGCTGGACGATCTGGTGACACGGGTCGGCGAGGTCCGCCACGCCGTCGTGCTCTCCGGCGACGGCCTCGCGGTGGGCGCCTCCAGCGCCCTGAGCCGCGAGGACGCCGAGCATCTGGCCGCCGTAGCCTCCGGATTTCACAGCCTGGCCAAGGGCGCGGGGCGCCATTTCCGGGCCGGGAACGTACGCCAGACCATGGTCGAGATGGATGAGGGCTTTCTGTTCGTCGCGGCAGCGGGCGATGGATCCTGCCTCGCCGTACTCAGCACGGCCTTCGCCGACATCGGACTGGTCGCCTACGAGATGGCCCGGCTCGTCAAACGGGTGGGTGAGCATCTGCGCACCCCGTCGCGGTTGGCCGCACCCCCGTCGGCTGTCGGCTGAGAGGGCGGAGACGGCCGTGTCCATGACCGACGAGGGCCCAGGAGGCATCCCGCGGACCCCGGGCCCGGACACACGTCCGGGCAGCCAGTGGTACGACGCCGAAGCCGGCCCGCTGGTCCGCCCGTACGCCGTGACGGGCGGCCGGACCGAACCGGGCCCCACCGGCGTGCAGTTCGATCTGATCGCACTCGTCACCTTCGACGACGACGCGCGAAACGGCTCCGAGGAATCCCTGCTCGGTCCCGAGCACCGAGCCCTGCTCGACCTCTGCCGGTCGGAGACCCAGTCCGTCGCGGAGCTCTCCGCCGACGCCGACCTTCCGGTCGGAGTCGTACGCGTACTCCTCGGCGATCTGCTCGAAGTCGGCTACGTACGCGTCAGCCGCCCCGTACCGCCCGCACAGCTGCCGGACGAACACATTCTTCGCGAGGTGATCAACGGTCTGCGGGCTCTGTAGGGGCGCTTCGGTGACGCGGCCGGGCCGTACACGGAGCAGGCGGGCCCCTCTCCTCGCCCCGGCGGCGGGAGGGGAGAGAGGCCGGGCTCGTCGACCGTACGGTGTCTCGGGGTCAGACGTTGACCCCGTAGTCGGATGCGATACCGGCCAGGCCCGAGGCATAGCCCTGGCCCACCGCACGGAACTTCCACTCCGCGCCGTGCCGGTACAGCTCACCGAAGACCATGGCGGTCTCGGTCGAGGCGTCCTCGCTGAGGTCGTAACGGGCCAGCTCGACGCCGTTCGCCCGGTTCACCACACGGATGAACGCGTTGCGTACCTGGCCGAAGCTCTGACCACGGCTCTGCGCGTCATGAATGGAGACCGGAAAGACTATCTTCGCGACATCCGCCGGGACAGCCCCCAGGTCCACATTGATGGACTCGTCGTCGCCCTCGCCCTCACCGGTCAGATTGTCGCCGGTGTGCTGGACCGAACCGTCCGGGCTCGTCAGGTTGTTGTAGAAGACGAAGTGCAGGTCGGAAAGGACCTTGCCGGCATCCGAGCACAGCAGCGCGCTCGCGTCCAGGTCGTGATCCGCCCCCGTGGTCGTCCGAACGTCCCAGCCCAGGCCGACCGTCACTGCGGTCAGGCCGGGCGCCTCCTTCGACAGGGAGACGTTGCCGCCCTTGGCCAGGGTCACACCCATGAACTTCCTCCATTGATCCAGTGGTCCAGCGATTCGGTGATGTGGTGATCAGCGCTTCTTCGGCCGTCATACGGATCAACGACGGTGCCTCGCCCGTGGTTCCCTCGCTTGCGCAATACCTGAAGTGGCCGGCAGAGAGGGCGTTGTACGTCGGTGAGCCGATGTCTCATGTGCGTGGGTCGGTACCGGGACTCACATTGGTCTCCTTCATGGCCTTCGCCTCACTCTTCAGGATCCGCATGGATTTGCCCAGGGCGCGAGCCGTGTCCGGCAGCTTTTTCGAGCCAAACAGTGCGATGACCACAATCGCCACGATCAACAGGTGCCAGGGTTCGAGGCCGTTGCGCAACATGTGTGTCCCGTCCTTCCTTTCGGCGTCTTGGCCGGTGTTTCCGCTCGGGGTTCGCGAACAGTGCTTCAGGCTTGCTGTGGAAGGTCCGGTGATCCACTCGAACAGCGATGCTTGCCAAGTTACGCAACTGTACAACCATGGGGCGGCGGAGCGCGTCCTTCATCATGGAAGCCGGACGGACGGGGTGGCCGATGACAGGAAGTCACAATTCAGCAGCGGGGTCGCGAAGGGGCAGTCGGCTGCGGCGAACAGCCGTGTTCGGGTTGTCGTTCCTCGTGCTGCTTGTCGCGGGCGTCGGGTGGGCCTACCTCAAACTGAACGGCAGCATCGACACCTTCAGCGCGGACGGGATCTCGGGCGACCGGCCACCCGTCTCGTCGAACGGGCAGAACGTCCTGGTCATCGGATCGGATTCGCGCGCGGGCGACAACAGCAAACTGGGCGGCGGCATGGGTACGGTGGGGCGCTCCGACACCGCGTTTCTTCTTCATGTGTACACCGACCGCAAACACGCGGTCGCCGTGTCCATTCCCCGTGACTCCCTGGTCGACATCCCGGCCTGCAAGATGCCGGGCGGCGAGTGGACCGCGCCGCAGCACGACGTGATGTTCAACGGTGCGTTCTCGGTGGGGGAGACGGCCGAGGGAAACCCGGCCTGCACACAGAACACGGTCGAACAGCTCACCGGCCTGCGCGTCGACCACACCGTCGTCATCGACTTCGCCGGATTCTCCGCACTGACATCGGCCGTCGGGGGCGTTCCGGTGTGTCTGCCCCAGGACATCTACCAGCGAGACCTCAGCCCGAAGCGGCCCACACGGGGCGCCCGGATCTTCGCGAAGGGTCCGCAGACAGTCTCCGGACAGCGGGCACTCGACTACGTCCGGCTCCGGCATGGCATCGGTGACGGCTCGGACATAGGACGGATCAAGCGCCAGCAGGCATTTGTGGCCTCCCTCATCAAGAAGGTCAAGTCCCAGGGGCTGAACCCCACCACATTGCTGCCCCTCGCCGACGCGGCCACCGACGCGATGACCGTCGACCCCGGGCTCGGGTCGGCCGACCGGCTTCTGTCGTTCGCCATGTCGATGAAGAACATCGACCTGCACAACACCAAGTTCGTCACTGTCCCCTGGCGTTACGAGGGCTCGCGCGTCGCGATAGTCGAACCGGACGCCGACGCGCTCTGGGCAGCGCTGAAGGCCGACCGTACGGTCGACGGCCAGGACGCCAGCGGCAAGGGATCGGCCGAGGGCAGAGAGACGGCGAGCAGCCCGGCGCCGCCTGCGGCCGCCACCCCGGTCTCCGGCACGGGCATCAGCATCGCCGTCTACAACGGCACCCCGGTCAGGGGACTCGCGGCCCGTGCCACCGAACTTCTGCGCGCCCGAGGCTTCACCGTCACCACCACGGCCAATGCGAGCAGCCAGGACTACGCCTCGACCGTCATCGAGTACGGACCGGGCCTACGGAACGAGGCAGAGACCACCGCGCGGCTCTTCGCCGGAGCCAGTACGACGGCGTCCGACACCGCCGGAATCCAAGTGATCCTCGGCAGTTCCTACGCCCAGAACCCATCGTTCGCACCCGAGACCCCGGCACCCTCCGCCGTGCCGTCCACCGTCGCCGACGGGGCGCGGTCGGCCGACGACGACCCGTGCGCGGACCTCTCGTACGGCTGACCGGCCCGCGGCGGCGGGAAGGGGCGCTCAGAGCGGTGCCGGGACTGTCCGGAGCTGCAGCGCCGGGTGACGGGGAGTCGCGAAGTCGTACGACTCGTACAGAGCGGCGCCGTCCTCTGTGGTGTTCAGGCCAGCCCCCGTTCGTCGGCCGTCGGGTATGTACCGAGCCGGGCAGGCCGCTCGCTCCGGGCCACCGCGAGCAGCCGCAGACCGTCCGCGGCCTCGCGCGTGGCCAGGCCCCTCAGCCGGTCCCGTTCGGCATCGTCCAGGGCACAGCGGTCGAGTACTGGCTCCACTGCCCCCTTCGTGACGAGGGCGTGGGTGCCGAGCCTGCCGGGGCTGCGGACGACCGCGGTGGCGAGGCGCCGCACCGGATCGAACGGCAACGCGGCCACCCTGTCGTAGGCGGACAGCGCCCCCTCCTGCTCCCCGGTGGCGTCCAGAACCGCCTCGTCCAGTGCGTCGGGGGCGGGGAGTTCAGCGAGCTGCAGCGTCCAAAGTGCGTTCACCGCGCCCCAGTGCGGCACTTCGGGATCGGGCCGGCCCGCCCCGTTCAGCGACCGTTCGACGACTGGCCGGTCCTGGGTGAGGGTTCCGGTCTTGTCCAGACACAGCACGTCGATCGGACCGAGATCGTGCAGAGCGCGGGCGGCGCGCCGGCCGACCGTTGCGCCCGCTATCGGCACGGTCACGGCGGACGACTGGTCGGGATCGGTGCTGCCGGGACCTGCGGCGGCACTGCTCTCAGGCACCGAGCTCATGGAGGCGTACGGGGTGCGTGGGCGCGTGTCCGGCGCGTACGGCGAGCTGGCCGACCATCAGCCGGACGACCGTCACCACGTCGGGGTCGTCGACCAGGTACACCTGCCGGCGGCCTTCGCGGCGTGACCGTACGAGACCGGCCAGCTTCAGCTTCGTCAGATGCTGGCTCACCGAAGGAAGGGTGCCGCCCACCCGGTCCGCGAGGCCGGTCACATCGCTCTCGCCCTGGGAGAGGGCCCACACGATGTGCAGGCGCGCAGGCGTCGCCAGCAGGCCGAAGGCGGCAGCCGCCTCCACCAGTACCTCCGCGGGCGGATCCTCGAAACCGCCGTCGGCAGTTGTCGACACTCTTGCTCTCCCTGTCCGCGTGGGCCATTCCTCGCACCCGAAACACCCAGTGTAGGCGCCGAACTGCCGCCGTCCGCGGGTCCATGCGTTTGTGAGCGGCCCGTGCGCTCACGACCGGGAACGGCAGGGGCACTCCGCCAGAAGCATCGGATTGTGGACTCATCCGGGCAGTCGGTGAGCGGGAACGGTCACATCGCTAAAAAAGCGATCCCGTCCCACGGGACAGGTTCTCGTTTGCCATGCTGTCGCCGTACTCATGCTGGCGGTCCACGGAATCCGAGCCCTTCAAGACAGCTCCGACCTGCTTATTCAGCGTCTTGGGACTCACTGGTGAGAGAAGTGATCGATGCCTTCCGAGCACGCTGACAACACCCACGGGGAGACGGCCGAGGAGGCCGTGGAGACCGACGCTCTCGCACTGAAGATTTTGGTCGCCGGAGGCTTCGGGGTCGGGAAGACGACGCTGGTCGGCGCGGTCAGCGAGATCCGGCCGCTGCGGACGGAGGAACTCCTCAGCGAGGCCGGACAGTCGGTCGATGACACCGGCGGGGTCGATCAGAAGACCACGACGACCGTCGCCATGGATTTCGGACGCATCACCATCCGGTCCGGTCTCTCGCTCTATCTGTTCGGCACGCCGGGACAGGACCGTTTCTGGTTCCTGTGGGACGAGCTTTCCCAAGGGGCGCTCGGGGCCGTCGTTCTCGCCGACACCCGGCGCCTGGAAGGCTGTTTCCCGGCCGTCGACTACTTCGAGCACCGTGGCATCCCCTTCGTCGTAGCGGTCAACTGCTTCGCGGGCGCCCGCGCCTACGGCGAACGCGAAGTGTCCCGTGCCCTCGACCTCGACCTCGGCACGCCCGTCGTGCTGTGTGATGCGCGTGACCGGGACTCCGGCAAGGAAGTCCTGATCCGCACGGTCGAATACGCCGGCCGGATGCACACCGCCCGGCTCCTCGACTCGGTGAGCCGACCCTCCCGGCGCGCATCTGTTGCGCGCCAAGGGGCCAGGACTTAGCCACATGACGGAGGAGTGCTTGCCCGTACGCGACCAGTGCGCGAGGCTTACGCGAAACGTGGGGCACGGGGAACGTATGAGCGGGGAGGAGCGGGGAAATGGCGCTGGACAGGGAACTCGACTGGCTCCTTGACGATCTCACGAGCAGGGTCGAGCACATACGGCACGCGTTGGTGCTGTCGAACGACGGGCTGGTGACCGGAGCGAGCACAGGCCTGGCGCGTGAGGACGCGGAGCATCTCGCAGCGGTCTCGTCCGGGCTGCACAGCCTCGCCCGCGGATCGGGACGCCACTTCCGCGCAGGGAAGGCCCGGCAGACCATGGTGGAATTCGACGAGGCACTGCTCTTTGTGACTGCCGCAGGGGACGGCAGCTGTCTGTGCGTGCTGAGCGCGGCCGAGGCCGACGTCGGGCAGGTCGCGTACGAGATGACGCTGCTCGTGAACAGAGTCGGAGAGCATCTCGGTGTTGCCGCGCGTCAGGCGGGAAGCGAAGGAGACAAGCGGACCTGACCCGGCCGTGGGAGTTATCCACAGGCCGGGCGAGCGATGCCCTCCCGGGCTACGGTGCTCACAGAGAGTAATGGAGTCTCGCGGGGGAGAGCATCATGACTGTTACCGAAGCTGTGTGTACGGAGACCGCAAGCACGATGGCTATGGGCACAGCAGCCCAGGAACTTCAGCTGAAGCGCGGCGAGTTCGCCATTGCCGTGCATCTGGGTCTGGTCCGCGTGCTGGTGCAGCAGGGTGGCGGAAGGTCGAGGGTCCGCAGGGAGGAGGTCGACCGGCTGCGGTTGCAGGACGGGTTCCCGGAGGCGCTGCGCGAGAGGGTGCACACTGTCGGGACGGCGGAAGGTGCCCAACTGCTCAGGATCAGTCCGGACCGCTTCACCAAGCTGGCCCGCTCGGGATGCCTCACTCCGATCATGTTCTACCTCAACCGGTACCGGGCGGTGGTCTGGCTCTATCTCGCCCAGGAGCTTGCGGAGTTCGCCGCCAGGGAGTCTCAGCTCCTGGCGGGGAAGAGCCCGGCCTGGGTACGTAGCCGGTTGGCGGGAGGTGCCGACTTCCGTGCGCACAACTGGCGCTCGCGCCGCATCGAACGGCTGATGAGCCTCACGGAGGACCCCTGGGCCCGCGCGGCCGTGCTCGCGGTCACGCTGGACCCGGTGCAGTTGGCGGAGGTGGTCGACGATCCGTATGAGCGCGCCTACCTCGCCAGGATCCGGCCCGAACCGGTCTTCGGGCCAACGGGGTCGCCTTCTGCGAGGGAGGCCATGGGGCGTCTGATGCAGGCCGACGAACCGGACGAGATCCTGTGGCGGCGGGTCGGCCTGATCACGGAGCTGGACAACGCCCGGGAGGCCCGGCCGGCTCCGCGTCCGGGCGACGAGTGGCGCCCCGGCCCCGGCCCCGGCCCCAGGAACGGCCCCGGCCCCGGCCCCAGGAACGGCCCCGGCCCCGGCCCCAGGAACGGCCCCGGCCCCGGCCCCAGGAACGGCCCCGGCCCCGGCCCCGGGAACGGCCCCGGGAACGGGCTCGAGAGGGAGCAGGAACCTGAGCCCGAACCCGTCGTTGAGCCCGAACCTGCCTCGGTCTGCGAACCCGAGGTCTTCCACCCCGACCCGGTATTTGGTCCCGTCCCGGCGTCCGAGCCCGCACCAACCTTCGTTCCTGTACGCGATTGCGATCCGGTACGTGATCCGGCGCCCGATCCCGCACTTGCGCCGACAGCGGCTCCAGAAGCCGCACTTGGGCTGCTCGCCCGGCTCGGTCTGCGTAGGCGCGCATCCCGGCCTCCTTGCCGGTAAACAACTCGCGCAGGGAGAACGGCACCGGCATCCTGGCCCACATGCTGATCAGGGAAGCCACTGCCGAGGACTGGCCCGCCATCTGGCCGTTCTTCCACGAAATCGTCGCCGCTGGTGAGACTTTCACCTACCCGCTCGATCTCGGTGAGGACGACGCCCGCTCATGGTGGCTCCTCGAGTCACCGAACCGCACAGTCGTCGCAGTCGACGACGACGGGAGCGTCCTCGGCACGGCAAAGATGAACAACAACCACATGGGCAACGGCGCGCACATCGCCAGCGCCAGTTACATGGTCGACCCCAAGTGTTCCGGGCAGGGTGTGGGCCGGGCCCTGTGCGTGTATACGCTGGAATGGGCTCGCTCATCGGGGTTCCGGGCCATGCAGTTCAACGCCGTGGTGGAGACGAACACCTACGCCGTCCGGCTCTACCGCTCGCTCGGCTTCGAAATCCTGGGAACCCTGCCCGAGGGGTTCAACCATCCGAAACAGGGATTCGTCGGACTGCACATCATGTACCGCCCTCTGTGACAGCCGTCTTGTCCGTCATGTCCAAAGCGGTGGTGATGTGGGGTCAGTTGTGACATCGCATGCTTCGTGGGGCGGGTGCGCGCGTACATATCAGGGGCAGTACTGTGCGCCCCACCGCCATTCAGGCGATGAAACTTATGCGGAGGAAGAATTCATGACCATACCCAGGAGATCGTTGCGTGCTGCGGGGACACTCGCGGCCGCAGCGGTGGTCGGCCTGACCGGCACGGTCCTCTCCGCCGGCCCGGCCGCAGCTCACACCCCCACCTGGGGCGTGACCTGTACCGAGGTGAGCCTTGACCTGACTGCCTACAACGGCAACGTCACCAACCAGGTGACCGTGACCGTCGACGGCAAGGACCTCCTGCCCACCGAGACCTTCGGCAGGGAGCTCCACAAGAAGCTTGAGCTGCCCAAGCACGACAAGGAACTGACGGTTCACCTCGTCGTCAAGGCCGGCGACGGCGACAACTTCTCGCGCGACGAGACCAAGCTGGCACCGGTGTGCGAGGGCACCACCCCGTCGCCCGCGCCGCCCGAGGCCACGCCGTCGCAGGCGCCCTCCTCGCAGGCGCCCTCGGAGGCACCCGTCGGGAGCGGCACGCCCAGCGAGGCAGCTTCGGAGTCCGCCCCCGCCGCGGCCTCTCCGAGCCCCAGCTCGCCGGACCTGGCCGAGACGGGTTCCTCGTCCGCCACTCCGATCATCGGTGGAGCGGCTGTGGCCGTCCTGCTGGCCGGTGGCGGCATCATGTGGTCCGTGCGCAAGCGTCGTACCGCACAGCAGTGACGTAGACCGGTGGGTCCTGGTGGAGGAATGCGCCAGGACCCACCGGTCGAGGGGTGTGTCGTCCCGCGCGCGGGACGACACACCCCTCTGCGCTTTCCTCACACTTGCTCCTGCTCCTGCTCCGCGGTCGGCAGTGGGGGAGTGGAGGTGGGGGGCGCCGACGGACCGATCTCGCACCAGACGGCCTTCCCTTCGCCGCGAGGCTCGATGCCCCAACGGGCGGCGACGGCATCCAGGAGCAGCAGGCCTCGACCCGATGTCGCGGTCTCGCCAGGGCTGCGACGTCTCGGCCACACGCTTGAACGGTCCTGAACCGACAGCCGGACCCGCCGGACGGGCTCCGGCAGCACCTCCAGAGTGAGTACCGCGCCACTTTCCGTGTGCAGAAGTACATTCACCAGCAGTTCCCCGGTCACCAGCTCGGCGTCGTCGGCGAATTCGGCCATGTCCCAGTCGGTCAGGGCCTGGCGCACGATGGTGCGGGCGTCGGACAGCCCCTCCGGGTCCGCCTGGTGGATGTACTGGTGCAATCGCGGAGCCCGAGGCGACCCAGGGTCCGGGCTGCGCCGCAGCACCAGCAGGGCGACATCGTCCCCCGAACCCCAACGCTCCCACAGCCGGTCCGACAGATGATCGGCCAGCGCCTGAGCGCCCGCAGGGCCCGCGCCGACCTCATTGATCAGAGCCTGCACGCCCGTATCGACATCGACCCCCGGCTCTTCCACGAGTCCATCGGTGTACAGGACAAGGGTTTCGCCCGGCACCAGGTCGAGACGGGTCTCCGGAAACTCCTCGTCCTCGAAGTCGGTCGAAATACCCAGGGGCAGACCGCCCCGCACCTGCGGGCTGCTGACCCGACCGTCCATATGCCGGATCAGCGGTCCGAAGTGCCCGGCGCGCACCACACGCACGGTCCCCGAGGCGAGATCGACCTGGGCGTACGTACACGTCGCGAAGCGTTCCGTGTCCAGCTCGGCGAGGAAGCGAGAGGCCCGGGCCAGCACCGTCGACGGATGGTGTCCCTCACCGGCGTACGCGCGCAGGGCGATGCGCAACTGGCCCATGATGGCGGCGGCATGCGTGTCATGACCCTGTACGTCACCCACGACGATGCCGAAGCGGTTCATCGGCAGCGCGATCACGTCGTACCAGTCACCACCGACCTGGCGTCCGCTCCAGGCCGCGTGATAGCGCACGGCTATCTCGCCACCCTCGATCTCCTGGACCCGTCGCGGCAGCATGGTCGACTGGAGGCCGGTGGCGAATTCGCGCTCCTCGTCGAAGAGCTTCGCCCGCTGCAGGGACTGGGCCACGATGGCAGCCAGCCCCAGACACAGATTGCGCTCATCAGCGTGGAAAGGCGTGTTTTCGCGGTAGAAGAGCGCCAGGGTGCCGAGGGAACGCGCCTGGGCGACGAGCGGCAGATAGGCGGCCGCGCGGAATGCCAGCCGCCCTGCGTAGGGAGTCAGCACGGGATAGCGGTGGATGAGTCCCGGGACCGAGGTCAGGAACCGGGGGCGGCCGCTGAGAATTGCGTCGGCCAGGGGGTACCTACGGTCCAGACCCGTGGATCCGAGCTCGTCGATCGCCTCCAGTGGGTCGCCGCTCAGGGCGATGACGTTCAGTGTGGCGTTCTCGACCAGACCGAGTGCGAGGCCGTCCGCGCCGAGCCGGTCCAGCCCGCCCGGTCCGGTGAGCGCGGCGGTCACATCATCCACGGTCACCGCATGTGACAACGCGCTCGTCGTGCGTTCAACAATGCTGGTCTGGCGCTGTCGTCGCTTTTCCAGGTCCCGCACGAAGGCCGAGTGGGTTACCTCTGCCGTCGCGTCCCGTACCACCCCGACGACCCGGTGCGCCCGGCCGTCATCGCTGCGCAGTATCCGCGCCTGGATATGGGTCCACTGGTCCCTGCCGTCCTCGAGCGGTACCCGAAAGTGCACGCTGTACGAGCTGCGCCCACCCCTGATCGCCTCGTCGATTGCCACATTGAGTCTGGTCCGCTCCGAAGGATCGAGCTGTTTCACCAGGGACTCGGGCCGTGAGTCGAAGGTCAGTGGGTCCAGCCCGAAGACCAGCAGGCCCGCTTCGTCGATGTCGAGCGTGTGGGCATCCATGTCCCACTCGAAACTGCCTGTCCGATTCATGGCAAGGCGCTGCGCCGTCGCGGTCTCGCCGTTGTGCGCCTTCTCGATCAGCAGGCGGGGCGGGACGGATGTGCTCGGTTGCCGGTCGTAATCGGTCATTCCTGCTCCGGACGTCTTCCGGCGGGGCAGCCGGGCGGCACGGCCCGTACGGGGTGTCTCAATTGTCGAACCGGTTCGGGCAGGCTGCCACAGCGGAAACCCGGCAAAAACCGGGCTGAGGGCCGTTCCGGGCCGCCTCCGCACCCCTGCTTCCCGAGCCCGGGACCCGCCCCGCAGAATGGCAGCGGAAGATCGTCCGCGATCGGCGGGCGATACGGCACAGGGGCTGACCGGAGCGCATTCATGAACCACGACGATCCCGTCCTGCTGCAAACCGAAGGACGCATCCGGCACATCACGCTCAACCGCCCGCGCGCCCTCAACGCGCTGAACCACGCCATGGTGGCGCGCATAGACGGAGCACTCGCCGAAGCCGAGCTCGACGACACTGTCACCGCGGTCCTGATCATTGGGGCGGGGGAGCGCGGCCTCTGCGCCGGCGGCGACATCCGCTCGATCCACGAGGACGCTCGCGCGGGCGGCAGCACATCGATGGACTTCTGGCGTGACGAGTACCGGCTCAACGCCCGTATCGCCCGATTCCCCAAGCCATATATCGCGATCATGGACGGCATTGTGATGGGCGGCGGCGTCGGTGTCTCGGCCCACGGCGACGTCCGGATCGTCACCGAACGCTCGCGCATCGCCATGCCCGAGACCGGCATCGGCTTCGTCCCCGATGTGGGCGGGACGTATCTGCTCGGTGCCGCGCCCGGTGAGCTCGGCACCCATCTGGCGCTCACCGCGGATGCGGTCGGCGCGGGTGATGCGCTGATGTGCGGGCTCGCCGACCACTTCGTACCGTCGCAGCGTCTCGCCGAGCTCACCAGGGCCCTCGCCGCCTGCGGTACGGCTGTCGAGATCGAGGAGACGGTGCGGAGGTTCGCCTCGCCCGCGCCGGGCGGCGAACTGGATGTGCACCGCGAGTGGATCGATTCGTGCTACCGGGCCGACTCCGTCGAGGAGATCCTCGACCGCCTCGACAACAGCGGTGTCCCCGCCGCCAAGCAGGCCGCCGAGACGATCCTGGCCAAGTCGCCCACCGCGCTCAAGGTGACACTCTCCGCCCTGCGCAGGGCCCGCAGGCTCGACAGCCTGGAGGCGGTGCTCGACCAGGAGTACCGGACTTCGTGCACCGCCTTCGCCAGGCCCGACCTGGTGGAAGGCGTGCGTGCCCAGATCATTGACAAGGACCGCAGTCCCCGGTGGAGCCCGGCGGATCTGGCCGAGGTCTCCGAGGCCGACGTGGCGCTCTTCTTCGCCACGCTGGGCGACCGAGAACTCGGCCTGGCCTCCGGCTCCCGGACGACGGACTGATCTGACGAATACGGACTTACGACCTCGCCCGCGATTGTCAGCGGCGTCGCGGTGTCCGGGACCTCCGCCTCCGGCGTTGTCGTCAGTCGCCGACGCTCCGCGTCGACTCCCTCCTCCGCCTTGGATTCGAAGGCCCCGGACGCCGCTCCTTCTCCCACTGCCAATCGTGGGCGAGGTCGTAAGGCAGGCCGAGGCGGGCGAAGACGGAACTGAGAAGGACCGGGACTGCGGAGGCCGGTTCAGAGGTCGTTGGGGCCGGTGACGGTGCGGAACGGGATGCCGAGGAGGTCTGCCGCGGCCTTGAGGTCCTTGGCACGGTGGCCGGTGCAGAGAGTCCAGTGGTGGCCGATGCCGGTCGAGGACCAGGCGTCGGTCCACTCTCCGGGGTCGAAGCCGAAGTCGACGCGGGAGGTGGTGTTGCCGATCTCCAGCAGGGGTCCCGGGACGACTTCGCCCTCGGAGGCGATGAACGCAAAGGTGCCGTCCGCCTCCTGACCGATACCGAACGTGGTGACCGGACCGTGTTTGACGTCGAACTCGACGCTGACGCCCCACCCGCGTTTGCCGTGGTACACGCCCAGCCCGCGCAGCAGCGGATCCTTGGCGCTGATCGAGAGGTGGGCGGGGCCGTCGTGGCCCATCTCGACGACCCGGTCGTGGAAGTTGAGGGCCTGGAGCTCGGTGAAGGAGCCGCCGGCGCCGATGGTGTCGGCGATCAGCATGGCGAGGCTGGTGCGCAGCTCGTACTCACCGGCCATCGGGACGCCTCGGGCGGTCAGCAGCGACGCGCCGAGGATCATGCCCGCGCCGAGCCGCTCGTGGATCTCGCCCTCGAGTCCGCGGTGGTAGTAGGCGAGGCTGTCGAGCTCGAAGTCCTCGACGAGCCGGTCGAGTCCGACCGACACGCGGGCGGCCCAGGCGAGATCGTCCTCGTCGACGGAGTCGTCGAGGGTGAAGACCGTACGCGCGAGCGCAACGCGTTCGGCGGCCTCCTCGTCCGTCACGGCGGCGACCCGGACCCGCAGGTCGTCGAATTCGAGGACTTCGACGTGTCCGCCGAACTGGGTGGAGACCAGCGTCATGTCGGTGGAGACATCGAGCATCCCGGGGTAGAGGTGGCCCATCAGCCCGTGCCGGGCGTGGCGCATCGCGCCACGCACCTGCGCGGCCGAGATCCAGCGGCGGATCCGGTTCCAGGCGTTCTCGTCGTGCAGATGGCCGGAGACGGAGCGGAAGGGGATTCCGCTTCGCCGGAACACATTGGCGACCTCCGGCAGCGGGCACTGTCCGCAGTATGCCAGCCACTTGCCCGTGTCGGTGTTCGGGTGGTCCATCGCCTCGGTCGGCTGGAGGTCGATGACCAGTACCGGAGTGTGGGTGCGCTGGGCGATCGGCAGGACCATCGAAGCCGTGAGATATGTCGTCAGGAACATCACGACGATGTCGCAGTCGGCCCTGCGCAGCTGTTCAGCCGCCTTGGCGGCCTCCTGCGGGTCGGAGATGAAGCCGGCGTCGGCGACCTCGCAGCCCATCTCCTCGAACCGCCCGGTCACGAAGCGTGCCGATTCCTGCAGCTGGTCGAGGAGGCCGGGGAACTGCGGCCAGTACGCGCCGAGTCCACCGGAGACCAGACCGACACGGGTGCGGCGACGCGTGGTGCGGGCGAGCACGCCGTCGAGCACGGCGGGAGATACATCAGTCATGAGTTTCCTTCCTTCGTCGTCCATCGAGTACCCGGGCTTCCACGGAGAGGGGCCCGGACTCCCGGTCGAGGTGTCCAGGACTCAGGCCGGCTCCAGCCTTGCGGCAGCCCGGTCCCAGGCCCCTTGATCTCCCTGAGGGGTGTAGTGGCGCAATTTCTGCGTCTGCGCGACGAGTCGTCGCATGTCCATGAGGTCGCCGACCAGGCCATGGGCGCGTGCCTGCAGCAGTACGTTCCCGAGCGCGGTCGCCTCGGCGGGACCGGCCGTGACCGGGAGGCCGGTGGCATCCGCGGTCCACTGGCACAACAGCTCGTTGCGTGAACCCCCGCCGACGAGATGGATCCGGGTCAGCTCCCGCCCCGCAAGACCGGCGGCCTGCCGCAGCGTCCTGCGATGCGCCAGCGCCAGGCTCTCCAGCACACACCGCACATACCCGCCGGGAGTGTCGGGTGGTTTCTGTCCGGTCCGTACGAGATGGGCGTCTATGCGCGTCGGCATGTCACCCGGAGCGAGAAACGTCTCGTCGTCGGGGTCGATCAACGCGGCGAACGGCCGGGCACGGGCCGCCTCTGCGAGCAGTTCGGCCAGGCCCGGAGCCGCACCCTGCCGGTCCCAGGCACGGCGGCACTCCTCCAGCAGCCACATGCCCATGATGTTGCGGAGATAGCGGACAGTGCCGTCCACCCCGCGTTCATTGGTGAAGTTTGCCGCCCGGGACTCCTCCGTCAACACCGGGGCCGCCAGTTCCAGACCTGCCAACGACCAGGTGCCACAGGACACATACGCGAATCCGGGCTCGACCGCGGGCACCGAGGCGACCGCCGACGCCGTGTCGTGCGAAGCGACGGTTGTCACCGGTGTACCGGCCGGCAGCCCGGTGTACTCGGCAACATGCGGCAACAGTGTCCCCGCCGGGTCACCCGGCTCACGCAGTGGCGGAAACCAGGAACGCTCCAGACCCAGTCGGCCGATCAGCGCATCGGACCAGGTCCCGGCAGATGCATCGAACAGGCCGGTCGTCGACGCGTTGGTGATTTCCGCGCCCACCGTTCCGGTCAGCCAGCGCACCAGCAGATCGGGGATCAATAACATCGTCCGTGCCGCACCCCAGTGGGCACTCGCCTGATGCGCGGCGAGCTGGAACACCGTATTGAACGGCAGATGCTGCAAGCCGCTGACGGAGTACAGCTCCTGCGCCCCGCATTCGGCCAGCACTTGTTCGACTGCCTGGCCGTTACGGCTGTCGCGGTAGTGGAACGGCAGCCCGAGCAGGGCCCCGTCGGCATCGAGAAGGCCATAGTCGACCGCCCAGGTATCGATGCCGACCGAGGCGATCGGACCGCTGCGCGCAGCGGTCCGCAGACCGTCCAGCATCCCTTGATAAAGGGCGAGCACGTCCCACCGCAGCCCGTCCGGCAGCCGGACCGGGGTATTGGGGAAGCGGTGCGCCTCGGTCAGCACGAGCTTCCCGGGACCGGCCCAGCCGGCGATCACCCGGCCGCTGGTGGCACCGAGATCCACGGCCGCGAAGACCGCTTCGCTTAGTGACGTCACAGACATGGAACTCTCATCCGGGTCATCGCAGGAACGCCGCCGTCACACCGGCGTCGACGGGAATGTGAAGACCGGTCGTGTGCGTGAGGTCCCCGCCGGTCAGTGCGAAGACGGCGTTCGCGACGTGCTCCGGGAGCACCTCGCGCTTGAGGAGGGTCCGCTGGGCGTAGAATTCGCCGAGCTTCTCCTCCTCGATGCCGTACGTCGCCGCACGCTGGGCACCCCAGCCGGCCGCGAAGATCCCCGAACCGCGCACCACACCATCGGGGTTGATGCCGTTCACTCGGATCCCGTGCTCGCCCAACTCGGCCGCCAGCAACCGCACCTGGTGAGCCTGATCGGCCTTGGTCGCCGAGTAGGCGATGTTGTTCGGGCCCGCGAACACCGCGTTCTTCGACGCGATGTAGACGATGTCGCCGCCGAGGTTCTGCGCCCGCATCACCCGGGCGGCCTCACGCGAGACCAGGAACGAGCCGCGCGCCATGATGGCGTGCTGAACATCCCAGTCCCGGGCCGTGGTTTCGAGCAGCGGCTTCGAGATCGAGATCCCGGCATTGTTCACTACGAGATCCACACCGCCGAACGCGAGCACCGCTGCCTTGAACGCCGCGGCGATCTGCTCCTCACTGGTCACGTCGACCGTCACCGCGACAGCCTTGTCGGGCCCGCCGAGCTCCTGCGCCACCGAGACGGCGCTCTCCGCATTCAGGTCCGCGACGACGACACATGCCCCCTCCGCGACCAGCCGGTGCGCGATGGCCTTGCCGATACCGGACCCCGCACCCGTTACCAGCGCCACCCGGGTGGCCAGCGGCTTGGGCTTCGGCATCCGGCGCAGCTTGGCCTCCTCCAGCTCCCAGTATTCGATCCGGAACTTCTCGGACTCCTCGATCGGCGCGTACGAGGAGACGGCCTCGGCGCCGCGCATCACATTGATGGCATTGAGATAGAACTCCCCGGCGACCCGGGCAGTCTGCTTGTCCTTGCCGAAGGAGAACATGCCGACTCCGGGCACCAGCACGATTGCCGGGTCCGCGCCGCGCATCGCGGGGGAGTCGGGGCTTGCGTGACGCTCGTAGTACGCGCGATACGCCTGCCGGTACTCCCTGTGCAGTTCCTTCAGGCGTGTCGCAGCCTCGTCCAGCGGGGAGTCCGCGGGCAGGTCGAGGACCAGTGGGCTGACCTTCGTACGAAGGAAATGGTCGGGGCACGAGGTACCGAGCGAGGCGAGCCGCGGGTGTTCGGTGCGGGATAGGAAGTCCAGCACAGGCTCCGTGTCGGTGAAGTGGCCCACCTGCGGTCGGTCGGTTGAGGCCAGACCGCGGATCAGCGGGGCGAGCGCGGCGGCTCGCTCCCGGCGCCGCTCCTCGGAGAAGGCCTCCCGGCCGGCCCACACGGGGCCGAACGGCTCCGCCTTGCCCTGCTCCTGAAGGAATGCCTCAGCGGTGCGGATCATCCATAGCGCGTTGTGCTCGCACTCCTCGGACGTCTCGCCCCAGGCCGTGATGCCATGGCCGCCGAGGATCACACCTACGGCCTGTGGGTTGGCCTCCTTGACCGCAGCGATGTCCAGACCGAGCTGGAACCCGGGCCTGCGCCAGCCCACCCAGGCCACCTTGTCGCCGAAACACTCCGCCGTGAGTTTCTCACCGTCGGCGGAGCACGCCAGCGCAATCCCCGAATCCGGATGCAGATGATCGACATGCGCCGCCTCGACCAGTGCGTGCATCGCCGTGTCGATGGACGGAGCGGCGCCGCCCTTGCCGTGCAGGCAGTAGTCGAACGCCGACACCATCTCGTCCTCGCGCTCCATCCCCGGATACACGTTCTTGAGCGCGCGCACCCGGTCCAGGCGCAGCACGGCGAGACCGGCCTCGGTCAGCGTGCCGAGATCACCACCGGACCCCTTGACCCACAGCAGCTCGGTCTCGCCGCCGGTGACCGGGTCGGTGGCGGTGGCCTTGACCGATGTATTGCCACCTGCGTAGTTGGTGTTGCGGGCGTCGGAGCCGATCCGGTGGGCGCGCGCCAGGAGTGCGGCGACTTCGGCGTGGGTCGCGGACGTCATGAGATTCCTTCGGTGTCGGGGGGCGGGCTGAGTCGGTCGGACGGGTGTACGGGGGAGGGGACGGAGGCTCAGGCGCCCCAGCCGGCCTGTTCGCCACCGACCCGGGTGGCCGCGATCCGCTCCTGATTGCCCGAGGCCAGGTATGCGGCGAACGGATCCCTGGCCAGCCCGATCTCATCGCGCACCTCGGCGAGCAGCGGACGGACATCGGTGTTGTATGCGTCCATCAGGACACTGTTCGCGGCCAGCACATCGCCGGACTGCTGCGCGGCGGTCAGCGCATCCATGTCGATCAGCAATGCCTTGGCGGTCGCTTCCTGCACATTGGCGACCGACCGGATCACGGCAGGGATCTTCGCCTCGATGTTGTGGCACTGGTCGAGCATGAAGTTGATGTCCGCCTCGGGCTTCATGCCGCCGTTCTTGACCACCTCGTGCATGATCCGGAACAACTGGAACGGGTCGGCGGCCCCGGCCATCAGATCGTCGTCGGCGTAGAACCGGGAGTTGAAGTCGAACGCGCCGAGCTTTCCCGCACGCAACAGGAACGCCACGATGAACTCGATGTTGGTACCCGGCGCGTGGTGCCCGGTGTCCACGACGACCTGAGCCTTCGGGCCGAGATTCAGGCAGTGCGCGTACGCCGTACCCCAGTCCGGCACATCGGTCGTGTAGAACGCCGGCTCGAACAGCTTGTACTCCAGCAGCACCCGCTGGTCGCCGCCCAGCCGCTCGTACACCGCGGCCAGCGCCTCGGCGAGCCGGTCCTGACGGGCCATGATGTCGTCCTGCCCGGGGTAGTTCGTGCCGTCGGAGAACCAGAGCTTGAGATCGGGGGACCCGGTCTCGTCCATGATGTCGACGCACTCCAGCAGATGGTCCGTGGCCTTGCGGCGCACCTTCGGGTCGGGGTGTGTGACCGATCCCAGCTTGAAGTCGTCGTCCTGGAAGACGTTGGAGTTGATCGCACCGATCCGCAGCCCGAGATCCTCGGCATGCCGGGTCAGCGCTGAGTAGTCATCGACCTTGTCCCACGGGATGTGCAACGAAACCTTCGGTGCCACACCCGTGAACGCGTTCACCTGCGCCGCGTCCTCCAGCTTCTCGAACGGGTCGCGCGGCACTCCTGGCTGCGCGAACACCTTGAACCGGGTTCCGGAGTTCCCGTACCCCCACGACGGTGTCTCGATCACCTGGGACTTCAAAGCTGCCTTGACGGCCGACACATCAGACATGAACACCTCACAAGCGGAGTCATCCAGCGACCGGTGGTCGTTCGGACGATATGAATCGTTTCAGTTGGACCGTACGCTAGGATTACCACAAGCTTCTAGTCAAGCGGCTAGGTGTGTTCTCTTCCTGACTTGAATCAATTCACCCCATGGATGGGGCGGGCGCACTGGCAGAGAGGGTTGACCACGGGACGAGCGATTGGGTTCGGGCCGACAGGCATCGAGTGCGCTCGGGGTGCTCCTGAGGGCGCCTTGCCCGCTGACTCGTTCAGAGCATGGTGGCGCATCCGAGCGACGAGGTGAAGAGCGACAGCGCGGCGACGGACGGCTGTGACCGCCGACTGCCGGACGGGGCGGGGCTCTTCGGTCCGGTCCGCCCGGCGATGGAGAACACCGCAACCGCGGTGCCGTTCAGCAGAGCCGTTCAGCGACCGCTGCCGGACATGCTCGGCTGAAGCGAGCGCACGAGATCGAAGAACCGGGACTCGTTGCCGCAGAGCCCCGCACGCTCCAGCGCGCCATCGGCCTCCGCGATTGGCGAGGCGAGCAATGGCATGTACAAGGGGCTCTCGTCAGGTTCCGCGAGCGCGGCCCGAGTGGCCTCCAGCAGTCGGACATACGCCTGGGCCGCGGCGAGTTCGTCATTGCGCATCTCAGCATCTCCCGGTCAGAGGTGTCGGACCCACCAGCATCCCCCATGGGTCTGACAACGTACTTCCATAGCGGCGCGAGGCCGCCCACTAGCCGCCGTTCGGCCGTCGGACACCGGTCGGTGGTTCGACCTCCAGGAATCTTCTGCGCCGCGGTCCGCGGTACAGCAGCACCGTCCAGCCCAACTCCCGCAGCACAGCCGCGCACCGGGCCAGCTCGCCCTCCTCCGCATGGGCGGCCCCACTGCCGGGCGGACCGAGCCACTCGACCCTCACGCTGCCCGGCGCCTCTCCCTGCTCCAGGCGGTACCCGGTCGCCGTACGCAGGCCGGAGTCGTCAACGGCCGAGGCGGCAAGGCCTGACGCCTCCAGTGCCAGGGCGATGGCCCGTATCGGCCGGTGGGTCTCCCACTGCGCGGGTACGCCCTCCGGGCTCGCGTGCCCAGTGTTCGTCAGCTGCCGGATCTGCAGCATCCCTTCGAACGCTGTCCGTACCGAGGCGTCACGCTTCCCGTCCGGTGCCGGGTTCCTCGGGCCGTCCCCGGTGGCCGGTTCGAACCCGGTCTCGTGCTCGGTGCCCATCAGCGTCCCCTTCGCCCGTGCCGTGCTGCTGCCAGTGTGCGTCGTCCCACTGACAACGGCTCGGGCGCGAGGCATCGACCGTCCCGACATCGCGCGCCTGCGCCCGTTTCTCCGGAGTCCTCTCGCGGATCGAGCAGACGACCGGGTCGCTGCTGGTGCACGGTGCATCCAGACCGGACGCGGCCGAGGGCACGACGCCGGCCGACGGTGTGACTGCAGGAACGGCCAGTGCCGTCCCCGGGGCGAACAGTGCGCTTCCCGCCATGGCGAGCAGCGGGAGGAGAAGGATGACGACGAGTCTGCGGATGAGCGGGCCCGGTGGGACGCAGAGGAGGGCCAGGCGGCAGACAATTTACGTACATGCGCGAAGAGGTGCTCGTTTCGCCGAGGGAACAGGGCGAAACGGGCGCCACGGTGGCCTGGGCGTCCGGGAGCGATCACGAAATCGGCGCGTACAGGTGACGGATCCCGATAGGGTCGACCGTCCGACAGCTCCGTACCCCAGAGGATCCACGCACTGTGCCCGACAATGTCCAAGGCCCCGGTACCGACCGCACCGATCGTGCTTCACTGCGCGCCGACTGTGCGAACTGTTTCGGGCTGTGCTGCGTCGCACTGACCCTGACCCGGTCCGCGGACTTCGCGATCAACAAGGATGCCGGTAAGCCCTGCCGCAATCTGCAGGAGGACTTCCGCTGCGGCATTCATACCGAACTACGGACCCAGGGATTCCCGGGCTGCACCGTGTACGACTGCTTCGGAGCCGGTCAGAAGGTCTCGCACGAGACCTTCGACGGGCAGGACTGGCGCCGGGCCCCGCAGACCGCCCAGCAGATGTTCCAGGTGTTCCCGGTCATGCGACAGCTCCATGAACTCCTCTGGTACCTGACGGAAGCGCTGTCCCTGGAACCGGCGCGCTCCCTGCACGGCGAGATCCGCCGCACCCTCGACGAAACGGAACGCCTCACCCATCTCCCGGCAGACGCGTTCACAGGCCTGGATGTGGCCGCACACCGCGACGACGTGGCCGTCCTGCTGCTCCGTACCAGCGAACTCGTACGAGCCACGGCGCCCCGCCGCAAAAAGCGCGATCGCCGTGGTGCCGACCTGATCGGAGCCCGGCTCAAAGGCGCCGATCTGCAGGGAGCCGATCTACGGGGTGTGTACCTCATCGCAGCTGACCTCAAGGGCGCCGATCTGCGTCTGGCCGATGTGATCGGGGCCGACTTCCGGGACGCCGACCTGGCCGGCGCCGACCTCACCGGAAGTCTCTTCCTCACCCAGGCCCAGCTCAATGCGGCCAGGGGTGACGCGACGACGAAGCTCCCGCCCTCGCTCAGCCGCCCCACGCACTGGCACAGGTGATTCCCGGCCCGGACCGCGATTCTGACGGACCGGACACCGTCTCCGCCGGGCCAGGACGAATCGGCCGGTGCGGCGGGGCACGGCCGAACCCCGTGGTTCGTTGCACAGTGTGGCGTACCCGGAACGCCTTCGACGACCGGACCGAGGAGTCCCGCACATGCCCAGCAGTACCGACCGCAGCCGCACAGAGCAGAGTCGTGCCGACGGGAACCGTACCCGCCTGATCGAGCGGCTCATGGAGCAGTTCCCGCATGTGCCCCGGGAAGCCGTCATCAAGGAAGATCTGCTGCGCGGCGGCGTGGCGTTCGACGAGTCCGCCCTCAGCGACAACGAGGGCGGTGATGTCAAGCCGAAGTCGTACTTCATCTTCTCGTTCGACCACGGAACCCTCCCCGAGCTCGGCGCGGCCGCACTCCGCCGTCCGCCGGAGGAGATCGTGCTGACCGGAGGTCCGTACGAACTGCGCAGGACCGTGGTGTCGGTTCGGGTCAATCCGGCGTCCCCGTACCGCGTCGCGGCCGATGACGACGGTGTGCTCGGGCTGTACCTCGACGACAGGCGGATCTCCGACGTCGGCCTGCCGCCGATGCCGGACTACTACCGTCACACCCTTGAGAACGGCAAGTCCGTGATGGAGGTCGCGCCCACCATCCAGTGGGGCTACCTCGTCTATCTGACGGTCTTCCGGGTCTGCCAGTACTTCGGGGCGAAGGAGGAGTGCCAGTACTGCGACATCAACCACAACTGGCGCCAGCACAAGGCGGCGGGACGCCCGTATACCGGTGTGAAGCCGGTCGAGGAGGTCCTGGAGGCACTGGCCATCATCGACAAGTACGACACCGCGAAGACCTCCACCGCCTACACTCTCACCGGCGGCGCCATCACCTCTCACATCGGCGGCCGCGACGAGGCCGATTTCTACGGGCAGTACGCCAAGGCCATCGAGGAGCGCTTCCCAGGTCGATGGATCGGCAAGGTTGTCGCCCAGGCCCTGCCCAAGGCCGATGTGCAGCGCTTCCACGACTACGGTGTCCAGATCTACCACCCCAACTACGAGGTGTGGGACCGCCGGCTGTTCGAGCTCTACTGCCCCGGCAAGGAACGCTACGTGGGCCGCGACGAGTGGCACCGCCGCATCCTGGACTCCGCCGAGGTCTTCGGCCCCCGCAATGTCATCCCCAACTTCGTGGCGGGCGTGGAGATGGCCGAGCCTTTCGGCTTCACCACGGTGAACGAGGCCATCGACTCGACCACCGAGGGCCTGCGGTTCTTCATGTCGCACGGCATCACTCCGCGATTCACCACCTGGTGCCCCGAGCCCACCACCCCGCTCGGAAAGACCAACCCGGACGGAGCGCCGCTGGAGTACCACATCCGCCTGCTGGACGCCTACCGCGCCACCATGGAGGAGTACGGGCTCAGCTCGCCCCCTGGCTACGGCCCGCCCGGCCCCGGACGTGCAGTCTTCTCCGTCAGCTCGTTCATGGACAGTCTTCCGGCCCGTCCGGACGACGTTCAGTAGTACCGGGCCGATCGTCGGGCACCACCGGGGCGGCGGAAGCCAGTTCACGTACGACCACCGTCGTGGCGACGGCCCGCAGGCCCGAAGCCCTCGACGATCTGGTCGCCGGGTACCCCGACGGGGCGGTCGCAGCCCAGTTGGACGTCACCGAAACGGCTCGCATCGCCGAGGTCGTCGCCGACACCGTGCTCTGGTACGGGTGCGCCAGGGCGGGCGGTTCTCGTCCCCCGGTGTCGGCGCCTACTCGGCGGCCAAGTTCGCCCTCGAAGGCCTGTCCGAGGCACTTGCGGCAGAGGTGGCCCCGCACGGAATCAAGGTGCTGATCGTCGAACCCGGATCGTTCCGGACCGGGTTCGACGGCGGAGGGGCACTCCGGCAGACCGCCGCGATCTCCGCGTACGCGGCGACTGTCGGCCCCGTCCGGACCAATCTCCCCGGGTCGGACGGCAAGCAGGAGGGCGACCCCGACAAGGCCGCCGAGGCCATCCTCACCGCCCTCACAGCCGAGAAGACGCCGCTCCGGCTGCTGTTCGGCAACGATGCGACCGATGCGATCCACGCCCACCTCGATGCCGCGTGCGCCGGGACTCTTGAGCGGGAGACAGCCAGCCGCAGCACCGACCTCGGCGATTAGGGGGCGTTGGCGGCGGGACCGGGTGGTACGGCGCATGTTCTGGACCGTCGGGTTCTCGACGGTCCGGTGCACGCGGCGACCGCGCCGGGACGAACCCGTTGATTGCCGGCGCCCCGTGCCGTCAGGCGCGCCACTCCGCCGTGCGCTCCGGAGACGCTTCGGCGAGCGCCTTGGCGACGGCTTCGGCATCGCCCTGATGGCCGTAGACCGGCGTGCCGGGCTGCTGCCGCCAGGACTCGTCGAGGCCACCTGCGTCCACCGTGTCGAAGCCCAGCTCGTCGATGAGGCCGCGTACGACCTGCTTGGCTGCAGAGTCGTCACCAGCCACCGGCAGCGCCTGCCGTCCGGGGCTGCCCTTCGGGAGGCCGTTGGCAAGGATGTCCTGCGCGTACGTCCCGTTGAAAGCCTTGATCACCGGGTGGCCGATCTGTTCCTCGGTCCACCGGCTTTCCGCCAGACCGTCCTCGATCGCGGCGATGCGGCCGTCTCGCTGCTGCGGGTAGTAGTTGTTCGTGTCGATGACCACGACCCCCTCTGCGGCCCCGTCCAGGAACCCGGAGGGCAGAGCGGGGACGGCCTTGACAGGGACGGTGATGACAACGATCTGGGCTCCCCGAGCAGCCTCCGCGGAGGTGACCGGGGTGGCTCCGGTCTCCTCGGCGAGCGCGGTGAGTGTCTTCGGACCGCGCGAGTTGGCGACGGAAACGTCATGGCCAAGCGCCGTGAGGCGCCGGGTGAGGTTACCGCCGATGTTGCCCGCTCCGATGATTCCGATCTTCATGGATCCGACCTTCCGATGGTGCCTGCGGTACGTGATGTGGTCTCGCCGGTTCACCAACTCCCCACTGAAGGCCCATATTCCGGGTAATGGAAAAATGTTCGCCCGTTCACCAGAAGGATGGGACCGGACGACTGCGGGCACGTACAGGAAGAGGAAACGGAATCACCGAGCCCGCTTGGAGGCGGTGCCCATGCTGCATGGCGTCGATGTCAGCTCGTATCAGTCGTCCTTCGACACGGACGGACTGGACTTCGTCTTCATCAAGGCCACCGAGGGCCGTTCGTATGTCAATCCGCATCTGACCTCGCAGGTCAAACGTGCCAGGGACACAGCGTGCGTGGTCGGCTTCTACCATTTTCTCTGGCCGGGCAACATCACGGAGCAGGCGGAGTACTTCGTGAGCAAGGCTCCGGAGCAGGCGGGTGATCTGCTCGCCGTGGACTGGGAAGAGAACGGCGAGGGCACGCGGGCGAGCAATTCCGAGAAGGACGGCTTCATCCGTGAGGTCAAGCGCCTGAGGCCCCATCACAGGGTCTTGCTGTACTGCAACCGCTACTTCTGGCTGAATCACGACACCACGTCGTATGCGGGGGACGGCCTGTGGATTGCCGACTACGTGACCGCGGGGAAGCCCAGGATCGAAGCGTCCTGGCGCATTCATCAGTACACCGACCAGCCGCTCGACAAGGACGTCGCCGCTTTCTCCTCGCGGACCGCCATGCGTGACTGGGCTCAGGGGTAGCCGCGCGCGCCGTGCGGACGGCAATCGGGCAGCTGCGAGCGGGCACGCAGCACGTGGCACCGAGCACCGGGCAGGGGGGCAGGGAAGAGTGAGATCTGGCCATCTGAAATACTCTGTTTCGAGGCTTCTGTCCCCCTCTGCGATAGTGGAGGGGGGCCGCTGAGCCGGACGTGCCCGATCGAAGCGGAGGAGTAATCCATGAAAGCCGCCGTTGTCCGCAGCTTCACCGAGCCGCTGGTGGTCGAGGAGAGGCCCGTGCCGACGCCGGACGGGCACCAGGTCCTGGTGCGGATGGAGACCTCCGGGCTGTGCCACACGGACATTCACGCGGCACAGGGCGACTGGCCGGTCAAGCCCAGCCCGCCATTCGTGCCGGGTCACGAGGGCATCGGCATCGTCGAAGCGGCCGGTGAACAGGTCACGCATCTTGCAGTGGGGGATCGAGTGGCCATCCCCTGGCTCGGAGAGGCGTGCGGACACTGCGACTACTGCATCTCCGGCTGGGAGACGCTCTGTCTGAAGCAGCAGAACAGCGGCTACTCCGTGGATGGCAGCCATGCCGAGTACGCGCTGGCGCACGGAACGTACGTGGTGCCGGTACCCGCCGGCATCGACCCGCTGGACGCGGCGCCGCTGACCTGCGCGGGCGTTACCACGTACAAGGCCGTGAAGCTGTCCGGCGCACGCCCGGGCATGCGCGCCCTCGTCTCCGGCATCGGTGGTCTGGGCCACCTCGCCCTGCAGTACGCGCGGATCTTCGGCGCCGAGACGATCGCCGTCGATGTCACCGACGAGAAGCTGGCCCTCGCCCGCGAACTGGGCGCCGACCATGTCATCGATGCCCGGGTCCAGGATGTTGCCGAGGAGACCCATCGGCTCGGTGGAGCCGACGCGGCCATCTCGCTGGCCGTGAGCAATGCATCGTTCGGCGCCGCCTACAGTGCGCTGCGCCGGGGTGGCACGCTGGTCCTGGTGGCGCTCCCCGCCGAGGGCACGCTCGAACTGCCCGTCTTTGACACGGTACTGAACGGTACGAAGATCGTCGGCTCCATCGTCGGAACCCGTGAGGACCTCGCCGAAGTGTTCCAACTGCACAGGCTCGGCCGCACGCGCGTCGTCCGCGAGAGCCGAGGTCTTGAGGACATCAACGCGGCGATCGACGAAGTGCTGAAGGGTAAAGTGTCAGGTCGTCTCGTCTTCGATATGCGCTGAACCTGCGCTGAACCGCACACGTGCAGAGCCGCCGACGGTGCTTGTCCGCGCTCTCGTCCGTGCCTTGTCCGTGTCCGTGGCCGGGCGCGGACAGGTGCCGCCCGGGTCGCTCAGTGCGACTGCAACAAGGTGAGGTGGCCCTCGGGATCACGCACATGGGCGGTGCGGAGCGTGGGGTCCCAGTCTGGCCGTTCGCACGCATCAGCGACCGGTGAGGCGCCGTGTTCCAGGCAGTGCGTCAGCCCGGCATCGGCATCGGTGACCCGGCAGACGAACATCGAACGGTCCTGGGCGGGCGGTGCCTCGCCCGGCAGGCGCGCGATCCCGGCGACGGCCGTCATCGCACCGCGGTCGAAGAGCGCCAGCCCCCTGACCGTCGACGTCCCAGTGTGCGTACGGGCCGGACTCGCTGCCACAGGCCCGGGTCACCTCGATCAGAGCAGGCAGCACCGCATCGTAGAAGCGGAAGCAATCCGTGAAGCGGCTGACCAGCAGGCGCGGGTGCAAGGTATCCGTGACGTGCTCCAATTAATAGGTGAAGACCCATCATTGGTAGAAGCCTAAGATATCGCCAATGAGCGAAACCCCGCCCAGCCTCCTGGGACTCACGACCTATCTGCTGTCCAAGACCGGCAAGGCCGCGCGGAGCCGGCTGGCAGCGCGAGTGGCCGAGCGCGATCTGCGGCTCTGGCACATGGCCGTGCTGTCGGCACTGGTCGATTTCGGCCCTCATGTGCAGCGGGAGTTGGCGTCACGGCTCGGGATCGACCGGAGCGACATGGTCAAGATCGTTGACGATCTGGCGGTGGCCGGACTCGTGGACCGGGCTCGCGACACCACCGACCGCCGCCGGGTGACCATCACGCCCACCCAGGCGGGCCGCGCGATGCTCGCGGACCTGCAGGCCGAGGCCCTGGCTGTGCAGCGGGAACTGTTCGCCCCCCTGACCGGCCCCGAACAGGCGCAGCTGGCAGCCCTGTTGAGACGAGTTCACGCCCATGTCCATGAAGGGACCGAAGAATCGCGGTCAGGTCGCTGAGCGATTCCCCGAGTCCGGTGCGGCAGACTTTCCCGGGTGACCACAGCCGCGGCTCAGCCGCCTCGTGACCGTGCGCTCGGGCGCGGAATCTCCACCCTCATTCCGCAGGCCGCGACCGCAACCCCGGCCGAACACGCGGCGGCCGTACTGGTGGCCATGCAGAGCGTTCCGGTCCGGGTGGGAGTCCTCCAGGCTGCCGCGGTGCTTCTGGAGGAGCGGGTGCGTGCGACGGAGGACGGCGCGGAGCGCGCGGCGGCAGCGACGACAGTCGCCATGCTGCGCAGCGCGATCGGCCGGGCCGGCTGAACCAATCAGCCATGCCGGGAGTCGGCCCGGTGAAAGACCTGGGGAGTCGCTCATCGGCGCAGTACGTCGAGAGCCCGGACGCACGCGTCCGGATTCTCCCGCCAGTAGCTTCAACTGTCCTCGTGGGACGGAACAGTGGCGAGGGCGTCCTTCAGCCGAGACTTCGAGACCCGGGAGCTCTCGTACGGTCACCACAGCTGCCGCCGGCCCGGCATGTCCCCCTTCGGCGGGGTACCCGAGGCCCGCCGCACCGCGCTCGGCGACCGTCGTACGCGTGGACTTCACCAGCGGTTTCAGCCACCGGGCCCACTGACTGCAAGCGTCCTCCTCCGGTCGCACCGCCTTCTCCAGCAGCGGTGCCAGCGCCCGAGTCGGACGTTCGCGATAGCTTGCGGCACTCTCTGTGACCCATGGGTGTTCGGTGATCGGTCTCCACGTCCAACCAGTCGCGCCACCAGGCACCGGCGGGCCGCAGCCCCTCAGTACCCCCGAGGACGAAGGTGTCACGCACCAGTTCGTACCGTGGTGGTCTGGCTTCCGCCAACAGGACGGCGTCGCACAGGTCCTTGCCCTGCGGGTACGTGTCAGCGGCCAGCCAGAGCAGCTTCCAGACCAGTGACAGTTCGGGGGATGCGGCCAGTACGCGACACCCGGGACCGTCCCTCAGCGGCTGAAGTTCAGTGACTGCTGCCGGGGCAGGCAGGGTCAGGTTGAACACCACATCGAGTTGTATGGTGCCGCCGGGCACCCCGGGCGCCGTCCAGGCAGCAGCATACGGCGGCCCGGAACCCGGTCATACGTCCAGATGTCCTCCGTCACCATGCCGGTCGCATCGATCCGGACAGAACCACGAGCGGCGGCTGCCGCGGCCCGGGTGATCGTGTCGAACAGACCCGAGTCCGGGGACCGCCCATGGCCCAGTCCCGAGGCACGACAAGGAAGTCCAGGTCGCCCGGTTCACGAGCCGCTTCCTCGAACCAGGTGGCCATCAACACGCTGCCACGCAGCACGAGATGCCTGCCCCACGGGCCGTCCGCGACAACGGCGAGCACCGTATCCGGAGCAGTACGTCGCGCCCCGTGCCAGGCCCGGCCCATCTCTTCGTCCGCACCGTCGAATTCCGGCTCCCCTGCCTGGTAGGGGTTGGCGAACTGCTGCAGAGCGGGCTCGGAGATCACTGGGTGATTCATGCCCGCAGGGGCGGGCAGCACGCGTTGCTGATGGAAGCCGGCGGGAGTGTGAGGATGGATGGAAAGCGGCGGACGCCGGTGGCGGTGTCCCAGTCGACGACGCCGGTGTGGGCAGTCGACCGGACTTCCGCCTCCGCGAAGTGCGCGCCGAGAAGGGCGCGGGGGGCCGAGTTCTCGGGCAGGCGGATCAGCTGCAGGTCGGCAGTCCAGGTCGTGCGCGGCGAGGGCTCGGAAGCAGTTGCGGATCGAGTTCTCAGTCTCGAATTTCAGGCTCACTCGGGGGTAGCGCCGTCGGAAATCGACGATGGCCTCGGCCATGAAGTGCCGTACGGTTGTTCCTTCCGTGGTGACACGCACCGAACTGCCGTCCCTGCGCGCCAGGTCTTGCAGACGGCGTACGGCGAGGTCGGTGCCGCCGATACCGTCGGCGGCGGCCGCCTGGCGGATTCGCCCTGTCTCAGTGGGCACGAGACCCCGCGTATGCCGTTCGAGCAGGCTCACGTCAAGCTCCCGTTCCAGCCGCCTGCCGTGCTGGCTCACCGCAGACTGAGTGCACGACGTTGCCGCCGTGATCGCCGCCGGCTCAACCTTCGGCAGGATGCTAGGTCCGTGGGTGGGCCGCGAACTGCCACCGACCGCACTGCATGCTCTCATCGTTACGGTCGGCGTCACCGCGGCCGGCGTCGTGATTGTGTGGTATCCCCTTGCCAAGTGGTGGCTCTCATAGAACAGTTGAAAGAAACCGGTCGTGTGCCCGCATCAGCGAACACCGCTCGCGTTGTCGACTCACCAGGGCCTCGAAGAAATTGGTCGCGCCGTGACCGACTCGACATGAACAAGCGGCTCGACATGTTGAACGCGGCAGTGCCTGTTTCCCGTCGTCCAGCCGGCGCCGCCGCTGCACGACCTGCTCGGCCTGACGAAGGTAGGAATAAGTGGGGCCAACTACCGGCGGACGCGGCTCCCCGCCCCATGGCTGCGTAAGCGGCGGGGACGGGAGTCGGCAGAGGTAGCTGCTGCTCAGCGCGCGGACGGGGACAGGGCTGAGGGCTCCGTTGCGGCAGCGGTGATGGCGGGGCGCGGGCTGCGGACCGGAAGGAAGACCAGCAGTCCGGCAACCAGTCCTGAGGCGCTCGGCGAGGTGCGCTGGCACATGCGTGTGCGGTGCGCCCCGCATGCCGGCCATGACGTCGCCAAGGCACTGGCCAGACGTGAGGACACCGTCTGGGTCGCCCTCGGCTCCGGTGGCACCGAGATCAACTGCTCCACCGGGGTCCGCCCCGGACAAGTGGACCGGTCCGTGCTCCTGCAACGACTCCCGCGCATTCCCAGCGTGGTCGACGTCACGGCCCACTGCGTCATGCACACCTTCTTCGGCGGCCCCCAGAGCCTGGTCATGAAGTCCGGCGCCCTCACCCCCAACCAGGCGGAACAGCTCACCGACCACCCTCTCGCCGTTCCGGATGACCGCCCGCCCCTCGACTTCGACGACGCCGACCGACGTCTGCTCCAGTCCCTGGCCATCGACGGACGTACCGCACTCACCGACCTGGCCACTCTCACCGGCTGGAGCCCGGCCAAGGTCCGCCGACGGATGGATGAACTCCAGACCCACGGCACGCTCTACTTCGACCTCGAACTGGACTGGCACAGCCTCGACGTACGCGTCCGGTTCAGGATGTGACTCTCCGTCGCCCCGTCCGAGCTGCTCACCACCGGCCAGGCCCTGGCAGAACATCCCGAGGCCGCCTACGTCTGCGCCACCACCGGGCCAACCGACCTGCATGCCGTGCTGATGAGCCACAACGTCCAGGACCTCTTTACCTACCTCACCACCCGTGTCGCCGCTCTTCCCGCCGTTCGGCAAGCCGAGACTGCACCGATCAGACGCACCCTCAAGGGGCCGAGGCCGTTCCCCTGTTGCCCGCCCCGTTCTCTTCAACACCGAGCTGATCAAGCGGCCCTGGAAGACGCCGTCCCAGGTCGAACTGGCCACTGCCGAGTGGGTCGACTGGCTCAACCACCGTCGGCGGCAGGGTGAGATCGGCTACGTCCCACACGTCGAATGCGACGCCACCTAAATCCACCAGAACAAAACCCCAGGGCACAGTCGCAACCTAGGCTCTCGATCAAACCCGGAACGGTTCAGGGGGCGTGTGAGGGCGGGTGTTCCGGCCGGGCTGCCGGTGCTTTGCCGTCCGGCTCGTTCGGGCGTGGCAGGTGTGTGTGGGTTGTCGGGCATTGGTCGGGTGCGTGTGGGCATCCGGGGCCGGGGTGTCCCGGCAGGGGGTGCGCAGGCCGGAACCCCGGCCCGATTCCGGCGGGCCGGGGTTCTGTGTTACGCGGGTGTCTCGATCACCGGCCGTCGTAGTCGTCGTCGTAGCCGCCGTCATAGCCGCTGTCGTAGTGGCGCGAGAGCACCCGGAAGCTGCCCACGACGCCGTCGTGGACGAAGACGCCGCCCCGGACGTGCCCGGGGAACACGCCGTCGCTGGAGCTGTGAGGTCCGACGGTGGCGATGGGGGCGCCGTTGTCGCAGGTGGCCCCCCGGAAGACCTCGATGGTCCTGCGACTGTCGTTGCGGATGTTGAGACTGTTGGAGCCGAGGCCGCTGACCACGGTGATGCAGCCACCGGGGTCGTCGCTGTACGTACGCTCGTTGATCTGGATCCGACCCTCGTAGTAGTCCCGGTCGCCGTGGCCCCGGTCGTCATAGCCCCGGTCGTCGTCGTAGCCCCGGTCGTTGTTGCCCTTGCCTTCGTTGCCCCTGCCGGCGTCGCCGCCTTCGAGGGCCGAAACGGGGGCGGTGGCCTGCTGGACGACAGGGGATGCGTGGGCCGGCTCGGTGGTGGCGGCCGAGGCGTAGGTGATGCCGGTGGCGGCCAGTGCCGAGGCGGCCGCGATGGCTGCGGTAACGACAGTGGAACGGGTAACCATGTCACTTCTCCTGTCTCAGAGAGGTCGGCCGAGGACCCGGCCTGTGATTGAACGTAGTGACGGTCCCCATAGCTGTCATATCGGACACCTTGGAGGGTTGGTGCCGGGGCGCCGATCGGGGTACACAAGACACCCATATGCGATTGCCGGATAATCGGATGAGTTGTCAATTCCACTTATTTATAGGTTGGTTGATGAATCATTAGCCTTTCCGGGCGACATTCTGACAGTCACTCACCCCCTGGTGGCAGCGTGTCTTTGTTGACACTGCCCGGGCGGGAGGTGCGCGCCGCTGTCCTGAACGCCCGTCATTGATGGTTCCCTCATCCTGACCTGCGGTGACGGCCCGTAGAGCCGTTGGTCGACCTCCGTCGCGCGGCCGGTCCTTTGGAATCGATGCCGGAGTTGAGCCAGAACCAGAATTCGGCGACAACCAGGTCCCGCGGATGAGGTGGATCTCATCGCTGAGTGACAGAGCGACAGCCGCTCTCGTGACTCAGTGTCAAAAGCCACATGACAGCAGCGTCCGGGCGCGCCCATGCCCTGTGGGCGCTGAAGGCATGCAGGGGGGTTCCGGACAGCCCAAGGGGACCAGCTGGTTCGGGGGTTCGTAAGCGGCATCTGCGGTTTGTTGCACGGGTATGGACGAGGGCGAAATCGTTCCTACACAGCTTCGCCCAGAAGTCCAGAAGTCCAGAATCCCAGAAGCCCTGGAAAGGAAACACGTGACGGGCGAGCCGGTCGACACGGCGACCCTATTCAGGACATCTCCATACTTGGGGTACGTGGGCGCCACGAGGTAATGGGTGATTTGGTCGTTCACCACCTGCACGTGGCGTCGTTACGTCCGTGGGTCGGTATCAAGCAGGAGTGCCGACGGAAAGTGGAAGGGGACCGATTAACCCTGCTTCCCCCGACAGAGGGGACCGGCGACGAAGCGCGCACTCCGAGGCTTGTGTGGCACCGGCCGACCGGGGACGCCACGTGAACGACGAGCGGATCCGGGTTCACCGGCCTTCGGGCCGGTCGCGTCTACTGCGTGGCGTGGAATGCGGGCCTTGAGGGCAGCTCCGCGCTGATCCTGCCCGCTGCACGGAATCTCGGTAGCCGCTGACGGGTCCGAGTGGGGTCAGGCCGGCCGACGAGCTCCGGGTGCTCGCCCTCGGTCTTGCGGCCACGGCGTCAGCCCCTGGCCGCTGAGCGGTGCGACCAGCGCTGGGTCGACGGGCCGGCCGTCTCTTGGTGTCCGTCCCCACGTTCCGCGAGACGGACCCCGGAGCGCCGATGCCGGCTGGGGCGTCACTCAGTCGTCCTCGGCGGAGCACTGGGGTACCGGGGGCGCATCGGTACCAACCCGCTCCTGAGGTCTGTAGGTCCCCTGCCTGGATCGGCGTTCCGGCTTCTTCGAGGGGCAGTTCCTGCCGACATCGCTCCAAGCCGGCTACGAGAGCGGGCTCGTCGGCCCCCCCGGTGGCCGTCAGCAGCGTCGGATTGCGGCCAGGAGCGGGCGGAACTCCTGCCAGGACAGCTTGCTGAGCCGATGGCAGCAGCCGATCATTCGAATATGAGATCCGCAGTGCAGTTGTTCGTCGCCGATGGTTCCCTCCCCGACTGGGACGCGAGTGAAGAGGAGATCGACAGGCGCGGCAATCAGCTCAAGGCGATCTCCGGACCGGTTACGGCGGAGGAGGCCAAGGCGCTGGTTGCGTGCTTCGGCCCCGACGACTGCTACGGCGTCGCATGGTCTCTGTTGCACCTCATCGAGACCGGCCCGAATCCGGTGCTGACCACCAAGCCCGATCCCGAAGCCAACGAGTGGCACCACACGCTCTGGACGCGCGCTGTGAACGGTGGCCTCGTCCCAGGAGACACTTGACCGCCTGATGCCGTGAGGTGCCCGTCAGGACCCCCAGGCCGACCGTAAGGGCGCCAGGCAGTACCGCCCCCTGATCGATGGCTGCCTGAGCGGCACCGGCCTCGTCCTGGACCGCTGATCGCGTCTAACGTTCGTCGAGGGGCTCCTGAAATGCTCTGTTGCTGCCCGACCACCGGTCAACTGCGGCGTCCTGCCAGGAGCGCGTATACTCGGCCGCCGCTTCCCCTCACTGGCGGAAGACGCCCGTACACCCGACAGAAAGTTCAACATGAGTTCCGCAGACAGGTTCGAGGCACCGATCTACGCCAGGCTTGTGGAGGAGCATGGGGACGTTCTGGCCGAGACGCGCCGGGTGGCCGAGCAGGCCTTGCGCGAGGCGGACCGCGCGATCGACTTCAGCGGCGTACGCCCGCCGGTGGCATTCCGCTAGCTCGGCACACGAGTCCCTCGTCCAACTTGAGGGCCACGATGGGCACAATGTGCTTCGTCGGCCAAGTGCGACTGTTCGAGAGTGTCAGTAGTCCCCGGCGTGCTGCTGCCCCATGACCACCTTGCCGGACAGCCCCTGCCCGGAACTCCCGGATGCGGCGCATCGCGCGCACGCGGGCGAGCACAGCGGACTCCGCTACAGTGCGTCCCGCCCTTCGCCTGCCCGGGTCGATCAGTGCGACCTGTGCATGAGTCCGGCAGCGTTCCGAGATCACTGCCACGAGCATGGTCTGATTCGCAGGCTGCTGTGGCGGAGCCGCAACGGAAGCGAAGCCTTGTGGGTCCGTACCCACTGCGGCGTGAACCACCTGATGGCCTGTCACGGGGGATGAGATCGCCTGTAGCGGTCCAGGCTCGGGGTGACGAGGGTGTCGCCCGGGTCGAGGAAGGCGTCACGTGCCTTCAGTTCCGGCCCCCCCGTTTGTGAGATTCCGGCGAGCGCTCTTCAGAGAACAAAGGTTTTTGAAGGTGGCGGGTTGCCTGTCACGGACGCCAGCACAGCGAGGGGTCGGGGTGGTCGACGAAGCCGAGGGTGCGGTAGAGCGGTTCGCCGTCGGAAGAGGCGTACAGGTCGACTCGGGCGACCTCACGTTCCCGGAACCAGTCGAGCAGGCTCTGCATGATCGTGCGGCTGTGACCGCGCCGTCGTTCCGCCGGATCGGTGACCACGCCGATCACATGTCCGATCCGGCCGTTGCGCAGGTGCGGGCCGGGCAGTCGTTGCTCGATGGTTCCGATGCCGCAGGCGGCAAGGCCGTTGTTGCCGTCCACGACGAGGATCCGAACGGCGTCCGCTGCCAACTGTTCCTTCAGCACCGCAGCAAGGGTGTGCTGCCAGTCGTCGTCTGCTGATGCGGGGTTGAAGAAGTCGCCGCCGAGGGTCTCGAACAGCAACGCCCGCAGGCGTACGAGCTCCGTGACGTCGTCCTCGACTGCCTGCCGTACACGTAACATGTAATGACCTTATAGTTGTTCTGACGCTTACGGCAACCCGTTTCAAGGCGGCGCCCTTGGTGTGTGCCCTGGACTTATCCCCCTGCTGACCAGTAACACAGCACGCCGCCCCGGGCAGACGCCGGCGTGCCGACCATTCCTTGCCGACAGGAGGCAGCCGACACCACCCTGAGCTGCTCCGTCGCTACATTGCACTCAGCCTGGATTTCACAGGTGAACGCGCTCAGCTTCTCCGCCGCCCTGATCACCTTTATTTCGGTCGTCGGGCCGCCCAAGGTCCTGCTCTCCTTCGCCCACCTCGCGCAACTCCACCCGACCCGCCAGTTGCGCACCATCGCCCTGATCTCCTGCGGCGCGGCGATCCTCATCGGCCTGGTGACCAGCTTCACCGCACCCTGGCTCCTGGACCTGTTTCACATCAGCACCTCCGCTCTCCTGCTCGCAGGCGGCATCATCTTCTTCCTCTACGCCGTCGGCCTCGTCCTGGGAATTCAGGCCGGAACTGACGGACTCCACGGGGAAACCCCGAGCGTGACCAGCGCCGTGCGCGAACTCCTCGTGCCCTTTGTCGTAAGCCCCCTGGCCATGACAGCACTGCTCATCGAAGCAACAGCACGCTCCACCTGGACCTGGCGCTCCACCGTCGCCGGCGCGTACCTCGCTGTGATTGTGCTCGACCTCGTCTGCATCCTGCTCCTGGAGCGCGTACTCCGCGCCACACACCACGCGACAGTGGAGCTGCTCGGCCGACTCCTGGGGCTCCTGCTCGCAGCCGTCAGCATCGACCTCGTCGTCGACGGCCTGGAAGAACTTGGCGTCGAGGGATTCGTGCGCGGCCACTGAGAGCGGAACTTGCTCGTACATCCCAGTGGGGTTGGCTGCCGTCCGTAGCCGCTGTGGTTTGGACACTCGGCACTCCGCGACGACCGGCCGCCGGATCAGGAAATGCGACCGAGGCCGCTGTGTAGGGTTACGCCGGCGGGTATCCGTCGCCGACGCGGACGTCCGTCCGGGCCGACACTGCCTCTGAGACGGTGCGGATGACGGGCCGGGGACTGCAGCCGATACGGGTGTTCGACACTTACTGGCGCTTCGCCTCCACCCAGCAGGCGGTCTGGACTGTACGCAGGCGTGGCCGGGCGTGTCCGTTCGTTGAGGAGGCCCCGTGTCCTGGGTCCCGCAGGGGACGTCCGTGTGCTGTTCCCCTGCGGGTGCGGGCGTCCCGGAACGGGTGCCGAACTGCGTTGTCGTGTCCCGGACGTCAAGTCGTGAGCCCGGTCGTCCTGCACGGCGACGACCGGCCTTCACTGCCGCGGCCGCGGCCGGGTCACGCCGCCGCTCGGGAGTGGGCCTCGACCTCCTCCTTCCCGTCCACGTCATGGTGAATGGGCGTCCCCGAACCGGTCAGCGGAACCCCCGTCCCGCCCCGGCGCGCCGCGACGATCTCCGCCGCGATGGACAGGGCGGTCTCCTCGGGGGTACGGGCGCCGAGGTCGAGGCCGATCGGGGAGTGAAGGCGGGCCAACTCGCCGTTCGTGACACCGACTTCACGCAAGCGCCGGTTGCGGTCCTCGTGGGTGCGGCGCGAGCCCATCGCGCCGACGAACGCGACCGGCAGCCGCAGGGCCGTCTCCAGCAGTGGAACGTCGAACTTGGCGTCGTGGGTGAGTACGCACAGGACGGTTCGTTCGTCGGTCGCGGTGCGTCGGAGGTAGCGGTGCGGCCAGTCGACCACGAGGTCGTCGGCTGTGGGAAAGCGGGCGCGCGTGGCGAAGACCGGCCGGGCGTCGCACACGGTCACGTGGTAGCCGAGGAACTTGCCCGCCCGTACGAGCGCTGCCGCGAAGTCCACGGCGCCGAAGACGATCATCCTGGGTGGCGGCACCCTCGACTCCACGAACAGCGTCACGCCGCCCGGGCAGCGTGACCCGTCCTCCGCGATCTCGACGGTGCCGGTGCGGCCGGTATCCAGCATCGTGCGTGCCTCCTCCGCCGCAGTCCGGTCCAGTTCCGGATGTCCGTCGAGGCTGCCCTCGTACGATCCGTCGGGGTGAACGAGCAGCGCCCTGCCGAGCAGTTCGCCCCGGCCCCGGGCCACCCGGGCGAGTGCCGCCGCCTCTCCTCGGTCCGCGGCCGACATCGCTGCCTGGAACACCGGCGCGTCCGCGCGTACCGGCGTGACCAGGACTTCGATGACGCCGCCGCAGGTGAGTCCCACCGCGAAGGCGTCCTCGTCGCTGTATCCGAACCGTTCGCGCACTGTCCGGCCGTCCCGGAGCGCCTGAACGCACAGGTCGTACACCGCTCCTTCCACGCAACCGCCGGAGACGGAACCGATGGCGGTGCCGTGACTGTCGACGGCCAGGGCGGCGCCGGGACCGCGCGGCGCGCTGCCGCCAACGGCCACGACGGTGGCGACGGCGAAATCCCGGTCCTCCTCGAACCAGTGGTTCAGCTCCTCGGCGATGTCAAGCACTCCGGGCTTCCTCCGCCGCCCGATGCCGCGCTTCGTCCGCCGCACGCAGGACGCGGTCCGGACGGATGGGCAGGTCGCGGTGGCGCACGCCGGTCGCGTGCCACACCGCGTTGGCGATCGCGGCGGCGACGCCCACAACGCCGATCTCGCCGATGCCTTTGATCCCGACCGGGTCGTCCGGGACGGGGTCGTCCACCCAGTCCGCCTCGATGAGCGGCACGTCGGCGTGCGCGGCGAAGTGATAGCCGGCGAGGTCGGCACCGACGTGGCCGCCGGAGGCCTGGTCCCTGATCGCCTCCTCGTGGAGGGCCATGGACAGCCCCCAGGTCATTCCGCCGATGAACTGGCTGCGGGCGGTGAGCGGGTTGACGATGGTACCTGCGGCGTAAATGCCGAGCAGCCGTCGCGCGCGCACCTCACCGGTGGCGACATCCACCGCGACTTCGGCGAACTGCGCGCCGAAGGAGTGCCGTTCCTTCTTCGCGAGGGCGCCGATGGCCTCGGTGGTGTTCGACCGGGCAGTGATCCCCTCCGGCGGAATGCCGCCTCCCAGGGACAGTCGTTCCCGCAATTCGTCAGCCGCGACCGTCACCGCCCACGCCCAGGAGCGCGTGCCCATCGAGCCACCGGCGAACATCGCCGGGCCGAGGTCGCTGTCCGCGATGCGCACACGGATGCGGTCCGGATTCACCTTCAACGCGTCCGCCGCGACCAGGGTCATCGCGGTCCGTGCCCCGGTCCCGATGTCCGCCGCGTTGATCCGCACGGTGAAGGTTCCGTCCGATTCCGCGGTCACGGCCGCCGTGGACGGTCCGACTCCCGAGGGGTAGGTGGCCGCCGCCGTACCGGTTCCGAGCAGCCAGTGCCCCTCACGGCGTAGGCCGGGACGCGGGTCCCGGTCCGCCCAGCCGAACCTGCGGGCGCCCTCCTCGAAACAGGCGAGCACATTGCGGCTGCTGAACGGCAGCCCGGACACGGGACCCGTCTCCGGTTCGTTGCGTGCGCGCAGTGCGATCGGGTCCATGCCGCACTTCTCGGCCAGTTCGTCGAGGGCGGATTCGAGGGCGAAGGATCCCGGTGCCTCGCCCGGTGCGCGCATCCAGGCCGGGGTCGGCACGTCCAGCCGTACGAGCCGATGAAGGGTGCGATGCGCGTCGGCGTCGTACATCACGCGCCCCAGCGCGGCGCTCGACTCGATGAATTCATGCACGGTCGACGTAAGACTCTGCGCCTGGTGGTCGAACGCGCGCAGCCGGCCGTCGGCGTCGGCGCCGAGCCTGATCCGCTGCGCCGTGGGGCTGCGGAAACCGACGAGGGAAAACATCTGACGACGAGTCAGCACTACGCGGACCGGGCGGTGGAGGACGGTCGTGGCCATCACGGCGGCCACTTGGTGCGGGCTCAGACCCTTCGATCCGAAGCCGCCGCCGACGTGTTCGGACCGTACCCGTACGGATGCCGGATCGAGGGCGAAGAGCTGCGCGAGTTCGCTCGCCACCCAGGTGCTGCCCTGGTTGGAGTCGACGACGTCGAGCCGGCCGCCGTCCCAGCGAGCCGTCGCCGCATGCGGCTCCATCGGGTTGTGGTGTTCCTCCGGTGTGGTGTAATCCTCGTCCACGACGACGGCGGAGGCGGCGAGTTGTGCCTCTACGTCCCCCTTCTCCGTCTCGGCCTGGACCATCGGGTTGTCCTGCGGCGTGTACGCACCGGAGCGTCCGGCGAAGAACGCGACGTCGTGCGGCTCCTTGCCGTATCGGACCACCAGCGCCTCGGCGGCCTCCCTGGCCTGCTCGGACGTCTCGGCCACTACCAGCGCCACCGGCCAGCCGACGAAGGGCACACGGTCGTGCTGGAAGATCCCGAGGACCGGGTTGGGCCGCCCCAGCATGCCCACATAGTCGGTTTCGACGCGCGGCGCGTTGCCGTGGTGCAGCACGGTGAGGACGCCGGGCATGGCCAGGATGGGGGCGTCCTCCACGGAGCGGATGCGGCCACGGGCCACGGTCGACAACACCAGCCAACCATGGGCGAGTTCAGCGAAGGGGATCTCTCCGGCGTAGCGGGCCGCCCCGGTGACCTTGTCGCGGCCCTCTACGCGGGTATGGGCGGAGCCGACGGCTCCCGTCACGGCGGCGATTTTGGTCGTCGTGGTCATCGGGCGGCCTCCTCGGTGAGTTCGGTCAGCACGGCCGCGACGAGGTTGCGCATCAACGTCACCTTGTATCCGTTCTCGGGAAGCGCCTCGGCGGCCGCCAATTCGGCATCCGCCGCGGCGGCGAACGCCTCCGCGCTCGCCGGGCGGCCGATCAGCGACTGCTCGGCCGCCCGGGCCCGCCACGGTCGGGACGCGACCGCCCCGAACGCGAGGCGCACTTCGCGTACGACGTCGTCCTGGACGTCGAGCGCGGCGGCGACCGAGCCGATCGCGAACGCGTACGAGGCGCGCTCGCGCACTTTCCGGTACCGCGAGTGGGCGGCGACCGGGGCCTGCGGCAGCGTGACGCCGGTGATCAGCGCGCCCGCAGGAAGGGCGGTCTCGATGTGCGGGGTGTCGCCCACAGGCAGATAGAACTCGTCGATCGGCAACTCGCCCGGCCCGCTGACCGTTTCGTACGAGATGACGGCGTCGAAGGCGGCGAGCGCGACCGCCATGTCCGAGGGATGGGTGGCGACGCAGTGTTCGGAGGTGCCGAGGATCGCGTGGTTGTGGTGCTCGCCCGTGAGGGCGGGGCAGCCGCTGCCGGGGGCACGCTTGTTGCAGGGCTTGCTCAGGTCGGTGAAGTAGCCGCAGCGAGTCCGCTGGAGCAGATTCCCGCCGACCGTGGCCATGTTGCGCAGCTGCCCCGAGGCGCCGGCCAGAAGGGCCTGCGCCAACGCCGGGTAGCTACGCCGTACTTCGGGGTGGGCTGCGAGATCACTGTTGGTGACGGTCGCACCGATGCGCAGCCCGCCGTCGTGAGTGAAATCGACTCCGTCGAGCGGAAGTTCGCGTACGTCGATGAGCAGAGCGGGCCTTTCCACGCCGGCCCTCATCAGGTCGACGAGGTTGGTGCCGCCGCCGAGGAAGCGGGTGTCGGGGTCGGCGCCGAGCAGGGCGACCGCCCCGGAGACGTCGAAGGCGCGTTGGTAGCCGAATTCCCTCATACCGCAGCCTCCTTGACCTCGGTCCCGGCCGCCTCTGCCGCCCGCGCGACCGCCTGCACGATCGACACGTAGGCGCCGCAGCGGCACAGGTTGCCGCTCATCCGTTCACGGATCTCTTCGGCGGTGAGTGCAGGCATTCCCGCTTCGGGCCGGACATCGTCGGTCACGGCGCTCGGCCAGCCCGCCGCGTGCTCCTCGATCACCGCGATGGCCGAACAGATCTGCCCCGGTGTGCAGTAACCGCACTGATAGCCGTCGAGGTCGAGGAAGGCCTGCTGCACCGGATGCAGCCGCTCGCCATCGGCCACGCCTTCGATGGTGGTGATCGCACGCCCCTCGGCCGCGACTGCGAGCTGGAGACAGGAAACGGCCCGGCGCCCATCGAGCAGCACCGTACAGGCGCCGCATTGGCCCTGGTCACAGCCCTTTTTGGTGCCGGTTAGATCGAGATGCTCGCGCAGGGCGTCGAGCAGGGTGGTGCGATGGTCGACGGGCAGTGTGTGCTTCTCGCCATTGATGTTCAGGGTGATGGCGCTGGACGTCGATGGGGCCATGATCAGCCTTCTTTCGCATTGCTGATGCGCGTCGAACGAGACGATCCCGGCAGACAGCCCGGGCGGGAGAGGGGGATGCGGATGAACGGACCAGCGGCGACGGGCACTGGTCGGCCACGCTGGCCGGATCTGCCACTATGGTGGACCTAAGTGGACAGCTGTCCAGTTGTCATCGAACCTAGCGGACAGCTGTCCGGTTAGCAAGGCCGGGCTTGGTCGTGGTTTCGGAAGGAGGACGAGTGCAGGAAGAGAAGAGCGCGACTCTGCGCCCGGACGCGCAACGGAATCGCGAGCGCATTCTGGAAGTCGCGCTGGCCGAGCTGACGCGGGCTGCGGATGCTCCGCTGAGCGCGATCGCGAAGAAGGCGGGTGTTGGACAGGGGACGTTCTACCGCAACTTTCCCAACCGCGAGGCCCTCGTTCTGGAGGTCTACCGCTACGAGATGCAGCAGGTCGCCGACACCGCTGCCCAGCTTCTCCAGACCCGCACACCTGACCAGGCTCTGAGGGAATGGATGGACCGCCTGGCCCAGTACGCCATGGCCAAGGCGGGCCTGGCCGACGCGCTGCGCAAGGCCACCAGCACGTACGGCAGCCTGGCCCAGTTGGGTCACGGCCCGGTGACCCAGGCGGTCACGCTCCTGCTGAATGCGAATGAGGAGGCCGGCACCATCCGCCGGGGGCTGACCCCCGACGACTTCGTGCTCGCCATTGCCGGGCTCTGGCAGATAGACCCGCACAGCGACTGGCAGCCACGTGCGACGCGACTGCTGGACCTTGTGATGGACGGGCTGCGGGCAGGGGCGTCCAGAGCGGGTGGGCCTGCGGCAGATGAGAGTGAGGCGGACGGGCCCCGGGCGGATGGGCCGGGGGACGGACGGACCTGAGGTGGTCTGAGCCGGGCCCTGGGTGGACCTGGCTCGGGCTGACGTACAGCGCCCAGATTCCGCCCAGTGACGAACTCCATGACCAAGAACAACGTCCCGTCCTGCGGGTCCGGCCCATTGACCGTTCAAGACCGCACTCGGTATGAAAGTCGCCGCGTACCAGCATGCCGGCTCTCGGTATCCCTCCAGGGCCGATGAGCGACCGGCACCGTGGCCGTGCGGCCCGGTTCCGGCGCCGCACGGCCGACTTCCTTCCCTCCCAGGCGTCCCACGAACTGGGCGGCAGGTTCGCCGTCCAGGGGGCCGTCCTGGGGCTCCCTCTCGCTCAAGGCCGCGTCCCCGCCGGCCTCGAGCCCGCCATCAACCGCGCGCTGTTTGTGTCCCGCGTCGACGACTCGTGCCGGAAGCCGCAGGGCTCACGAGCCGTTCATCTGCCCGGATTACGGGGTCACTGCGTGCGGTAGGCCTCGACGATGGTCTGGGTGAGGGTGTTCCCGCCGGTGTCGGTCAGCTCTGCGCGCAAGGAGACGCCGGTGCCCGCGTGTGGGTTGCGGATCGTCACGGCGCCGCGTTCGACCGGGACCCGGGTCCACGAGGCACCGTTGTCCACGGATACCGAGACTGCCAGCGAGCGTATGCGTCCGTCCTCGGCGGCGCCCTGCACGGTGACGGGGACACGGAGTGCCGTGTCCGCCGCTGCTGTGCCGGTCGGGCTGAGCGCGGGCGAGAATCGCACGGCGCTCACCGGCACCGGGGCCGGATCGGCTGTCGCGTCCGAGGTGAAGGTCCACGACGCGGTCACTCGGGTAGCGGTGCCGGGTGCACCGCCGCGCTTCACCGTGCTGGTGACTCGGTACGCCGCGCGCCCCGGCGCCACGGTGAACTCGGCTCGTCCCGGGGCACCGGACTGCGTCCCGACGAGCACCCCGTTGCGGTGCAGAGTGGTCGAGGCCGTGCCGTACGGCGGTGACGACGGCACGTGGCCGTCGCCGTCGGCGAGCAGCGGGACATCGACGGCGAGCCGGTCGCCGTCGCGTACGACGCCGGGGCGGCCGGTGAGGGCGGGGCCGAAGACGGCGTTGTCGAAGGTGTGCGTGGTCGTGGCCCCAGCGCGCACGGCGATGCCGTTGGCGCTGTAGCGGTTCGCTCCCGTGCCTGGCTCAGCGGGGGCCCAGTAGGTGATGTCCCAGGTGCCGCGTTCGGGTGTCACGAGGTAGGTGGCGGTGCTGGGGGGCGTCAGTTTCTGAGTGACGCCGATGGTCGGTCCGGCACTCGGTGCCAGGTCGATGGTCGCGGCGCCCGCGGTGCCTGGCCGGGCCGCGCCGCGGATCTGCACGGTGGCCAGGTCCTTCGCGGAGGGGTGCCGGGTGAGCCCGGTCAGGGCGCGGGTGCCGGTGAAGGTGTAGCCGAGCGCGTAACCGGTGGTCTCGGTCGTCCAGTGCGCGTCGTACCACTGCTTCACCGAGCCGGGTTCGGCGGCGGGGCCCAGGTGGGCGACGCGCAGGCTCGGAGCGGCGATGACCTGGTTGATGAAGCGGGTGGTGCCGCCGTGTGTGACCTCGACGAACATCCCGCCGTCCAGGAAGCCCGCGGCGCGGTCGGGCGGAGTCACGTCGACGGGGGCGGTGGTCCGCGCGTCGACGGTGACGGTTGTGTCGTGGTCGAGGTCGAGGCGCGGTTGGACGATCCAGTCCATCCCGTCCGCGCCATTGCCGGTGGTCAGGAGGCTGTCCAGCAGGTACCGGCCCTTGGGCAGGCGCACGGTGGTCGTGCCGGAGGCGTCGTGCGGCTTGACGGACTCGTCGGCACCCGCGCCGGAGATCCCGGTGACGGTGGTTTCGTAGTCCCCTGTGGAGCGGCCGGCGCGGTCGAGGTGGTTGATTGTGAGGGCGTACGTCTCCGGCTCTGCGGCGAAGGCGGTGGTGTCCCAGGCGGGCGTCGCACCGCCGACCAGGACAACGGCGAGAGCCAGAGTCCCCAGGACACTCCGGCGGGATACCCGGGATACCCGGGATACCCGGGATACGCGGGATACGCGGGATACGGAAGAACTGTTCATGACCTGCACTGCGCTGCCGGGCGTCGGCGTTCCCGTGAGACACGTCACACCGTCATGAGATTGCGGCCCCGGGCGGTATATGTGGCGCACGTCACTGGAACCGGCGCAATGGACGCGGCAGAGCAGAGTGTGGAAACACTCATGAGGAATCGCTTCCGCCGCGGAGACCGCGACGCCCTGGGAGAGCTGTACGACGAGCACGCCCAGGTGCTGTACCGCTATGCCCTGCGGGTGACGGGCAACTGGGCGGAGGCCGAGGACGTCGCGTCAGCGACCTTCCTGGAGGCATGGCGCAGCCGGGAGAAACTGCACCCCGACGGGGACAGCCTGCGCCCATGGCTGCTCGGAATCGCCACCAACATCATGCGACGCAACGCACGCGCACGCCGACGCCGCGAGATCGCGCTCGCCCGCGTCCCGGAACGCGGCTCGATTCCGGACTTCACCGACGATCTCGTCACGCACCTCGCGGATGCCGAGCAACTGCATGCCGCGCACACCGCTCTCGCCCGCCTGCGGCGGCGTGACCGGGAGGTCTTCACCCTCGTGGTGTGGGCCGGCCTGGATTACGCGGCCGCGGCCGAGGCACTCGGCGTGCCGGTCGGCACCGTCCGCTCACGCCTGTCCCGCGCCCGTACCCGACTGCGCGAACTCACCGACGCCGAAGCCCGCGTCACACGCGCGCAACCCACGCGGGCCGGAGCCGAACGGCCCCCCGCGGCGGAAAACAGGGAACCCTCCGCCACCCCCGACAAGCCAGTACCGGGCCGATTCCCTGCGGCCCGGTCGTTGACCCAGGAGAACCACGGATGAACACCACCCCGCAACGCCCTACGCACCACCGGTCCGAGGAAACCGAGCGCCTTGGCCTCACCGGCCTGCTGCCCCCGCCGCCGGTCCCCGGCCTGGTCCCCGGCCGTGAACTGCTGCTGAAGGAAGCACTGCTGCAGAAGGCGGCCCTCGTCGAACCGCCCGGCAGCCTCATCACCTGGGCCCCGCACCGGCGTCTGGCCCGGTTCGCGGCGCCGGCTGTCGCCTGCGCCTTGGCGGTCGGCGGCGTCATGGTGGTGAACTTCACGGACACCCCCGGGCGCGGAACCACCGCAGTCAAGGATGGCAGCGCCACCGGCGCACCCGAGGCGAAACAGCTCCTCGACCGCATCGCACTCGCCGCCGCCGGCGCGAAGCAGCCGATGGTCCGCGCCGACCAGTTCGTCTACATCGAGAGCGAGGTCTCCTACGCCGCGCAGAGCGCCTCAGGAGGCCCCGTGACCATGGCTCCCGCGCATACGCGGCAGGTGTGGTCGTCCGCCGACGGCAGCCGCCCCGGCTTGCTGCGCGAGAAGGGCGAGCCCGACAGTCGGCTCGACGACGACGCACCCGTTTACCACCTTGACGGCCCGGGGGCTACACCCCGGCCGAGTATCCCGCACAAGAAGCGCCCGTCGATCAGCGACCCGACCCACAAGTACGTCGCGGCGCTGCCCACCGACGCCGACGCCCTGCTGAAGCTGATCCGGAACGAGACCCGCGGGCAGGGCCAGGACCCGGACCAGCGAGCATTCACCGCGATCGGCGACCTGCTGGCCGAGACCTGGGCACCACCGCAGGTCAGCGCCGCGCTCTACAAGGCCGCCGCGAAGATCCCCGGCGTCACGGTGATCCATGCGGCCGCCGACGCCACGGGACGCGAAGGCGTTGCCGTCGCCCGTACGACACACGGGCAGCAAACTCAATGGGTCTTCGACCGGAGCACGTACGCATTCCTTGGTGAACGCACGGTCCTCACCGAAGCCGGTGACGCCGGCCCGGCCGGGACCGTAGTCGGCACCTCCGCGATCCTCACCAAGGCCGCAGTCGACCGCGTCGGCGAGACGCCCGCGCCGATGACGACGTAGCGCGGCTGCCATGCACATCGGCCGCCCCGGATCACTGTCCCACGGGGGCGGTCAATACGCCGTGCACCTTCGACGGATTGCGCCCCCTTTCCTGCTCATCCCGCCCACTGCCGCCGGACGGCCAATAGCTCACTGTTGGCTCCGCCACGGCAGCCGGACCACCCGGGTGAATCCGGCGGTGCCGTCCAAGTGGAATATGGGGCCCGCTGGGCCGGGCTGTGCGGTGGCGGTGATCGTGGCGGGGCTACCGAGGGAATCGCCAGGCCCTAACCTGCTGTTCGTCGCATGGTAAGGGCCAGATGGACCTGCAGCGCGTGGTCGCCGTGGCGCCACTGTGGTCCGAGCAGCGCCGAGATCCGGTCGATGCGCTGATAGAGCGTGTTGACGTGGACGTACAGGGCGGTGGCAGTACGGCTCAGGTTGCCGTCGCAGGCGAAGTAGGTGAGCGCGGTGCGTACCAGGGCGCTGCCACGCGTCTCGTCGTGCTCCACCAGCGGGCCGATCGTACGGCGGATGAAGCGGTCCAGTTCGTCGCGGCCTGCCGGGCCCAGCAGTATTCCGTGGATGCCGAGATCGTCGCGGCAGGCACCTTCGCCGGCGCGGTCCAGCGCGACCAGTACGTCCAGGCAGCGGGCGGCGTCGCGGTGTGCCTCGACGACGGCCGTGGCGCCGGGTGCCGCGTGCTCCGCACCGACCGTGACGGGGTGTCCGATTCCGGCGGTCAGCAGTTCGGCGAGGACACGGGCGGCGCCGCCCGGGTCCTCGACGGAAGGCAGGACGACGACGGTGCTGCCGCCGTACTCGCCCGCGATACCGCCGAGCCGGGTGGCATGGCCGCCCGCCAGTTCCGTGATGCGGCGCCGCCTGCCGTGGTCCCCATCCCGGGCCACCAGCACCACATGGTCACGCTCCAGGTCGAGCCCGACCAGCGCGGCCCGGCGGCGCAGCCCTTCGGGGTCGCGGTGCGGGGCGCCCAACAGGTCTTCGAGGATCTCGCCGCGCAACCGGTGTTCGGCCTCCGCGACCGCACGTTCACCGAGCAGCATGAGGGCGGCTGCCTGGGCGGCCCGTTCCAGGGCGTGGATGTCGGAGGCGTCGAGTCCGCCGCGTACGAGCAGCAGCGTGCCGAGGTGTTCGTCGGTGGCGACGATCGGGGTGACACAGACGGTTCCGCGTGACGCGGAGCTGCGGAGGTCTCGGGCCTGCGCCATCTCCCGTACGAGGTCCGCCGGTTCGGGCGGTGCGTCACCGGCCGAGGCGAGCGGCCGGTCCTGGGAGTCGAGGACGAGGACGCTGCCGCGCAGCACGTCGGCGAGCGCCGTGGCCAGCCCCGTCGGTCCGCCCCCGTCGAGCGCGACGGCCGTGAGCCGCTCGTGGACGGCCGCGGTCTTGCGGACCTCTTCGAAGAGAGTGGCGTTCTCGATAGCGAGGGCGGCATGGTTGGCGAGCGAGATGAGGAGGTCGACCTCGTCGGGCGAGAAGGGCCGCACCCGGCGGTTGGCGGCGAACAGCACCCCGTACACCTGGTCGCCGAACTTCAGCGGCACGCCCTGAATGGCCACCAGCCCCTCGGCGCCGATGACGCCGTCCACATACGGGGTGTGCTCGAAGCGGGCGTCGTTGGGGTAATCGGCGGTGTGGTAGGGCACGGCGGTCGCGGCGACCAGTCCGCCGAGGCCGGTACCGGCGGCGAGCCGGCCGGTCTTGAACCCGTCCGTCGTGATGCCGTCGGTGACGCGTACGTACGTGTCGCCTTCCTCCGGGTCGGAGAGCAGCAGATACGCGACATCGGTGCCGACGAGGGTGCGGGCGCGGCTGACGATGGCCTGCAGGACGTCCTCGAGGTCGCGCAGCGAGGCGAGGTCACCGGCGGTCTCATAGAGCGCGGCGAGCGCGGCCTCCCGGCGGCGGTGGGCCGCGAGCCGGGAGCGTATCTCCAGCGCTTCGTCCACGAGCGGCGGTTCGGCGGCCACGGCACGGAACGCCGCCTCATCGGCCTCCTCGCGCAGCAGGCGGAGCAGGGTACTGGTGGTTGCCGGCGTCGTCGTCACCGGGCCAGTGATACCGCACCGATACCGCCATGCATCCCGGGCGACGGAGAGAATCTCCACTCATCTGCCGCCTACGACATGGCACACCTCTATTTCCCGCAGGGCGGTGCACAGCCAACCATGGCCCCGTCCGTCTCCGTACCCCCCGAACTCCCCGACTTCCGAACCCGTTCCCTGAACGGATCCCAGTGAAGGAGAGCGCACGATGAAGTTCCGCTCCCTGCGGACCGCAGCTGTCACCCTGGCCGCCGCCATGGCCGCGGCCCTGGGGCTCACCGCCCCCGCCCACGCGGGCGAACCGGGCCTTCCCCGGCTCAACATCACCGACACCTACGTCACCGGAATCTCTTCCGGCGGATTCATGGCATCGCAACTCCAGGTCGCTTACTCCGGCACCTTCAACGGTGCGGGAATAGTCGCCGCAGGTCCGTACTACTGTGGCAAGGGAGGCATCGTCGTCGGGCTGATCGCCTGCGGCACAGGGCTGATCTCCACCGACCCCGAGGGCATCGAACAGATCGCCCGCCGCTGGTCGGCCGACGGACGGATCGACCCCGTGTCGAACCTGGCGGGCAAGCCCGTCTACACGTACCACGGCACCCGGGACCCCCTCGTCCGGACCTCGGTGAGCGACGAAGGGGTGCAGTTCTACCGGGACTTCGGGGCCCGGACCGCGTACCACGACACCGATCCGGCAGGGCACGGCTGGCCCACCCCGAACGCCCCGCTGAGCTGTGGCACCACCTTCTACCCGTTCCTGATCAACTGCGGCAACGACCCGCAGGGCGAGATGCTCGGCCACTGGCTGGGGCAGGTGAACGCACCGGCCGCCTCGCAGTCGGGCACGATCAGCCGGCACGACCAGAACCGGTATGTGCCGGGCGGTCTGGCCCAGTGGTACAGCATGGGCAGCAGCAGCTTCCTCTACACGCCGGACTCCTGCGCGGCAGGCGCCGCCTGCAAGCTGGTCGTCGCACTGCACGGCTGCCTGAGCGACAACAAGTTCGTGGGTGACAGGTTCGCCCGTGAGTCCCATCTCAACGAGTATGCCGACACCAACAACCTGGTGATCCTCTACCCGCAGACCGACATCAGCCTGCTGCGCGGCAACCCGCAGGGCTGCTGGGACTGGTGGGGGTACACGGGCAACGACTACGCCCAGAAGTCGGGACCGCAGATGCGCGCCATCCTGAACGAGGTGCATGCGCTCGGCGGCTGACCGGATCGAGCGGAACACGTGTGGAGCGGTGGTGGGCTGACATGCAGCCACCATCCGCTCCGCCCCTCCCGCACGGATCGCATGCGGCACGTGCTGACGAGGGAGCTGGCCAGTGCGACCCGGCCAGGCGTCGGGACCTGTCGCACGACTTCGCCCCGTCGGATACCCGGCGGGGCAAAGTCGCGAGGCCCGAATTGACCGGCAGCGTCTGTTCAGGCGTAGCCCTCGCGACAGTGGCGGATGCTACGTGGCGCGGGCCGGTGTGCAGGACGAGGCCGAGTAGTCATGCGTCGTCGACGGAGCATTACCACTGTGGCTTCCAGAACAGGGCATTGTCGGCCGCACGCACCGGGGGGTGCCCCGTTCGCCGTGCGCCTCCAGGAACGTTGGCCGTCGAATTCGGCGTGACCCGCACCGCGTTCTACCCGGAGAAGAACCGCGACGCCACCACTCGCCCCGGTCCGTGCAGAGGACGAAGTCAAGGACCTGCTCAGCGATGACGACCGCGACGCTGGGTGGGAGGCGGACGAAGCGTCCGAGCGGAGTCGATGAGCATGCAGCCGGCCCTGGTACTGCCCCAAGGGGAAGGGCCCTCCCAGGGCCGGTGTACGGGACCTCAGCCGGTCAACAACTGAGCGTCGGGGGCGGGGAAGCGGCGGGCCGGACATCCGCGGGTGTTGCAGATGCTGCCCGCCATCGTCCACATGCAGGGTGAAGGTCTCCGGGCCCGTGCGGCCGGCCCGCGTCGTGGGCGTCCTGGACATGCGCGATGCGCCGGCAGATCTTCACCGGCCCGTCCTCGTGGACGGCCCACACACCGCCGACAGGGGTGAGGGCCGCGGCGGAGTCGGTGGCCGAGAACAGTCCGTGGACCGCAAGGAAGTGGATAGCTTTCTGAAAGAGCGTTCGAAAAGACGTCGGCTGGTGCACACTCGGCCCCTGACGGGCGCATGTCGGCGCATGCCCGGGCGCTGCGTTGCGCGCACGACTGCATCGGGGGAGAAGCGTGTCAGCATCGCAATCGCCTGACCAATGGCCGCAGGAGCGGCCGGGGCTCGAGGGCGTGGGGGAACCCGGTGGCGGATCGCCTGCGGTTCCGCCCATGCCACCCATGCCACCTATGCCACCCGAGGTCGGGTCGCGCAGGACCACACGAGGACGGGTCGTCGCCGGCGTCGCGCTCGTGGCGGTCGTCGCGCTCCTGGCCACCCTTCTTATCGTGTGGTGGCCCGAGAGCACGCGCCCCGACGGCCGACCGAAGAAGGACACGGCGGTGGGGGCGGCCGAGGACGTGACGGCTGCCGCCGTGAACCTCGCCGCGAGCGGTCTCGTCGTCTACGAGGGGCGTTACACGGACCCCATGCTCGGCCGGTCGCGTACCCGGACGCAGGTGACGCCCGGCGGCACGATGCTCGCCGAGACGACCGTCGACGGGATGACGCTCAAGACGATGACGGTCGACGGCAAGACCTTCGTCAAGGCGGACGTCTCCTTCTGGCGGCGCTTCGGCATCCCTGACAAGACCGGATCGACGTATGGGGACAACTGGGTCAAGACGCCGTCCCTGGGGCGGTCCGCGACGAACGCCTCCCTGCAGCAGTTCGCGCCCGACACCATCGCCCGTGAACTGCGACGGGAAGCCGATAAACGGTTGGTGCGCCGTGGTGGGCTTTCCACCGTTGGCGGCGTCGAGGTCCGCAGGTACACGACGCCCACGCGGGTTGTCCACATCACGGCCGAACCCCCCTTGCGCATCGTGCGGATGGCGCCGGTGGCGCCTCGCTCGGGCGGGGGCCCGTCCGGCCCATCGGCCGATGCACCGTCAGGGAAGCCCTCCTGGCCGAGCGACATGCCCTCGCTGCCCAGTGGATTTCCGTCACTGCCGAGCGATTTGCCGTCCCTTCCCACCGCCTGGCCGACGGGACTTCCGTCCCTGCCCCCGATCTCACCGGCCGGATACCACGCCGGACCGGGTGGCGGCTCCGCAGATCCGGTGCGTGCAGTCGGCGACGACGGTGGGTCGTATTCAGTCGATCTGCCGCCGCTCACCGACACCCAGCGCAAAAGCTTCCAGCGCGAAGTGGAAAAGAATGTAAAGGAGTTGGGGAATTCGATCGACCTGGGCGTCAACTTCTCCGTCTCCGGCAACGTTACGCTCAGCCCGTGCAGCACCAGCGGCTGTGTGGCGAATGTGACGATCAACAACTCGATCACGCCCGGGCCCGACGTCCGCCCGGCCGGTGACGTCTCGGCAGAGGTAACCATCAGCGTCACTCTCGACGGGCGTCCGGTGGGCCAGTGCTCCCAGTCGGTGTCCATGCCGCCCAACGGCAGTGCCCGCGTGAGTTGCCCCGGCAATTTCTACATCCCGCCGTCGCGGAATCCGCGCACGCACATGGTGCGTGCGGAGGCGCAGGCCGTGGCGCGCGCCATGGTACAAAAAGAGATCAAGCGCGTTCTGTCGGACGTTGCGCGGGATTGGAAGCGCAACAGTCCGGACTACGGTGTGCCCGGCCTGTCCTCGCCCCTCAAAGGCAGCACCGACAAGCCGAACAAGTTCACGTACCGCAACCCCGCCCTCGGCCGCGCCAACGAACCGGAACCGGACGCGGCCGACATCGCGGCGGCCCAGACCGTGAAGAATCCGGCGTCCGGTACGCGCGACCACATGTACAAGACGTGGAGTAAGTACCTGCAGCGGAAGGCCACAGAGAACAAGTCCCCGAAGAGCTGGACGAACTGGCGTAAGAACTACGTAGAGAACCAGGGGAATCCGTACAAGGGTGAAGGCTTCGAGGGCGGCTTCGCCCAGACAAATGAGCTGAACGCGGAGGACGGTTGGCTATGGGGTGATTTCGCGCAACAGCTCACGTCCCGGGAAATGATGAACAAGATCACGGCGGTGGACCGGCAGCCCGACATCGTGAACTTCGACAAGAAGGTCCTGTACGAGTTGAAATTTGGTTCGTCACCGGTCAAGGAGGATCAGGTCGCGAAGGACGCGCAATTGGTCAAGCAAGGGTGGCGCATCATCTATATCTTCTCCAAGCGGCCACGGCCCGGGGAGCGCGAGATGCTGGAGAAGGCGGGCATTTCCTGGAAGGTCTGGAAGGCGGTGGCCACCGCTGTACCGTGACCGGCGGGTACGCAGTTCAGGGTCAGGGAGCACGGAGTTGAGAAACGTGAACGAGCACAGCGACCGAGCGGAGGCGGCTCGGGCGACCGAGGCGTACATGGCCGAGGACCGCGCGACCATGACGGAGCCCGCGCGCGTGTTCCTGGACGCGTGGCTGGCGTCGATGGACGGCGTACTCGACCGTTGGCGCACCGCCCATCTCCCCCTCGATTTCCCCTACGACTTCACCCTCGACTCCCTGGATGCCCTCGAACCCGTCCTCCTCGACCGCTATCCGGATCGCGCAGCCGTCAACGCCGGGCACAACACGGAATTGACCTCCGGCGCGGTGCGATACATCGGGGAGGTGCTGCGTCACGCCGTTTCGTCGCGCTGGGGATATCAGGATCGCGGAGAAGGCGACCCGAACCCCTACAACCGCGTTCCGGTCGTACGTTCCAACACTCCCGCCGCCTTCATGCAGGGCGTCGCGCCGGAATTCACGCTGCAGTTGCTGGCCCGGGACAGGGAACGCGGCACCTTGCGGAAATTCGTGACTCCGCTCCTCGACGCCTTCGAGGAAGCCCGGCAAGCGGGCCACTGAATCCTCGGACGGACCATGTTGGGCGGTGCGGTGCCCCTGGTACTCCAGCCGGACTTCTTCATTTGTGCTGGTCAACGGCTCATGCCAGCCACGCCATCCCCCCGACGGGCTGCAGCATCTGCTCTCGCGGAGCCGCTGGAAGGCCGACGAGTTACGTGACGACCTGCAGGCCTGCGTTGCCGAGCATCTCGGCACGGACAACGGCGTGCTGATCACCGCCGACACCGGCTTCGTGAAGAAGGGCACCAAGTCCGCCGGCGTCCAGCGCGGGCGAGAGGGGCGCATACGCGACCCCTGCCGGATCGATGTCGGTCGCGGCGGACCGTTCGATGAGCGCGCGACCGGGAAGGAGCCCTCAGCGGGTACCACGCGCCGTCTTGGGCGAGGGCCACCAGGCTGCGTCTGAGATCGGGGTTGCCGGTGAGCCGGTGAGCCGGGGGACGACGTCGGTGACCATGGAAACCTCGCCCCTCTCGATCGCCTGGTACCACGAGATCCAGGTCTCGATCTGTTCCCCGCTCATGCCCAGTCGCCATCGCCGCGCGAAGGCTTCCTCAAGGGTCTGGGGTTCGTAGCGGTAGGGCCGACCGGTGGCCGCGGCGATCCGCGTGACCGCTTCGTCGAGGGTCAGGGCCTAGGGTCCGGTGATTTCAAGGGTCGCGCCGTCGTGCTCGGAGCGGGGACCCTCGTCGAGGGCGACGGCCGTGATCACGTCGGCGATGTCCTCGTGGGTCACGAAGGCGGCCCGGCCGGTGCTCCCGGGGCCGTTCACGACGAATTCCTCGTTGGCGAGGGCGGCCGGCGTCGACGTGTAGAAGCCTGACCGGAGCACCGTGTGGCGGATCCCGGCCCCTGCCAGGAACTGTTCGGTCAGCCACTGGTCGCGGGCGTTGAGGTAGGTGGCGGTGGGCGATGCGCTGACGAGGGACACGTACAGGACCCGGTCCACGCCGACCGCGATCGCGGCCTCGACCGCGGTGGCGTGTTCCTCCAGCCGGCGCCCCGTGCGGTGTCCGGAGACCAGGATGAGGGTCGACGCGCCCTTGAGCGCCTTGCGCATGTCCGAGGCGTCGGCGTCGGCGTAGGCGGCCGGACCGCGTCGCTGGGCGCCTGGTAGTTCGGGCATGCGGTCGGGGCTGCGTCCGACGAGGAGTTGGGGGACGCCATGGTCGGCGAGTCGAGAGGCGATCCGGCTGCCCAGCGCCCCGGTCACCCCGGTGACCGCCACCGTGGCGTGGTTCCCCTCAGACATGGGCTTCCCTCCATCCGGAGCCGATACCGAACGCGGACCCTCTACTTCCGATTACATGCCTGGAAGTGGATCAGAAGCGAAGGCGCGACGCAAGCCGTACATGGGAGTTGGGAGCATGGCGAGGGAGGGAAGTCCCCGGACCGATGGTCGACGAGATGAAGTCGGGCGGCGCGAACAGCCCGGTCAGGTGGTCCAGCGTTCGCTCACGAGGCTCCGACCTGCCGAAACGGTGGGCGAGCCGGGCATGGAACCCGGCTGACCGTCGGACCACGACTCCACCACACTTCCCACGCCCAAGCCGTTGACCAGCACGAATGAAGAAGTCCGGCGGGAGTACCAGCCGACCGCACAAGGCCGCTCAGAGCCACCACTGCGTTCGTGCAGACGACCCCGGCTTTGGATACCCCGCCCCTTGACCTCCGTTTAACGCCTTTGCGCTGTTCGACCTTGAGAAAGGTCCGGCTTCTGCCGGAGGAATGACCCAGGCCATTCAGGCTTCCCTACGCTCTCCCACGGGACTGGGCGAGCTGCCGCCCGCGACGCGAAACGGATGTCAGCGCCGCGCGCGACCACGGCACCGCGACACAACAGGGCCCTCAGCCCTCGTGTGAGACAACACGACCTGCGTGGGACACGGTGTCGGCTGACACAACGGCCCCGGCGGCTGAAGGACTGACAGGCAACGCCCGCCGCCCCCGTAGCCGTTGCGCGCGCGGGGGACGGTGGGAGCCGTTGATGTTACGGCGTGGCGTCGAGGTCGCGGGCGAGGAGCGCGGCCAACTCCTCGACCGCGGCTTCCGCGCCGTCGCCCTCCGCGGCCAGTACCACTGAATCGCCGTGCTGGGCCGCGAGGGCGAGCACGGAGAGCAGACTCCGGGCGTCGACCGCGCTCTGACCGTCCCGGCCTATGGTCACCTTGACCGGCTGCCGGGTAGCTGCCTGGACGAACACGGAGGCAGGACGGGCGTGCAGACCGCTGCGGGAACCTACGGCGACAGTGCGCTGATGCATGGTGAACTCTCCTGGGTGGTGGTGGAGCGGGGTTACGGGGCAGTCCGTCAGGCGGCGACGGAGATCTTGGACTCCTCGGTCGCCGGGGCCGGCGCCTCAGCGGCTCTGCGCATCCCCTTGAGGAGGACGACCAGGGCGGTCGCGACCGCCGTACCGGCGGCGATGGCCAAGAGATAGAGGAACGGATCGCCTATGAGCGGCACCACGAAGATGCCACCGTGCGGGGCACGCAGTGTGCAGCCGAAGGCCATCGACAGCGCACCGGTGACCGCGCCGCCGGCCATCACCGACGGGATCACCCGGAGGGGGTCGGCTGCCGCGAACGGGATCGCACCCTCGCTGATGAAGGACGCGCCCAGCACCCAGGCCGCCCTGCCGTTCTCCCGCTCGGTCTTGCTGAACAGCCTGCCGCGTACGGTGGTTGCGAGTGCCATGGCCAGCGGCGGCACCATGCCGGCCGCCATCACCGCGGCCATCACCTTGAGGCTGCCGGGCGTCGGATCGGCCAGGCCGCCGACCGCGAAGGCGTACGCCACCTTGTTGAGCGGCCCACCCATGTCGAAGCACATCATCAGGCCGAGGACGATGCCGAGAATGATCGCGTTCGAGCCGGAGAGCCCGTTGAGGCCGTCGGTCAGGGCTCGTTGGAGCGAGGCGATCGGCTTGCCGACAACGATGAACATCAGGAAACCGACGACCACCGAGGCGAGGAGAGGAATCACCAGCACCGGCATGATGCCGCGCAGCGTGGGATGGACCTTCACACGTTGGATCGCCATCACCACCCCACCGGCGAGCAGACCCGCCGCGAGGCCGCCGAGGAAGCCCGCGTTGATGGTGAGCGCGATGGCACCGCCGACGAACCCGGGGACGAGCGCGGGCCGGTCCGCCATTCCGTACGCGATGTATCCGGCCAGCACCGGCACAAGGAAGGCGAATGCGGCGGTGCCGATCTGGTTGAGCAGAGCGGCCCAGCTGTCGGCCTCTCCCCAGACGAAGTGGTCCGCGACGGACTTGGCACTGGCGATCTCGTAGCCGCCGATGGCAAACGACAGTGCGATGAGGAGGCCGCCTGCGGCGACGAACGGCACCATGTAACTGACGCCGGACATCAGGTAGGTGCGCAACCGGATCCCGAAGTGTGCGTGGTCACCGCCGGCGGAGGCTCCGTCGCCCTGCTGAGCGGCGCCGCCCGCGACGGTGCTGGTCTCGCCGTGTTCAGCCTTCCGCCTGGCTTCGGCGATCAGCGTGGCAGGTCGGTTGATCCCTGCCTTGACCCCGGTGTCGACGATGGGTTTGCCGTCGAACCGTGCCTTCTCGCGCACCTCGACGTCATGCGCCCAGATGACCGCGTCGGCAGCGGCGATGAGCGCCGGATCGAGCCTCTCGAACCCGGCTGAGCCCTGCGTCTCGACGTCGAGCACCACGTCCTCGGCGCGGGCCGCGGCTGCCAGTGACTCGGCGGCCATGTAGGTGTGTGCGATGCCGGTCGGACATGACGTGACGGCGACGATCCGGAAGGGTTCGTCGGCCGTTGCACCGCTGTCAGAGGCAGGGCCGTCCGCTGTTGCACCGTCCGCTGGCGAGGCGTCCGGAGCCGGGCCGGCCGGAACGGCCTCCTCGCCGCGGATCAGGGCCGCGGCGGCGCCCGGGTCACGCTCCGCTCGCAGTGCGCCCGTGAAGTCCGGGTCCATCAGCCGTCGTGCCAGGGCGGAAAGGATGGTGAGGTGGTCGTCGTCGGCCCCGGCAGGCGCCGCTATCAGGAAGATCAGATCGGCGGGGCCGTCAGCCGCGCCGAAGTCGATGCCGCCCTCGCTGCGGCCGAAGGCGAGCGTGGGCGTGGTGACATGCTCGCTGCGGCAGTGCGGGATGCCGATGCCGCCGTCCAGGCCGGTCGGCATCTGTGCCTCACGGGCGGCCACGTCGGCGAGGAAGCCGTCGAGGTCGGTGACGCGGCCCTCGGTGACCATTCGCTCGGCCAGTGACCGGGCGGCGTCGTACTTCGTCTCGGCGGACAGATCGAGATCGACCAGTGCCGCGGTGATCAGTTCACTCAACGCGGGGCTCCTTGCTCGTGGACCGTCCTGCGGGCGGCTCGGGGGGACTCGGGGCGGTGCGGGCTGGGCCGCGGATGCACGGCAGTCATGAAGTCGGCTCCGTCAGGGGCCGGTCCAGGGGGATGTCGGTGGTCGTGGTGACCGCCGACAGGTCGAGTTCCGCGGGGGTCGGCATGACGCTGCCGGGCAGCTGCACTGCCGCCGCGCCGTGGGCGACAGCCGCGGCGAGCGCGGCCGGGCCCTTTCCATTCGCGGCGAGGAAGCCCGCGAGGGAGGCGTCGCCCGCTCCGACGTTGCTGCGGACCGCGTCCACCCGGGCGCTGCCGAAGTATGTACCCGCATCGTCGACCAGCAGCTGCCCGTCGGCCCCGAGGCTGGCCAGAACGGATCGGGCACCGCGCTCGCGCAGCTCCTGGGCCGCCTTCACGGCGTCGCCCACCGTCGCCAACGGGCGACCGACGGCCTCGGCGAGCTCCTCCGCGTTCGGCTTGACCACATCGGGGCGCTCCCGCAGCGCCGCGGTCAGCGCCGCGCCGGAGGTGTCGAGGGCGATCCGGGCCCCGGCGCGGTGGCTCCGGGCCACCAGCTCGGCGTACCACTGCGGGGGCAGCCCACGGGGCAGACTGCCGCAGCAGGCGATCCAGTCCGTGGTGGCCGACCGGGTCTGTACCGCATCCAGCAGGGCCTCCGCCTCGGCCATGGTGATCTCCGGGCCTACCGCGTTGACCTTGGTGAGCGTTCCGTCGGGTTCGACGAGCGTGACGTTGATACGGGTGCTGCCGGCGATCGGTACTCCGGCCGCCTCGATGCCGTGTTCGCCGAGCAGCCGGGCGAGCAGTGCGCCCTCAGGCCCGCCGAGCGGTGCGACAGCGATCGTGCGGTGGCCGGCTGCCGCGACAGCGCGCGAGACGTTGATGCCTTTGCCGCCGGGGTCGACTCGGTCGTCCGTGGCCCTCAGCACGGCACCGCGGGTCAGCCCGGGCAGCTCGTACGTACGGTCCAGGCTTGGATTGGGGGTGACGGTGAGGATCATGCGCGTACTACTTCCGGGCCCTGGCCTTCGATGACAAGGGCATCGTCGGAGCCGAGTCCGGTGTCGGTGATGAGCAGATCGATCTGCGCGAGGTCGCCGAAGCGGGCGAAGTGTTCCTGGCCGAACTTGGCGGAGTCGGCCAGGAGTACGACCCGCCGGGCGGCAGAGATCATTGCGCGCTTGACGGCGGCCTCGGCCAGGTCCGGCGTGGTCAGACCGCCCTTCGGCGAGAAGCCGTTGGTGGCGAGGAAGACGACGTCGGCGTTGATCTCGCTGTAGGCGTTCAACGCCCAGGCATCGACAGCGGCACGGGTACGATGCCGGACCCGGCCGCCGACGAGATGCAGCGCGATGCCGGGGTGGTCGGCGAGCCGGGCGGCGACCGGCAGTGCATGGGTGACCACGGTGAGGTGGGCGTCGAGCGGGATGGCCGCGGCCAGTCGGGCGGCCGTGCTGCCCGCGTCGATGATCACACTGCCGTCGGTGGGGAGTTCGCCGAGCGCGGCGGCCGCGATGCGTTCCTTCTCATCGATGGCCACCGCATCGCGCTCGGCGAGCTCAGGCTCGAAGTCGAGCCGCCCGGCCGGGATCGCACCGCCATGGACGCGCCGCAGCAGCCCGGCCCGGTCGAGGGCCTTCAGGTCACGCCGCACGGTCTCGGCGGTGACCTGGAACTCCTCGGCCAGGGACAGCACGTCGACGCGGCCGCTCTCGCGGGCGAGGCGGAGGATCACTTGCTGCCGCTCCGGTGCATACATGTTGTTTTGAATCCGTTCTATGCCCGACTGTGTGGTTTCGCGGTTAGATTACGCGCCTGGTTCGGCAATGTAAACAGACTCGGGCATGCGTGGGCCTGAACGGACACGTGGTGTGCCGGGGCTGGTGCCGTTAGGTTCACCGTGCGCGCCCCACGGCCGGCCGCGCTCTTCGCTGCTTGCTCCGACGCGGAGCTTCCGGACGGGTCGTTGTTGGCGCGGGCCGAGCCCTCGCCCCCCGGCACTCGGGGGCTCTCCGGACCTGCTCACCTTGGTTCCCGGCCCACGGCGCGCTGACCTGTGGTGGAACACCCCGTGACTAGCCCGACAGTTGGCCCTTGCTCGGGTCGGGATGAGTGGTCCAGGGGGGGGCAAGGTCGGCTTGTCGGTTGATTGGTTGACCGGATCGAGTCGCTGTGGGGGATGCCACTCAGTCAAGTCGGGCAAAGTGTGCCACTCTGTGAATTGTGCAATTTTCAACTATTGATCGGCGGCAAGGCCGGGCACCGTCGTCATTGGGTCTGCGGCCGCCGCTGACGCGACTCGTCGAAGCGACCCGCCGCGGTTGGGGATGGCATGCCCTGGTGCACGGCGCCAAGAACCTGATCGCGGCGCTGCTCGCCTGGGAGTTCGCCACTCTCTGGATCCAGGGGGAGCGGCCGTATGTGGCTGTGGCCACCGCATTGCTCATGGTCAATGCCGCGACGGTGTATCGCTCCGTGACGCAGGCCGCGCGGAGCATGGCTACCCGGGCGGCGGGAGTGCTGTTGGCTCTCGGCACCGTGTGGCTGCTGGGATCCACCGCCGGGAGTATCGCGGGCATCGTGGGGATCGCCCTGGTGGCGGCCGGAAGCCGGGCTTCCGACGACCGGCTCCAGGTCGCATCGACGGCGGTTCTCACGCTCACCGCCGCAGCCGCGGCTCCGGTCGGGCACGTCGTCCTGACGGCGATCGCGGCGCTGAGCGGGGCGGTGGTGGGCGTTGCGGTGAACGCGCTGATCATGCCGCCGATACATCTGGACGAATCCGATGACGCGGTTCGAGACCTCGCCCGAGTCATGGGGGCATTGCTGCGAGACATGGGCCACGGGCTGCGGGAGCGGCAGCATGTCGCCCGCGCGCACGGCTGGGTGGAGGACGGGAGGGGGCTGGGGCGGCGGGTCGCGCACGCGCGCGAGAGCGTGCAGCAGGGACAGGAGAGTCTGCGCTGGAACACCTGCTGGGCGGTGCATCCACAGCACCGGCCTGTGACCTACGGTGACATGCTCAATACATTGCATGGCGTATCACTCCAGGTGCGCGGCATTGCTCGAACGCTGGCCGACAACGTGGACGACACCCACACCGACCACCACCTGGGACAGCAGTTCCTCGATCGGTACGCCGAGATGCTCAAGTTGGCAGGGCAGGCCGTCGAGGCGTTCGTCGAGGTCGACAGCGCAGCCCGCCCGGCGGAAGCCCATGAGGGACTGCGTGCAGCGATCGACCGTGCCCGGGGGTGGCACGACACCATGACCGACCTCATCGGCCGGGGCGCATTGGTCAAGCCGGGTGCCTGGCATGTCTACGGATCCCTTATGACCGACGTGGAGCGTCTCCTGGTCGATCTGGACCATGCCGGCAGGCTCTGACCCCCGGGCACAGTCCGAGGACGTGTCCCTGCGCGGCACGGTGTCTGGAGGCTTGTGGAAGCAGCGGCGGCACCCAGATCGGTGACCTGCTGATCCCCGAGCCGCGTAAAGTCAACCGCCCTGGTCAGGAGGAGGCCGGTCGAGTCGCGGTCGGCTCCGGCGCTGCTGCCCAAGCGCCGCGACGGCCGGTCACTCCCTCCGGCATGAGTCGATATCCGAATGGTTACCGTAAGCCCACGGACTCCTGCGACAACTGCCGGGCCTGGGGCGACTTCACCGGAAGCTTCTGCCCCACCTGCTACATGTTCGGCCGCAGCCACGAGAGGGCCACCTGCACCGGCTGCCGCCGCGTCCAGCCGCTGAAGTGCGATTACTGCTGTCTGTGTTGATGCCAGGTTCGGCCTCGACGCCCAGGCCGCTGTCGGTCCCTTGACTGTCGAAGCCGACGTGGGAGCTCGGCTCCAAGCCGTCCGGTACCACCAGCTGTTCTTCGTGGGCCTGCACCATCGCAACGGATCGGCGCCCGCCCCTCGGCGGCGCGGAGGAAGGCGGGGACCGCCTCGCAAGCCGCCGCCCGCGCCGGCCTGGCGGCCGAGTGCCGACTGGAGGCAACTTCCGCTGTTCGAGCAGATCCCCCGTGACTACAGCCGCCTCGGCCGCCCCGCAGCCGTCGACCTGGCCAGCCCATGGCCGGCCTGGGCGAAATACCTCGCCCACCGGATCGCCGAAGCGCGGGGCCGGGGCGCGACATCCACTTCGCCGTCAACCGCGGCCTGGCCCTGGTCCTCACCGAGTACGTCGAGGGCGACATCATCCGCTACAGCGAGATCTTCACCCCTTCGGGCTCGCGATCTGCCGGTCGGACATACCGTCACGGTCCTGAAGGAGATGGCGATCTTCCTCGACGACAGTAAGCCCTCCTACGAGCGCCGGCTCGCCGAGCGCCTGGCGGGATCGCGCCGGGCATCGGCTCGGAGACCGAGGGCCGGACCCGGGCCCTGCGCGGTAGTGGGCCCCGCAGCCTGCCCCGGCGGCAAGGCACGGTCTGGCTCCACCTCAATCATGTCCGACCGGCACCGCTGGAGTGGTCGAACCGATTGGAAGATCTTCCGTGCGAGCGCGGGACGACCTTTCAGCGCTACCAGGACGGCACGCGGGACCAGATCGGCGCCCTCGGCTTGGTCCTCAACGCCCCCTTGTCCTGTTCAACACCCGGTACATTGACGCCGCCGTCACCCAGCTACGCGCCGACGGTTTCGAGGTGTGCGACGAGGACGTGTCCCGCCTCTCGCCGTTCGTGCGGCGTCACATCGACATGCTGGGCCGGTACTCCTTCCACCTCCTCGATCTGCCCCGTACCTGCGGCCCCTGGGTGATCCGGCTGCGGTCGATGAGGAGTAGGGCTCAGCCCGGGACCAGGCCGACATCGGCGGACGGGTCAGCCGAGATGGAACCGTTGGTGACCCTTGTTCTCTTCGGCCGACGACCGAAGTCTCATCCGCGCTCGCGGAGGTACGCCTCCAACTCGGCGGCCCCGGTCAGCATCGCCCGCCCGCGGGCGGACAGCCGACCGCGCCAGTCGCACAGTGCGGCCTCCAACGGCTCCAGCCCGCCGGCCGCCCGCACCTGGGCGATCAGCGGGGCGATCTGCTCCAGCAGATAGCCGCCCCGCCTGAGCTGGTGGGCCAGCCGAGCGTCCCGTACGTCGGCCTCGTCGTAGATGCGGTACCCGGTCAGCGGGTCGCGGCGCGGGCGCACCAGCCCGGCGCGCTCCCATTTGCGCAGCGTCGCGGGCCGGATTCCGAGCTCCCGTGCCAGCGGCCCGATGAACGTGCCGCCAGCCCCGGACACCGCCGCGTCGGGTCCGGGCGCCGTGGTGGGCGTCAGGTCGCGGAGGGCGCTCTCCACGGCCTGGAGTGTCCGCCGGTCGTCGAGTAGCTGGGCGTGGCTCTCGTCGATGAGGCGGAAGGCGTCATCGACCGCGCCCTGGTTCACGGCCCGCATGATCGACGTCGCCGTCTGGTGGCTGTGGCCGGGCACCAGGGCAAGGAACGCGCCCAGGGCCCGCGCGTGAAGCGGGGTATAGGTGCGGTAACCGTGGGGTGTGCGACCGGCGGCCTGAAGGATGCCGGCCTCTTCGTAGTTCCTGATGGCCTGCGTGGACAGACCGTGCCTGCGCGCCAGGTCAATCGGCCTGAGCTGCCCACCGTTTTGAAGGTTTCGTCCCACGGGCCTGATGATACCGCGGGAAAGTTTCAACTGAAGGTTCAACGATACCGTTGAAGTCGTGGCTACTGACATCAAGGACGCTGCCCGTACCGTCGAGGCCGCCGCTGTCATGAAGCTGTTTCCGGCCCGGCCGCGGCTGCTCGCGCTGGGCGAGCCCACCCACGGCGAGGACACTCTGCTCGACCTGCGCAACGAGCTCTTCCGGCAGCTCGTCGAGCAGGAGGGCTACCGGACGATCGCGATCGAGAGCGACTGCATGATGGGCCTGGTCGTGTCCGCGAGCTCGTGCGCTGGATGCGCGCCTACTACGACGGCCGGCCCGCGTCCGAGCGGCTCCGCTTCGCCGGTTTCGACGGCCCGTTGGAGATCACTGGCGCCGCGAGCCCCCGGCAGGCCCTCACCGCACTCCACGGCTACCTCTCGACCCGGGTGGACGCGGACCTGCTCCCCTGCACCGGGGAAACGGTCGACCGCCTGCTCGGCGCCGACGACCGGTGGACCAATCCCGCCGCGATGATGGACCCCGCCCGGTCCGTGGGGCAGTCGGCCGAGGCCAGGGAGCTGCGGCTGCTCGCCGACGATCTGGTGGCGCTGCTCGACGCGCAGACGCCGCACCTGATCACGGCGAGCTCGCGGGACGACTGGGACCCGGCGCGCCTGTACGGGCGCACCGCCACCGGCCTGCTGCGTTACCACTTCTGGATGGCCGACACCTCACCGGGCCGCATGACGCGGCTGGTGGGCCTGCGGGACCAGATGATGGCCGACAACCTCCCGACCACCACAGCCACACCGGCTTCGGTGTCGCGCCGCTGGGCAGGTGCTCGACCTGCAGGCGGATCACGGTGCCTTCGATCACCGGCAGGGAGCCCAGCTGGGCAGTCCAGGCGGAGCGGTGGGTCAGTCTCGGGTGGAGCCGGTCCCAGGCCCGTGCGGTGGCGGTGCCGTAGAGGCGGGTCTCGGTCACCGTCTGCGCGTCGGGTGTGTTCCAGGTGGTGGGGTCGCCGAAGACGAACTCGCCGCCGTGGCGGGGTGGGCGGCCCCGGGTGCCGGGCGCGCGGGGCGGGACCGTGCGGCGCAGGACGCGGTCCGAGCGCATCCGGCCCAGCACCTGCACCGGCAGATCCTTCAGCAGGAAGGCGAGGCGGGGCACGTCGTATCCGGCGTCCACCACGATCAGAACGTCCGGATCGCCGTCTTTCCACTGTCCGGCCGCCATCAGCCGCTCGACGAGTTCACGCATCTGCCCGGCCGTGACGGTGGCGGCATCATCTCCCGGGGCCAGACGCAGCGCGTCCAGCGGGGCGGTCCATGAACTGCGGCCCGTCTCCAGCGCGCAGATCACCGAGTACGGCCAGCCGGGAACAGGAATGTGCTGGTCCTTGCCCCGGCCGCAGGTGTGACACAGGATCCGCTGCGGTGAGGTGTGCGCGCTGGGCCGCAGCCAGCAGGTGATGTCGGCGGCCAGCACCAGCCGGCCGTCCGCCGCCCGCGGTAAAGACACCGCGGCCAGGGCCCGCCGCAGCCTGCCGACATCGACCTGGCCCGCGGCCAGGGCGTCGTAGAGCCCACCGTGCCCGCGACGATGCTCGCCCACCAGCGACAGCTCCACCAGCGACCGGACCGGACCATCCGCACACAACACGGCGTCCGCAAGCTCGAGCAACGCATCCGCACGCCGGGTCAGACAGGAGTAGAACTCACCCCGGAAGCATGACAGTTCCGCAAACGGATCCTGCCCGACAGCATGATGCAACAGACTCATTCCCACGGCCTTCGCGCTGAGCTTGTGTGTTTCTTGGTCGGAGCACATGCTCAGCCGAAGGCCGCCTGCACGCACGGCAGTTACCAGTCCGAGTGATCAAGTACGACGAGTCGTTCGACCTCCGAGGTTAAAGATCAAGCTAGGAGGCGCGGGAGGCGTCCCGGCCGTCAACGGCGAATACGACCGCTCGGCGCCGGGCGCCCCCGGGTGCCTGCTGGTGACCTCCGTGATGGCCTCCGGCGACGGCTTGAAGTACCGCTTTCACGTCTTCCGGCTTGAGATGCCTCGATTTGGCCATGAGTATCAGCAGGCTCGCTCCGGTCTCCCCGAGGCGGGCCGGCCCGGTGTCCGGGCACGCACGTACTCGGTACGGGCCGGCACGGTCGTCAGCAGCGCCCAGACGTCGAGAGACATCGCCTGATACGGGTGGTCTTGAATGCCGGTGAGCTCCAGCTCCCTGAATCGACCATCTTAGCGATCTTCGATCATCGGAATCCCGGAGGCGCCGGGCGTGGGGAGACTCCGCATTGCGAAGGAGGCAGCCACAGCTCGCAAGCGTGGAGAGCAGACAGGCCGCCGGAAGTTGTCGACACGCTTGTCTTGCGCGCCGTGCCACTGTCGAGGCAGTTGCTGCAGTTCCGCGAGCAGTCCGGAACGGGCCGGCTTCAGGCGGCCGCACCCGGATGAGTACGGGGGAGAGAGACCGGGAGCACAGGTTTGCTTCCCGCCGCAACGTCACCCGGTGATGTCGCAACCTTTCGGCCGGCCCTGCTCCGTGCTCAGCTGGTCGAGGATTTCACGCAGTGAGTCCAGTTGGGTCTGTGTCAGCCGGTCGGCGAACGTCCTTTCCACCACCTCGGCATTGGTGCGAGCAGCGTTGCGGAGCAGTTTCCGCCCTGCTTCGGTGAGATGGATCATTGCACCACGCATGTCCTCTTCCAGCGGTGAGCGTGTGACAAGGCTGCGGTCGGCCAGCCTGTCGCACAGGCGACTGACCGCGCTCTGCGTCAGGACCACCCGGTCTTTGAGTTCGCGCAGGCGCGTGCCCTTGAGCGGGATGTTCACCAGGGTGTCGAACTCGCTGATCGAGAGGCGATGGCGCTCCGCGAGCTCATGCTCGATCTCGCGGAGCACGGAGTTATGAACCTCCATCAGTGACCGCCACACCCCGACTTTGAACGCCCGGGAGCTGGTCGCAGATCCGGTCCGCGGCATCGTCCGCCTCCTCCTTGCATGCGTATGCATCATTCTGTCACGTCCGCCGACAGCACCGCGACGTCCGCGATCGACGGGAACAACAGCTCTTTCAGCCGGAGCACGGTTTCTTCCACGGCCCCGAACTGTCAGCCCAACCACCCTGCCAACGGCTTGTTTTCGGGCAACTTCCCGTGCCGCCCAGAAGGCTCCAGCCATCATTCACCGTGTCGGCATCGCCGAGTAGGCCCGGAGCGCGTTGCCGGGATTGCTCCCGGTCCGTTTCTCCGGACCTCTCGCCGAACCCGGCGTGCGGTTGGGTAGGCCGCCAGCGAGGTACCTGTGACCAGGCCCTTTTCCAACGGCCCCCCACCGAACCGGACGCGCGATGTAAATCGCATCCGGCTCTCCAGTGCCTTTTCTCTCTCATGAGTTCTGCCGCGAGGGACGTCCGCTGTAGTGGATTCCTTCGTGGCAGGCACGGCAGACGACCAGGGTTTTCCGACGACGCGCGGCCATCATCTGAGCCCAGGCAGGCTTGGCAGCCCGCCCCCGGACGTTCAGGTCCTTGAGGTGTCGAATGTGATGCACTTCGATACCGTCATGCTCCTTGAGCCGGGCTCGGCGGTTGACCCGGTGCCTGCTGAACCCCTGGGGCCTGAGCTGGGACTATGGCGCCCGGCTGGAGGTGGTCGTCTCCGAACTGGTGACCAATGCGGTCCGCTACGCCCTACCCGACCTCGGTATCACCTGACAGATGTTTTCCCGTGACGGACGGTCGATAGTGCGCGTGGAGGTCGCCGACGGCGGCATGGCCGGCCCGGCGGCGGTCTGCCCCGAACGCCCTGCGCTGGAGCGCGGTCGCGGCACCCAGGTGATGGACGCGCTCGCCTGCGCGCGTGGTGCGGGACAGCGTGGTGAGGGCCGTTTCGTGCGGTGGGTAGAGGTCGCCCCGCCACGAGCTACGCGCATGAGGACCCCAATCGGTGGCGGAATCCGCGGTGAGTCGCATTCGGCTGCATCGGCGCATGGCGATTCTCAGATAGGGATGACGGGCGGATCGGAACCGGTTGCGCAGCACGATCTCCACGGAGATGAGGGAGCGCAGTGCTCCCACGGTGAACAAATCGTGTTGGAGGCAGGAGTGGGGGAGGCAGATCCCGGGCGGTGCCCAGCACCGCCGCCCCGGCGGCGGTTGGCTCATGTCTCGACCTCGACCAAAACAGAGATCCGTATCGGGGTGGTGCGGCAGCGTTTTGCCAACGGCATGCCCTTGCACCCATCTGAAACCTCGCAGTTCCTGTGAAACCTCGCAGTTCCTGCACATCCAGTGACGGCAGTCTTGAGGGGCCGCGTTCCTTGCCACCCCGTTAGCGGTCGTAGGGGTCTTCCGGGATACTCCGTGCGTGGGGCGCGGCGCCACCGTGGCGTGGCCGTGGCGTCAACAGGGGCGCACACCGAGTTCTCCGGTGGCGCTGTCCAGAAGGGCGGCGAATTCTTGCATCGTGATGTGGATGACGTCCCCCGAGGCCGGCAGGTCACCGCGCCTGTCACCGTGGGCCGGGCGAGTTCGGCCACACCGCGTGCCAGGACTCGGGTCTGCAACACTGACGGCGGGCGCCGGGGTGGGGAGTGGCTCGCAGCCGGGCACGTCGTCCTCGGGGGCCGGGCCCGGCCGGCCGTTGCCGAAAGGCCCGGGGATCGGGCCATGGAGGCCGGAGCCCGCTCGGATCCACCTCCACGGGTCGAGCATCTACTCACCGCGCGGACGCGATGGGGACAGGGCGCCTGACCGGCGCCTCGATGTCACGGAACGCGCCCGCGCTCACGCGCAGAGATTGACGGGACATCAAACCGGCTCGCGGGGACGGTGACCGTCGAGTCCGCGTATTACCGGGGGGCAGGAACTCGTCAATGGAATATGTTGGGTGACCAGTGGCCAGGGCAAAAAGGAGCACTCGGCTCATTCCCTCCGCCCCACGCTCAGTGCCGCGAGGCGGAATTCGGTGTACCAGTCGCCGCTGTCCCTTGAAGCGACTGCGAATTCCGCCCCGCGGCTGAGTGCGGCTTCCCCAGCCGTACTCTGATTATCCACCGGTGGCCATCCAGGACCGGTGGATCCTGTATCGGATTGCTGGTCCGATGCAGGGGATAATGCCCTCAAGGGGGTTGGTTCAGGGCTGGCCCGGAACCCTTTGACGGTGCCTTTGGTAGATGACCTGTACTTGCTGACGGCGCGTTCTCGAGGCGAGTTTCTCCTGTGGACGGGCCTCGCCCTTCCATAGAAGCCCGCGCGCATCACGCATCCGCCACAGGCGTCAAGAGCCTCGTTGGCTGGGAACCGGTGCCAGTGCCCATCGGGTTGCCACTCCTGTTGGAGGGAGCGGTAGTTGTCGTTGTGATGCATCGCTGTGACCGAAGCAGCCGCCCGTGGTGTTCCACGAAAATCAACGGCTGCGTCGCAGCGGCATGAACGATGTTTGTGTTCCCGGATCCACTAGCCTCGATCTTTCGTGATTGGTCGTCAGCTTCGGCTGGCGGCCAATGCGTCGTTGTGGAGCGTGTGCGGGCATACGGGTGGCCCGATCGTCGCATCGGGTGGGCGCCGGATTCCACGGTTCCGGTCGGTGGCTCTTCTGCTCGTCGGGACGGGTTGTTGCTGGTCAGCGTGGGTTCGGGAGGGTGTCGAGCCGTCTGATCGCGTCTGTGATCACGTCGGTCCATGGCCAGTGGTGGGCGAATCGCAGGTGCCGTTGGCGGGCGGTGGTGATGAGTTGGGCAGCGGCGGAGAACAGCCGCAACCGCAGGCGGCGGGGCTCCCAGAGGCGGGGTTTGCCGGTCAGAGCGAGCATCGGCATCCAGGCGAGCAGGTCGAGGGCGAGCTGGACGATCTCCAGCCAGATCCGGTTCTGTGCGGTCTCGTGCAGGGGCAGGTTCCGCAGGCCGGTGGCCCGTGCGTTCCGAATGCGGTCCTCTGCCCTCGCCCGTCGGCGGTGCCTCAGTTCCAGGTCCGTGATCTTCCCGCCCGTCGTGTTGGTGGCGAAGCAGGTGAGCCGCAGGCCGTCGGCGTCGGTGAAGCGCAACTGGGCGCCGGGGTGGGGCCGTTCCTTGCGGACGATCAGCCGCATTCCCTTCGGCCAGCCCTTGAGTGTGTCGCCGTCGAGTTCGGCGGTCCAGGCGCCGTCGCGGATCTCGCCGCCCGGCTCGACCGCTGGGGTCCAGGCGGAGGCCGGGACCTTCAACACGGCCTGATGAATCTGCTCAGTGATGGTCATCCCGACCGAGTACGACAGCCACCGGCCCCGTTTCGTGAGCCAGGCGAGGAACTCATGGGTGCCGCCCGCGGAGTCGGTACGGATCAGTGTGGACCGGCCGCGCCGGTGACGCTTGGGGAGCTGGGCCAAAGCGAGTTGAGTGGCGGTGATGTGGTCGGCGGCGGTGTTGGATCCCGCGTTCCCCGGCCGCAACAGTGCTGCCACCGGCTCCCCGGTGCCACCGCTTCCGTGGTCGACGAAGCCCATCAGGGGGTGATGTCCAAACGACTTCTTCCAGGTCGCGGCCGCGTCCTGCTTGTCGGAGTGGGCCAGGACCAGCACTCCGTCCAGGTTCACAATCACCTGGCCGCCCCTATCCGGCGCCGCATCTTTGGCCAACGTCCAGACGTACTCGCGCACTTCGGCGCGCGCCGAGCGGATCGCGGTCAGGGCCTTGTCCCCGGCCGCGGCGAGGGTGTCGATCAGCCGGGAGACCGTTGGGTCGGAGGCCACCGGCCCGAACACGGCCGGCTCGGCCCGCAGCAGTCCCGCATCGGCCAGGCAGTCCCCGCCCAGCGCGACCGCGAGAGCCACATCCAGCAGGATCTTGCCCGGATCGTGCACCGCCCGAGGCCGCCGCCACGGCCTCAGCGCCGCCGATATCTCGGTATCCAGGCCGGTCTTACGGGCAGTCTCGACCAGCAGTACTCCGCCAGCCTGCGAGACCACCCCGCTCCCGCCGCCCTCGATGCGGACACGCGGATAGGACCCGATACGCTTCTTCACCTGAGGAGTGCTTCTTTCATGCGCCGACCTGGACCCTAGACAAGTCCCATCGTTGCAGGTCAGGAGCACTCTTCGCGTTTCCGATCACGCATCGGACACCCAGCCACGTGAAAGCCCGAGGCTAGCGACGTGTGTCGTGGTCCTGGAGCCAGTAGATCTGGTCGAGGACCCACTGGCGACGAATGTCGTCTTCGCTTACCCGGTAGCGGCCGCGGTCATTATGGTCTCGGCTCCAGTAGCGATGTCCATCATGGTGGTGGCCCTGGTAACCACGATCACCGTCGTCGTGCCTGCCCCAACCCTCGTCCCAGCGACCGGGCCGGCCCTCGTGGTGGGCGTCAGCGGACCGCGTGGTGTGAGAAACGACGGCAGGCCGGTCGCCGGTCGTGAGGGTCGCGGCCGAGGCGGAACCGCCAGTGGCGAGGAGTCCGGCCGCTGCGACTGCCACAGAGGCCACCGCGACGGCAGCCCGACGCGCAAATGTGTATGCCATGATCTTTCCTCCTTGCTTGCCCCGTGACCTGCACGAACAGAATCACGGGCTGCCTTTCGTCAGGCACTTGCGACAGTACTCCGATGTAGTTGAACGAAAAACTATATTTGGTGTGAGGAGGGCCATGACCCGGAAAGTTGTTGCGTCGGAATATTTCAACAGCTCGCATGCTTCGGTTGGCCCACCTCGCCTGTCCGGGAGGCGGGAGCGCTTGAGTGAGAGTGAGTTCCGAGGGACGCGAGCCCCGTGGTCGTTCCTGCGGACGTCGCCGTCGAGCAGTACACCGTGGCCGGAGCCGGCTCGCCGTGGGAGGTTCGAGCTCCTGCCGGGTGGATGCCGCCGGTGTTGTCGCGGTAGCTGGCGAGGGTGACCCGGGCAGCCAGTAGAAGGCCGAGGGTGTCGATGCCCTACGGTTTCCTTGCCCGCATCGATGCACTGGCCGGCCGTCGGCACCACGTTGGCTGAGGTTTTGACGCTCTGGGCGTCCAGCCCGCATGTGCTTGGCCCCGGGTCCCGGCCTTCGCTCTCCTGTACCAACCGCCGGAGCGTGCCGTTGAGGTGCATGAACACGCTGCCGTTCTGCCAGGCCGTGTCTGGGCGGTCCGCGATGGCGTTGGGCGAACATGTCCGAGTCCCTCGCCAGGAGGTCGCGCGGGCCGGTGGGCGGGTCCGGATGCGTGGCAAGGGTCTCGCATACGCCGGAATCCGGGTCGGCGGCTAGGTGTTCTGTCCATGGAGGTTGGTGACAGCGATCACGGTCGGGTGATCTTCAACGAGTGAGGGCCTTCCGGGTTCGGTGTGGATTGCGACATCTCCACCGACCAGCAGAAGGCCCTCATGCCTCACCGTAATGCACCCCTGACCGAGACCGGCCGCCTGCGTCTGGCCCGCTGCGTCGTGGAAGACGGCTGGCCGCTGCGCCGTGCTGCCGAACGCTTCCAGGTCTCGCCCACGACGGCCCAGCGGTGGGCCGGCCGCTACCGCGAGCTGGGCGAGGCAGGCATGACCGACCGGTCCTCGCGCCCGCATCACAGCCCGCGACGGACCCCGACCCGTACCGAGCGGCGGATCATCAAGGTCCGCGTCCTGCGCCGGTGGGGGCCGGCCCGTATCGCCTACCTCCTGGGGCTGAGCCCCGCGACCGTCCACCGGGCCCTGACCCGCTACGGCCTGGCCCGCCTGACCCATCTGGACCGTGCCACCGGCCGCGTCATACGCCGCTACGAACGTGAGCGCCCCGGCGAGCTGGTGCACGTCGACATCAAGAAGCTCGGCATCATCCCCGACGGCGGAGGCCACAAGACCCTCGGGCGTCAGGCTGGCCGCAAGACCCGCTCCGGCGTCGGCTACAGCTACCTGCACAACGCCGTCGATGACCACTCCCGCCTCGCCTACAGCGAGATCCTCTCTGACGAGAAGAAGGAGACCGCCGTCGGATTCTGGCAGCGCGCCCACGCGTTCTTCGCGCAGGCCGGAATCACCGTCGAACGAGTCCTGACCGACAACGGCGCCTGCCACAAATCCCATCTCTGGCGCAACTCCCTTGCCGGACAGGGGATTTCGCACAAGCGGACCCGCCCCTACCGGCCCCAGACCAATGGGAAGGTGGAGAGGTTCAACCGCACCCTCCTCGACGAATGGGCCTACGCCAAGGCCTACCGGAGCGAGGCCGAGCGACGCGACGCCTATCCCGCATGGCTGCACACCTACAATCACCACCGCGGACACACCGCGCTCAAGGGCCGACCACCCGCCAGCCGCGTCCCCAACCTCACGGGTCAGTACACCTAGGCCACCAGGCAGCCACCTGGCTCATCGAGCCGCCTGCCAACCAGGTCCAGCCCAGGTCGGCGGTTTCCTGGCGGTCGACGACGTGGTTTCGCGTACGGCGCCGCGCACCGCTGCTTTGGCCGGGCCGGCACGGTCAGGCGTCGACGAAACGGAGCTGATGGGGGAGCGACGGGAAAGCTGGCAGCCCCGGGGCGCCGCCTATTGTCCCGCGTGTGACGAACTCCTATCGGTGCTGCCGGGACGAGAACGTGTTGACGATTCACCCTGAAGCTGGGAGATGGTTTTCCGCGAAACAAGTATCCACCGATGATGATATGGATGTCAGTAATCCGCACTAATTCCAGATCTCTCGGAACAGGTTTTCTCTGAAGGATCTGTGGGAGTTTCATGGCGCGGCCTGAAAACAGGACGCCTCCGATCCCTTGAAGGGAAATTGATGAAACTCCGTGCCTTCCCGTCGCTCGCCGTCGCGACCGCGCTGCTCGCGGTCGGCGGAACGCTGGCGGGTACCGCTCAGGCCTCCGTGTCCGCGTCGGCTGCGGTTCGCCACACCCAGGCCTCCGGTGCGCGCCCCACGTCCGACACGCTGATCCATCCGAGGGCGACGCTGTACAAGAACCACGCCTGGACCTCGGGCAACGGTCGGGCCATCCTGCGGGTGCAGCAGGACGGGAACTTCGTCCTCTACAAGGACAACCGGCCGGTGTGGCAGGCCCCCGGCGCCTACCCCAACGGCGACCATGCGGTCATGCAGGAAGACGGGAACTTCGTCCTGTATGACCGCGGCGGCCACCCGCTCTGGGCCTCCGGCACCTGGCGCAAGGGTGCGTACCTCGCCGTCCAGGACGACGGCAACGTAGTCGTCTACAACGCCGACAGGCGCCCGGTCTGGGCCACCAACACGGGAGACTAACCCCTCGGTAGCGTCGTTCCGGGGTTCCCTGTAGTGACCCCCACTGCATCAGACCTGTTTGTCTCACAGGTCTGATGCCTCCTTTTCTGATGTCTCTGCGGCCTTGGTCCCCCATTCATCAGGGCGCGGAAGATGCCGCCTGTCACGCTGATGCGCTGGCCCGGTCCATCGCGCCCCGTGCACTCTTCCATCAACTAGTTCAGCGCCTGCTCTGAGAAAAGGTGATGACCAGAATTACTCGCCATTACCCAGCGCATGGTTGGCGCCCCGCAGTCCCTGATCGTGGGTGGTCGGCTGGTGCAAAGCGTCGGAGATTTCAAGAACAGCGGCGGCCCTACGAAGCCGGTCCCCGGCCGTGAGTGGCTGTGGCTGTCCGAGGCCGGAGGGCTGACTGCTGTCGCCGCCGTAGGTGTCGGTCTGCTGAATCTCCCGAGCGATATACGCCGGCGATCACTGGCTGCATCACCTGGTGACGTTCACGACGTTGTATGGGCACCACTCACCACGAACTGCTCGATGCCTTGTGCGGCGGGCAGAGGCTGAAACAGATCAACAGGCCCGATCGTCATCGTGCCTTTAGCGAGCGGCTGGCGATGACCTCGTACCGATGCGCTTCGGCGCCTTGCCATTGGACCACAGCGGGGTTGTCGAGGATCCGCTCCGGGTCCGCCAAGCCGGCGTCGGCGAGGAACACGATGAGGTCGTGATCGCTGTGTGCGAGTCCGAGTCTTTCGTCGCGACTGTTGACGTGTACGGTTACGGGCCGGGCGCCGGACGGGGTGGGGGCGTGGATGGTGATCGGTGGTGTTGCCATGACTCCAGGGTGGCCCGGGGTGACGGCGGGCGCATCTGGCCGGCCCAGATGCGGCGGTGCGGGTCTGCCCTGAGGATGGAGATACCGGCGGTGGCCCGGTCGCCCCTGGCCTGTCTCCCTAACTGGCTGGCCGGGCCGCCTGCCGGCATCTGGTGTTCGTGCGGATCTTTGCGTGACGCCCGAATTGACTCAGCAGAACGGCCACTTCCAAGCGGGAGCCACCCGCCATCGCGGACAGCGTGGCGGCTACGCGGCCTTCACCCTGTTTACCGAGAACACCTCGGTGCTCACGGTGGAGTACGAGATCAATCTGCTGTCCTCTGCCGTCGGCGACCACATTGAAGCCATGGGAACAGCCCAGAGGTCCGGACGAACGCTGCCCGTGTGCCAACTGGAGTATTCGGCGTCCGGGGCGGCCAGAAGGCGTTCACTGCGACGGGTCAGCAGACGTTGTGAATACTCCCTCCCACCCTGCGGCCGGCGAGAGAGGTTGCTGACGGATTGAGTCATGGCACCGGAGGCGCGAGTGGCCGTCGGCCGGGTATTGGGCACCGTACGGGCAAGGACGCCGACGGCGAGGTGGACCGTGGCGCAACTAGGCAGTTTCGTTTGGATCACTGAGAGCGGAGGCGTCGTTGGTGCCTCAGGCGGCTGCGCTGTCGGAACCGCGGTCTACGGTGCGACCATGTTTGTTCTGCCCGATGGATTGCCTCCCGGCCGGTTCCTGTCTCGTGGTCCCGTACGTGTGTGGGTCTCAGACGAATTCCCTCAAGACGTCGAAAGGCTGTGGCCCCGCCTGCTGAGCAAGCAACGAGCACATGCCCCGGTTCCACTCCTGTGCTGGCCCGCCGCCATGGGAAAACCGCTCAGCCTGGACCACGCCGACGCCGTCCGCCTGGACGAGGTGCTGGCCGCGGGCTTCGCTGAGTACCGCCGCAGCAGGCTGCCGTTCTGGACGGACCCGACGCCTGCCCCGGTACCTCAGGGAATCGAGTCGTGGCCACACGACCCCGGGCCGCCTTTCGGACAGTGGCCGGGCCTGGCACCGGAGATGCCCCTTGCCTCTGAAGGCCCCACGCCCGAGGAGGCTGCGTCAAGCCTGCTTGCCGGGCTCATCGGGACGGGCCAGTTCGGGCTGGACGAGTGCCGCCTCGTTCTCGTCCCTGCCCATCGCAGCAGCGATGCTCTTGCGTTGATCGGGTGGTCCGCGGAGGCACCTCTCCCTCTGCTGTGTGCACTCCTTCGGAGCTGGGAGGACCGCTTCGGTGCCCAGGTTGTGGCGTTGTTCGGCAGCGAGCTGCACGTATCGGTCGCGAGACCTCCAGTCGAAGCAGAGCATGCGAGCCTGCTCGCTTTGGAGCACGTGCTGTCGACTGCGGACAACATCGTCGATGACCCGCCCACGCCGTTCCCCGAGTACGCGATCGACCTTGTGGGGCGGACTTCCTGGTCGTTCTGGTGGGACCACGGCGCGTATTGAGTCGTGATCAATGGGTGGTCCGGGTGAGGTCTTTGATCCAGATCATCGAGGCGCGTAGGTGGAGGCCGGTGAGGTAGCTGTCGGGGGTCTTGTCGTAGCGGGTGGCGATGCCTCGCCAGGCCTTGAGCTTGTTGATCAGGCGTTCGACGGTGTTCCGCTCTTCGTAGAGGTCCGCGTCGTGACTGACGGGCCGCCCGCCCCTGCTGCCCTTCTTCGTCCGATTGGCGGCTTGGTCCTTCTTCTCCGGGATGACTGCCTTGATGCGGCGTTTCCGCAGGTGGGCCCGGTTGCCGCGGGACGAGTAGGCCTTGTCCCCGGCGACCGCGTCCGGCCGGGTGCGCGGGCGGCCGACGGGCCCACGGACCCGTATCTTCCCCAGCACGGGGATGAATTGCGGGCTGTCGGCGGCCTGTCCCGCGGTCAGGACGAACGCCGGCGGGCGGCACTTGCGGTCGGCGGCAAGGTGGACCTTGCTGGTTTGCCCACCTCTTGAGCGTCCGAGGAGGGCGGCCTTCAGTCGGAGCTTTCGGCGACGCCGGATGCGTCGTCGCTCTTCCCGCTCGGGATCGGGTTCTGCGTCCGGCCCGGTTTGTTCTTCGAGGCCGCCCCTTTTGACCGGGCCTGCTCCTCCTCGGCGGCCTTCTCCAACGCGGCGACGACGTCCTGTTCCAGATGCATCCCGGCGGCGTCGTGGTGAGCTCGCGCGGTAGTGGAGTCGACGCTGACCAGGGACAGGTCCACCTCGCCCCGCTTCGCGGCTTCCGCGATCAGCCCCTCCAGCAGGGCCTCGAAGATGCCAGCGTCACGCCATTGCCGGAAGCGGTTGTGGACGGTCGACCAGGCACCGAACTCCTGAGGCATCTCCCGCCACCGCCCGCCCGTCTTGAATCGCCAGATCACGCCCTCGAGCTGCTGCCGAAGCCGCTCGGGGTACGGGCCGTACTCGCCGATGGGCAGGTACGGCTCGATGAACTCCCAGTCCATGTCAGACAGTTGCATTCGCGTCATGCAAGAAGATCTACCGGTCCAGGCCCCGCCGTGAGGGCGAATCCCGCAGATTGATCACGACTCGATACGCGCCCTAGGAATGACGGCCGGGCTGCCTCCCTCGTTGGGTTGGATGTGCCGTTGACTGATGCGCAATGGGCGCGGATCGAGCCGTTGCTCCCGGACCGGACGCCGAGGAGGGGGGCCGATGGAGGGACCACCGTGAAGTAATCGACGCAACCGCCTGGAAGTTCCAGACCGGGTCGCAGTGGATCCATTTGCCGGGGAAGTGCGGCAACTGGCGGGGCGTCTACAACCGACCGCGGATGTGGGCCATCGACGGCACTTGGGAGCGGGTGTTCACTGCGTTGATCGCGCAGGCCGACGCCGAAGAAGACGTCACCTGGGCCGTCTCGGTGGACTCCACTATCGTGCGCGCACACCAGCATGCGGCCGGGGCCCGCAAAGAAAGGGGGCCCCGGCTGGCGAGCCGGATGACCACGCCATCGGCCGGTCCCGCGGCGGACTGACCACAAAGATCCATCTTGCGTCAGATATCCACTGCCGGCCTCTGGCCTTCCATCTCACCGCCGGACAGGCCGGCGACGCGCCCGCCTTCACGCACGTGGTGGCCCGCCTGCGCGTTCCTCGACGGAGAGGACGGCCCCGCACGAGGCCGGACCTGGTCCTGGCCGACAAGGCCTACTCCTCCCGCGCGATCCGCGAACACCTACGCAAGCGCGGGATTCGAGCAGTGATCCCTGTTCCGGCCGATCAACGCGGCCACCGGCTTCGTCGCGGAAGCCGCGGTGGCAGGCCACCCGCCTTCGACCGCGAGGCCTACAAGCAGCGCAACACCGTCGAACGCTGCATTAACCGCTTGAAACAGTGGCGAGGCATCGCCACCCGCTACGAGAAGACCGCAACCATCTACCGGGCTGGACTCCACATCGCGGGCATCTTCCCCTGGTCTGCCCGGTGATCCAAACGAAACGGCCTAGCCATGTGGAGCGTGCCGAACAGACCGGTCTGGGCGGCGAGGGGCCAGCCCGCCGCATGGTCCATGAACTGTGGGAACAGCGAGAAGTGCAGCGGCAGTGTCTTGGGACTGAGGCCACTGATCCCAGCGCCTTTCAGCATGTTTCTGCCGGCGAGAGGAGGCCGCGGCCTCAGTGGAGGCCCGCAGGTCGGCCGGCTGTGCCAGGACGCTCCAGCCGTGCCACATCAGGATGAGGCCTCCGTAGAAGGCATCTTTTCCGGTCGACAGTGCACGCAAGCCCGGATTCGGTCCGCGAAGAGATGTAGAAGAGAGTAAGGGCATGGTCCCGGTCGGTGCTGCGGCCCCGCTTGCCGATGGAACAGCAGCGCCCCAGCGTGACCTCGGCTGACTGGGAGCCTCGCCCGATGCCGAACTCCAGCAGACAGTCCGGTGCTCTTCGCCGTGCCGCCTCTTCGCGAGCGATATCACCAACATGCGGAGACGGAGCAGATCAGGCAACAGACCGGACGCGAGTTCGATTGCGGACTGTCCGCTATGGGACCGAGCCCCCGCCGCTTGGACGGGGGCCCGGGGCCTGTAACTACTCGTCGTCGGTGATCAGCGGATCTTTCGGGCCGGACTTTCCGGGAGTGCGCTTCTGGGCGTCATCCAGGGCTTCCTTCGCCCGTCCCTTGGCCTGGTCTGCCTTCCCCTCGGCTTCCTTGCGTCGGTTGCCAGTCATCTTGCCCATGGCTTCCTTCGCCTTGCCTGTGAGCTTGTCCTTGCTGCTTCCGTGAGTCATCACGACTCCTCGCGTGGACGAATTCTTGCCCTTCCCAAACTAGGACACCTCAAGTCAGGTCGCCTCGTGTGAGACGCAGTGAGAGGGGGGATGCACCTGGCACACTGGCCTTGACCCGCCGCATCCCCGCCGGCGGGGTCACCCACGGGTGTCCTGTGCCATAGAAGCTTGAGCGTTGCCGCTGAAGATTTAAGGTTGTGCCACCGACATTGAGCGGCCGGGACTTGCCGGGACTGCTGCCGATTATCAAACGCCGGGATCTCTCCTCGGGTGGTGGACACCCGCCCGGTCGACGGGCATCTGATCGGCGCGGAGAATGAGGCAAGCAGGGCAGCCGCTGGGCAGCCCGCGGCCGGGGTGTCGGCGTGGCGGTGGCGACCTGCCGACAAGGTGGCGATTATGCCGACGTGGCGATTGCGGGACTTCCGCGATGACGATATGGACCGTGCAATCCAGATATGGGATCAGGACCGGCAGGACGACGATATGCCTCCCGTGTTCCCCGTCTCTGAGGCCATGGCCTCAGCTCGGACCGGCGGGACCGTAGTTGTTGCAGTGGTCGGCGAGGACCTGGTGGGCATGGCAGTGGCGCAGGCCCAGGGCGAGCGGGCCTGGATCACGCTGGTGGCGCTCGCAAGGGTGTGGCGTAACCGCGGGCTCGGGAGCGCCCTGATCGCAGAAATCGAGAGGCGTCTGCGCATTCAGGGGGTGCGCCGCATCGGTGCGTTGCTCGCCCGAGGGGCCACCGGAACCACGGCGTTGGAAAACTCCGGCTACCGCACTCGCGACGGGTTGACCTTCTACGAGAAGGTCGAGCATCTCGGGGCGAGTGATGCAGGTCTGCTCGCGGAGCTCGGAGGAAGGGTGCTACCGCAGGGGCTCTGGGGTGCCCTCGCGGGTATGGAACGAGAGAGAGAAGCCATCGAGCGGCGGATCGTGCTGCCGCTGGCCGAGCCCGTGTTGGCCGACCGGTATGGAGTGACGCCGCCGAAAGCCGTCATCCTCTTCGGCCCGCCGGGCACCGGAAAGACCAGTTTCGCCAAGGCAGTAGCCTCCCGGCTGGCCTGGCCGTTTGTGGAACTCTTTCCCTCCCGCCTCACGGAGGGTGCCACCGGCGGCCTGGCCGCCTCACTGCGGGACACGTTCGCAGATCTGGCGGAGCTGGAATCCGTTCTGCTGTTCATCGACGAGGTCGAGGAGATCGCCGGCGTCCGGTCCGGTCAGGCCGTCGATCCCGGCCACGGAGTCACCAATGAACTGCTCAAGCTGATCCCTGGTTTCCGCGACCATGACAACCGTCTGCTGATCTGCGCCACCAACTCCGTCCGCTCCCTCGATCCGGCGTTCCTGCGCCCCGGCCGGTTCGACTACGTCATTCCGGTCGGCCCTCCCGATCCGAAAGCCCGGGCGGCGATCTGGCAGCGCTACCTCGGCCCCGCTGCCAACGACATCAAGCTGCACCGACTGGTGTCAGCCAGCGAGATGTTCACACCCGCCGACATCGAGTTCGCCGCTCGCAACGGCTCCCACGCCGCATTCGAACGCGAAGTCACCGACCGCAAAGGCGTGCCGGCCAGCACCGAGGACTACCTCGCTGCCATCGCCGATACCCGCCCCACACTCACCGACCAGGCTCTCACCAAGTTCAGAGAAGACATCGAGCACCACGCGCGCATGTGATGCCGGGAGTTCCCGGCCCACTGGCCAGCGCTGCTGGCCACAGGGTTTACGCAGTTTGCGCGATCGCGAAGGTTCCCCTTCGGCGAGGCCAACGGGGGAATCGAAACGCACCGCTTGTCACAATCGGTCAGAGGGTGGCGGTGGCCCTGACAGCCACTCCTTGCCGTCCTGTCGCGCTCGAACTCCTGCTCAGTCCTTACGAGGGGGATTTCGGCCGGCCACGGCCGCCTCTTTCCTCACCCGGGCTCGGTCAAGGGACCACGCGCCCAGACCCACCAGTACGGCCGCCCCGGCTCCGTACACCGGCAGCCACAGGGTCGTAGTGGCTGACAGGCAGTCGGCAACAGCAACATGGCCCTGAACCTCCTGTGCGTGAGCCACGGCGGCACTGTCGCGACCAACCAGGTTCGCCAGCGCGGCCTCCGTGCGGATGGCTTCGTACCTGCCGAGCTCAGGGCACCCGCTACGAGTGCCGGGCATCGGAAACAGCCATGCCCAGCGCTGCAGCGCTGGGGCCAGCGTGATCGCTACGCACAGGCCGACAACCAGCGAATACGCGGCCAGATTCCGCATGTACGTCGATCCGAGGCCAGGGATCCACGTCGGCAGTCGGTAAAAGGAGAAAATCAACGCAAGAAGCGTCACTCCGATGTATGTGGAGAACCATTGCCAGGAACCCTGCGCGAGTGCGGCCGTCAGCACGGCGGCGAGCGCGATGCCGATGACCCCCGGCTGACCGGGAGTGTCGCGGCCCGCGCCAACGGATGATGATTGCCGGACTTCTTGACGGCTGAGGTCGTCCATGGTCTCTCCTGCATGGTTCGGAGGCCATCAGCATCCGGGTACATCGCGCCTCGGCACGGCGCCATGCCGGACCGGCCCGCAGGCCCGCCCGGTTGGCGGGCTTCCCGGCTTCCCCCGGGCGCTGCCGCCGAGGGGCCGGAGCCGCAACGCCTTTTGCCATGGGCGGCGAGCCAGCGTGCCAATCGTCCTTCCTTATAGCCTGCCCGCCACCGAGTTCGCCCGCGCCCGGACTGTCCACAAGTCCGAGAGCGACATCCCGTGGGGCCGATTCGCTGGGCATCGACCGCGAAGCATCACCTACCGCAACACCGTATGCCGGTCTTGGCGACAGCAAACCTGCCTTTGCGACAACTACCGCGCTTCGGCTCAGCCATGCGGTCATGCCGCCAGCTATTGCTGTGACCGGGCAGGTTCACCGGGTTTGGGCGGCCAGGGTGAGCTCCGAGTCGGGATGGCCTGGTCAGCGGTGTAGCAGCCTGCCGTGCCCCGGCTCTGCGACGATTGCTGAGTGAGCAAGCAAGAGTGGGACACATTGACCAAGTCTGAAGAAGCCTTCATGGTCAATTCCTATGAGAGTGACATCCTGCCTGGTGTCTGGGGCGATCTCGACGAAGCCGACCAGCCCCGACCGGTCGACGAGCTGGCGGGAATCCTGCTCGTTCTCATTGATCGTGGGTGGATCGAGGTCCGTCGACTCGCACAGTGGACCTCCCTCTCCGGGGAGAATGGGTATCAGCCCGGCGAGCTGGTGCCTCGTAACCAGCTTCCGGCGATTCTCGAAGATGCGGCCACCTGGGAGTATCCCGAAGACGGGAACTGGATTGGCGCGTTGACCCTGGTCGAGACCGAAGCGGGAAAGAAGATCACTCGGCTGTCTCCCGAGGAGATGGCCGAGTAGACCGTCGTGGCGGGAAACCTCAGACCGCTGCCAATCGGTCGGCCGCTCAGCGGAGGCCCTTCTCGCTGCGAATACGGGCTCGTTCGCGGCGGTGGGTGGCCAGGAGGTCGCGGTGGCGGGCGTTGGCATTGCTCCGGCGCAGATGGCGGTGCAGCTCGCGGGTCTGAACGGCTCGCCTTCCCAGCAGGGCCGGACCCGCGGCTGTCGCGGGACCGGCCCTGCTGCGCTCCTCAGCCCGTGGCGGGCCGAGGTATCCGTCCGTGGCGTCAGCCCGCCATCGGTAGGATCCTCCGCGACGGCACCGCGTTGAGTTCGTCCACGGCCACCGCTTCCCCGCTGTCCGCGTCGACATAACTGACACGGACGACCGGGGCACCACCGGTGTCGCGGCCGGCCGTGGCGTCGAGTGCGAACACCACCGCGACCGGGCGCGCGTTCTCACGGTCCCCGTACACACCCGAGTACTGGAGAATGCGCCAGCCGTCGTCCTCCCAGTGGTCCAGCAAGGCAGACCGGACCACTGGCGCGGCGGCCTGCCAGGCCAGGGAGTTCTCCAGGAGTTCGACGCTCGCCGCGACCGGCACCGGGTTCCCGTCGGCGGTGCCGAGGAGCGGGTGGCCGAAGACACGCAGTCTCGTCCGGCGCAGTGGCAGCAGCCACCACCGGTCGAGGTCGGCCGAGAGGGCGACGAGAACCGCCGCCGCCCCGGCCAGGAGGACGAGGGCACCGGCAGGCCGCTCGGAGACGGCCGGCCACCAGGTGCCCTGTGCCACCGCCACCGTGGCCCCGCCGATGAGCACGAGCGCCGCTCGCGCGAACGCCCGCCAGGTGATGGGAGTGTCCTCACTTGCCGAGCAGCCGCAGGAGGACTCCGGTGCCACGGCCCGGCCGTAGCCGAGGTAGCCGAGGAAGCCCGCTCCGAGGACCGCGGCGGCGGCCCCCGGCACCGGGTTCGCCGGGACCACCAGCAGACCTGCGGCGATCAGGAGTTCACCTGCGCCGGTCGCGCGCAGCACCGTCGTGGCCCGGTCACTGCTGCGCAGCATGCGGGCCAGCGCCGTCTTCGGCGCCTGTTGCGCGGTGCCCCGGCTGAACACCTTGACCGCTCCGGTCCACCCGAGCAGGCCCGCGAGGACCAGCGGGGCGAGGCTCGTTGTCAGTGACAGCATCTGTTCCTCTCTCTGTGTCCTTGGACCTGCGTCAGTGCCCGACGGAGATGCGGACGACGTCCACGGAGTTGTCGGACGGCCGCCAGGCACCGAGCACCTGGGCGCTCTGCCCGATGCGCAGCCGCGACAGGTCGGACGTCAGCGCGCGGCCCGCGTAGGAGGCGCTGGCGTCCGGGGCGACGTGGCCGACCAGTTCGTGCTGCCCGTGGGCGAGGTGCAGCCGGTTCTTCGCGATGCCGCGGATCTGTGTGTCCAGATTCACGATGTTCACCCACACCGCGTCGGCGGCCACGGTGCCGTCGGGCATCTTGACGCCGCGTGCGTAGAGCCCGTCGCCCACCTCGATCACTTCGGCCGTGGTGGCGCGCACTTTCCACACGCTGGTGACGTTGGTCATCTGCACCCGGGAATGGCCGCCATTGGATCCGGCCACCTCCAGGATGCTGCCGGTCATGCCCGTGATGCGGCCCTCCACGAAGGTGGACTTGGCTATCGCGGGGTCTAGGGAGGGTTCCGCGGCGAAGGCGGCCTCGGCATCGAGGCCGCCGAGCGCGGTCGCGCCGATGATGGTCGCGCCGCCGAGGGCGGCATTGGTGAGGAAGTGCCGGCGGCGCATCCCGTCGGCCCGGTCGTGTCGTACGGTCATGTCGGTCCTCCTCACTCGTAGATGTAGACCGGCAGCTTGCCCGAGCTCAGGTTGCCGATCGCCGAGAAGGCGGCCGGGGTCAGGTCGAGGACCCGGTTGGTGCGGCAGGTGCCGTTGCAGCAAGTCGCCTCGCCGCACCAGTCCTTGGTGCGTGGGCCGCAGTCGGTGATCGTGATGCACACTGTCGCGCCGGAGCACTGGTGCTTGACGTTCATCACCGCACCGCAGCCGCGTCTGGGGATGTTCTCGCCACAGAGGTCGGGCCGGGTGATGTTCCAGCACGCCTGTGAGGCGTTGGGCCACGCGCCGTGGTGTGCGCTGGACTGGCAGTTGCCGCAGGCGCCGCCGCCGGCACTGGAGCATGGCCCCCAGGCGTTGCCGCAGCAGAACCAGCTGGTTTCACCGGCCCACAGGCTGGTTGATCCGCAAGCCATCGTGTTGCCCCTCCCGGGAAGTGACAAGTGCATGACAAGAATTGGACCGGCCGTCGACAGACACATGTGAAGCGGGGATGGCCGTCGTGCGACCGGGGATGGTTGTGCGAGCGAACCAACCTAATGATGCGCGTAGACAAGCGGGTTGCATAGATGGCCTCGTTCCGCATCTTCGAGGGCCTCGCAACCGGGGCCGGCGCTCAGCCGCCTGGTCCCGTCCGACGAGCCAGGTGGTCGGCGAACCACTCGCCGGCCAGCTCCGCCACCTTCCCCAGAGCACCGGGCTCCTCGAACAGATGAGTCGCGCCGGGGACCACGGCCAGTCGGCTCTCGCAGCGCATCAGCGCCTGGGCCTGGCGGTTGAGGCCCAGCACCACCTCGTCATCGCCTCCGACGATGAGCAGCGTGGGCGCGGTCACCGCCGGCAGGCGGGGCCCGGCCAGATCGGGCCTGCCGCCGCGCGAGACGACCGCCACGGCCGGGGAGTCCGGCTCCGCGGCCGCCCACAATGCGGCGGCTGCGCCGGTACTGGCGCCGAAGTAGCCGACCGAGAGGCCATGGGTCTCGGACTGCTCGAGCAACCAGCGGGTGGCGTCGGCCAAGCGGCGGGCCAGCAAAGCGGTGTCGAAGACATGAGCGCGGTCCAGTTCTTCCTCCGCCGTGAGAAGGTCGAACAGCAGCGTGGCCAGGCCGACCCTGTTCAGCGAGGTCGAGACGAAGCGGTTGCGCGGGCTGTGCCGACTGCTGCCGCTGCCGTGGGCGAACACGACCACACTCGTGGCTCCTTCGGGGACAGACAGTTGCCCGTGGAGCCGGACCGGTCCGGCGTGCACGACCACTTCCGGATCCGCGGCCGCCATAGCCGCTCCTCCCAGGTTGCTGCGTCTACGTGCGGTTGCTCGATGACCTCAAGAAGATGGGCCCTTTTGCCCGACGATGTCAGAAAACTGCAGGACGGTAACCTGTCATCCCTGCCCTCGGTATTCGACCGGATTTCTTCCCGACCCTGCACCTAGGCTCCACGCTACTCGCGTTCCGCCGAGGCGCGGGAGCCCACCTGGTCGGAGCATGCGCGAAGCTCCGGCAAGTCCGCGTACTGCCGCCGAATCGCGCGGGAGCGCGGCGGAGCGACTCCCGCGGACACCGGCAGCGCGCACCCCTCACTGACCAGGCCCTCCAGGAAGCTGCGCCCCTCTCGCGCGCTCCGCACCGGCTCATCCCTTGACGACGCCCAGCGGCACCAGACGTGCGACCAGCCGGGCGAGTCCGGCGCCCTCGGTGACGGCGGCGACCGCGTCGACGTCCTTGTACGCCTCCGGCGCCTCCTCGGCGAGACCACGCCACGAGGAGGGGCGCACGGCGATGCCTCGGGCCTCCAGCTCGCCGCGAAGCTGCTCCCCACGGACCATGCGCAGCGCGTGATGGCGGCTCCAGACCCGGCCGGCGCCGTGGCAGGCGGAGTGGAAGGCGTCGTTACCGGGCAGGCCGACCATCACGTACGAGGCAGTGCCCATCGTCCCGGGGACCAGTACCGGCTGACCCGCCCGGACGAGGTCCTCCGGCAGGCTCGGGTCGCCGGGCGGCAGCGCCCGCGTCGCGCCCTTGCGGTGGACGCACAGTGGACGTGCCACACCGTCCACTTTGTGGGTCTCGAGTTTGGCCGTGTTGTGCGAGATGTCGTAGACCAGCTCCAGACCGACTCCCGCAGCTGTGGTGAAGGCGTGGCGGGTGGCTTCGGACAGCAGCTGGCGGTTGGCCCGGCCGTAGTTGGCGGCCGCCGCCATCGCCCCCAGGTAGGCGTGGCCCCGGGGCGAGTCGACCGGCGTGCAGGCCAGCTGCCGGTCCGGGACCTGTATGCGGTGCCGGTGCAGTTCCTGGTCCATCACGCGGACGTGGTCGGTGCACACCTGGTGTCCCAAGCCGCGCGAGCCGCAGTGGATCATGACGCACACCTGGCCCACCTGCAGTCCGAAGGCCGCCGCGGTGGCCTCGTCGAAGATCTGATCGACCGCCTGGACCTCCAGGAAGTGGTTGCCCGAGCCGAGGCTTCCCACCTGGTGGAGGCCGCGCTCGACGGCGCGCGTGCTCACCTGCCCCGGGGCCGCGCCGTCCAGGACGCCGTAGTCCTCGCAGCGCGCGAGGTCGCGCGGCACACCGTGCCCGTGCTCGACCGCGTACCGAGCGCCACCGACCAGCAGCTCGTCCATCTCACCGGCCCCCGACAGCTTCCACAGGCCGCCACGCCCCATGCCGCGCGGGATGGTGCTGTCGAGGATGTCCATCAGCCTCCGCATCCGGTCGTGGCCCAGCGACTCGCGGTCGATATCGGCGGCCAGCAGCCGTACGCCGCAGGAGATGTCGAACCCGACGCCGCCTGGCGAGATGACCCCGCCGCGGGAAATGTCGGTGGCGGCCACCCCGCCGATCGGGAAGCCGTAGCCCCAGTGGACGTCGGGCATGGCGAAGGAGGCACGGACGATGCCGGGCAGCGTCGCCACGTTCGCCACCTGCTCCATTGCCTTGTCCCCAGCCGCCTGCGGCAGCAGCGCCCGCGAGGCGAACACCACCCCGGGTACGCGCATCGGCTCCCGCTGCTCGATACGGAAGCGGTACGGACTCTTCTCCACCAGTGTGATGTCCACGTCCCTCACCTCCAGTCGACCGTCAGCCGTCCGTTCCGATCGGCGACGGCGGTGCCGAACTCGGCGCAGGCGGTGGTGAGCCGCTCGCGGATCCACTCCCGGTCCTCGCCGCGCGCCAGGCGGGTGTGGCAGTAGTCCAGGGCCAGCGGCATCGCCTCCACCCGGACGGGAACCAGGTGCGCGGCATTCGGGCCGTCCAGGGTCACCAGGAAGAGGAGCCCCAGGTCGTTGCGCAGGACCGGATCGATGGCGTAGTCGTCGACGAAGTCGCCCAGGTCGTAGAGGATCCGGTCGGCGATCCCGTGGAAGACATGGGCGGAGTGCCCGGCGACCAGGGTCGCTCCCGCCGTCAGCAGCTCCGGGGCCGCGGCCGAGACGTGGCGCGGTGGCCGGGAGGTCATGTTGGGACCCCAGTGCGGAGTGACCAGTACGACATCCGCCGCCGCGGCGGCCCGGCTCACCGACTCCGTCAGCCAGCCGGGCACTCCGCCGTGGAGATCGGCCCAGGCCACACCGGGACTGTCCGACCCGGCCGCGTACTCCTCCGGGTGGTCCGTGACGCCCACCACCGCCAGCCGCACGCCGCCCGCCTCCAGCACCGCGAACTCCCGGGCTGCGTGTACGTCCGACCCGGCGCCGACCGCGTGGACGCCCGCCCCGGTCAGCAGGGTGCGGGTGTCGGCCATGGCGTCGAACCCGTAGTCCAGGGCGTGGTTGTTGGCGAGCGTCACACAGCTCACCCCCAGTTCGGCGAGCACCTTCGCGGCGGCAGAGGGAGCGCGGAAGAAGAAAGCCTTTCGCGGGTCGGGCCAGCGCTGCCCGCGGTCGGAGACACAGCACTCCAGGTTGAGCACGAACAGGTCCGCCTCAGCGAGCGCCTTCCTGACCCCTGTGGAGACCAGCGTCCCCGGCACCGGCGAGCGGCGCAGCTCCTCGGCGACGCTGCGCCCGAGCATGGTGTCGCCTGCCAGTGCCACCGTCAGCGTCATGATCCTGTCCCTTCCCCACCCTGCACTCAGACATCGAGGGTCACCCGGCAGGTCCAGCCGCCAGGGCCGCCACGCAGTTGCAGGTCGTGCAGCGACACGGCCTTCGGCACCGCACCGATCGGCACGGCGGTGCCGGCGTCGGCCATCCGGAAGCGGACCGACAGGCCCCGACCGTCCCCCGCTGACTGGATCGCCCCCACCTCAACAGTGAGCGGGATCTCACCGTCGGCATCCATCCGGTAAACGACCTCCTCCAGGACGGACACCAGTAGATCCTCGTCGGACTCCGCCGTGACCACGTATTCGCGTTCACCGACAACCGCGGCCCCGGACGTGTCGGCGAAGCCCTCCAGCACCGCGTGTACCGCCTCGTCGATGCACCCCTCGGCGGTCGGCGACCATGCTTCCACCCGCATGTCCGCGGTGTGTGGCACAGCCCGGTGTCCACTCGCGCCGGGCCGCTTTCCCACAGGTTCCCGACCGTCCACGGTCGGCACCTCTCCGTCGTCTCCGGATGCACAGCCTGATGCCGGTTTTCCGAGCCGCAGGCGATGCCTCCTCCAGAGTCGTCCTGTACACCGCTCCAGGGCAACCTGCACGAGGCGCGACCACCCGTCGGCGGTGCACACACTGTCCCCGCCTCGCTTACCGCAGGCAATCGAAATGTGGCACATGGTAGTTGTCTCGCGGTCCTCGTGAAGGAATGCAGCTCCGGGACGCCGGTACGACTGGTTACGAACCGACGGAGTGCGACATCGGTTGGCTACCTTGCACCGTCGAGGTGGCCAAGACGCATCGCGCTGACGCGGTCCGTCCCGCCTCCTCGAAGCTTGCCAGCCGCAGGAGCTACCCGTGGAACCTCCGGGCGGCGTCCATTGCCCACGAAACGCGGATTCTGCTCATTCGGTGTTCGTGGTCATCCGGAATTGCTCACGGATTCTCGGTTCCTACTACCTTCTCCGGGACCGGCTATCGGTCCTGCGAGAGTTCGAGGAGTTCGGCGAAGGTGCCGCCGGCGTGTGCGAGGTCGTTGTACCGGCCCTGCTCAGTAATGCGCCCCTGTTCCATCACCACGATGTGGTCGGCGACCTTCGTGTTCTCCAGCCGGTGCGTGACGACGATCGTGATCCGGTCGCCGGCGATGGACTTGATCTCCTCGAAAATCTGGTGCTCGCCTCGCGGGTCCATCTGAGAGGTGGGTTCGTCCAGGATCAGCAGAGGCGGGCGCCGGTACAGGGCCCTGGAGCAGGCCAGGCGCTGCCACTGGCCCCCCGACAGCTCGGCCCTGCCGAACCACTCCCTCGCGAGGAGCGTGTCGAGGCCGTTCGGCAGGTCCTCGACGGCATCGCGCATGCCGACGGCGTCGACCGCGTCCCATACAGGTGCGTCGTCGAAGGTGCGAGGTTGTCCCAGCGTCACGTTCTCCCGGACCCGCAGCGGCCATTGCGCGAAGATCTGCGGGACCAGCCCGGTGTGGGCCCAGACCGTGGCCGGATCGACGGAGGCGAGGTCCGAGCCGTTCCAGGTCACGCTGCCTTTGTCGACGAGGTAGATACCTGTGATCAGGCGAGTCAGGGTGCTCTTGCCGGAGCCGTTCACCCCGACGATTGCGAGGATCTCTCCGCGTCGCAAGGTCAGAGAGACGCCGTCGACGGCCGGCTTGTCCTTGCCCGGGTACTGATAGGTGGCCTCTTCCAGCCGGATCTCCTCCACCGGTGCGCTCACCCGTAGCTCGCCGCGCTGAGGAGCCCGCTCGGCCGCGTCGTCGAGGAAAGCCTGCATATCGCTGAGGTAGAGGCTCGTATGGAAGACGGCGGCGCCGTTGATGATGACCTGCGACAGGGCGGCCAGCGTGGTCTGGACGGCGACGACCGCAGTGGCGGCGACGGCGAGAGGGACCCGGCCCGTCACGGCCAGCCAGACGAGGGCAGCCCATGTGGCGACCAGGAACATCCCGCCGACGAGCGAGGACACCAGCGCGATGCGCAGTGTCCGCGGGGCCGCGGCGAGCGTTCGCTCATCGACCCGTTCGGACAGTGACCGGTACCAGTACAGAAGATAGTCCGTCATCCCATTGGCGCGTACCTCGTCGCCGTACTTGGGGGTCGTGGACCACCACCGCATCATCCCCCTCACATTGCGATCGGCGATGTTCGCGTAGTGGATCTCGTAATCGACCCGGGCGGTGAGCGCAGCCCCGACACCGGCCGGGAGCACGGCGAGGAGTAGCAGAGGAAGCATCAGGGGGTTCAGAACGGAAAGGACACCGCTGGCTGTGACCATCTTGACCAGGGCCGACATGAAGCGCTGGGCGTCGGTGACCATGACGTGTGTGCGGATCACCCCCATCTCCGCGGCTTCCTGCCGTCCGGCGAACCCGTCCACGGCGTACGCCGTCGCCTCGACGCGGCAGACCGCCTCGACCAGTGCGGTGTCCGTCGCGGTCGTGAGCCTGGGGGTGATCCGCCGTTCGGCGTATGAGGCCAAGGCGCTCGCACCGCGGGTGACAGCCGTCGCACCGGCTACGACGAACAGAGCCGGCAGGGCTTGGTGCAGGCGGTCGGCAACGGCGGAGTCCCCGAGGACGGGGCGCATGGCCCTGGCCGTGGCGGCCAGCAGTACCCCGGCGGCGACGCCGGTCAGCAGCTGGCAGGCGAGGAGCAGCAGCACGGCCCGGCGGTCGATGTCCCAGGACATCTTGGCGATGCGGCGCAGGACTGCGGGGAGCTGTGCACAGAGCTTGCGGAATGAGACCTCGCCGAGCGGGTTCACGGAGTATTCCCCCGTGTACTTGATCTCGGCGGGCGGTGGCGGTGGCGGTGGCGGGGGAGAGGGCGGTGTCGCGGCTCGCGTGGCCCTGGCGTCGGCTGAGGTCAACTGCACGTCTCCTGCTCGGTCGTTGTCGGTTGTTCGGCGTCACAAAGGCCAACGAATGAGACGGCGATATCGAACACACGTGTTTGAGCCGAAGCGGATTCCGTGCGGGAACGTGGGAGAGGCAGGTGTCGAATGCACCCACCCTTGGGGCGTGCGGAGCAGGCCGGGCGTGGCGGTGGCCGAATCGCCGAGGTTGATAGGCATGTGACACATGGGCTGACGATTGTTGCTGGATGAGTCGATTCGGGGATCGCGTCTCTGCGGCCCACGGCATCACGATGGCGAGAGGGGGCCTGTCGCTGGACAGCACTGCCGTTTTCAGGCCCGAGGCCCGGATCGTCCGAGAGGCTTCGGCCATCCGGACTTCCGGCCTGAGGGTTGCCAGGGCTCGGGGCGCAAGGTTTGTGGCGTCGAAGCCGAGAAGGCTGGCGATGGCGCCGTCTCGCGGCGCTGTCCTCCCAACCGGCCGACCGGCTGCCCCCTGGCGCCCCGCGCGGCCCGGAAGGCCGTGGAGAACCCGACCAGCACAGCGGGACCCTTGTTCTGCCCGCGAAAGGAAAACGCGTCAGACGCCGCACAGTCGGCGATCACCAACACCCCGTCGGCACAACCCGGAACAGCGAGACTCATGGCGCCATCCCGAGAGGTGCGCCCAGGCAATGGGGGTCACGCAGACCCCACCTCTCTGGGGCATGTGAGAGTCGGCGTCGTTGACGTGATCGTGCAAAAGAGAGCCCTGGGCATCTGCGCAGATGACCGTTTGCGCGCCAGGGTCAGCGGTCGGCGATGTCCTCGCGGAGGCCGTCGGAGAATTCCCAGCACGACAGCGGAAGCCAGTCGCCGTTGACGAAGGCATCGACAGTTGCGCCGCGACCGCGGACAGTTACCGTCGTTCCTGGCGGGTACGTGGTGCCGGACAGGCCGGGCACTGGGACGAGTAGGGTCCCGAGGCGTTGTGCAGCCACTCCGTGCCCTCCGCCAGGTGACGCTCTCCTCCAGGTGCTTCCGGGCGATCCGCCCCGGCTCCGCCTGCCAGCGAGCGAGCGAGCCATGGGGTGAGCGAGGAACTCGCCGTCGCGCAGCTCTCGAAGACCGCGCACGCCGAAGTCGGGGGTGATTCCGCCCGCAGAGTCTGCGTCCACCACACATCCAGGGAGTCGTCCCAGTGGAAAGGATCTTTCTGCGCGACCCGGCGGACACGGTCCGCCGGGAGAGGGACATGAGGAAGGAGTCCGCGGAGCGTGACTTCCCCCTCGTCGAAGCACCGGCCGCAGCCGGCCTCGTCCGCCTGGGCCGTCATGACACCGAAGCATTCCGTGGTTCTGGCCACCGCAACACCGAGAACACCGGCATTCGGAAGAGACACAGAGCACCCCGCCAGGACTCCAGCAGGCCGTCCCCGCCGAAGAGAGCGACGCTACCAGGCGACAACACCGCCAGCCGATCGGGGCGAACGTTGTGTGCAGCGGCACTGGACGTGTGATCGACCGGACACGTCCTGGCAGTGGCCGCCGTTCCATTCGGCCCAGACAACGGCCGTTCCGCATGCGGCAACAGCGAGAGCCGGGCAATGTGGAGGGCGGAGCCCGCCCGGGAGTCCTTCGCACGTCGACCGGGCGGGCCGTGCGCCGCTGCGAGTCCTTTCCCCCGGCCCGGCCCTGCGCGGGGAAGCTCTGTTCCACAGACAGAAGTTCTGACCCGAGTTCTGTGGTGGGCCCACTGCGCGTATCCGAGCGCAGCCCATGGCGAGACCCGCTGGAGCCAGTGCAGGGCCACCGCGAAAGACGGCACCCTTGGCGGCTGTGTGGTCGTGTTCACGCTGGGCCATGCGATGCGGAAGAGGATCTGCTCGCTGCCGGCCACGCGTGGCGCGGGAGCGATGTGGCGCTCGCCCTGCAAAGACCGCTGCGGACTTGGCGGTCGAGCAAGCGTCGAAGAGACCGGCACGGACAGGTGCGGCCCGCAGGCGTCGGCTGCCCTTGGGAAACGCAGCCTTCGCCACCAACGCCGTGCCCGGCGGAAACCTCATCCACGACGCCACTTCGAAGCGACACCGGACCCCCAAACGCGAAACGCCCCCTGGTCCAGCTGCCCAACGAAGTGACTGGACCAGGCGTCTCTCTTCGTTTCGGATTCGCCAACAGTGTCGGCCCACAGCCGTCCCGGGGCGGACCTGTCGACTCAGACCGTGTCCGCCATGGCCGAACGTTCCGAGGGGCGGGCGCGCTCAACCCCTGGCGTCGGCCGCCTCCGGGCTGTAAGTGAGCCGGTTCTGCTGGAGGTCCTTGCAGTAGGGGACGGTCCCGGTCTGGACTACGTACCTTGCCGAGATCCATGTCTGCTCGTCAAGCAGGAGGTACCAGACGTTGTTGTCGGCGATGTTCTGCGCACGGACCTTGCATCGCAGGCCCACTTGATCGGCGTACTGGAGGATGCCCACCACCGACGAGTCGGTGCTGGGGTACTGCCGCTCGTTCACCCCATTCTGACTGATCACCGTGGCGTAGGGCTCCACGGGAACAGAAGCCTGAGCGGGAGCCGCAGCGGCCAGCAGCGGAGCACCGATAACGATGACTGCGGCAGCGCCCGAGCCTACGGCGATGCGCCGAGCGCGCCTCTTCAAGATTTTCAACATGACCATTCCTCTCGCATATCCTGACTCTGGATCACATCCGATCACTCCTCGGGTCGTAAGCCCTGCACCCTATGTTGTGGCAGCGTATTGATCCCCCGAAAGGACGATCGCAATCAGGCGAGCGGGCCCCCGCTTCAGGATCGTGGTCGGGCTCTGAGCCGTACCGGTGTTGGCGACGGGCGGCACTGCTGCCTGCTGGTGCTGACTCTCACCTCGCTGCCCACAGCGATTCTCACTTTGCTGTCGTGGTGGGCGTTGTGCATAGCTGGGGCCAGCGGGCGCCGGTGATCCGGGCGGGGTCGGCGATGGTGCTATTGACGGGCGGGTGGGCGAAGTAGTGGGCGATCGGCTCGGGCGGGGAGCACGGACTCCAAGAGACGGCGCAGCGATCCAACATGTCGGCGGACCACGTTGACGGCGCTGTTGGGTACGCGCCGGCCCCACAGCACGTTGCTGATCTCGCTGACAGCGACCGGCTGCCCTGCCCGCACCAACAGCAGAGCCGGCAGGGCTTTTCCTGAGGGCTCCCGAGTGACGGCTCTGCCTCGGCCCGCTGGCCCCCGACCGGCCTCAGGACAGCGAACCTCACCGGTCTACTGCGCTCGGCTGGGTGACCCCGCTGTCGGCGTTCGGTGGTCCAGTAGAGAAGGGCTGATCAAGGGGAGGGCGGCGCCCAGGATGGTGAGGGCGGTCCGGCTCCCGGCGTGGTGGACGACGGAGCCGAGCTGGGAGCCGGCCGCACCGCCGACGAAGAACGTGGCGATGAAGGCACTGTTGGGGTGGGCACGGGCGTCGGGGCCAAGTGGGTAGATGGTGCGCTGGCAGAGGATGAGGGCGGTGTGCACGGCCATGTCGATCAGTGCGACGCTGTGTCCGCCGAGGCCCGCGAGCACGAAGGCCAGGGCGGCGACCAGGAGGGCGGCACCGGTCATGGGGCGTACGATGCCCCGGCCGGGGCATCAATCCGGGCCGTCCGCCGGTGTGGACGCGGCGGCAGTTGATGGGCAGCATACGGTGGCGTATCTGCACCAGTGCCCCTTGGCGTGATGTGCCGGAACGGTACGGGCCTCGCGCGCGGGTCCATGACTTGCTCCGGCGCCGAGATCCACTTGGCGGTCAAGCAGAGGCAGATGCCGTTGTCGCTGGTGATCACGGCGGGTCAGCGGGGCGATTCTCCGCAGTACGAGCCGGTCCTGGATGCGATCCAGGTGCCCGGGCCTGTCCGGGGACGGCCGCGTAAGCGACCGGACCGAGTGCGCCCCGGCAAAGCGTACGACTCCGGCAAGAACCGCTCCTACCAGTGCAGACGCGGTATCAGGGCGACGATCCCGGTTCCTGCGGACCGGGTCCGCAACTGACAGAGGATCGGCCCTCGCGACGGGCGGTCACCGAAGTTCGACGAGACCGGCTACCGAGAACGCCACGTGGTCGAATGCGACACCAGCTGACTCAAGCGCTATCGCGCCGTCGCCACGCGATACGACGAACTGGCCCTGCGCTACGAGGCGACCCGTGCTGGTCGCAGTCCTCAGCGAGTGGCTGTGGCCAGCACTTTTACATCAGGCCCCAGACTGCGAGTGCGGCCATCGCCTGCGTGAACATGACACGTGATACTGCGCCGATGCCGGCCCAGATGAAGAACGCGGCATAGCGGCAGCGGCCAGTGTGATGCCCGAGCAGGATCGCCGGACGGGCCAGGACTAGGATGCGTGGCGACCATCAGTGCCGGGGAACGGTGGCGGCCGCGGGCAAACGGGAAGACGTCGAAGCAGCCCTGCCCTTCTGTTGCCGGCTCGCCTGGGTAAGCAAAGAGCGACCGGAGAGCCGCCATTGGCTTCCGACACGCCCCGAGCACGCAGGGTCCCACGGCCGCAAATACAGACCGTTAAGAGGATGGTTGTGGCGGTCACTGGCTTCAGTGCGAGGTCCCGGCATTTGTGCACGAGCAGGAGCGTGATCGCCCCTGCGGCATTGGCGTCTCCCTACGCACGTGCGGGCTGCCTTGGCCGTGAGTGGTGGAAGGATCCCACCGGTGTTGACGGGATCGCCTATTGCGTATCCGCTTCAGCTGGTGAGGCACGGCGCCGGCCCGCAGCTCCTTCAGGTCCGAGCTGCGGTTGGGGGAGCATTGCTCAGGACTTGTGGATCGGCCGAGGGCACATGCGTTTCGGCTGATGGCGACCCGGTGACAAAGGGGCTGCCACTGCCGCCTGTGTGAAGGATTGGCGTTGCCGGCCAACTCGGAGACGTGGCTGCGGATGTCATCACATCGTGCGGTGGACGCATGGCAACCGATATCGAAAGCGATAGACCTCGTGCTTGGCAGACGGATTGCGGTATCGGATTGAAGGAGCGCTGTAGGCGGTACATGTCCGGTCCTGGACCGTGTGCTGAAAATGCTTGATGCGGTACATGCACACCGGCCAAGGGTTTTCTGCTGGCCGGTCGCCGGGGCACGCAGACCGTGCGTGTCAGGAGATGACGCGGGCGAGGAATCCGCGGATGTAGCCGGTGATGTCCTCCAGGTGGCTCTCCAGGGCGAAGTGCCCGGATTCGAGGAGGTGGATCTCGGCGTCGGGCAGGTCGCGCTGGAAGGCGCGAGCTCCCTCGGGGCCGAAGATCTCGTCATTGGCTCCCCACACGGCCAGCAGTGGCACCTGGCTGTCGCGGAAGTACTGCTGCAGCTGGGGGTAGAGGGCAACGTTGGTCGGATAGTTGCGAAACAGCGCGAGCTGGATGGCGTCGTTGCCCGTACGGTCGAGCAGCGCCTGGTCAATGGTCCAGTTGTCCGGGCTGACGAGGCTCGGATCCGCAACCCCGTTCAGGTACTGCCAACGGGTCATTTCGAGGGTCAGGGCTTCGCGGAGAGGGGCCTCGGTCTCGGGCGTCGGACTCTCGGCGTAGGCGAACAGCCCGTCCCAGAATGCTTTGACGAATCCGTCGGTGTAGGCGTTGCCGTTCTGCGTGATGATCGCGGTGATGCTCTGCGGAGACCGCAGGGCGAGCCGCCAGGCGATGGGTGCTCCGTAGTCCTGCACATAGACCGCAAACCGCTCGATGCCGAGCTGCTCCAGCAGGCCGGTGGTCACGTCGGTGACGGCGTCGAAGGTGTAGTCGAACTCGTCGACCGTCGGCATGGCCGACTGCCCGAATCCGATCATGTCGGGCGCGACTACGCGGTAGGTGTCAGCGAGCGCCGGGATCAGGTTGCGGAACATGTGCGAACTCGTCGGGAAGCCGTGCAGTAGCACGAGTGTCGGTGACTGTGGGTCTCCGGCCTCTCGGTAGAAGACATCCATGTCGTTGATGGTGGCGGTGCGGTGATGCACGACGCTGCTCATGCCAACCTCCAAGATCGCTTTGAACGGTCGGTGTAGTCCAGCACGCCGGGCCTAACCTGTCAAATAGGTTTTAATGGTTAGATCTACTGGTTGCCGGCCCTCGCTGTGCCCGCCTTTCGTAGATGGGTAGGCGCTCGGGCCGGTCGTTCAGTGGGCGGGAGCACGGATGGCGCCTGAAAGCTCGCGCCTGGCACGGCGGTCGAACTCGATGACCGCCCGCAATCTGCGGAGCCCCCACGCGTCCCTGAAGGCTGAGCGGGCGGCAGGCGGGCCGGATTCCGGGGCGGGGGACGGTCGTCCGCGGCGCGCAGCCAGTTCTGCGATCCCGGTGCGTCCAAACCGTCCCTCCTGCTTTGCCTGTCAGGGGCGCAGTCGGTGTCGGCGGACGCGATGTGGTCGTCGACCGACGCCCGGTGGGTCCTCCTGAGAGGCTCGCGCTCGAAGGGGGTGGTGTCGAGCCGCAAGGTATCGGCATGGGCGAGCAATGGAGATGCGCGTCGCTGAGGGGTGGATGCCGCCAGGCGTGACGGACGTCGGGATGTGAGGACGGCAGTTCGCGCGCGGCGGGCTCGGCCTGACTGCAATAGTGGCATTCGAAAGGCCCGCACTTGACGATCGTGATGGGCGTGTGCATCGGTTCCCGGAGTGGTTTCGTGCCGAGTCCACAGCGTCGACCAGATCGTGCGGCTGCGTGCAGTCGCCGAGCGGAGCACGCTGGCGGGCGCCGGGCAGCAGTGCGCTGATCCGGTAGCCGCCGGCAGGTCGCCGTCGAGACTGCGGCACCGGCGACAACGTCGATTTCCCAGTTCCGGCGTCTGGTCCAGGCGGTGAAGTACCGCGCCGGGCGGGCCCGGACGCCTCCAGGTCATATAACCTATATGATGAAATTTGATGGTTAAACTGGACGCGAGGCAGGATAACCTGTCAACGATGGGAAACAGGTTAGGGGTCGGAGTGTGGCGATCGACAGGGCTCAAGAAGACACGCTGCTGGAACTGCTCAACACGACCGCCGTGGTCGAGGGCTCGACACGGGATGCTCTCGGCACGCGCTCTGCAGGCCGTGCATGGGTGCGCCAGCACGGAGGGAGCGGGGCGAGCGACGAACTCAGCTGCCTCATTGCCGCACGCGACGCCCTTCAGGAGGTCGTGAGAGGCGGGCGCGAAGCGGCGTGCCTGGGTGAATTCCTGCAGGGGGTCAGCAGCGTTCCCGACATCTCGGGCGGGAAGCTCGAATGGTCCCTGCGGGTACCCGCCACGCGCCGCATGGCGGTTGAGTCGGTGCTGACCTGGGCCACCCTGCAGGAGACCAAGCCAGGACGGCTCAGGCCCTGCGCAAACCCGCAGTGTCGACGCTTCCTGCTCGACCGAAGCAAGCCCAACAGTGCCCGGTGGTGCTCCATGGCCGAGTGCGGAAACCGGATGAAGGCCCGACGCCACTATCAGCGCGTCAAGGAAGCCCAAAACTCCTGAGGCCTCTCGGAGGGCAGACCTTGGAAGCATTGATCTGCCCGCGCCGCGGAGACCGGCTTCGGTGCCCGTCATCCGGTGCTGGCAAATCTGCGGACGGGCCAGTGGAATTGATGGTGGAAATCGGTCAGCGATGCCGGCCGTCGGGAGCTATCCCGGATTGGCGGCAGCCAAATCCAGGAGGCCCCCAACTGCGCGCAACCTGTTGGCCGATTCCCTGCATCGACTGTCCTCCATCACTGCGGGTGAGGTGTCTGGAGGCGCCGTATCCGGACGGACTGCCCCAAGCGGCGGTGGTGTCGGGGTGAAACGCCATTTCGGATCGGACCTGAGGCGGGCGGCCGACTTGAAAGGCCTCGGGAGATGTCCGGGCGGTGCCGCAGGTCGCCGGTCAGCATGCCGGTGGCCTCCGGGCTGAGGTTCTGACGGCCCGACCGCCTGCCGGTCCGGAACTCGAAGAGGCCTTGTGCCATGCGAGGGGAGCGCTGTCCGCGGTCCGCGTCACCTCACAGGTCGAGAAGGACATCGGTGGTGGGGATGCTGCAGCATGGCAGGGCTTCACCCGAGGCGGGATTCTCCAGGGGCTGAGTCGTGTACTGGACGTGGTCGGTGAGCGGGGGCGTGGTGCAGGTATGGCATACCCCGGTGCGGCAGGACCAGCGCGTGGGGATGTCGCATGCCTCCGTCAGCTCCAGCAGTGTTTCGTACTGGTCCGACCAGCGGGTGGACAGTCCGCTGCGATCGAAGGTGACGAAAGGCCCTGTGCCCTGAGGACCGGGCGGCCGGTGAGGATGTGCGGGACCTGGGCCGGTGAGGCCGGGGTTGACGGCTGCCTGCGCTCCGAAGATCTCGGTATGGATGTTCGAACCGCTCAGCCCCGCCAGCTGGAGAGCAGCTGCCACGTCCGACATGAAGCCCGCAGGGTCGCACAGGTATGCGTGTGCATCGGCGGGGATGCCCAGCTCCCGGATGCTCTCATTGGTCACATGTCCGTGCGTGATGCCCGGCCCCCTGGCGGCCTCAAGATTCGGGGTGGTGTAGTAGATGAAGGCGCAGGCGTTGGGCAGCCGGGCGAGCAGTTGCCGGGCTTCTTCTGCGAAGGCGTGCTGCCCGGGGTTGCGCGCGGCGTGCACTCGCCACACGGCGCGGGAGCAGCGCTCGCGGGCCGGCTGGTGCAGCATCGCCAGAACGGGGTGGCGTCGATGCCCGCCGAGAACAGTGCCACGGGCATGTGATCCTCGGCCAACACGAACGTCCCGCGGGAGGCGGTCACTTCGATGACGTCGCCACTGTTCACGTGGGTGTGGAGGTAGGTGCTGACAGCGCAGCGGTCTTCGCGTTTGACGCTGATCCGGTACTCGGCGGCACTGGGGGCAGAGGACAACGAATACGAACGTACCAGGCTGGGCTGGCCCGCTCTGGGGACCCGTACGCTCAGGTACTGGCCGGGCATGGCCGGGGGCAGCGGCTGGGAGTCCATGGCCTGCAGGTAGAACGAGGACACCGTGGGCCTCTCGGGGACGACCTGGGTCACGTGCAGCCGCCTGAAGTCCCTCCACCCCGGCGCGGCGGGTGAGGGGGGCGGCTCGTCGAGCCGGCGGCCCATGTCCTGGAAGGACTGCTGCCATCCGGGGCTGAGCGCCTCGATACTCAAGGCGGTACGGAGTTTGGCCGGGTCGGGACCCGAGAGACAGAGCAGAGCATCGGTATCGGCGACGGTGAGCAGCCCGGTGCGGGTCCGCGCGATCTGGGCTCCCGCCCGCACCCGGCCCTCGGTGATGACGCGTAGATAAAAGCCGGGCCGGTGGTGGGCGACCAGCAGCGAGGCCATGCGCGGCTCGTGCAGCCGCGTGCGGACGCGGTAGCAGGTCACACGTGGCTGAGTTACCTCGAATTCGGCTTCGCCGATGCGGCACCGGTCGCCGATGCACACCTCGTCGTCCGCCAGCCCGTCCCCGCTTCCCGATCACCAACCGCTGGCGCGAGTCCGCCTGACGCATCTCGGTCCTGGACCGAATCCGTGTTCCCGCCCCGGCGGGGCCGTCCCGCACTCGGCCCGACCATCTTGGTGGCGGCAGGGCGCACTCCTCCCGTCGCAATCGCCGTTATCTGCGGCGTCGAGATATCAAGCACACGATTCCCGAGCTGAAGACCCAGCAGCCCAACGACGCCGCGGAAGCAACGGCGGCCGGCCCACCGGCTTCGGCCGCGGCCGGTATGCCCAACGCGATGAAGTGGAGCGAACCATCCTGGCGCTCAAGGGCTTCCGGGCCGTGGCCACCCGATACGAGAAAGGGCGTATCTCTTTCATGGCACAGTCACCGTTGCTGCCATCCGGCTGTGGCTCCGCTCGTGATCCGCTTTCGGGAACCGCTGTCACAGCCGGGCTGTACGCTGCGGACGATCTGAGACCAACTGACCAGAAGGCACGATGACGCGCATCCCCAGACCATCGCCTGAAGCGATACTCGCCGCGCTCCCCGAACTCGCTCCGTACGCGCGCGACGCAGTCGTGCTGCACCCCGAGCGCGGGAAGCCAGAGGCCGGCAGCAGCTCGATTGGCGGCCCGCTGCTCTGGCCGAGCGACGAGGCGTGGCCCGAGTGCTCCTTGCCTGACGGAGAAAGCCCTGCAGGCGTACCTGCCACACCCATGGTGCCCGTCGCCCAGATCTACCGGCGTGACATGCCGGGACCGTGGTGGCCCGCCGACACCGACCTTCTGCAGATCCTTTGGTGCCCCAATGAACACTGGGATCCTCCGGCCCAGCAGGCCGACGCCAGCCCCGTACTGGAGGTGCGCTGGCGTCAGGCCGCCCAGGTGACAAGCCAGTTGACGACCCGGCCGCTGCCGTCGCGTTACGACGAGGACGGATACCTGCCCCAGGCGTGCTCCATCACCGCTGAGTATCTGACCGACTTCCCCTTCCGGGACGAACTGCCCCCAGAGCTCCGGCCGCGGCTGGAGGAACTGGTCCGTGAGACCGGCGACGGCGGCGACATCATTACCCGTCTCGCGGGCTGGAAACTGGGCGGCTGGCCAACCTGGCACCTGTCGCACCCCACCGTGTTTCGATGCAGCGAGTGCGGCACGGGCATGACGCTGCTGTTCACCGTGGCCAGCGACGACAAGACAGGGGTTGTTGTCGGCAGGTGGGGCGACCTGAGAATCTTCACCTGCCCCGTCGACCACCGGCACGCTTTTCAGGCAGACCTGCACTGACTCAGACTCATCACCCGCGCCGCGACGCATCGGACACGCTCTAGCCGAGCACTTGCTCGGTGCGAGCGCTCTGCTCTGCTCCTGCAATAGAGGGGACGTGCTGACGCTCTTCTGGCCGAAGTCACTGAATTCATGCTGCTGTTCGAAGAGAGGGACTGGGGCATCGAGTAGTACGTGGCTGTGATTCAGGTGGATCCTGCAGTCAAGGGTCGCCTCAATCCAGAGGTCCAGGGACGAGGTCCATCGAGCTGATTGGATCCCTGATGACGAACGGTGATGGTCCGTGGTTCCCCGTGGGGGTTGCTCCCGCTGTGGTGAGGAGGGCGACAGTTTCGGGATGGGGGCCGTCGATCGCCCAGTCGAGGGGGAGAGCGGCCCGTGCCGTGATCTTCATGAAGGTTCGGATCGGCGCTGTGCGCCAACAGTTGGCGGACTGTCCCGGTGTACCCCCAGCATGCGGCTGCGCACAACGGCGTGCCCTCCGAGCCGAGTCTGCTCTCGGAATCCGGGGAGGTCCCGGCCGCCAAGAGCAGGCGAGCGATCTCTGCTTCTCCGTTCGTGGATGCCACATCCCTGCCGACGACCTGGTCGCCCTCATCGGTACTGAACTCGCCGACGGCAACCCGCCGCAAAACCCGGCGGCGGCCGACGTAGCCACGCCGATCTGGGACGCCCGACGCCTGACCGCCGCCCAGGTAGAGCATGTCGGCGACACAGCGAAGTCCATGCGGCAGGAGCGCGTAGGTAAGCAGTTGGATGACTGTGAGCCAGTCGGCGCTCGCGGTGATGAACGTGCGCAGTGGCTTGGTCAGGTGCGGGCGCACATTGTCCCAGGCCGGCACGATCGGGCCGCCGAGCTGGATTCGGGCCCGGACCAGCAGGTCGCGGAAGTCGCGCCAGCCGAAGTCAGCGGAGTCTGCATCGACGACCCGTCCCAGGACGTTCTTCACGGCGTTCGTACTGGTCACGTGCCTCTTTGGTCGGAGCGCAGGAGCAGACGATGACAGTGTTCACGTACCCGGAATTCCCGTATGAGTGATCACGTACGGGCCATCGTTCGAGGTCAGGCCAGAGAGAAATGTAAGATGCCAGGGGTGTTCTGGCTGAGCGCCTGCGCCGGGAAGGCCATCTACACCTTCGACTGCACGCGCGACGGCCGCCGCATCGACGGCGACTGGGGTGTACTGGAACTGATTTGGTACAACCGGGGCCGCGCCCCTTACTACCGGGGCGGCCAGCTCGACTTCCTCAACCAGGCCATACGCCGCGCCGAACTGGACCACTCCGAACTAACCGGCGAGTTCGAACTGTACTTTCACGCATTGGAAAACGCACTCGGCCTTCAACTGCCCCAGCAGGACATCCAGGAAGGAACAGTCCAGGCCGCACAGTGGGCACGCCGCAACTCAGACCGAGGTTGAAAGTCAAGCTGACCTGCGAGCTCACCCCGGTAAATACTTTGGCCCACTCTCTGAACATGACCCTGTACTTACCTCTGCGCTTGAGGAGTACGCGGACGGCTTGTGTCCTTCGGCTCGGGAGATGCTCCTCCGTACACTCAAGCGTGCGAGTGTTTGAAGCACCGATATGGAAGGCTCGATGATGTCCGGCGACCGTGATGAGACCGAGCCGGCCTTTCGGCTCGGCTGGCGAGGCGCTCACTACCTCGGATCGCCGGTGGACGACCTATGGATAGCCATCGGCGAAGAGCCGGACGGAACATGGTGGTTCGACGCCTACTTCATCGGACGCGTGCCACTGGGTGGCGGTGCGCCACGGTCCGCCGCGTTCGCCCAGTGGCTGCTGGCAACCCCACCCGAAGGCCGGTACGAGAAGGAGTTCATGCTGATTGATGGCGAGCCACAGCGCGGATCGCGACAGATCGCGGACGGCACCTGGCTGACTGTCGAGGTGCTGATGGGCCGTGAAGAAACCGATGGGCCCGAGTTCCTTCAGGTACTGCTGTCCGGCGAGACGCGGGTGCAACGCCTCGCCTTCGAAGTGTGCGCGCCACTGGAATGCCAGCCGATACATCGTTCCGATCTCGAAGACACCATCGCCCGACTTCTCACGATCTCCGCTGATGAAAGTCCTGAGGCCAAGGCTTGACGCGCAAGCACGGTGGCCAAACCGTTCGGTATCCACAGTGCCTGCTACCGCGGGCGCAGCCCCTGTTCCCACGGGTGCGTGGCACGGCTCCTCGCTTGCAGGGGCCGGGACCGTCTCGGGACAGCGCTGTCGGGCCCTGCTCGTAGTGTCGTGAGTGAGGCCTCGCCCGTTGCAACCCACAGGTTGCCGGACGATGGCCCTGCGCTTTTGGGCGATCACAGGCCCAGGGCGATGGCATTGCTGGCCCCGTGGCCCGTAGCTCTGTGGTGGACGGAGATGGATCGTACGATTTGGTGGCTGTGCCGAAGCGTGGGGCCGGTATTTGTCTCTGGTGCGGGCGGACGGCTGGGAGGGGTTTGCCCCTGGGGCGAATACGGCCGTGGTTACTACTGGTGCTCATTGGTGTTGTTGTTCTCCTTCGAGTGGGCGGTGCCGTCGGCGTTTGCTGCGGAGCCAGGCTCCGACGAGTGCCGCGGTGGCCGGGCTGAGGGCAGCGCGGGCCATGGCGAGCGTGGTGTTCACCCATGATGGTGAGGACTGCACACGTACCGAGAGCGGTCGTCCAGAGGCGCACCTGGGCCGTGACCGGCCCAATGTGCGTGTGACAAGGCCAGCAGCAAAGAGGACATTGAAGTTCCCCCTCTGAAGTGGACAGCCTGATACTGGGACGGATCAGTCCCGGAGGAAGCAGTCCAGGTTGAGTGGCAAGAGCAACATGAGCAAGCGGTACACGTCGGAGTTCAAGCGGGACGCGGTGGCACTGGTCCGGTCGTCAGGGCGGAACGTCACCGAGGTCGCCCGGGAACTCGGTGTGAGTGCGGAGGGGCTTCGCGGCTGGGTGAAGCAGGCGAAGGTCGACTGCGGCGAGGGGGCGCCCGGCGCGCTGACCACGGCGGAGAAGGATGAGCTCCAGCGGCTGCGCAGGGAGAACCGGGAACAGCAGCAGACGATCGAGATCTTGAAAAAAGCAGCGGCCTTCTTCGCGAAGGAGACGATGAAGTAGGCACGCTGTGCCGTTTCATCGACGCGGAGAAGGCCGCCGAGGCCAACCCTGGCGGCTACAGCGTGGCTTTGCTGTGCCGTGTCACGGGGATCAACCGCTCCACCTTCTACTCCTGGCTGGCGGCCCGGCCGACAGCGGCCGAACGACAGTGCGCCGAGGACGAGTTGAGCGAGGAGATCCGTGAGATCCACGCCTCCTCGCGGGGTGCCTACGGCGCCCCGCGCGTGCACGCCGCGCTGCGGCGCAAGGGACATGCGATCAACCGGAAGAAGGTCGAGCGGATCATGCGCGAGCGCGACATCCGCGGCATCACCCGCCGCAGACGCCGCCACCTGACGCAACAGGACACCAAGGCCGCACCGGCTCCGGACCTGGTCGGCCGCGACTTCACCGCTAACCGGCCCGGCATGAAGCTCGTCGGTGACATCACCTATCTGCCGACGATCGACGGCTGGTGGTATCTCGCGACCGTCATCGACCTGGCGACGCGCGAGGTGATCGGTTACGCGATGGCCGAACACCATCGTGCCGAGCTGGTCACCGACGCGCTGCGGATGGCCGCCGGCCGCGGTGACCTTCAGGGTGGCTGCATCATGCACACCGATCGCGGAAGCGAGTACACGAGTGGCGAATTCCGCCGCGAACTACAGGAGTTGAACCTGAGGCAGAGCATGGGAAGAACCGGCATATGCTACGATAACGCCGCAGCCGAGAGCTTCTTCGGACTGCTGAAAGCGGAGATCGGCACCGCCGTCTGGGAGAGCCGCGAGGCGGCCCGCGCTGACATCTTCCGCTTCATCGAGGTCGAGTACAACCGCACCAGGCTCCGCAAGCACCCCGAGTTCGGGTACCTCACCCCACTCGAAACCCGAGCCAGGCTGCAGCACGACTTCACCCCCGCAGCGTAAGCAACCGCTGTCCAAGACCAGGGGGGAACTTCAATCGATGCACTGCCGGCGTCATGCCTGCGGGTGTGGGGAGCCCCACGTGCGCAGGGACAGGCGCGCGGCGTCGTCGATCGCCGTGGGGGCTTGCCGGAGCCAGCCCCCACACGCGTGGGAACGAGCGCAAGCCACTGGCGTCGTCTCGAACAAGGAGTCAGGTTTCTGAAGCCGGCGACAGCCGTCGTCAACCGGGACAACCTGTCGGCCATCGACGGCTGGACCAGCATGAGCGAATGCGATGGTGGCATACCTCAGCCTGGCGCGTAATCAGAATCTACAGCGAGTCGGTGGGCCTGGCCCGTCGGCGAGTAAGACCCCAGAGCGGTCCTGTGCTCACGGAGTGGCGCACGGTTACGGCCACTTTCTTGCGTAGCCGGCCATGCACCATCCGAGGTCACGACCAGGTCAGAGCCCTACGCGGGCCGATGGCGGGGGTGGGTGCGACGCTGGGAGGGGGTGGAAGCCGAGCCGGTATGGAGCGGGTCGGTGTCATTCAGCCTCGGGCGATTCCGGTCCAGCGCTCTGGCGGGCCCGGTTGCCGAACCAGCCGGAGAGCACTTGGCGGCGGGGGCATTGAGCGTTGCGAGCGGTGGGAGGACAGCCCATGAAATACACATCGGGAATCAGCGTGACCAAGGCCGCGTCCGTGTTGGTAGTGACGGGTGCTTTGGTTGGATGCCTGCTGGCAGGTACCGGTTCCGGAGCATCGGCAGATGCGGCCGCCCTTGGGCGGGCCCCGGTTGCCCCATGCACGAACACCCAACTCGTCGCGAACAGTGCGCAGCGGACGGAGCCCAACCAGGTACGGATCACCGTCATCAACCAGGGGCCGAGGCCGTGCGTGCTGAGCGGCTTTCCCACCGTGGCTCTCGCGGGTCAGGGCTCGCCGGAGAGGAACAAACCCCTCAATGTCGTCCGGCAGGGCAAGGTGGGGTCAGTGCAACTGGCGGTCGGCGGCCGGGCCTCTACGCAACTCTCCTTTACGCCGGTTCTTGGTGAGGCGGGCGGGTACTGCGTCTCCGGCGCCGCGCCTTCCGTCGCGCCCTCGATCGTGGTGGGTGTCGCGGGCGGGAGGCAGCAGTTGGCGCCGGATGATGGTGGCGACTTCGCGCTCTGCGGCAGCACTGTCCGTGCTACTGCCTTCCGCGCTGCCGGTTCCTGACGGTCGGAGGGTGTCGCATGGGTCACCGCGCTCGGTCCGGAGGAGCCCAGCGCTACTCCGGCAGCCTCGCCACGCCTGTGCCGCAGGCTTTCAACATGGCCTCCCTACCGGATCAGGAAACCGGCTTCGGAGTTGACCCGCCCGTCCGAGGACGGGCGGGTCACACGCTGTACACCGGCCCGTATCCACCAGGCGGCGTGCGCAAGTACGGGGGCCGGTTGGTGCTTGACTCGCTCTTCTACGTGCTGCGCTCGGGCGGACCCGGCGCCGCCGAGCTCTGCGCAGCGGCGTCGCAGGGCGCTCTGGCTGCTGACGGCCGTCGTCGACGACCGGGGTGGTGAGTGGGGCGTATACAGGGCTCTGGCTCCGCACCGGGGGCACAAGTCCTGGTTGGTCATGCCTCGTTGAGGGGCACGCCCGGAGCCGATGCGGGCGGATCGGAGGCCGGGGCCCTCGGTCGGGACCTGAATGATGCTGATCCCCTTGCTGGGCGCGCCGCGTGGGTTCGACGCATCGGGTCGCCCAGCAGTGGCCGGATACCACGTGTGGCCCGCCCCTGTCACCGTCGCTGGGTGGACGCGCACGCCGGGGCGCCTGCGGTGCAGGCGCCCCGGCATCGGTCAGCGGCGGATCTGGTAGGCGCGGGTCACCGTCTGCTCGATGGTGTTGCCATCGGCATCGGTGGCCTGCACGCGCAGCGACACGAAGCCCGCGTTCGCGGGGTTGCCGATCGTGCCGTTGAGGCCGTCGTCGAGACGGACCTGCTGCCAGTTGGTGCCGTCGTCGTACGAGGCCCACAGCTTCGCCCCGGCGAGCTTCAGACCGTTCAGGCCCTTGGGGTAGCGCACGCCCAGTCCGATGTGGGTGGTGGAGTGCCGCCGGGCGCTGTTGGCCTGGTCGACGTCGAGTCGGTAGTCGACCGACAGGACGGGGAGCAGGGTCAGTCCTTCCTTCCGCTCGGAGTGGAAGCGCCAGTCGGTGCGCACCTTGGTGGAGGTCGTCCAGCCGGGGGCGTCCCGCTGCACGTCGGTGACCACGCGGTATTCGGCGCGCTGTGCTGTCATCGGGAAGGCGACGGGCGCCGAACGGATGCTGCCGAGGAGCTCGCCGTCCCGGTAGACGGTGGACAGCGCCTTGTCGCTGCCGGCTTCGGCGGAGAAGGACTGGTCCTGCGCGGTGTCGAGCAGACCGCCCGACATCACCACACCGACATCGCCCTGCCGGACGGCCGAGTTGGACTGTCCGTTTGGCAGCGCGGTGCGGACCACGGCCTTGTTCCAGTCGCGGTGCACGCGCTGTCCGGCCTTGAGCGTCGAGGTGTTCGTCAGCTTCCAGGAGCCGTCCGACGTCCACACGGGACCTGCCTTCACCGCTTCCCAGGTGGGCACATCCGCGGAGACGTACTCGGTCCGGGAGCGCGGCAGGACCACCCGGTCGAAGCCGAAGTACGCTGTCGGCTGCATCGGCGAGCGCGTCAGCCGGGCGTATCCGCCTTCGGTGGCCGGCGTCGAGGCGTGGAACGAGGAGTCCACGGTGGCCAGTTCCTCGTCGCGTACCCGGTAGCGCTGGTCGGCGGGGATGCCGCCCTTGCGGTACTTCAGGAGCTCGTAGGAGTACGGGCTCACCGCCGTACCGGAGATCTTGATCAGGGCGTTGTCCAGGGCCGCCAGCTCCTTGCCCTGGGTGCCGGAGAGGGTCATCGCCGGGATCTTGGTGGCCGTCGGGCCCCAGTTGCCTGCGAGCCAGTTCTCGGGGACGTCGTTGTAGATGAGGATGGCGAGCGCACCGGCGCTCGCGGCGTCGTCGACCTGCTCTCCCACCGTGCGCTCGGCGCTCCGCTTCACCAGGGCGAGCTTGCCCCGGACGTCCTCGCCGGCCTTCGCCACGCGCAGGACGCGGGTGCCGTCGATACGTGCGGAGCCCGTCCAGCCCTCGAGGTAGGCCGCGTCCAGGGTCCGGTTGCCGTGCCCGACGAGGCGGGCGTCGAGTGCGGGTGCGCTGAGCGACCAGCCGGCGCGCGATTCGAAGCGCTCGTTCGCGGTCTTCGACGGGATGGAGTACACGGCCGTCTCGCCGTCCAGCCACGTCTCGCGGTCGTAGACGAGGTCGCCGTCCACAGCCCGGAAGTTCAGACCGATGCGGGCGCGGTTGGTCTCCGTCGGCCGGGAGGTGGTCATGGTGACCGGGCCGGCCTTGGCGCCGTCCAGGGTGAAGGTCCGATCGGAGTCGATCACCGTGCCCGGCTGGGCGGCGTAGGTGTACTCCTCCAGCCGGCTCCAGTCGGAGGTGTAGTGGAAGATCTCCGAGATGAAGGCGTGCTCGCCGCGCGGTACCCGCACCACGACGGTCCCGTCCGCTGCGACCGGGTACGTCTCGGGCAGTCCGTAGCGGCCCAGCTGCCAGGCGGTGACCGCGGCGATGCCGCTCGTCGGCTTGCCGTCGCGGTCGAGCACCTTCAGCGTGACATCGAAGCGCTGTACGTCGCGGCCGAAGCCGACCGCCGTCACCGCCGCCGTCCGACCGTCGGCGGAGACCGCGGTGACGTGCGCGCCGTGGGATCCGGTCGTCACGCCGGCGGTGTTGAGGGTGAGGCCGACCGCGGCAGTGCCGTGCGCCGGCACGGTCACCGAGTCGGCTCCCAGGCTGAGCACTCCGGCCGGCAGTTCCTCGCCCGCGTTCTCGACCTTCAGGGCGAGGGTGACCGGCTGGTCGCCGTCGTTGACGTACTCGATCTTCTTCCCGACCGGGGCGGTGGCGTCCCAGTCCCGCAGTCCGAAGTCGGCCGTGCCGCTGGCCGATACGGGCTGCCGGAGTGCGCGTGCCACGTCCACGCGGCCGGCGCCCTGGGCGTAGACGGAGGTGGCTGCGGTGGTCTTGGCCGTACTGATCAGCTGGCTCTTCAAACGGGCCGCCGTCCAGTCGGGGTGGCGCTGCGCGAGGATCGCGGCGGCGCCGGCCACGTGCGGCGTGGCCATGGAGGTGCCACTCGCGGTGGTGTACGAGCCGTCCACCGGTGTGCCCATCGTCGTGCCGGCGGCGCGGGCGGCGACGATTCGCGAGCCCGGCGCGGTGATCTCCGGCTTGAGCCCGCCGTTACCGCCTCGTGGGCCCCGGCTGGAGAAGTCGGTGACCGCGTCGGTGGAGTCCACGGCGCCGACCGTCAGGGCCGCGTCGGCGGCTCCGGGTGAGCCGACGGACGTCGCCGCGGGGCCGCTGTTGCCAGCCGCGATGGTGAACAGCACGCCGGTCTGCGCCGTGAGTTCGTTGACCGCCATCGCCATGGGGTCGGTGCCGTCGGCACCTTCCCCGCCGCCCAGGCTCATGGAGATGACCTTCGCCCCCGAGTGCGCGGCCCAGTCCATCCCTTCGATGATCGAGGATTCCGAGCCGGTGCCGCCGTCGTCGAGCACCTTGCCCACGATCAGTCCGGCGCCCGGCGCCACGCCCCGGTACCTCCCGCCGGAGGCGGCTCCGCTTCCCACGATGGTGGAGGCGACGTGGGTGCCGTGGCCGTGGCCGTCGCGCACCGTCTCGCCGGGGACGAAGCTGCGGCTTTCCACGATGCGGTCGGCGAGGTCGGGGTGGGTGGTGTCGACACCGGTGTCCAGCACTGCGACGTTCACGCCGGTGCCGTCGAAACCGTCCTTCCACGCCTCCGGGGCGCCGATCTGCGGGACGCTCTTGTCGAGGAGCGCCTTGACCTGCCCGTCCAGCCAGAGGCGCTGGACGCCGCCCGACAGGCGGGCCTTGGGGGTACCTGCGCGGGCGCTGTCGTCGTCGACGGCCTCCCAGAACGCGGCGCCCTTGCGCTTGTCGGCGCTGACGGCGGCTCCGCGTACGCCGGGGAGCTTCCGTGTGAGGCGGGCTCCGCCGGGTGCGGTGTCCTTGGCGCCGGACGCGTAGCGCACGATCATCGGGGTCGACGCGTAGTGGGCATCGTCGTACCCCTGGGCGATGAGCTGAGTGACGTTGAACAGCCGGCCGTCCACCTGGCCGTTGTGCACCAGCGCTTCGACGTCGCGCGGGATCACGTACACATCGGTGCCGACGGTGTACGTCCGCAGCTCGGCCGCACTGCGGTGGTACGGGGTGATGTTGACGGCGAGGGTCTTGCCCGCCCTCGTGGCCACCGTCACCTGGTCTCCGGTGACGAGGGTGACCTTCGCGGTGCGGACTTCTGCCTGGGACGGGGTGGTTACCGCGTCCTGCCCGGTCTTCGGTGCGGGGGTGGCACCGTACACCAGGCCGCCGCCGGCCACGGTGGTGGCCATGGTGGTCGCCAAGGTGAAGCTGAGCAGTGCGGCTCTTCGCCTGAAACGCATGCTGAAGGCTCTCCTTCCGCCGGCAGGGAGGGTTCCGCGACCGGCGGGTCAAGCCTCGGCAGGACGGAGCACCGGCGCTACGGCCGCGCCTGACGAAGAAGTGACATGTCCGCTCGCCGCCACTTTGCGCGTATCGAAGTCGGATGGTCGTCGTGCGTGATAGCGCGGACATCGTCCCGGTGAGCGGGTGTGGTTGGATCACGCTGAGCCCGGTGGGTGGTACATCGGTTGGGGTGGGTGGGGGCGTCGTGAGAGGCGGACACATGCTGGAGGCCGCGGGGATCGGGGCGGGGGAGGAGCGGGTGTACCGCTTCCTCGTCGGGGTGCGTGAGGCTGATGCCGCGGTGATCGCGGAGCAGCTGGGGCTCGAAGTGGCGCAGGCACACAGGCTGTTGGCCTCGCTCCACGACAAGGGGCTGGTGGGGCGGGTGACCGTTTCGCCGGCGGGGGGCGCGGTGCGCTATGTGCCGGTGGCTCCGGATGCGGCGCTGCGTCCGCTGCTGCTGCGTGGCCATGAGGCGCTGGAGTCGGCGCGGCGGGGGGTGGAGCAGCTCACCGAGGAGTACCGGGCCGGGGGGCGGCGACATGATGCGGGGCAGCTTGTCGAGGTGATCACGGGGGCGAGTGTGATCCGGCAGCGGCTGCGTCATATGGCGTACGGGGCCAGTGAGATGCGGTGGCTCTGCAAGGCCGGCCATGTGGCCATGCCTGCGGCGGAGAACGACGAGGAGTGGGAGCTGCTCGCCCGTGGGGTGCGGTACGAGGCTGTCTACGAGCGCGCGCTGCTGGAGGAGCCCGGCATGGTCGACAACGTTGCCCGGAGCATCCGCGCGGGTGAGCAGGCGCGGGCTACCGGGACGCTGCCGGTGCGGATGGTGATCGCGGACAGTTCGATCGCCATCTGCCCGCTGATGCACGGCGGTTCGGGTGGTTCGCTGGGTGAGCCGACGGCCGCGGTGGTACACGGCAGCAGCCTGCTCGACGCGCTGATCGCGCTGTTCGAGAGCCAGTGGGCGGCGGCGTCGCCGCTGCACGTCACGGACTCCGGTGAGCTGGCCGACTTCGGCGGCAGTCCGCGGCCCGGTGCGAACGTCGCCGACGATGAGCGGTATCTGCTGTCCCTGGTCGTCGCCGGGGTCGCGGACAAGGCGATCGCCTCGCAGCTACGGGTCAGCCAGCGCACGGTGCAGCGCCGGATCCAGGTGCTGATGCAGCGCGCCGGCGCCGCGACGCGGACGCAGTTGGTGTGGCAGGCGGCGCGGCGGGGGTGGCTGTCATGAGAAGGGTGGCTGTCATGAGATACGAGCCGCTGCTCCCTTACCGCAGCGAACGTCGGTGAGTCCGTCAGGCCGGTTGTCGGTTGACCTGACGGACTCACCGGGCCGGCGGCAGGGGGGTGCCGCTCAGTTCGTGGCGAACGCGCGGCGTACTTCCTGTGTCACCTCGTTGCCCCGGTCGTCCCAGGCGCGTACGCGCAGGGACACGTAGCCGTCGGTCCGGGAGCCGGCCGGGCGGCGGGCCCGTACGTCGTAACTCCCGTTGCCCCCGGGGGCGGTCGTCGCCGGGCTCCAGTGGGCGCCGTCGTCGTAGGAGACGGAGACCTCCATGCCTGCCACCTTCGGGCCGGTGAGGCCGTCCTGGTGGCGTGCCTTCACCCCGAAGTCGAGGGTGCGGGCGCGTTGCGGTGCGGTGCCGGTGAGGTCGGTGGGGATGTCGTAGTCGAGTTGCAGCAGGGGCAGCAGCGGGGTCTCGCCCGCGGGTGGGCGCGGGGCCGTGAACGACCAGCTGGTGCGGGTGGCGGTCGACAGCGACCACTCGGGGGTGGTGCGCTTGACATCCAGGTCCAGGCGGTAGCGGCCGTCCGTGCCGGCTGCCGGGAAGTCCTCCCAGGCTGCGGGTGCTTCGGCGAGGAGCTTCCCGTCGCGGTAGAGGGCGGCTCGCACCTCGTCGGCGGGGGTGTCGTCCCAGTCGCCGCCGTCGGGCCTGCTGTAGTGGCCTGCGGTGGCATCGGCGAACTCCGGTATGCGCACGACCAGTTTGTCCTCCTTGCGGTAGGAGGCCGTGCCCTTGACGCCGCGGGGGATGGCGGGGCGTACGACGGGGGCGAACCAGCTCTCCGTCAGCCGCTCGCCGGGCTGGTAGGTCCGCGCCGGTTGGAGCATGCCGGCGGTCAGGGGGCTGCTGTCGTCCCAGGTGAGGCGGTGGTGCACACGGTGGAGCCAGAGGGTGTCGCCGGAGCTCACGTACTCGGTGCGGGTCAGCGGGGTGGCCACGTGGCGCCGGTACTGATTGATCGCGGAGTTCATCCAGGGGCGCCAGCCGAAGCGCTGCTCCGTGGCATACGGGACGCCGCCCGTGTGGTGGTAACGCGAAGTGATCGTCGCGGTGTTGGCGGCCGTCACCCGGTGCACCACCCGCTCGGGCACCCGCTGGCGGGAAACCTGCATCACGTCGTACAGGTAGGGGCTGTCGGGGATGCCGTGCAGCTCCAGTGCGGTGGTCCCGGAGCGCAGTCGCTCGCGCAGCCGCTCCCCGATGTCGTAGCGGGTCAGGACGGCGGGGAGGGGAAGGCGTTCGCCCCGGGGGTTCCAGTGCGTCCAGGCGACGCCGCCCTCCCCTTCGGTCAGGACGACGGTGGACGCTCCGGCGGCCGAGGCCGCGGCGGCCTGCTCCTCGTAGCGGGCCTCCGTGGCGTCCACGAGTACCGCGGCGCCGGCCGGGTCCACGCCGCGTGCGCGCAGTGCCGCGTAGTCCTCGGGGCGGCCGGTGCCCGCGTCGAGCAGGCGCATGCTGCGGCGTCCGTCCACCGTGGGCGAGTTGTCCAGCAGGCCGCCTTCGAGGTCGATCGCGCGGCCTGCCCGCAGCGCGCGGGCGGTCAGCTGCGGGGCGGTCAGCTGCCAGCGGGAGTTGAACTCGAAGACGCCGTCGGTGACTTCCTTCGTCGGGGTGACGTAGAGGCGGCGGGCGTCGGCGCTGAAGTCCATGTGGCCGTTGGAGATGCTGCGCCCGCCGACGGCGCGGTGGGTGTAGAAGCTGACGACGGCTTCCTGGACGGCCGGTCTGGGCGTCTCGATCCGGACCTGGACGGCCTTGCGGGCGTCGAGGACCACGTGTCTGTCGCGGTCGACCGTCAGCTCGGGGTCGACGACGACACTCTCCACGCTGCCGTTCTCGACGCGGTCGGAGATCACGCCGTGCAGGAAGTAGGACCCCTCGGGCACCGTCACGGTGAGGGTCTCCCCCGGCCGCAGGGCGGTGACGACGTCGTCGCGGGAGTGGGGGCCGACGAGCACCAGCGGGGTGACCCAGGCGGGGCGGCCGGCGCGGTCGACGGCGGTCAGGGTGAGCTTGTGCCTGGGGGCTCCCTTCGCCGCCGCCAGCACGGTGTGCACGACGGCCTTCCCGTCGCCGCTCGTCGCGGTGAGGCTGCCGCCGTAGCGGCCGACGGGCAGGGACTTCGCGTCGAGGGTGATGTCGATGTGGGCCTGGCCGCCGGCGGGGACGGTGACCGTCGCGCCGTCGGGCAGGCGCACCGCGCCGGCGGGTGCCGAGTGGCCGGCGGCGTCGCGCAGCTCGGCGGTGAGGTTCAGGGTGAGCGGGGCGGGGCCGGTGTTGGTGTAGGTGAGCTGCGCGCTCTGCGGGCCGGAGTCGGGGGTGAGTTCGCCGAAGCCGACGGTGCCGGTGGCGTGTACGGGCTGTTTCACCGCCCGTGCCAGGTCCACCCGGCCGCCGCCCTGCTCATAGACGGTGTAGTCCGGGGAGAGGCGGGAGGTGCTGATCAGGGCGTCCTTCAACTGCCGTGCCTGCCAGTCGGGATGCTGCGCGGCCAGGATCGCCGCCGCGCCCGCGACGTGGGGGGCCGCCATCGACGTACCGGAGGAGGCGGTGTACGCGTCGTCGACCGGCTCGCCCATCGAGGTGCCCGCCGCGCGGGCGGCGACGATACCGACGCCGGGGGCGGTGATGTCGGGCTTCTGCGCCTCGTCGGTGCGCGGGCCGCGGCTGGAGAACTCGGCGAGGTGCTCCTCGCCGTCCACCGCTCCCACGGTCAGTGCCTCGTCCGCGGCGCCGGGGGTGCCCACGGTGTACTCGCCGGGGCCGCTGTTGCCGGCCGAGGCGACGAAGAGCGTGCCGGTGGTCTCGGTCAGCTCGTCGAGGCCGAGGCTGAGCGGGTCCGTTCCGTCGCCGGCCGTGTCGCTGCCCAGGCTCATGTTGACGACGTCGGCGCCCGAGGAGGCGGCCCATTCCATGCCGTCGAGGACGGAGGAGAGGGAACCGATGCCGTTGTCGCCGAGGACCTTGCCGACCAGCAGCTTCGAGCCGGGCGCGACGCCTTTGCGGGAGCCCTGGGAGGCGGCGCCGGTGCCGGCGATGGTGGAGGCGACGTGGGTGCCGTGGCCGAAGGCGTCCTGGGTGGTGGGGCTGTCGGTGAAGTTGCGGGTCCCGGCGATCCGGCCGGCGAGGTCGGGGTGGGCGTCGTCGACTCCGGTGTCCAGGACGGCGACGGTGACGCCCGTCCCGTCGTATCCCGCGCTCCAGGCCTCGGGTGCGCCGATCTGCGGGACGCTCTTGTCGAGGGAGGTGCGGACCCTCGCATCGAGCCAGAGGCGGTCGATACCGGCGCCGAGCTGCGGGGTCTTCGAAGTCTTCGAGGCCTGCGGAGCCTTCGAGGTCTTAGGGGCTTCGGTTCCGACGGCTTCCCAGAAGCGGTGGGCCTGTCGCTTCTCGGCCTTCAGCGCGCGGCCCCGCAGGCTGCCGAGCGTGCGTACCGCCTCGGAACCGACGGGCTCCTCGGCGGAGTCGAACCGGACGCCGGAGCGGTAGCGGGCGATCAGCGGGATGCTCTTGGTGCGGGCGTCGTCGTAGCCCTGCTCCACGAGGCCGGTGATGTTGAACAGTTGGCGGTCGAGTGCACCGGTGGCCAGATACGGCAGTGCCTCGCCGGGGAGTACGTAGAGGTCGCCGTCGATCTCCACCTGCTCGTAGCTGCCCCCCGCGCCTTCCCCGCCCGGCTCGACGGATACGGCCTGGCGGCCGTCGGGGAAGCGCTCCAGGTGCACCCGGTCTCCGGTCACGAGGGTGACGGTGGAGGTCCGGGAGGCGGGGGCCGCCGGGCGGGCGGTGGCGGCGGCCGCATGGGAGGAGGAGGCCAGGACAGGGGCCAGGGCGGCGATGAGGGCACCTGCCGCCATGAGCGCGGCGGGGCGGAGCCGTGGGTGCATCGGGGGCCTCTTCGAGAAGGTGCGGGCGTGGAGCGCGCGGTTCGGATCAAGACTCCGGCTTCCGAGGCCCGTGTGTCACCTGTTGCGGGTGCCGTGATTGCGACATGTCGTCTCTACGACAAGGGGAGCTGGGTCGGCCCTTTGGGGAATCGCGGCCGGAACGGTGCGCGCGCAACGGCTGATTGGGCCCCGGATGGGGCTTGAGTTCTAGTGGTCGGATCAGCGGAGTGGCTGAACTGCCGCTGAATATGGACCGGTCGGTGGTCCCGTCGTGGCTGGCGCAGGGGGATTCACAGTTCTGGGTGGTGCAGGTGTGGGCGTCTTGCCTGCCCGTGGCAGGTATTCGCCGCCGTGGCCGCTGTACGCCGTTCGGTTCCTTGTCCGGGCGCTGTTCGTGGTCACGGCCGTCGGCGGGCATCGGGTACTGACGCTCGTGTCGTCGGTCGATGCTGTCGACGGCCGGCTGCTCGGGCTGCTGCTGTACGCGGCGTTGCCGGGTTCGTACTGTCGCTGTATGTGCGGACGGGTGGCCTCTGGGTCTGGCGCGGGCTCCTCGCCGTACACCTGTGGTTCGTCCTTGGTGCGCCGGCGACTCTCGGGGGATCGGGCAGCGGGCGGGGTGTTACGCAGCTGGTGATACCCGTCGCCGTGGTGGTGCTGTTGTTCCGGTCCGGTCCGCGCGCCTGGTTCGGGCTTCGGCTCGAACAGCTGGTGGAGCGGCGGCCGTTCAGCGTCTCGCGGTGATCAAGCGGTGCCGGGACGGTGGCCAGGCAGCGGCCGAGTACGTGGGTCCGGTGCTGCTCGTCGTGGCGATCGTCATCGGTCTGGTGGCGCTCGGGATCGGTGGCGAGGTGGCCGGTGGGTTCCGTAGCGCGATCTGCGAAGTCACCGGAAGTGCCTGCACCCGACGGCGGCGAGGTGGTGGCTGGTGACGGGGGAGAGGCCGGCGGGGCGGACACCGACGGTGGTACGGACTCCGGCGGGGCGACCGTGACCGGCGGGAGCGACGCGGGGCTCGGCGACGACCGGCGGATCGACACCCTCGTCGAGGTCGACGAAGGCGGCGACGAGAGATTTCACGAGCGCGGCCGAGAGGGGCGCATCCTGGCGACCGTCGCGGTGTTCGCCGAGCTGTGGACGCGCGGAGTCGGATCGGCCCGCTACTTCGAGCGAGGCAAGCTCGCCGAGGCCCGCGTGGTCGTCGAGATCTAAACGCATTGCTCAAACACCGGGCCACAATGCACGCTTGCTGCGCACATCATCACCGTGGCCAGCCGCCACGTACCAAGGCTTGACATGGCCGAGCTCGCCGAACGGGTGGTCAGCGAAGGTTGGGATGCCGAGCTCGCTGTCGCCCTGAGCGGCCTCGGCCTGAGCCCGCTGCAGGACGTCCGATGCTGGCTCCTGCTGTCGTGCGGCTAGTTGTGACTATGGCCCTGTTCCGCATTCCGCCCCGGCGTTAACGACACTCCCTGAATCAGGAAGGACAGCACACCGTGATCCGCACCATCGACCTCGCTGCCCTCAACACGGCGACCAAGTATCCGTCAATCCCGACCTACCATGTGCTCGATCCGAAGAACGGCGGCCTCATCGAGGAAGCGACCGCGTTCAACGGCGACGTGTACCTCACCGAGAAGGTCGACGGCACCAACGGCCGGATCGTCAGCTTCCCCGGCGGTGACTACGTCCTCGGTAGCAGAGAGGAACTCCTCTACGCCCGGGGCGATCTGATCGGGAACCCCGCCCTCGGTATCGCCGACGTACTGCGTCCCCTCGCCGATCGCATCAACCCGCCCACCAGCGGCATCCGGGTCCTGTACCTGGAGGTGTACGGCGGCAAGGTCACTGCGGCAAGCCGCGAATACACCAGTAACCGATCCGTCGGCTACCGCATGTTCGATGCGGCCGACGTCCCGCTCGACGTCCTGGAGTGGTCGCGGGCCCAGATCTCCGGCTGGCGTGAGGACGGCGGGCAACGGTTCCTATCCGAGTACGAACTGACCCGGGCCGCCAAGACCGAAGACATCGAGCTCGTCCCGCGGCTGGCCGTGGTGGAGGCGGGCGACCTGCCGACGGGCATTGCTGAGATGCAGACGTTTCTCGCCGATCATCTGCCGACGACCCGCGTGGCCCTGGACGAGGGCGCGGGCGGCCACCCCGAGGGCATCGTGCTCCGCAGCGGCGACCGTTCGGTGATCGCCAAGGCCCGGTTCCAGGACTACCGGCGCACCCTCAAGCGCCGCACCCAGAACACACGTAGCCGCTGACCTCTTTTCGCGGCCGGGCCAGCGACGCCGCCGACCGATGGATCGCAGAAGGCGGTGACGCAGGCCCGGCAGCCGAGAAGCCCGCCGGAGCTCGGCTCATGCGGACGCGGTCGACAGGTCGTCGCTGCCCGAGGTACGGGCGCAGAAGAGCACCGAGTGGCCTGCCCGTACTTGGTCGCCTGCCTGTTCGCCCAGCCGGCATGGCTGGTCACGGGCCTGGTGTGGGCTGCGGGTGGTGTTCTCGTGCGGGCGGGTGTCTTGATCGGGCCGGGGTGACCGTCTGTCAGGTCCGCGCCTGGGTTCGTCCGGATTCACCGACACCTTCGGTAGCCGTTCCCCCTCTGGCCAAGGACACCGAGCGCGTCGTTGACTTGTCGGAACACGGCAACGGTTAAGGGACAATGACGTGCGCGCACGGGGCATCAACTACGACACCGGGTTCCTTCCTGGGGCGGAACTCTCCCGTAAGAGCTTCATCCCTGAGATGGTCCAGCACGACATGGCGGTGATCTCCGGGGATCTCCACTGTGACGCTGTTCGTATCTCCGGGCGAGAGCCTGAACGGCTGAGCATCGCTGCCCGACACGCTGCAGACGCTGGCCTTGAGGTCTGGTTCGCCCCCTTTCCCGTGGACCTTCCCCTCGACCAGTTGATCCCGTTCTTCGCCGACTGCGCCCGTCGGGCCGAAGCCGTACGGGAAGCCGGCGCCGATGTGGTGTTCGTTGCCGGCTGCGAGATCAGCGCGTTCTGCGGCGGTTTCATCCCGGGCGATACCTACGGCGACCGCCTGCGGGTCATGGCTGCCGCCGACATGGAGTGGTGGTCCTCCCTCGGTCCGGTGCAGGAGCGCCTCAACGAATTCCTCGCTCAGGTCGCCGCGAGTGTCCGCACCCACTTCGGGGGGCGGGTCACGTACGCCTCCGCTCCTTGGGAGTTCGTCGACTGGCGTCCGTTCGACCTCGTCGGCATCGATGCCTACCGGGCTGCCTACAACGCCGACAGCTTCCGGGACGAGCTGCGCGCGCACCTCGCCCACGGCAAGCCCGTCGCGGTGACCGAGTACGGAACCTGCGCATACCAGGGCGCGGGAGAGCGCGGCGGCATGGCCTGGCAGGTGCCGCACGGCGCGGTGCCGGACGAGGAAGAGCAGGTGCGCTACTTCACCGAGCTGCTGGACATCTTCGAGGAGGAAGGCGTGGACACCGTGCTCTGGTTCACCTTCGCCGGTTACAGCAGGCCCGGGGAGCAAGACCTTGGCTCCTACGGCGTCGTCCGGATGCTCGATGAGACCCGCTGGGAACCGAAGAAGGTATTCCACACAATGGCGGGCAGGTATCAACGTAGCTGAAAGCCCCCAGCCCCCAGCCCCTGGCAGTACCTGCTCCGCGGGGCCCGATCGTCCGTCAGGTCGGGGTGCGGACTGCTCGGAATCGCCGACGCGGCCGGTGGTCGCTCACCTACGCTCCGAAAAATTTGCTGGATGCGGTGAGGTGCCGGGAGGGGAGTTCGGGGTGGCCGATGTGCTGGTGTGGGTGATGGAGCGTCGGGTGGTGCTGGAGGAGCGGGCGGAGCAGTTATGCAAGGAACTGGCCGGGACCGAGGCGGAGGTTGTCAGCCTGGAAGCGGCTGGACGTATCGCGGCGGCGATGCTGGTGGCTGCTTTTGTGGCCCCCACATTCGACCGGGCCTGTGGCGGGGCCCGGGCGTGTCGGGAGCGCCGCTGGTATCGGGCGTCGTGCTTACCGACACATGTGCCCCGTCGTGACTATGGCGATGTGGCCATGAGGGTGCTTCTGCCGCTGGGGCCGGATGGGTACGGTTTTGTATCCGACTCCTGACCGGTAGGCGGGAGTGGGGGTCTCTACCCCAAGAATGCCGCAGTGGTCGCCACGAACTGGTCGGCGTCGTCGAGCCAGGGGTAGTGGCCCGCTCCCGTCTGCACCACGAGTGTGGCATCGGGGAACAGTGCCGCGAATTCGGCCGCCGACTGAGGGGGGCTGTTCAAGTCGAACTCTCCCGTGAGGAGCAGGACTGGTGCCTCGCAGTCGGCGAGCGCCGCACGAGTGGTCTCCGGGTCGAAGGCGCCCTCCGCCGCGAAGAGAGCGACAGCTTCCTTGTTGCTCGGCTGGCTGGCCACATGGTGCTTCTGTGCCGCGGCGTCCCAACGGCCCCAGAAGAAGGGGGCGATGGCCTCCCAGTCGCTGCTCGTGCCCTCGCCGATCGCTTCCAGGGTGGCGAACGCCGTTGGGAACCAAGGCTCATTCCTCCGAAGCTGCGCGTGCTTGCGTCGCATCTCCCCAGTGATCGCTATACCAACAGCTCGGGGACCGGGGCCGATCAAGGCGAGCTTGCTGACGTTCTCTGGGTGCCGGGCCACGTATTGCGTCGCAACATTCGTGCCGGCGGAGTGGCCGAGCAGGTCCATCCGGTGGAGTCCGAGGTGCCCACGCAGCGCCTCGACATCGTCGACCAGGCGATCGCAGCGGTAGGAAGAGGTGTCTTCGGGAATCGCGGACCGGCCGGTGCCGCGGAGATCCAAAACGATCAGTTGACGGTGCGTGGACAGGCCACCGAGGTCGCCGAGGTAGAGAGAGTCCGTGGGACCTCCCGGGATGCAGACGACTGGGTCGCCGTCCCCGATCACGCGGTAGGCGAGCTGGGTTCCGTCAGGTGCAGAGAAGGCTGGCATGACCTGGATCCTGCCAGTCATAGCCAGGTTATACAACCTGGTTATGACTGGCAGGGCGCTCGGGTATATAACCGAGCTATGGCAGCCGAAGAGGACACGCACCAGAACCCCGAGGTACTGACGGAGGAACAGGCCGAGCGCATGCTTGCAGGCATGAACGAGGTCATCCGCGCGGGCGAGGAGATGCGGAAGCTGCGCGCCGAAATGATCAAACTCTTCGCTGGTTTCGGCTGGACCCAGGAGAGAATTGCCCAGCTCACCGACATGAGTCAGCCCGCCGTGTCCAAGCAGGTGGCGAAGCGCAAGGTGGGCGAGCCACCGTCCCCAATGGGGTTCTCTCTCGACCAGCACGATGTGCCATGGCTCGAAGGGCGCCTTTGGGGTCTCGCCGAGGAAATCTCCGAGACCTTCGACACCGCACGCTGCACCCGCTACGTCAACGCCATCGCCCGGGGGAAGAAGCGATTCACTCCTCAGAACGTCGACGAGCTGCGGCGCCTCCTCGAAGAGGATCTGATGCTGCGCCAGGCTGAAATGCCCGGCAGCTACCGGGACGCGTATGACGAGATCAGTCGTGGTCTCGACATTCCCGCGAAGGTCATCACCACCATCACCGCATCAGCCTCCGTGCGTCGCACCCTCGCTTACGAGATCCAACGCGACCAGCTCAGGAGCGACGCCTGAGCTTCCCGTATCCGGGCAACTTCCTCAGCTGCTGTGAGGAGTTCATTCGTCACTCGGAGTGCGCGGTTCGCAGAAGCTGAGCCAGAATCCGCCGAAGAGCAGCCTTTCGAGATCAGTTCGGGAGGCACCTGCGGGGCTTGGTCCACCGGAATGTTCGCGAGTGAGGACAGCAGCCTGTGGCCTTTCTCGCGGGCCACGTGTGGTCGTCGCTCGCTGTAGCCGTAAGGCGCCGGGGAGGGGAGGGGCCGCCCGGCTTTCCGTCCCGGGCCAAGCTCGGGTCGGGGCGCACCGGATAGGTACTGCCCATGCTCCTGACATCAGCGCGGGGCAAAATCAGCCGCTGCTCATCAACATGAGCATCTGCTGTCGATGCCTGTGTACAAAGCCGGCCGGTGCGGCGGCGGCGAACTGACCGGGCATCAGGCTCTGCCTCTGAAGTGAGAATCACACCGGTTTGTCACTATTCTGCGCCAGGTCGGGGATGTGCCGAGGATCCTGTGGGCGGTGCGGTTAGCGTCCCGCCCCATGAGCACCCCGCATCTCCCGCCCGCTGAGTACTACGCCTCCCTGCCCGGGCAGATCGCCGGTGCTGGAGCAATTCTCCACGACGCAGCTGGTCGCATTCTTCTGGTTCAACCGTCCTACGGCGACGGCACCTGGGAGATCCCCGGCGGCGGACTGGACGGGGGAGAGGACCCGCGGCAGGCGGTCCGGCGCGAGGTCAAGGAGGAGCTCGGCATCGACCTCACGCCGGGTCGGCTGCTGGCCGTCGACTGGGTACCGGAGCAGGCCGACGGGCGCCCGCCGCTGGCCAACTACCTCTTCGACGGCGGCCTGATCACCGAGTGCGAGGTGCAGAAACGGATCCAGCTCGACCACGGCGAGCTCACCGCGTGGCAGCTGGTCTCCTCCGACCAGTGGGGCACCCTCCTTGCCCCGCACATGGTCCGGCGCTTGCACGCCTGCTCCGGTGCCCTGGACCAGGGCACCGCTGTCTACCTGCACCACGGATTCGACCCCACCTGCCATCGGGCCTGACGCCCTGTCACCCTTCCGGTCGACGTACAGGCGACACCAACGTGAACACCCAGGCGATCCCCGTTGCCGCGCCGCGCCTGGGCGTGACCGACATCGCCGCCGCTGTCCACGCCCTTGAATTCAACTACTTCGTCCAGGGCCCCAAAGTTGCGGCGGCGGAGCGGGACACAGTGCCAGATCTGCAGCCCCCGAGCGGGGCTGAGTCCGCAGTAGGGGGCGGCGTGCACGGGTCGTCGCTGGGCAGACCGGACCCCGGGAGAACTCCGTGCGCTGAGCCTTCATCTATCTGTCGGCATCCAGCCGTGACGTGACCGTGCCACCGTCGCTCCCGCTCCGCCGGTCCCCGAAGAGACCCGGACCCATGTGGGAAAGGGGCGAGTCCAGCAGCGCTCCGATGTGCGACAGCGTGGTGTTCTCCTTGCCGCACCAGCGCCGCATCGCGACGCTGCCGGCCGCGGCGAACACGGCGACCATCAGCTGGGGGCGCAGGTCGGAACCACCGGTGTGGATGCCTTCCCGTTCGGCGAGGACCTCGGCCAGCCGAGTCTCAAGACCGGCGGTGCGGCGTCGCAGTTCGGCGCTCAGGCTCGGCGCCCGGCCGATCAGCCGAAGCAGCGACGCGTCGACACCGGATGCGTCGCCTTCCTGCAGAGTGCGGAGGACCGCTCCGAGCGCCGCGCGCATGGGACTTTCTTCCTCCGGCCGCGACCGAAGAGCCGTGACCAGAGCGTCCCCGCTCGCGTTCAGCGGGGCCGGCACCAGATCCTCCTTGGCGGGAAACAGCGTAAGACCGTGTGTTGGGAGACCTCCGCCGCGTCCGCGATCTGGTCGACGGTGGTCCGTTCGTACTCCCTGGGCGAGAAAGAGCCTGGCCGCCGTGCGCGCCACGTCCTCACGCGTACGCTGCATTTTGCGTGTCCGCAGATTCTGTCCGGGCACGGCGGTACTCCTCCTGGAACTCGATGGGCTCAGTGCGTCGGGGCAGCCTGCGCCTTTGCTGCGGCGGCGTTCTCCTCCGCGAGACGCTCCATGCCGCTCTGCGTCTTGAGCGGCTTCTCCTTGATGAACAGCACCGCGATCAGGGCGAGAAACGCGAAGGGGGCTCCGATCAGGAAGACATCCGCGGTCGCGACCCCGTACGCGTGCTCGACCACCTGCCGGGCCGGTTCGGGAAGAGTGGTGAGGTCGGGGACGCCGTGTCCGGCGCCCCCGTTGTCCGCCGCCCCGCCGAAGCCCTTCTCCATCTCGCTCGCCACCCGGTGGCTGAGTACGGCGCCCAGCGCGCTCGTGCCGATCGCCCCACCGAGGCTGCGGAAGAACGACAGCACAGAGGTCGCTGCGCCCAGCTCCGACGCGGGCACGTCGTTCTGAGCTGCCAGCACCAGGTTCTGCATCAGCATGCCGACGCCGACGCCGAGTACCACCATGTAGATGCTGAGCAGCCCGAACGAGGAGTCCGCGCTGATCGTGGCCAGTAGGCCCATGCCCGCGGTCATGATGATGCCGCCCGCGATCAGGAAGCCCTTCCACTTGCCCCGTGCGGAGATGATCTGCCCGGCGATGGTCGTGGAAAGCATCAGGCCGAGGATCATCGGCAGGCTCATCAGGCCCGCGACGGTCGGCGACTTGCCGAGCGAGATCTGGAAGTACTGGGAGAGGAACACCGTGCCGCCGAACATGGCCACGCCGACCAGCAGGCTCGCCACCGTCGTCAGCGTCACGGTGCGGTTGCGGAAGATGTCCAGCGGGATGATCGGTTCCTGAACCCTGGATTCGACCAGGACCGCGGCGACCAGCAGGACCACACCGGTGGTGACCAGGGCGACGGTCTGCCACGACGCCCAGTCGAACCGGTTGCCTGCGAGGGTCACCCACAGCAGTAGTGCGCTGACCCCGCTCATGATGAGGACGGCACCCAGATAGTCGATCTTCACCTCTCTGCGGACCGTGGGCAGTTTCAGGGTCAGCTGGAGCAGCACGATCGCGAGCAGGGCGAACGGCACGCCGATGAAGAAGCACCAGCGCCACCCCAGCCAGGAGGTGTCCACGAGCACGCCGCCGATGAGCGGTCCTGCGACGGTGCCGACGGCGAAGACTGCGCCGAAGATGCCGGAGTAGCGGCCGAGTTCACGCGGGGGAATGATCGAGGCCATCACGACCTGGGCGAGCGCGGTGAGACCGCCCGCGCCGATGCCCTGTACGACACGGCTCACGATGAGCAGGCCGACACTGTGCGAGAAGCCGGCGACGAGCGAGCCGACGATGAACATCGAAAGAGAGAGCTGGATGAGCAGCTTCTTGTCGTAGAGGTCGGACAGCTTGCCCCAGATCGGGACGGTCGCCGTCATCGCCAGAAGCTCGGCGGTGACCACCCAGGTGTATGAGGACTGGCTGCCGTGCAGATCGGCAATGATCCTGGGAAGGGCGTTGGAGACCACGGTGGAGGCCAGGATGGCCACGAACATGCCGGCCATCAGGCCTGACATGGCCTGGAGTATGTGACGACGTGTCATGACTGGTGCGGCCCCCTCGGGCGCACCGACGGTACCGGTTTCAGGTGTGACGGCAGCGGTCATCGGCTGACGTTCCTCATTCTCTGGTGAAAGGCCCCCGGTGGGGGCTTCGGATGTGCTTCAGCCGCTCAGACCGGCGGCCAGCGAGGCGAACGCCTCGCGATAGATGCTCTGGAACGTGCGGGTACGGCCGGAGACCACCCAGAGCTCGACGGCGGCGCGCACGGCAGCGATCGTCACGTGCGCGAGAAGTCGAGGGTAGAGATCGGACTCGGGATCCTGGCCGAGGCGCTCGGCCACGACAGCGACCAGTGCGCGTTCGTCCGCGCCCTGGGCGGCCAGGAATCCGGGCAGCAGCGAAGGACTCGTCCGGAGCGCGGCCATCTGGAGCTCCCAGCGTTCGTGATCCTCCTCGATATGGGCGAGTTCCTGGCCGATCGCCTCGCGCAGAGCAATGAGTGCCGTGAGTTCCTTCGGTGCGTTGAGCACCGCCCGACGGGCCCGCTCTGCGGTGTCCTGGTCGGGCCGGGTGATCGCGTCTTCCAGGCACGGAAAGTAGTTGAAGAAGGTGCGCACAGAGACGCCGACCACACCGGTGACCGCTTCCACGGTCATGTTCTCGAATCCGCGGTCCGCGGCCATGCGCAGCGCCACGTCCGCGAGGGCGTCACGCGTCGCACGCTTCTTACGCTCGCGCAGCCCGAGGGGCATGTCGTCGACACTCATGGAGGTGCATTATATGCAATTTTGCACGGTGTGCAAAATTCTGCCGATCGGTACGTGATCGTGGACCGCATCAGGGGCAGGCCGCGGCCGGAGTGGCCGCAGCGGTTGTTCTGGTTGTACATCGCCTGAAGCCGGCGCGCTGCCGGTCGTGTGCGCCCATGACGTGGGTGCGCTTCTCGCCGGTCTCAGGGTCGGTGTACTCGATCGGGTCCTGGCACCAACCAGTTGGGACCGATCACGTAGTACTTCTTGACCATGCGGGCCTTGAACGCTTCACCCCGGGGCGGGTTGTCGTGGTTGCCGATGTAGCGCACGTCGAGGTAGCGCTTGAAGTCCTGGTAGCCAGGCGCCTTCGCGGCCTCCGCCCGATCGAGCCGGGCAGGCCGGTCAGGGGCGCGGCCGCCGCGGCGGTGAGAGTGAGCGCGAGGCGCGCCCACACGCGCCGGCGGTGCGCAGGTTGATGTATCTGAATGCTCACTGACTTCTCCCCCTGGGAGCGCGGCACCGTGAGTTTGCGAGGCCAACTGGTCTGGTTGCACCGTCTGTTGTCTACGCCAGGGTGAGCCGGTCGGGGGTTCCGGAGTTAGGGCGGCATGTCCCCACCAACTCGCCATTTTTTTGCGGATCGTTACAGTCAGAAATCGTCGAACTCGCCGATCCAGGTGTCTTCCAGGTCGCCTGTGGTCCCTTCGGTGTGCCGGACGCGGAACACGGACAGTGTGCGGCCCTTGCGGAGCAGCGGGGTGACGCGCTGGAGGGCGAGCCGTGTAAGACCTTCCCAGGAGAAGGACCCGGGGTCGGCGTCCAGGTCGATGCCCTGTCGTTCCAGGGCATCGGGGCTGATACCGAAGGCGCCAATGACGTCTTGCGGGGTGCCTTCGTGGTCCCAGTCCTCTTCTCCGCTCCATCCTGCGGCGAACAGGCGTGCCCCGTCCGGGTGGTAGATCACGTGGGTGCCGTAGGCCACGTTGTGGTCGATCCTCGCCGAGCCGATGATGACCGCTCCGGGGAAGCGCTCGGCCAGCTCGTCCGCCAGCTTCGCGAGGGGGAAGGTCCCCCCGGTGGACACGAGGGCGGGGTCGTTCACCTCGGCCACCGTTCCCCAGCATCCGACGCCTACCAGGTCGAGGTCCGCGCGGGTGGCGAAAGGAAGCCGCTCGGTTGCCTCGATCCGGTCAACTTCCTCCACCACCGTGTCGACGGTGCCGAGAGCAGCGGCGAACTCCCGTGCCCGTGCCGGGTCATGAGCGGGCAGAACCCTTCCACCGGTGTGGAAGGGCCGCTCAATGAGGGTTAGTCTGAACTCCCCGTGCTGTGCGACGCCCTGCTCCGGCGGGCACTCCCAGAAGCCGTTGTCAGTCATCGGATTACCTCCGTGGCTATCAGGAAGGATCACGGCGTGCCGTGAGAATCCCCTCCTCTGAGGGAGGAGAGCGTCAAGGGCGCCACGATAGCGAGGGCCCTTGACGGGCGTCGCGGCGGGGAGTGTGGGACGATCCGGCCGACCTCCCTTGAGGGGTGGTCCTGGGATGAGAAACATCGCGGGCGTGTCCGCCTGATGAAACCGCCAGTGATCGCGTGGCAGCACACGGCACGCCAAAGTGAAGTGCGATTCGTGCGCGGCAGGCCCTGGCGTCCTGGGATGAGCAGCTTCAACACGCACCAGAGACGGGTCTACGACGAGGGCCTGCCCACACGCGTCCGGCATACGAATTTGCGGTCTTGCCTGGTCCAATTCGCGCCCTACGGCTTCCGAGCCACATATCACCACCTCTGCCTCAGCGCGGGGATTCCCAAGAATCTGGAGAAGGACCCGAGCTCGCTCATACGGGCCGTCGAGGAGTTGCACCACGCCCGACAGCTCTGGCTTGCTGACGAGCGTGCCTATGCCAACAGTCGCCGAGCGGACAAAGCCCGTGGCTTTCGGCAGGTGAAAGCAGACGAGTCCTGGCGAAGCCGGCAGCGTGAGTGGGGAACATTGCCTACTGTCCCGAGCCGACAATCCATCCCGACGAGCCGCTGCCAGCGGTGGTCGAGCGGGTGCTCCGGTCATCGGTCCCGCCCGATGAAGCTCCTGCGCTGACGTGCCGTGTATGCGGAAAGCGGGACAACACCGGCGTCTGGCACGACGGCGCCCATCGGATTCATCAGCTGTGCAGGGAATGCGGGGTCAGCCTCGCGGTGCAGTGGGCCGACGCGCCCGACCCGCTGTTGGCGGCCGACCAGGCCCGGCGGTGGAAGGAGATCTGGAGGCTGCGCAACGAATCTCCTCGCTACTCAAGCTGAGTTTCAGTACAAGGGCCGACATCACGGTGGGGTGAGAATCCGAGCTCGGAGGAGTGCGAAGGATACGCGGCCGTACATGCTCCGTTTGAGGCGCTTGATTCTGCAGACGTGGCCCTCGACCGAGCAGGAGCTGTAGGGCAGGGTCAGTCCGATGGTGACGGCATCGATGTCCTGGCGGAGGAAGCTGGTCATGGAGCGGATCGGCCTCGGGCCGCAGTGTTCCGCCTGCCGGATCCACTTACCCAGCAGGTGGCCGCGGCGGTGGCGGACCAGGTTGGAGAAGGCGCGCGCCGGGTCGCAAGGCGTTGGTGATGGGGCCGTTGCCGCAGTCGGTTTCGCATCGATGATGGCGGACGGTGGTGCGTTTCCCGAAAAGCCGCAGTGAGGCAGATCACAAGCCTCCGTCGCGTCAAGTCGTCCGCGGGAGGCTCGCAGAGGTCCGGATGCCGGTGGTGTACGGCAGGGTGGTCGTCATGGGAACGAGACTTGAGACTGTGGCGATCACGGGTGCCGCCGGGCGGATCGGATCGGTGATGCGGGCCGGCTTGCGTGATGAGGTGGCGCGGCTGGTGCTCATCGATCGTGTCGGACTCACTGCGCAGTCGCCGACGGAGGATGTTCACCAGCTCGATCTGCGTGATGCTGAGGCGGTGACAGCAGTCCTGAAGGACGTGGATGCGGTGATGCATCTGGGTGGGGTCCCTGATGAGGCGCCATTGCCGGATCTGCTGGACGGCAATGTCCGGGGGACGCACAACGTGCTGGAGGGCGCACGTCGGCAGGGGGTGCGGCGGGTCGTGCTCGCCAGCAGCAACCGTGTGAGCGGCTTCTATCCGGTCGCGGAGACCGTGACACCCAAGATGCCCGCGCGTCCGGACGGGCTGTATGGGGTGAGCAAGGTTGCGGTGGAGGCGCTCGGGCGCCTGTATGCGGACAAGTTCGGTCTGTCGGTGGTGTGCCTGCGTATCGGGAGTTTCGAGGACACGCCGAGCGAGCGACGGCATCTGTCCACGTGGTTGAGCCCCCGCGACGGCCTCGGCTTCGTCCGGGCAGCTCTCACTTCTCCGGATGTGCGCTTCGCGACTGTGTACGCGGTCTCTGCCAACACCCGCCGTTTCTGGGATATCGATACCGGGGCGGATTTGGGCTACATGCCCGTGGACGATGCCGAAGCCTTCGCATCGCGTCTTCCGGCGGGCGGAGACCCGGCCGGGAGTGATCCGCAGGGCGGCGAGTATGCCAGCGCGGAATACACGCTCCGGCACATGTGAAGACCGGCTACTTCAAACGACCTCTTAACCTCGATCTTTCGTGATTGGTCGTCAGCTTCGGCTGGCGGCCAATGCGTCGTTGTGGAGCGTGTGCGGGCATACGGGTGGCCCGATCGTCGCATCGGGTGGGCGCCGGATTCCACGGTTCCGGTCGGTGGCTCTTCTGCTCGTCGGGACGGGTTGTTGCTGGTCAGCGTGGGTTCGGGAGGGTGTCGAGCCGTCTGATCGCGTCTGTGATCACGTCGGTCCATGGCCAGTGGTGGGCGAATCGCAGGTGCCGTTGGCGGGCGGTGGTGATGAGTTGGGCAGCGGCGGAGAACAGCCGCAACCGCAGGCGGCGGGGCTCCCAGAGGCGGGGTTTGCCGGTCAGAGCGAGCATCGGCATCCAGGCGAGCAGGTCGAGGGCGAGCTGGACGATCTCCAGCCAGATCCGGTTCTGTGCGGTCTCGTGCAGGGGCAGGTTCCGCAGGCCGGTGGCCCGTGCGTTCCGAATGCGGTCCTCTGCCCTCGCCCGTCGGCGGTGCCTCAGTTCCAGGTCCGTGATCTTCCCGCCCGTCGTGTTGGTGGCGAAGCAGGTGAGCCGCAGGCCGTCGGCGTCGGTGAAGCGCAACTGGGCGCCGGGGTGGGGCCGTTCCTTGCGGACGATCAGCCGCATTCCCTTCGGCCAGCCCTTGAGTGTGTCGCCGTCGAGTTCGGCGGTCCAGGCGCCGTCGCGGATCTCGCCGCCCGGCTCGACCGCTGGGGTCCAGGCGGAGGCCGGGACCTTCAACACGGCCTGATGAATCTGCTCAGTGATGGTCATCCCGACCGAGTACGACAGCCACCGGCCCCGTTTCGTGAGCCAGGCGAGGAACTCATGGGTGCCGCCCGCGGAGTCGGTACGGATCAGTGTGGACCGGCCGCGCCGGTGACGCTTGGGGAGCTGGGCCAAAGCGAGTTGAGTGGCGGTGATGTGGTCGGCGGCGGTGTTGGATCCCGCGTTCCCCGGCCGCAACAGTGCTGCCACCGGCTCCCCGGTGCCACCGCTTCCGTGGTCGACGAAGCCCATCAGGGGGTGATGTCCAAACGACTTCTTCCAGGTCGCGGCCGCGTCCTGCTTGTCGGAGTGGGCCAGGACCAGCACTCCGTCCAGGTCCACAATCACCTGGCCGCCCCTATCCGGCGCCGCATCTTTGGCCAACGTCCAGACGTACTCGCGCACTTCGGCGCGCGCCGAGCGGATCGCGGTCAGGGCCTTGTCCCCGGCCGCGGCGAGGGTGTCGATCAGCCGGGAGACCGTTGGGTCGGAGGCCACCGGCCCGAACACGGCCGGCTCGGCCCGCAGCAGTCCCGCATCGGCCAGGCAGTCCCCGCCCAGCGCGACCGCGAGAGCCACATCCAGCAGGATCTTGCCCGGATCGTGCACCGCCCGAGGCCGCCGCCACGGCCTCAGCGCCGCCGATATCTCGGTATCCAGGCCGGTCTTACGGGCAGTCTCGACCAGCAGTACTCCGCCAGCCTGCGAGACCACCCCGCTCCCGCCGCCCTCGATGCGGACACGCGGATAGGACCCGATACGCTTCTTCACCTGAGGAGTGCTTCTTTCATGCGCCGACCTGGACCCTAGACAAGTCCCATCGTTGCAGGTCAGGAGCACTCTTCGCGTTTCCGATCACGCATCGGACACCCAGCCACGTGAAAGCCCGAGGTTAAGGTGGGAGCAAGAGCTCGCCGTTCGCTCCCCATCCGGGCACGACAAAGGCCGCTTGCGTTACTCACGGAAATGGCCTTCACCCTGTGGTTTCGCACTATGCGGAGCCATGTCCGGTTAGTGCTGCAGCCGCATCTGGAGGTTGTGGCCTCGGCGTTTGTAGTGGGATCTGCGGGCTCGGGCTTGGCTTCGTCGTCGGTAGTGTGACCAGTGCAGGCGGTGGTCGTTGCTGTGGCAGTGGCGCGTGACGAGGGCGTGGCCCATCAGCCGGCGGATCTCCGGGACGCTGAGGGGTATGAGGTCTTGCTCGTCGCCTTCGGTGCCCCTTTTATGGCTTCTGCGGCGCGGACGGCGGTCAGGTAGGTGTGCGCGGCCATGGCCAGGGTGATGTGGCGATACCAGGCCCGATAGAGGCGGACCTGGTAGTGGTCCAGGCCGCACTCGCCCTTCGCGCTCTGGAAGCACTCCTCGACCGCCCACCGTGCGGCAGCCACCCTGACCAGGTCTTTCTGGCGCGAGGTGACCGGCCCGAAGCAGACGTAGTAGGCGATCTCGCTCGGGTTATCGACGGAGCGTCGGGCCAGGACCCAGTGCCCGAAGCCGTTCTCCCAGGCGTACCGGATCGGGACGCGGGCCCAGTCGTAGATCCGCTCGCCGTGGGCGCCGGCGCCGCCCGACAGTCGCTTCCACCGCTGGTGGGGCTGCACCGCGACGAGGGCGTCGATACGGGACTCCCCGCCCTGGGTGGTGATCACGGTGTCGTTGACCTTGGTGGCCAGGACGTAGGCGACGCCGCGTTCCTCCAGCCAGAACCGTGTGTGCTTGACCTGCCCGTACGCCTCGTCCGCGGTGACCCACGCGAACGGGATGCCGGCATCGATGGCGCGCTGCAGCATCCAGCGGAAGTGTTCGTTCTTGGTCGCGAAGGCGATCTCGTCACCGATCCCGGCGGCGCGGCAGCGGTCCCGGTCCTCGGTCCAGGAGGCCGGGATGTAGAGCTCACGGTCGATCAAGGCCCGGCCCTTGGGGGAGGCATAGGCCAGGAAGGTGCCGATCTGGCAGTTCTCCGTGCGTCCGGCGGTTCCGCTGTACTGCCGCTGGACGCCGGCGGACTTGGTGCCCTTCTTCAGGAAGCCGGTGTCATCCCCGATCAGGACGGCGTTCTTGTCACCGATGGTCTCCACGACGTACTCGCGCAGATCGTCACGGACGGTGTTCTCGTCCCATTCGGAGTGGTTCAGCAGGCGCTGTACACCGTCCGGCCGGAGCTGACCGGCTTGCTCGGCCATGGTCCAGGCATTCTTCTTCTCCAACGGGGCGAGCAGGCCGGTCAGATAGTCCAGAGCCCGATCCCGGGGCTCCGACCTGCCGAAATGACGGGCGAAGCGGGCATGGAACCCGGCTATCCCCTCGGACCACGACTCGGCCTGCTCCATCGTCAACGCATCAGCACACAGTCACATCAACGAGAGCAACCAAGACCCGTCACGCCAGATGCGGTTGCAGTACTAACCGATCTCAGCCTGCCTGGCGCTCCACCGGAGCGCACTCGATCATGTGAGCATGAAGCCCCGAGAGCGTGCTCTCGCGTCACGGCAACGAACGTGTGAGCCAGACCACTTCACCGTTGTCTTCCGTGGAGACGTGATCCCGCTCGAACCCGAGCTTCTCAAGGACACGGAGCGACGGTGTGTTCCACGCGCCGACGGTCGACCAGAGCCGTTTCCGTCCGGTCGCGATAGCGGCATCGAGCACCGCGCCAGCCGCCTCGGTGGCGTAGCCACGCCCATGCGCGCGCTGGAACAGCTCATACGCGATTTCAGGCTCCTCTAGGGTGGAGCGGCCGATGATCAGGCCGCAGTAGCCGATGAAGTCGCCTTCGTCACGGCGCTGGATGGGCAACAGGGCGATCCTCGTAGTCGCCGTCGCGGTGAGCAGCTCCGTGATGGACGTCCGGATGTGCTCAACCGTGGGGGTCCCCTTGCCGCGTTCGGAGAGGAGGGCGCAGAACTCAGCGGCGTCCGACTCAGCCCACGGCCGCAGTATCAGCCGCTCGGTCTCAAGGTGGAACGGCATCGTCTCGTACGTAGTCATGCCCCCCACTTTGCCCCACGGATCATCACGAACTACAGCTGGAGTATGAGCCCCTTCAGTTGTAGTTCAGTGATCAGATTCGTCGGGTAGTTCCTGGTCATGGACGATTGGTACGGCGATGTTGCAGAAGTCGCTGAGTGGGATGCGCAGTTGGAGGACTTAATGCTGCGGGTCGGTGATGTCTTCCCGCAGGCGGATCTGCGGCGGCGGGCGAAGGCGTGTGTGCGGGCTGCTGGGCCCGGTCTCTCGCAAGAACGGTTGGCAGCTGGCCGAGTACGCCGGCTGGCGGCGCCCCGACGGGCAGCAACACCTGCTGGACCGGGCGAAGTGGGACGCTGATGAGCTGCGTGACCGCGTCCGCTGCTATGCCCTGGACGGACTGGCCAACAACGGGGGCGGGGTGCTGGTCATCGATGGGACCGGGTTCGCCAAGAAGGGGCGAGGCCTCGGTCGGCGTGGCTCGGTAGTACTCCGGCTCGCTCGGCGGTGTCTTCCCCTGCCAGGTCGGGGTGTTCGCTGCCTGGGCCACCACTCGCGGTCGACCAGGGTGTGGGCGCGGGTGGTGGCGTAGGCGGCGAAGACGCCGATCTGGCAATTCTCGGTGCGGCCTGCGGTGCCGGAATACTGGCGCTGGACACCGGCGGAGGTGGTGCCTTTCTTCACGAGTTGGGTCGGGGACGGGACGTCGTGCACCTTTTCGGGTGTCGGTCTTCCCATTCCCGCCCGCCGAACCGGACGTGCCCGTTGGCCGAGCATCCGGCTCTCGACGCGATGCGATGGATCAGGCGAGGTATTCACTGACCTGGCCGACGAAGGCCACATCGTCGTGGCTGGTCCGGCGGAAGCGGGCCCCGCGTGGATCGACCTCGGCTACCCGGTGCAAATGCGCCGTAAGAGGCCGACAGGGTTCGACGTGCGCCGCTCCACTTGATGGGTGAGTCTTGACGAAAGGAGCCTTTCGCGTCTCGCCACGCCCGTGCCCGGGTTAAGGAGGCACATGGTGTCCGACACTCTCGCCCGGCTCTCCGCGTCCGGGGTGTCGATTTGGTTGGACGACCTGAGCCGACAGCGACCGGTAGACGGCAGCCTGGTCAGGCTCGTCGCGTACCGGAACGTCGCCGGCGTCACCACCCACCCGACGATCGTCGCAAGGGCCATCGAAACCAGCGACTGCTATGGCGACCAGATCGCCGACGTTTCGTTGCGCCAGGTCGGGGTGGAGGAGGTGCTGCGCGCGCTGACCAGTACGACGCCACGCGGTACGTCGTGGACCTGGTCGCCCCGGGCGTGGTCAGCATCATGCCGGAGGCGACACTGAACGCTGCCGCCGAGCACGGCGCGGTTCCGGTCGGCAGTATCCGCGATACCTATGGCGAAGCGCGCAAAAGCTGGAGGAACTCGCCGCCTTCGGCGTCGATTACGCCGACGTCGTGCAGGTGCTGGAGGACGAGGGCGTGGACAAGTTCGACGCCGGCTGGCATGAGTCGGTTGAGAAACTCGCGGTCAGCCCGCACGAATCCGACAGCGGCCGGCCCCACGGCACAGACCGCAGCAGGGAGAAGGTGTGATGGCGCAATCCACGTTCGTGATCGTCGGGGCGAGTCTGGCTGGAGCCAAGGCCGCTGAAGCGCTGCGCGGGAACGGCTTCGACGGCCGGATCCTGCTTCTCGGGGACGAGCCGGACCCACCGTATGAGCGTCCGCCGCTGTCCAAGGGCTACCTCATGGGCAAGCAAGACCGTGAAACGATCTTCGCCCACTCGTCGCAGTGGTATACCGATCAGGGCATCGATCTGCGGCTGAACACCGCCGTCGCGGCCATGGACCGCGACCGGAAGGCGGTCACCGTTTCCGGTGGCAAGACGATCGGCTACGACAAGCTACTGCTGGCCACCGGCGCCTCCCCGCACCGTCTGGCCGTACCGGGTGCGGACCTCGACAGCGTGCTTTACCTGCGCCGCGTCGGCGACTGCGAGCGCATCCAGCGCACCTTCCGCTCCGCGTCCCGCATCGTCCTCGTCGGCGGGGGCTGGATCGGCCTGGAGGTGGCCGCCGCCGCACGGGAGGCAGGCGTCGAGGCCACCGTCCTGGTGGCAGACGAACTGCCACTGCTGCGCGTCCTGGGCCCGCAGATCGCGCCCGTCTTCGCCGACCTCCACCGTGAGCACGGCGTGGACCTGAGGCTCGGTGCGCGGGTCACCGAGATCGTCGGCGAGAGCGAGAGGGCCGCGGGCGTTCGGCTGGCCGACGGCACCCGCATTGACGCGGACGCGGTCGTGGTCGGCATCGGCGCCACTCCCAACACCCAACTGGCCGCCGAATCCGGTCTGCAGGTCAACAACGGCGTCGTGGTCGACGCCTCCCTGCGGACCTCCGACCCGGACATCTACGCGGCCGGCGATGTGGCCAACGCCCTTCATCCGATGCTGGGCAAGCACATCCGCGTGGAGCACTGGGCCAACGCCCTTCACCAGCCTGGGACGGCCGCGCGGTCGATGCTGGGCGAGCCCGCGTTCTACGACCGCGTCCCGTACTTCTTCACCGACCAGTACGACCTGGGCATGGAGTACGCGGGCTACGCCGAGCCCGGTAGTTACGATGACGTGGTGGTGCGCGGCGATCTCGCAAGCCGGGAGTTCATCGCCTTCTGGCTGGCCGACGGTCGCGTGCTGGCCGGAATGAACGTCAACATCTGGGACGTCAACGACGCGATCCAGCACCTGGTCCGCTCCCGCGAGCAGATCGACCGGGACAGGCTCGCCGACGCGGATTTGCCGCTGGAACAGCTGACTGCCGGGTGACGTACGGCCGCGGGCCGCTTCATGGGCTCGTCGGGCGCCCGCCCGCAGGGATGGCTAAGCCTTGATCCACCGAGGTGGTTTGAGAGTGGTCTTTTGATCGGCTTGGGGTCGGGTGGTCGGGTGAGGGCAGGTTGTGTCCGCTGGTCTGCCCAGCTTTTCCACGGTTGGGTTCCGGTCGGGCCCTTGCGGGCGGGGTGGGCAGGGGCTGTTCGTATCAGCCGGCCGGTCCGTGGGCCGTGGAGAACAGGTGTGTCCAGGCGTGCTGCCAGGGCCAGTTGTGCGGTAGGTGCAGTGTGATGCGGCGGGCGGAGTGGGCGATCCGGGCCGGAACATGGACCAGGTGGGTGCGGATCGTGGCGGTGGTGGCCCTGGCGTGGAAGGCGGAGGCTTGTGCGCCGGTGGCCCGCAGCAGGTTGTAGGTCATCGCCCACAGGGTGAGCCATGCTGCGTTGGCGTGGAAGTGTGCGGAGGGCAGGTGGGCCAGGGCGGAGGCTTTGCTGTCGGCGATGACCTGCTCGATGACCGCGTGGTGGCGGTGTTCGCGTTCGGCCTGGAGGGTTTGTGCAGGCTGGTCGGTGAAGAACGGGTGGTAGCGCCAGACGGGAAACAACTCGCCCTGCTCACCCACAATGGCGGGTTTGGCCAGGTCACGGACCCGGCGCACGATCAGCCGCGCGGTGACCCGCTCCGCTTTCGTGCGGCTGGCGAAGGCGGTGTAGGCGGGTATCTCGGCGACTTCGGCGTCCGAGACGAGCTCACCGGTTGCAGGATCGGGCACCGCGGTCGGGTATGTGATCTGCTGCCAGGCCTGGTCGGGAATGCCGAGGACGGCCCGTTTGATGGAGGGGTTCAACCCGCAGGTAATCGAGAAGTGGGCTCCGGCCCGGCGGCAGGCCGAGATCACCCCGGCGTTGTAGAACTGCGAGTCCGCTCGCAGGATCCGGGTGCCGGTGCAGCCCGCCTCGACGGCGGTGGACAGCGCCTCACTGACGAACTTCGGGGCCCCACGGGAATCGGCTGCCTTGCCGCGGCGCATCCGTACTGTGGCGATCACCGGCCGCGCGTGCGGGGTGCAGATCGTGGCGAGCAGGGGGTGCAGGGTGCGGATGCCCTTGAACCGGCCGTACTCGGCACCCTGCTTGGCCCGGCCGTAGACCCGCTTGTGGGTGGAGTCGATATCAATGAACGCCTTGTCGCCGGCACCGGGCAGCAGCGGGGCGTGCGCGGCCAGTTGACCGAGGAACCTGCGGTGGACAGCGTGGAGTTGGAGTGCGTGACCGTGGGTGAACGAACGGAGGAAGGTGCCCAGCGTGGACGGCGCACGGGCCCCCGGAACAGGGCCGGCATCGCGCCGTGCCGCAGGATATGGAGGTCGTCGATACTGTCCGCGCCCGCCGCCATGCCGGCCACGATGCTGCTGACCTTGACGTCCGCCGACGCACCCGCGCCGTTCCTCGTCCCGCTCAGCTTCACCTTCTGCGCCACCAGGCCCGACAGCCCGCACCGTTCGGCCAGCCGCATCACCGGAACCAGCCCGGCATGCGCGACCAGATTCGGGTCATCGAACGCAGCGGAGACCGCCGCTGGAGTATGGGAAACTTGCATCTCGGAAGTGCCTTGCCGATCGTGCGTGCTGGAAGCCTCAAGAACTCCCATCATCGCAGGTCACAAGGCACTTCCTTGTTTCTCGAAGAGTCATCCACAGCCATCAGATCGGTGGATCAAGGCTAAGCCAGCGATGCCCCAGCGAGGCTGAGTCCCCTGTTTCATGCCCGCTCGCTCCGGCCGGTCGCGGCGCTTCAGCCAGCTCCGCATCGGTCAGGTCCGACGGATATGCGCGAGGCAATCACGCGAGGCGACGGCCACCGGTCTGCCGGTGCTGTCGCCCAGCCAGCTGGCCGGCGGCGCGGCTGTGGATCTGCTCGCCACCTTGGCAGCCGGTACGGGTCGGCTTGCCGCACTGGTCACCGCTCTCCCGTCTCTCCGTCACCTTCGCCCGGGGCCAGGCCTCCGGCGAGCGCATCCTGGGCATCCTCGACGAGCCGCGCAGCCCGGCGCGGCGCGAGGCCGGGCCCGCGCGACCGGACGCCGACGACGCCGATGTGGCCGTGGCGGCCCGGGCCGCGCTCGTCACCGACTTCGCGCAGCACCTTCCGGACCGTCTCGCCACCCGGGTCGGTGACCGCGGGACCGGCCTGTCGGGTGGCCAGCGCCAGCGGGTGGGCATCGCCCGCGCGCTGCTCGCCGGCGCGCCCATCGTCCTGCTGGACGAACCGACGTCCGGCCTGGACGCCGGCACCGAACTGCTGGTGATCGGCGCCCTGCGGCGGCTGATCGCAAGCCGGACGGTGGTCATGACCACGCACCGCACAGCACTGCTGGGCATGGCGACCCGCACGGGTCCGGCTCACTGCGACGCCGCCCACGTCAGGAGGCCGGAACGAGGTCCCGTGCCGGACGGCCGTCCGCGTCGTCGGCCAGGGTCGCTCCACCAACGACCTCCCCAAGCTGCGGAGACCGGCCGGGGAGCCCCCGTAGCCCCGCTCGGCAACCACGTCCTGCGCACCCAACAGCCGGGAGGGTGGCACTCCGCGGCTTCCTCGGCGTTGCGGTCGATCGACGCGATGGATTCGAGTTCGATCGCGTAGCTACGCGCTACTGGTTCGATCAGCGGCACCACCCGGTCCCATACTCGATGTGAGCCGCCGAGTCCTCGGATCACATGACCGGGGATGCGTCGGATCGACAGGCGATCGCGGCTCCGGCGCGTATGACGCCACTGGTGCGGGTGTCGGCTGATGGTGCAACAGGTCTTCGGCCGGGTCGAAGTGCAGTCTTTGTCCGCCTTCGCCTGCGGTCCAGTACGGACACCGCAGAAACTCTCCTGGCTCCAGGCGTACTGCTACCCGCCGCCGCAGTGAAACAACGAAGACTTCGCTGTGGGATTCGTTTCGCTGAATGGAATCCACTGTTCGCCCACTTAATGTAACCCACCGGGTTAGGCCTCTTGAAAATACCCCCGGGTGGCGTGGCCCGGCCGCCTATCCGCCTGAAACAGGCCGATCGCGGATCGGTCTTGGATCACACCCGCCCGTGCGGCGGAAATGTGTAGAAGGAACGATGGCCATGAATGCGAACTCCTCTGTGCTGGTCCGGCGGTCGCGCACGTGCCTGGCCGCTGTCGCTGTTGCCGGAGCTCTGGGACTGCTCAGTGCGTGCGGCGGATCATCACAACCCAAACCAGCAGGCGCACTGAGTCCCGGCACTGGTCAGACCCTGCCTGGAACGCCCGGTGCCTCTGGAACGGGCGGTGCGGTCAGCCCACCACCAAGCACGCCCTCGACCTCACCCACCGCCGGCCAATCGTCCGCTCCGGCGGCCGCCAACGCGGTGACGATCAAGAACTTTGCGTTCTCCCCGGCCAAACTGACGGTCAAGGCGGGCACGAAGGTGACCTGGACCAACACCGACCCCGACACTCACACCGTCACCAGTAAGCAAGGATCGGGCGGGCCGCTGAAGTCGGCAGGCCTGGCCACCAACGACACCTACAGCTACACCTTCACCAAACCCGGCACCTACGCCTACTACTGCACCATCCACCCGTTCATGAAGGCCACCGTGGAGGTGACCCCGTGACCGAACCCACACACGACTCCAGCGGCGACGGCGAGCACGGCATGTCCCGCCGTCAGCTCCTGCGGCACTCCGCCTGGTTCGGTGGCGCCGTCATCCTGACAGTCACCGGGGGAGAGGTGATCAGCCATATCCCCGGTTCGACGGACCCCACCCCGGCGGGCAGCGCAGACCTGCGATTCGTGCAGATTTCCGACAGCCACATCGGCTTCCATGGCCCGGCCAACCTGAATGTCGCCGGAACGCTCACCGCAGCGATCAACCAGGTCAACTCACTCGGATTCCGCCCCGACTTCGTCATGCACAGCGGCGACCTGACACACCTTTCCACCCCCGCCCAGTTCGACCAGGTCAAGCAGATGCTGTCGCAGCTGCGCACGGACCGGATCTTCACCGTGCCGGGCGAGCACGACTCGATCGGAGACAACGGACGCGCATACCGAAAAGCTTTCGCCAAAAACACCCTCGGCGACGGCTGGTACAGCTTCGACACTCATGGTGTGCACTTCATCGCGCTGGTCAACACTCTGCACCTTGAGCAACTCGGCCACCTGGGCAGCGATCAGATCGATTTCGTCCGCAAGGACATCGCCGGCCTGTCGTCGGACACCCCAATCGTCGTCTTCAGCCACATCCCCTTGTTCGCGATGTATCCGAAGTGGGGCTGGGGCACCGACGATGCGGTGAAGGTGCTGTCGATGCTGCGCCGTTTCTCCTCAGTCACGTGCCTCAACGGGCACGTCCACCAGCTCTTCACCAAGACCGAGGGCAACATCACCTTCCACTCGGCCGCCCCCACCTGCTACCCGTTTCCCAAACCCGGCCAGGGCCCCGCCCCCATTCCGCAGGTGCTGCCCGCCGGACGCCTCAAGGACGCACTCGGCATCCGCACCGTCAACTACCGGCAGGGCAGCCACGCACTGGCGGTCAAGGACGCGAAACTCACATGAACCCCCGGAGCCTGCCCGCCCTCGCACTGCGCTTGGTGCTCGCCGCCACGCTCGCGGTAAGCGGATACATCCACGCCCAGCTCTACATCGACGGATACCGCTTCATCCACGTCATCGGCCCGTTGTTCCTGCTGCAGGCCGGCGCCGCCCTCGCGGTTGCCGCACTTCTCCTGTTGGCGGCACCCCTGCTACTCCGAATCGCCGCCGCCGCAATTGCCATTGGCGCGCTCGCCGGGTTCGCCACATCCCGCACCATCGGGTTGTTCGGGTTCACCGAACGCGGCCTGCAGCCCGCCCCGCAGGCGCTGCTCAGCCTCATCGCCGAGACGCTGACCCTGCTGATTGTCGTGGCCTGGCAGGTGTTCGAGGTCCGGCGACACCGTCGCACCCGGCCGCACCACGACGAGACCAGCCGAGTGCGGCCCGACCTCCGCACCATGGCACCGGACAGATGAACCAGAGACCGACGCGCCTCCCACACAGCGGACACCACCCGGCGCGGCGGCCCACCCGCCGGTCGACAAGTGGCAGGCCGGCCATCGAAGAGGGAGCATGGACAGGAAGCGTGCGCTTCATGCGCCGACCGTGTGTCCGCGCGGACGGCAAAAATTTTTCAGAATGCGCACCGGACTGAGTTACTGGGCTCGAACTTTCTTGCGCGGGCCATCGGGATGCGCGCAGTCTTGGGCTGACGTGATTTGAGACGCGCCCTGACGGTTCGCTGCGCCGACGCATATAGATGGTCACGAGCCGGACCGATGCGCGATTCGACCGTGCGTGTCGGTCTAAAACCAGAGCGGTTATCGGGGTTTTGTTTTCGAGCGACGGGCGGACACGTCGATCCCAGGGCACCCCTCGAGGCTTGAGTGCCGTCTGCCGCACTTCGCCACTCCACCTGTAGGAATATCCCGAACATTTCGATCAGAAACGGGGCCTGCGCATGGGATGGCTCACCTTCGGTTACTTCATATCGTATGTTCCGTACGCCATGCTGGTGAAGGCGCTGGCCAGCGGAGTGACCCCGCTGTCGGGGAAGCCGGTCAACGGCTTTGAATTGCTGCCTGCAGCCGTCCTGGGACAGCTCGTGGCGATGCCTGTGTTCGTAGCCCTGTCGGGTTGGTGGCGGCATATGCGGCGGGGTGGAATCGGGAGGCGTCGGATTCCAGTGGCGGGTCGGGAAACGTTGGCGTCCGGCTTCTTCGCTTCACTTATTATCGGCACTACCACGATGAACTATACCTTTTCCGGCGTCTCGATCCTCTTCATGCTGTTGTTGATGCGCGGGGGAGTTCTGGCTGTTTCTCCGTTGGTCGACAAGGCGCGTGGGCGGCGGGTGACGGCATCTTCCTGGGTGGGGTTGTGCCTCAGCCTGATCGCGGTTTCAGTGGCACTCGGTGATGTGAACAGCTACCACCTCACGCTGGCTGCCGTGCTGAGCGTTCTGATCTATCTCGTCGGCTACATGGGCCGGTTCGAAATCATGAGCCGGGTGGCCAAGTCGGGGGTTCTCGCGACAGACCGCCGCTTCTTCGTGGAGGAGCATGTCGCCGCACCGGTTTGGCTGGCTCTGCTGCTGGCGGCGGGGGCACTGGCCGGGCAAGCGCAGTTGCGTGCGGGCTTCACCACATTCCTCGGTACCCCTGTCGCGTGGGCGGCGGCGGGCATAGGCGTGGCGTACGAGGTGCTGTTCGTCTTCGCTTCGCTGATCTACCTGGACCGGCGCGAGTACACCTGGGGCGTGCCGGCATGGGCGTTCGCCAGCCTGATGTCCGGTCTGGCCGCCTCCTTCTCGCTGACGTGGGTGGCCGGGCTCCAAGCTCCGGGGGATGCTCAGCTCCTCGCGCTCGTCTTCGGCGTCGGCGCGGCGGCGGCGCTGTCCTACCCGTCGGCCGTCACCTGGTGGCGGGTACGCGCCACGGGGGCGGTGTGCCGCGTGCTGTTCGTCTGCGGCGGGAACACCTCCCGTTCGCCCATGGCCGAGGTCATTGCGTGGGCCCAGGCCGCGGAGGCGGGAGTCGCGTACGCCTTCCGGTTCTCCAGCGCGGGTGTTGCGACGACGCGGCCTGGGGACCCGATGGCTCCCGACGCCCGGTCCGCGCTCGCTGAGCTCGGACTGGACCGAGTGCGGGGTCCAGGGAATCCCCGGCTTCACCGAGCACGCTCGGTCACCCCTGAGCTCTGCCGGGACAGCTCCGTCATCTACTGCATGACCCGGGCCCATCGCCACGGGGTGATCGCCATGGCACCCGAGGCCGAGGGCCGCACCCTGTGTCTGGATCCGCGCCGTGACATCCCCAATCCGGAGGGGCAGTCCCCGGAGGTGTACGGCCGATGCGCCCGGCACATCCAGCGGTCCGTCCGCGTCCGCCTCGGCGAACTCCTTCGCTCCGACCTCCTCGCGGCGCACCGTCGAGCCGCAACACCCGGATGTGGCAGGTGATCGCGGTGATCGGCAGCATCCCGGAGGCGTTGGTGGACGCCCTGTGCGAGGCGTTCGACCGCGGTGATCGGCCCACGCCTGATTACGCCAACCGGCCGCCGTCGCTGGACGACGTCGTCGAACGCCGTGCCCGCGCCGCCAGGTCGGGAGCGCTGCCGGCCAAGGGGGAAGACGCCGCGGACACCGCCGCCGTACGGGCCCACTTCCGCGACAACCTGTGCTTCTACGGGCCGCCGACCGCCGGCTACGCGGATGTACTGCGCCTGCTGCTGGGCATCGACTCCGACCGTCCCATCGTGTGCACCCCGGCTGTCAATCGGTTCGTCCTGCCGCGGGCCCCTCTGAAGGAGTACGTCCAATGGAGCGGCTGATGAGTGGGTGCGATGCCGCCGTCACGCGGCGAGCACACATAGTCGCAGTGGTCACCCAACCTGAGGATCTCACCGCGCCTCGCCTGCGCGGCCTCGCAGGGGTGGCCGACGCGCTGGAGGTACGTGCCGACCTGGTCGGCGACCCCGATCCGCACCGGCTGCGTCGACACTTCACCGGGCCAGTGACCTACAGCCTGCGCTCCCCGCGCCACGGCGGTCGCTCGGCTGCCGGCCCGGTAGAACGCCGCACTCGGCTCCTCCGCGCGGCGGACCACTATGACGTGGTCGATCTGGAGGCCGTGGACGACCTGGTCCCGGAACTGCTGGCGGGGATCCCCGCCCGGCAGCGACGCGTCTCCTGGCACCAGCCCGAACCCGCACGCCCCGAGCGGAGCGCCGACCACGGGGCCGGCGTGCTGGAGGCATCCGCGGAACTGCGGGAGCGGTTCGCCGCGATGGCCACCACACCTGCGCTGCTGTATCTCCTCGTGTCGCAGTCGGGAATCCAGTACGGGTCGGCCTCGCCGCTGCTGCTCACCGGGCTCGGGCGCTCCGACGTGACGGCGTTCGCGTCCGGTCCGGCCGGCACCTGGACACGGGTGCTGGCGCCGTGGCTGGGCGCGCCCCTTGCCTTCGGCCGGGCCGGTGCCCCGGGGGCGGACGGAATGCCGAGCGTGGGCCAACTCCTGACTGACTACGGACTGCCCGCTCTGCCACCGCTCAGCGCCCTGTTCGGCATTGTCGGCCATACCTCGGGACGCTCGCTGTCACCCCGGCTGCACAATGCGGCGTTGCGAGAGCTGCGGCTGCCCGCGCTCTACCTGCCCTTCCAGGTGGACACGTTCCCCCGCTTCTGGCACTGGGCCAACGGCTTCGGTGCGCTGGCCCGGCTGCCCCTACGCGGGCTGACCGTGACCGCTCCCCACAAGCAGAGCGCGGTCGAAGTGGCCGACATCGTCGGCCCGCAGGTGCTGCGGTGCGGCGCGGCCAACGTTCTGTGGCTCGACGCCGGGCGCTGGCGGGCGGCCACCACCGACACCGCCGCTGTCCTGCACATCCTTGCCCGGGCCGGGGTCGACCCCAGCGGCCGCAGGGCCGCCGTCATCGGTTGCGGCAGCACCGGGCAGGCCGTCGCGCTGGCCCTGCTCCAGGCCGGAGCCCGGGTGACCTTGGTCAACCGGGGGCATGCGCGCGGCCGGGAAGCCTCCTCGCGCCTCGGGGCTCCCTACGTACCGCTCTCCCGGTTCTCCCCGGCAGGACACGCTGTGCTCGTCCACGCCACGCCCCTGGCGGAAAGGCAACCGTTTCCGGTTGCCGCCGTCGACCCGGACGCGGCGGTGTTGGAAATGGTCTACCGCGATCCTCCGACCGCGCTCATGAGCGCCACCCGCGCCCGCGGACTGACCGGCATCGACGGCTGGGACGTCCTGCACGTCGAAGTGAGCGAACAATTTCGGCTGTTGACAGGCCATCCGTTCCCGGATGCGCTGCCAGTGCGCTCCCTCTGCTTCAGCCCGGTCGAGTGCGCCGACGTCCACGACCTCACGGAGCCGGGGGAATCGCCCCCGGCGCAGTCCCCGATGCAACCCACGAGCGGAGAGGCCCCATGACAACCCGTTCGGCCTCCCCCGCCGGACCGGCCGCACCGCGGCCGCCGGACACCCCCGACGTCTCGGCGTTGCTGGGCGACTGGGTCAACACCGACCAGGGCAGTTCGAAGGGCGCCCTACGGCTGAAGGTGACGTGGCACGAGAAGGGCCTGTACGTCAGGGCTTTCGGCACCGGCAGCCCGCAGCCGCGCGACTGGGGTGAGGTGTCGGCGGTCGTGTACACCGCGCCAGGAACCCCATCGGCCGCCTGGTCGTTCTCGGCGATCTACCACTTCGGCTCGCTGCGCACTGTCCTGTGCGCCTACCACAAGACGGGCATCCTGGTGGCCACCACGAGCAGTATCTTCAGCGATGGCGGCGGGGGCGCCGACCACTGGGCCCGCTCGTTCTTCCACAGGGCGGAGGGGCGGACATGACAGCACGGACGGTCGATGCGACGCCGCTGGCCGGTGGCTGGGTCAACTTCGACACCACCGCCACAGGTATCGACCTGGTCGATGCCGCGGTCGACGGCAGCCAGCTCATGCTGCGGATCACCGAGCGCGGCGACCCGGACCCGTCACAAGAGACGCGCGTGCCGACGGCAACGCCCGTCACCGGCGCCACCCTGCCCGCCGTCCCGCTGGCCGACGACATGGACGCCCCCGAGGCCGTGGCCTTCCTCGCCGAAGGTCCGCTCGGCTCCCGCCAGGTCATCCTCTGCGGCTATCTCAACCGCGGCCTGCTGACCATCGATGTCCATACCGTCCATACCGTCGATCCGCGGATACCGAACGTGATGTACCGCGCCCACTTCTACCGTTCGGAAGGGGCCGTCCTCCTATGACCGACGACCTGGGCCACGGTCCGGCCCGCGATCCGGTGGCCGGGGGCGACCGGGTCGTTCTCGACGCCGTGGCGAAGCTGGCCGCGGACAACTTCGCCCCCCGCGCCGAGGAATACGACCGCAGGGCCGTCTTCCCCGCCGAGGACTTCGACGATCTGTTCTCCGGCGGGTTCCTGGCCGCCCCTGTGCCGCGGGAGCACGGCGGCCTGGGCTACGGCCCCCAGCAGCGCAACACCCTGCCCCTGTGGGAGATGACCACCACGCTGGCCAAGGCCGATCTGTCACTCGCACGCTGCTGGGAGGGGCACGCCAACGCGCTCGTCCTCATCGACGCCCTGGCCGGCCCGGAGCAGAAGCGACACTGGTTCACCGGTGTGGTCGAACACGGAGAGAAATGGGCCGCCTGGAGCGGAGAACCCCAGGCCCCCAAGCCGGGTGAGAGCGGTCACTTCGGCACCATGCTGACACCCGTCCGCAGCGGCTGGACCCTCCGCGGCAGCAAGGCCTTTGCCACCAGTGCCACCGGAGCCCAGTGGGCGATCCTGCTCGTCGATCCGGCCGGCCCCGGCGGAGCCCGGCACAGCCGGGAGGCCCACGGAAATCTCCTGCTGCTCGCCTGCGACCTGTCCGATCCGACTGTGACTGTGGACAGTTCGTGGTGGGACCCGATCGGCATGCGCGCGACGGTCAGCCATGTGGTGCGGTTCCACGACACCTTCGTACCGCGCGAGCATCTCATCGGCCGCCCCGGCGGCTACTTCGAAGGGCACTGGCAGACCGCTTTCATCCCGCACTACGCTGCCAGCTTCCTCGGTGGCGCTCTGGCCGCGAACGAATACGGGCTCGGGTATCTGATGCGGCAGGGCAAGGGCGGTGATCCCCATGTGCAGCAGCGGGTCGGCAGCATGGCGGTCAACATCGACACCGCCCGTCTCTGGTTGCGCTACGTCGCCGGTCTGTGGGACGAAGGCAGGGTCGAGGAGGCACGGATCGCCGGCAGCAGGGCCTGGCATGTGATCGAGCATTTGGCGGAAGAGACAGTGCACCACGTCATCCGCGCGTGCGGTGCCCGCAGCCTGATCCGCCCGAGCCCCGTGGAGCGGATCCTGCGCGACCTGACCTTCTACGAGCTCCATGACAACGACGATGACGTCCTGGCGACCATCGGGCAGGCCGTACTCGGCGAGCAGCACGACCCGTCGTTCCACAGACCATGACGCCGAACCCTCAAGCCAGGTAAGGGAACACGTCATCGCAGGGAATCCATCGACGACGATGCATGGACATGCGAGACCAGCGATCTACGAGTGCTTGGGCGCGCAGCCGTCGCGCCTGAGGCCGGCTCGGCGCGCGGGGCACGTACGGCTCGCGACGGCCTGCGCGCCGGTCGGCAGGCGACGAGCATGGCCGCGTCGGCAGGGGCGTCCGGCGGTGCACCTGAAGGTGCCCGCTCTCGTCGGCCGTCCGGCCCAACCGCTCTCCTCGATTCGCGTCCCTGCTGGCGCGCCGACTGGACCCGGCAGGGACTCTTCGGACGTACTGGCGAGATCGGCCCGCAACGCCTGGAGAACATGTTGAGAAACCCTCGCCTCGCGACCGCCTCGGTCGCCGCTGGCGCCATGCGTGCCACGGTGCAAAACGGTTGCTCGGGCGGCAGAAGGACGTCGATCGGCGTGAGCCCGCAGCCCGCACCGGCGGCGGTCGCATCCGCCCGCACCGATCCTCGCTTTGTCTCCGGGCCGTCGGCCCGCACCACCGGCACTCCCAGCGCCGCGCTCGGCACCACGTGGGATGCCGTCCAGTTCCAGGGCGGCAAAATCGAGAGCGGGGGCGGCTGATCACGTGGACGGCCTCGCTCACCCTGCCAACCACCGACGGCTCTACGGCGTCCTGTGGATGCTCCTGCCCGTGGCGGTCATGATCGGCCTCTACTGGTACGGCCGGGTACACACCCCCGCCTACGAGAACAGCCTCTTCGGGCAGCGCGGCGACGACGCCAGACTGCTCAAAGCCCAACTCGGCTCCGCACTGCTGGGCCTGGCGCTGATTCAGCTACTTCTCGCCCTCTGGATGTACGGCCGCCTGCCCGCACTGCGAACCGCACCGCACCGGGTCCACACGACGCACCGCCTCATCGGTCTGACCGCCTTCCTCCTCTCCCTCCCCATCGCTCAGCACTGCATCACCACCTACGGCGTCCAGCTGACCGACGCCCGCGTGGCGCTGCACTCGCTCACCGGCTGCTTCCTCTACGGGGCCTTCGTCGCCAAGGTCATCGTGGTCCGCCACCGCCACTGGCCCAGCTGGGCACTCCCTCTGGCTGGAGGCACCCTCGTCACCGCGATCGCCCTGGTCTGGTACGCCGCCCCCTTCTGGTACCTGAACGGCTTCCAGGTCCCCGGCCTGTGAGTTGAGCGTGAGGCGTATGGCGATGTGCACGGCGACGTCGCCGCGTTCATCGACGCCGCCCTGCACGGGCGAGCCGTCAGGGGATCGCGAGCCGGACCCGTTCCGTCACGACCGCCAGGTCCTGCTCGATCGCGGCAGCCGCCGCCGTGAGCGCGGGCAGCACCGCTCGCCGCACATCGTCCAGGGTGCCCCGGCTGGCGTGGGTGGAGACGTTCACGGCGGCCACCACCCGGCCGGTACGGTCGTGCATCGGGACCGCGATCGACCGCAGGCCCTCCTCCAGTTCCTGGTCCACCAGGGCGTGACCGTTCCGTCGCGCCTGCGCCACGGCCTCGGCGAGATCGGCGGCATCGACCCGGGTGAACGGGGTCAGCGGCCGCACCGAGGCGCGGACCAGCCGCTCGGCCGCCTCCTGCTCGGGCAGACCGGCCAGCAGCACCCGGCCCATGGAGGTGGCGTACGCGGGGAAGCGGGTGCCGACCGTGATGTTGACGCTCATGATGCGTACGGTGTGCACCCGGGCGACGTACATGATGTCGTCGTCGGCCAGCACTGCGACGGACGCCGAGTCGTGCACCTGCTCCACCAGCCGGGCCAGATGGGGCTGCGCGATCTCCGCGAAGGTCAGCTGGGAGAGCCGGGCGTAGCCCAGTTCCAGCACCTTGGGCAGCAGCGTGAAGCGGCGCCCCTCACCGGCAGGGGCCGCGTACCCCAGCTGCTGGAGGGAGAGCAGTGCCCGGCGGGCGGTGGCGCGGGCCAGGCCGGTGGCCTCCGCGGCGCCGGACAGGGTGAGCCCACCGGGTGTCGATCCCAGGGCGGTGAGCACGGCCAGTCCCCGGGTCAGCGACTGCAGGAATTCCGGACCCAGCTCTGCCTTCGTGGCGCGTGAGGTGTCCCGGCCGCCGGGTGCGTGCGGCGTGGCCGTCGGCGCGGGGGAGGCCAGTGCCGCCTCCATCCGCGCCGCGTACTCCCGCAGTCGGGGCAGGGCGTGCTCGGCCAGCGAACGAGCGCTGTGCCTGCTGGTGTGACTGACCACGCTGAGCGCACATACGGTGCTGCCGTCGGGCGCGTGGACGGGGACCGCGACGGCTACCAGACCGGGCTCGATCAGCTGGTCGTCGACGGCCCAGCCGGCGTCCCGGGCGTCGGCCACCCGCTGCCGGAAGGCCGACTCCGCCTCGTCGGGGGCCGGTGGCGCCGGGCGGGGAGGAACGGCGGGGAAGCCGGCGTCGCGGGGGTCCTCGCGCAGCCGGGTACGCCAGGCCGCTTGCTGCTCGGGGCTCCAGTCGGCGGCGAAGAGGGCGCCCGGGGCGCAGCGCTCGGCGGGCAGCAGGTCGCCGATCCGGAAGGCCAGCGCCATGGTGCGCCGCCGGGTGGACTGGCTGATGAACCGCACCCCGGCGCCGTCCGGCACCGCGAGGGAGACCGACTCGTCCAGCTCGTCGGCCAACGCGACGGCGAGCGGTTCCAGGGCGTCGGGGAGACCGGAGCAGGTGAGGTAGGCATTGCCCAGCTCCATCAGGCGAGGCGCGAGCAGCACGTCGCGGTCGTCCTCGATGCGCAGGTATCCCAGGTGGGTGAGGGTGGTGACGATGCGGTCGACGGTGGAGCGGGCCAGGCCGGTGGCGCGGACCAGATCGCCGGGACGCATCCGTGGTCCGGGGTGGGCGGCCAGGGCGCGCAGCACGGCCAGACCGCGCTCCAGCGGTCCGACCGGGTCGCCGCCGGGTTCTGCGGCGTCCGCCTTCGATGCGGTCGCGGCATGCGGCATGCGGTCCTCCTCGTCGAGCCTCCGGGGTGTGCGGAAACCGTACCCGCCGGACCCTTCGGCCGCGCGAGGCGGTCGGGCCCTGCGCTCCCGCTTCGCCTGCGCTGTCGGGATGACCGGCGCCCGGCCCCGGGCAACGCCTGCGGTGCGCGGCCCTCTTCGGGCCCCGCACCGCCGCTGCGTCAGCAAGGGTTCAACCGATGCTCAGGCCCGCGTAGTTCTCGGCCAGCTCCGCGGCCGCGTGCCGGGACGACGAGACGCGGTCCAGCTGGGAGACCTGGAGCCGGGTCTCGAATGCGCTCTGACCCGGGTCGGTGTGCAAGGTCGTCGTCATGAAGTACGAGAAGTGCTCCGCGCGCCACACCCGGCGCAGGCAGGTGTCCGAGTACTCGTCGAGCAGCTCGGCGGAGCCGCTGTCCTTCAGATGGGCGAAGGCCCGGGCGAGCACGACGACGTCGGAGACAGCGAGGTTGAGCCCCTTGGCACCGGTGGGCGGCACGATGTGCGCGGCGTCGCCGGCCAGGAAGACCCGGCCCCAGCGCATGGGCTCGGTGACGAAGCTGCGCATGGGCAGCACTGCCTTGGAGGTGATCGGGCCGCGTGCGAGCCGCCAGTCGCCGTCGGTCGCGAAACGGGCGTCCAGCTCGTCCCATATGCGGTCGTCCGGCCAGTCGGCCGGGTCGGTGCCGTTCGGGACCTGCAGATACAGCCGGCTGACCGTGGCGGAGCGCATGCTGTGCAGGGCGAAGCCGCGCGGCGAATGGGCGTAGATCAGCTCGTCGCAGGACGGCGGGACATCGGCCAGGATGCCGAACCACGAGTAGGGGTAGACCCGCTCGAAGGTGCTCACGACACCGTCCGGGACCGCCCTGCGGGTCACGCCGTGGAATCCGTCGCAGCCCACGATGTAGTCGCAGCTGAGCATCCTGTCCTTGCCCTGGTGGGTGTAGTGGATGACGGGCCGGTCCGTGTCTGCTCCGGCGACTGCGTTCACCTGGGCCTGAAACAACAGCGGGGCGCCGTCCGCCACCTGAAGGGCGATCAGGTCCTTGACGACCTCGGTCTGGGCGTACACCCACACCTTGCGGCCGTCGGTGAGCGACGGGAAGTCGATGCGCTGTGACCGGCGGTCCCAGCGCAGCTCGATGCCGTCGTGGACCAGACCCTCGCGGTCCAGCCGCTCGCCCGCACCCGACTCCAGCTTCTCATCAGGGCTTCTCCTTCGCGGTGTTGAGGCTGGCCATGAGCTGGCGGTTCGCCGCGCGGGCGGCCTTCGCCGAACGACAGGTTCAACGGCCGGCTGCGGTCGGTTTCACGCCCACTCCATGCCCAAGTCGGCTGCTGCTGAACAACGTTACTCGTGACGGGCAGCCCGGTGCGCGGGCTGAGTGGGTGCCCTGTTTGTCTGCGTACGTCCGTGCGCAGACTGGCCGACCACCGTGCTGGGACACCGCCAGATGCGCAACAGCCGAGCTGCGGGTACCTAACCGGTGTGGTTGGTCTTGCGTGCCACAGCGATGCGCATGGTTTCCATCAGTTCCTCGCGGGCGACGCGGAAGGCGCGGCGCGACTGCTCACATTCCGGATCGTCTCGTCTGGCACCAGCCGCCACCACATCCCGGTACTGGGCCAGCTTGTGGGCGGCGTCTCTCGCCTTCGTCACGACCTGCGGCGGGGCCAAGAGCTCTAGCTGGTACTGCTTGACGTAGACCCCGTGATCGAACAGTGCGGTCGGCGCTATCCGCCGATCCTCCTCTGAGGTGTTCGAGTCCCGGCTTGCTTGGCTGACTATGTCCCGGGCCTGGGTCAGCGCTTCCAGGAACTGGGCGTAGGACGTACGCAGAGCCTCTCTATCACGTTCACTGGTGTCCCGGTGCCATCGCAACCGGTCCGCGAGCAAGGTGCTTCCGACACCGATCACTGCTCCGAACGCCGTGCTGAACAGCGTTGTCCACTCCATGGCCACAGCGTACGGAGCCTGTCCCACAACTGAACAGACATGGGCGGTCGGCTGCCTGGTAGCCGTCCACGCAAAGATGCCGGTGTCATGCCCATTTGCCCAGCTCTGCAAGGGCGGTGAGCTGGTCTTAGGTGAGGCGGTCGCGGCGGGTTCTCGGGTTACTGAGGAACACGCCGAGCTTCACAGTGGCGCCGTTGGGGAGTTCTTTTGACGCACCGTCATTCCGATTACGGTTCGGCCTTCCCGTGCGAAGTGCTCACCGCATCTCCACCCCGACCTGGCGCGATCGGCCCGTCTCGTGTCCAGCACCCTCAACCGCGGGAGCGTCGATGAGGGAAGTGTTGGACAAGATCAAGGTTGATCCGGGCCGAGAACTCGTGGTCCCCGTATCGGGCCGAGTCCAGTGCCAGCAGTTGCCGCCGCAACCCCGCGTCCAGATCTCGGTGAACGTGCTCCGAGGCCCGATACACCGCCGCCAGCAACCGTGCCGCAGCGCTGGTATGCCCCTCCAGTAGCAGCCTCACATGTCCCGGGTCCGCGTCAACCAGACCATCCATGTCAGGCAACGTGCCACCTTTCAGGGCGAATACGGCTTGCGGCTCGGCAGTGTTACGCGACATCACCTAGTCATGTTGGCACCGTAGGCAAGCCCACTGACAGCGCCGCACCGCTCACCAACAGCAGACAGTACAACGCCCTCCGTAAGCGCTTGAGGACTGAGGGCTGTCCGAATTGATTACTTTGCGGTCCAATAGCCCAGGCCATTCCCGCCAGCGTCCGCCGCTCGCCGCAGCGCCTCCGGTGAACCCAGCATGCCGTGCGGCAGATAGCCGGACCGGATGCCCAACTCCCACCCATGCACTTGGACCGCAAGGGCGGCCAGGCCAAGGGCGCCGAGCGGCAGCAGAGTCCTGGGGACAGGATCGGGTCCCACGCTTTCCCGGTGCTCGATGAGCCGGGCCGCGAGAGCCTGCTCAAAGGCGTGCTGGTCGTCATCGAGGAGTACGCGAAGGAGGAGCTGGTCCGGTGTCAGGGGGCCGGCTGCGTCCAGTTTCCGGGCCGCCTCGGCGCGCTCGTCGGCGTCCGGCTTGCACAGGGTCACGGTGGGCCAGTCTCGGGGCAGGTGCCCGCGCGCCTGGGTCAGGTAGCCGCACAGTGCATCCATCGCGGCAAGGTCCGCCGGATCCGACGTCGAGTTCAGTTCTGAGTACGGCACTCCGTCGCGGATCGCGGGCGCGTAGTCGTCCCGCAGCAGCAGACCGATCACCCGTCGCCATTCCCACACCAGGCCACTGACCAGGCACATCGTAAACGCGTCGACCCACGTTCCGGCCGTGGGGGCCTGCTCGATGACGTCGCCGAAGGCGATGTCATCGCTGCTGAGCCTCTCGCCGATGAGCGGAAAGACGATCTCCTGGTCGCCGTCGGGGAAGCAGCCAACGCTCAGCACTCCCAGGGAACACTCCGCCGCGGTCCGAAGTGCCGAGCGCGATGCCTCGTCGAGCGCGGGATCCTCCACGGTGCGGGCGGCGATGTGGTCGAGGAGCTCGTCATGCATCTCCTGCAGCTTCTCGGGGGACGGGTCGTCGTAGCGCATCCAGTGCCACCGCCCCCGAGTCCGTCGGCTGATGTCGTCGAGTGCCTGGGCTATGTGCTGTCCGCTGACCCCGTGGCGCGTCACTTCCTGCACGGCTGCCGTCCTCTCATGATCTTTTCTGCCGGACGCGGCACGCTATCAGCCGGATCGGACATTGCCCTGGGTCTGGCCGTGAGATCCCGGCAGCAAACAGGGGCGCTGAGTGGGCGGTGCCGCCGCGCTCCTGTCTGCACCGGGACCCTTCCGCCCGATGTGGGACCTCACTTCCTTCGGTACGAGGTGGGCCAACTCCTCTTCGCGTGAAGGCACGTTGGACGTCGGCGACGTCATCCGGAACCGAATGACGTCGAACGGCTGTATGTGCCGTACGTCGCCAACGTGCCTCACGACGACTCGGACTCGCGGCAAAGGCCGTGTCCCACTGTGATGTGTCGCTTTACACGGGGACAGCGTCCTTGCCCGGCGTCGCGGTCGGGCAGTGCATCGTGGCTCTTTCTTCGGTGCCGGGAGGTCCGGGCAAGTCGCGAAGTTCACCGTATAGGGAAGGGGAACGGCGAAGGGCGTTCGTGAACCCCTCATGCGGATCTCCAGGCGGGGCTGGCCTGAGGGGATGCCCGGATTCGGCGGGCCACCGCTTCAGCGGCACTTGGAGCGCCCGCCGGTAGGGCAGGGCCAGGGCACAGACACGGCGTCCCCCATCGTGGAGTTGTTGACGCTCTGCGATCGGGGACGGCCGTGCCTGGCGGGGGCTGGGGTCAGCAGAGTGCCTTGGCCAGGCGGGTCAGGCCGTCCGCGATCTCGGCGGGGGTGTGGGTGGTGAACGACAGGCGCAGCGTCGCCAAGTCCGGGTGGCCGGCGAAGAAGGGAGCACCGGGGACGTAGGCCACGTTGTGGGCGACCGCTTGCCGGAGCAGGGCGGTCGCGTCGTGGTCGGAGGGGAGGCGGGCCCAGAGGAACATGCCGCCGTCCGGACGGTTCCAGCTGCTCCCGGCGGGCAATGCGTCCGCCAGTCCGGCGAGCAGGGCGTCGCGACGCTCACGATAGGCGTTGCGGACGGTGGTGAGGTGGGCGTCCAGGTCGGAGTCGGCGAGGTAGCGGGCTGTGGCGGCCTGGTCGACTGTCGACGTGTGCAGGTCGGCGGCCTGCTTGGCTATGACGCAGGCGCGCCGGAGCGCGGCCGGGCCGCGCAGCCAGCCGAGCCGCAGCCCGGGGGCCATCACCTTGGAGAAGCTGCTCAGCAGCACTGTGCGGTCCTTTGCCCCGGCACAGCCAGAGATCCACTGCACCGGTTCGCCGCTGAAGCGCAGCTCGCCGTACGGGTCGTCCTCGACGACCCAGAGTCCGCGCCGTGCCGCCACCTCCGCGACCGCTCGCCGGCGTTCGAGTGGCAGCGTCCGGCCGGTCGGGTTCTGGAAGTTGGGCACCAGATACAGCAGCTTGGGCCGTTCCGCCGCGACGAGAGCGTCCAGCGCGTCCGGCATGATGCCGTCCTCATCTGAGGGGACCGGGATGATCCGCGCGGCTGCGAGTCCGAAGCACTGCAGCGCGGCGAGATAGGTCGGATCCTCGACCAGGACGGTGTCGCCGGGCTCCAGCAGGGCCGAGGCCAGCAGCGACAGACCCTGCTGCGAGCCGCCGGTGATCAGCAGGTCCTCGAGGTCGGTCGGCAGGCCGCGCGTGGTGAGCCGGGTGGCGACGGCTGCGCGCAGCGACGGGTCGCCCTCGGTGGTCGAGTACTGCAGCACCTGCCGCGGCGACTCGCGCAGCACCGCGTCGTAGGCCGCGCGGATGCCCTCCGCGTCGAAAAGCTCGGGGGCGGGGAGGCCTCCCGCGAACGAGATGACCTCGGGGCGGGTGGTCAGCGCCAGGATCTCCCGGACGGGGGATGCCGCCACGTCGGCGGTGCGGGCGGCAAGAGCAGGGGCGGCGGTGGTGCCGATATCGGCTGTGGTCGTCATATCTGAGCACCCTACGAAGCTTCGGTCCGTCAGCCAGGGCGATTTCACGATGCGGTCGCCGTGCGGCGGGCCGGGTGCGGTGTGCCCCGGCTCTTGTCCTCTCTTGCGCACGGTGGTGACCATGCCAAATATCTGACAGCCAGTGGGACGGACATGCCGATCTGCTCGCTGACCTCGCGCAGGGGAGAGCAGGTCGACATCGTGACAACTGCCGCCGCGCGGATCGGGACCAGCGACTGGAACCTCACCGGGATCCGCACCAGCGTCGAGGTTCTCCTGGCTCCACCGGCCTGCCTCTCGCCGCCCTCCGTGGATCAGCAGCGGGCGTGGCTTCGGGGCGGCCAGTTGCCCGCGATCGGTCTCACAACTGCGGTGGGACCGGCCGCCCGAGAAACGCGGCAAGCCGATCGATGGCCGGAGCGGTCTCCTCGACGGGTTGCGGCTCGGCGAATCGTCCCGTTCGGGACTGGGGGGCGAGTTGGACCTGAACGAACGCCAGGGCCTGCTCGGTAAGGTCTTCGGGCAGCCGGGCAGGGATTCCGGTGGCTTGGGCGAGGTCCCATCCGTGAGCGAGCAGATCGTACAGGCGGATCTGCAGGCGCTCGGCGCCCGTGGCACTCCCCAAGGGTCCGCGATAACTCCGCTCGAGTACCCCGGGACGAGAGAAAGCGGCCTGCAGCGAAGCGCCGGAGGCCCGGCAGGCCCCGACCGGGTCGTCACCGAGGCGGTCTGCTCCGCGCTCGGGCATCGGGCCACCCTCGATCAAGGCTGCGAACACCAGGTCCATGCCGACCAGGTGGTTGACCACATCGCGCACGTTCCATCCCGTGCAGGGCGTCGGCGCTTTCCACTGCTCGGGGCGGATCTCGGCGATCAGGTCGCCGACGGCTTCGCACGCGCGTGCGAGATCTTCAATAGAAGTGGTAGTCATCAGGCAAGGCTACGGCGGCACCCGTCAGGTGACCCGATGGTTTTCCGGCGGTCCGGAGAAAGCCGGGTGCGTTCACCGAGCCCCTCCCGGCGTTCTGCGTGCGACGGCTCCGGAAGGCGGCCTGAATTCGATAGCTGATCCGCGGCGGGTGTTCTGCAAGGTGCCTCAAGCGCTTCCGCCATGCTCGCGCATCGCGATCCGGGCCAGCTTCGTCAGCATCATGCCGTTGCGGACCGCGACGATGTAATCCACGGGGAGTCCATGCATCCGGGTGCCGGGGCCCCGGAGGGGGTGCCAGTCGAGAACGAGGAGGGTGTTCTCGCCCCAGGGGATCAAGTTCATGGCGATGCGAGCTGCGCCGAAAGGATCTGCCTTGGCTTCCAGTTCGAGGCGGTGTTGCGGTTCGCAGATGCGGACGACGCAAGTGTCGTCGAGGGTCAGGGGGCCGGCACCAACTCGGACTTTCAGGCGGGCGCCTACTTCTGGCCAATGCGAGTCCGCGGCGAGGACCTGCTGGGTTCCTGTCACCCACTCCCCGTAGCGGTGGCCGTCGGACAGCAGTCCCCAGACCTCGGACGGCGAGCTCAGGATCAGACGGCAGTTCCGGGCCACGCTGATCACGTTCTTTCTGGAGGATGAGGGATATGGGAGATGCCGCCGGTCATGGCTCCTCCGGGATGAGGTCGCCCGGCACAGCAGGCGCCGGGCAGCCGTGAAGCCCGGCGCGAGAACCTGGCGATGGGTCAGCCGGTGTGCGCGGATCGTCCGGCGGGCCGCTTCATCGCCGCTGGTGTGGGGCAATCAGTCGAGCGCGCCGTGGAACTGCGGGAAATCCTCAACGGTTTCCGCTTTCGCCACACCATGGATGAACTCCGCCCTTCGCACGGCCAGCGAATGGCTGCTTCGATGAGTCCGAGCCGTCGACTCCGACAATGATGGCCCCTGGCTTCTCAGGCTGGTCAGCCGTGGTCGCCCTCGGCTCGACGGCTGGGCGCGGCCGCACCGGGTTCCTGGTCCGGCCGCCCACGGGCTTGGACTCCAGCCTCATGCCGACTGCACCACCTGCACAATCCGACAGGTCCATACGGGGCTGAGCTGAACCGGATCCCGTAGCGGCTCTGAAGCCAGGCTCTGTTCCGCCGATGGCAACGAGACGGCACCTGGCACCGGGTCCTCACCCGACTTCAGTCCCAGGCCGACGCGAAGGGTGGGATCACGTGGGACCTGAGCGTCGATTCCACAGTGTGTCGCGCCCATCAGCATGCGGCAGGGGCCAGGAAGCAGGGGGACCTACAGAACGAACCACCGGGCGGAGTGCTGGCCGAGCCCCGTGATCACGGGCTGAGACGCTCACGTGGCGGGTTCACCACCAAGCTGCTCGTGGCTGTCGAGCAGGGTCAAAAGCCCATGTCGATCGTGGCGACGGCCGGGCAGCGCGGCGACTCGCCGTAATTCGAGCCCGTGCTGGAGAATGTCCGCGTACCCCGCATCGGATCGGGCCGGCCACGCGTCCGCCCCGATCGAGTACGCGCCGATCGGGCGTACTCCTCCCGCAAGAACCGCGCCTACCTGCACCGCCGTGGAATCCGCTGCACCATCCCATACAAGGCTGACCAGGCCCGCAACCGCAGGAAGCTCGGCTCCCGTGGCGGCCGACGGCCGCGTTTCGATGCGGTGGATTACCGCGAGCGCCATGCGGTCGAGTGCGGGATCAACCGACTTAAAAGGCACAGGGCAGTGGCCACGAGGTACGACAAGCTCGCCGTCCGCCACGAGGCGACTGTGCTGGTCGCAGCCGTGAACGAGTGGCTGTGACCAGCACCGTCGCAACGGCCCTCAGGCGACGTCGAATTCGTTGCCCTCGGGGTCCTGCATGGCGGCGGCGTAGAGCCCCATGTCCGGCTCATCCTTGATCCGCAGCACGGTGGCACCAGCTTTGACCAGCCGTTCCACCGTAGCCTTGACCCGCTGTGTGCGGACGTCCAGTGGGACGTCACGGCCCCCACCGACCTTCAGGTCGAAGTGCCACCGGTTCTTGGCGACCTTCGGCTCCGGAACCTGCTGGAACCACACCCTCGGTCCACGTCCCGCGGGATCGATGATGGACTCCGGAATATCCCCGGCACCGGCTGGCAACTCCGCCTCGGGCACCCCCACCGCCGCCCAGTAAGCACGCCACGTGGCGTGCCCGCCAGGCGGAGGCTCAGGCACGTAGCCCAGGGCCTCGGCCCAGAAAGCCACCATTTTCTGCGGATCGGAGCAGTCGATCGTCAGCTGCACTGTCATCTCCATGCTCGGAGCATGCCAGGCAGGTCTGACAGACGATCCACTTTCGCAACAGGCCGTAACCCAGCAGGCTGCGATGGTGGATGAGCGAGGCCACGTTCCTGACGACCGACGGGCGCCTGCCAATTACGCAGCGACAGGACACATGCATCTCAGCCAGGGGAGTTGTCATTCCTGAGAGGCAGCGTATCGGTGCTGGGTGCCGCGTGCGGGCGGTCGCCGTGGAGGTGGGGACAGCGTCCTTGCCGCCATCCCCTATTTACCTGAAGCTATCCCGCCCGGCCGCTGACCGCACCGGCATGCTATCGATCACAAACTACGGCTGCCGTGTCGGCCGGCGGCAGGGCGCCGATATCGGTGACAACAACGCGCAGCAGGGCGAGCTGGTGGTGGACAGCAGCGGTGGCCCGGCGCTCGTCATCGGTGGCGAGAAGGTCGAGCAGGGCGCCACGGAGCACGGCCAGGGCCAGGGTACGGCGGGTGGCGCCGACCTCACTGTCCCTCTCGGGCTGTGGCTGGCAGGCGGCCAGGACGTCGAGCCAGTCGTTCACGGTGGCGCGGGCGAAGCCGGCCCAGGCGCCGCCGGGCTCGACGAGGGATCGGGTGTACGCCTCGGCCCACAGCCGCAGCAGCGGGCGATGTTCTTCGGCGGCGAGCCAGGCCCAGATGTGCTCAGCCGCAGGGGCCAGGCCGATGGGCTGGTCGGCTTGCGCAAGGTGGTCCAGGACCGTCAGCTCGTCGGTGCGGGCGCGCGCCAGCAGCGCCCTGACCAGGCCGTCTTTGTTCCGGAACAGGAACATCAGAACGCGTGGGCTGGAGCCGATGGCCGACGCCAGCGGGCGCAGGGACAGGTCTGCCAGGCCGTGCGCGAGCGCGTACTGATAGGCGGCCTCCAGCAGTTCGGCCTGCCGGGCGGACGGGATTGTCGCTTCCTGGGACATGGAGCTAGCCTAGCGTTACTGAAACAGTTGTGTCAGTGGCAATGAAATGCAGTCGAGGGGCCAGGAGAGCAACCCATGTCGCAGCAAGAACACCAGCCGCACGTCATCGTGCGCCGTGCCAACCGCCCCGGTGACCTGGGCTGGGTGGTGATGGCCCACGGTGAGATCTACGACCGGCAGTTCCGCTGGAACACCGACTTCGAAGCCTTGGTCGCCAAGATCGTCGCCGGTTATGCTGCCGACCGCGACCGGGCCAAGGAGGCCGCCTGGATCGCCGAGGTCGACGGCGAGCGCGCGGGCTGCGTCTTCCTCGTCGCCGGCGACGAACCAGGGGTGGCCAAGCTGCGCATCCTGCTCGTTACTCCGAAGGCCAGGGGCCTCGGCCTCGGCACCCGCCTTGTCGAGGAATGTCTGGTCTTTGCGCGAGAGGCCGGCTACTGGCAGGTGACACTGTGGACGAACGATGTGCTGGTGTCCGCGCGCAAGATCTACCAGGGTCTCGGCTTCATCCTCGTCGACGAGGAACCCCACAACAGCTTCGGCCACGACCTCGTCGGCCAGAACTGGGTCCTCGACCTGCACACCACCTCGGCGGGCAACCAGAAGGGCCCTGTCGACCAGGCATGAGTGCTTCCCGGGCTGAGTCGGCGAGTGAATAAGGTGAAAGGCGCCAGAGTGCGTCCACGGCAGTGATCAACTGAGGAAGCCGAGGGTCTGGCACATCCCGCGGGTCATCACCCCAGCGAACGACAAAGGAGCGAACGACAAAAGATCGAAGCCCTGACGCACTGGCCGCGGACGTCGGCGAAGCGCGTGCGGTCGTCTCCGAGCTCGGCGAGAACTCGGGCGACGAGCTGGGTATTGAGGCCGGGGAAGCTGAGGATGATCTCGGCGTCCGGGTGCTGCGGGAAGGTTTCCTCCACCGCCTGGGCGAGGTCGTCGACGGCCGTGGCTGCGGCTTCCAGCTGGCCGAGGAGGGCGAGCAGCTGCTTGCCGAGCGCGTCTGCGACCAGGGGCGGCTGATGGGCCCAGTCAGCGCGGAACACTTCGCGGAGCCGGTCGGCCTTGCCTTCCAGGCCACGCTTGCGGCCGACGCGCTTGAGCGCGGCCTGGAGCTGAGTGCGGGTCAGGCGTGCGGCTCGGGACGGCGTTAGATCTGCCATCGCTCCTACCGGCCGTCTGCGGGGTGGGTGGCATGTCGGCCGAGGATTCGAGTCGCTGCGTGGAGGCGTACTCCGATGCGGCCGTGCGGGGGTCGGCCCGGCCGGTCCGGCAGCGTGGGGAGGACGGCGAGGACCTTGGTTTCGGCGTACACGTGAACGTTCACATATACGCCGACAACCAACAGAGACTGACCAGGGCGGCCGGCGAGCACAAGCCATCTGGCCGTCATCGGCCGCTGAAGCGGTTACCGGCCAGGTCGATGCCGGGCGGGCAGACCTGCGGGGTCAACGGAGTGCATAACCTTCTCTGCGTCCCATTCCATGAAGTTGTCGACCACTCGCATCCCCATGGATTCAAGCAGCCGACGGGAACGACGGTTGGCCCTCCGGGGGACCGCTACTACCTCAGGCCGCTCGGACGCGACCTCGTCCAAGGCTCATGACACCGCAGCGGCGACTGCCTCGTGGCCGCGTCCGCAGCCCCCAGTGTTCGGGCAACAGCTGATACGACACCTCGGTCCGATCACACCCGCAGCTACCGGCGGCGGCTGGGCTTCGCTTGCCGGCCCGTGCCTGGCCGCCGCTGCTGGGCTGTCGAAGGGACCGGCAGCCACGGCGCGGGACTCACCGCTTACTGGTGACCGCCGGCGAGCAGGTCGTCGAGGTCTGCCGCCCCAAGCGGCCACCGGTCCGCGGAGTTCGCAACACGGACAGGCACGGTGCCATCCGAGGATTTCGATGAGGCGCATGGTTCACCCGACGATGTGCTTGCGCACTACCGGTTCGCCGTAAGCATCTGTGGAGCCTCTGCCTGAGAGGTCGGACGTGGCTAATCGAGGCGGGAGACCTGGTAGTGGCTGATGTACCAGCCGTCCTCCGCGCGCTCTACCAGTACAACGAGCTTGACACCCAGTGTGGGCCGGTCGGTGAACGAGAAGTCGACGCTCAGGTAGCCGAGCACGAAGTCGTCGGCGGGCTGCCTGGTTTCGAGAATCCGATACGCGGCTGTCATCCCGAGGGGCTGGGAATCGTAGTAGTCGGCGATGCCCTGCCTCCCGACGCTGTAGGGGCGCAGTCCCTGGAAAATTGCGTCCTCGGTGAAGCAGGAGGCGACCTGCTGCGGCTCGTGCCCGTCAACGGCTGCTTTCCACCGGTCGAGGACGCCGTGCAGGATCGCTTTGCCGTCTGTCGTGCTGTTCATCAGGGTTTCTCCTGTCGAGTGGAATCGGGGTGCACAACTGCTGGGCCGGGCGGGTCACGATGGCGGCCGCCAGTCGGCACACAATCCCGGCCCGGGACGGCCGCACTGCGGTCGGTCTTTCTCCGGCATCGGATGCGGAGGCGGGCTCATCGAGGAGCCGGTGCCGACGATGACCGATGCGGCACCAGGTCGCCCAGCGTCGCGGCCGGGTCCTGGCCGCGCTGTCGATGCATTCGGGGGCACCTGTCTCCTCGGCAAGCTGCTCCTCCTCGGAGACGAGGGCGATGGCGACGACACCGTGGCCGATTGTGTGGGCGTATGGCAGGGCCAGGTGGCCCAGCCCGCAGATGCCCCCGCATGGCCACCAGGGCGCCGTCTCGTGTGGCCACCTGATGAAGGGCATGAAAGCCGTCAGGTCCGCGCACTGCAGCGGCGCGGCTTCGATGGCGGTCAGGCCGCCGGGGATGCGCACGAGTCCGTCGGCCCACGCGCAGGCGACTTCGGCGCAGCCGTCCTCGGTGATGGTCCCCGTCTGCTGCCCGCGGTGTCAGTCAGTGGCAGAGTCACGACCACCGGACCCCACGTACGAGTATCAAGGTCAGTGGCCGGCGCTCATACCGCCGTCGACGTGGAGAATCTCGCCGGTGACGAACGGGGCGTTCTCCAGGTAGATCACCGCGTCGACGATGTCGCTCACCTCGCCCATCCGGCCGACCGGGTGCAGGGCGGCGAGGGCCTGGTGGGTCTCGTCGGGGTGCATGGGGGTCTTGATGGTCCCCGGGGAGACGGCGTTGGTGCGGATGCCACGGGTGGCGTACTCGATGGCGAGGGACTTGGTGGCGGACTGCAGGCCGCCCTTGGTCAGCGAGGCCAGCACGGAGGGGACGTTGGAGTCGGCGTTGTCGACCAGGCTGGTGGTGATGTTGACGATGTGGCCGCCGCCCTGGGCGAGCATGTACGGGATGGCCAGCTGGGTGATGCGGAAGAACCCGGTCAGGTTCACGCCGGTCACGGAGGCGAACTCGTCCTGGGTGTAGTCGGTGAAGGGCTTGGCGACGAAGAGTCCCGCGTTGTTGACCAGAGTGTCGATACGGCCGAACCGCTCGACGCCCGCCGCGATCACGTGTTCGGCGGTGGTGGGGTCGGCGATGTCGCCCTGCACGGTCACGATGTCGGCGTCGTCGGCGGGGGCGATCGTGCGCGAGGTGGCGACGACGGCGTATCCGAGCTGCCGGTAGGCATTGACCAGACCGGCGCCGATGCCCTGCGACGCGCCGGTGATGACTGCGACCTTCTGGCCATGAGAGCTCATGATGACCTTCTCCGAAATGAGGTTGAGGATTCGTCGACCGGCACTAGCCGACCGGTCGCCTATGTGGAAGCTACGTGCCGGACGGGACGAAGTCAAAGATCAACAGAGTCGATTCCAGGACCGGCTTACTCATAGCTGGTAGGCGTAACCTCCCAGCCCACGTCAGCAGGCGTCGGCGGAGTGATTCCCCGGCCTCGTCCGGTGGGGGAGCGGGGTTGCCTAGTGCCGGTCCGGGTCGCCGTCGGGCAACCGGGCGCCCGGGGCATGGATGCCGAAGTCACCGACGCCGTCGCAGAGGGCGTCGACGACGGCCAGGACCGTGGCGCGGACTTCGCCGGCGCACCAGACCAGGGACCAGGTCCAGTAGACCTGCGGCGCCACGACCGGGCGCTGAACCAGGTCGGGCGGCAGCGGAGTGGATTGGCCCTTGGGCGAGTTGATGACCGGGCGACTGCTGCGACGGACGTGGTCGAAGAAGGCCGGGCCGGCGATGCCGCCGTCGGAGACGCGTACCACGCGGGCCCCGGTGTGGTGGGCCACTTGTTCCGCGTAGACGTTCCAGGACGACCAGGAGGTCGTGTCGTCGTCAAGGAGGACGACGGTGTCCTGGGCGAGTACGTCGCTGGTGTCGTCGCGGGTGGCGACGGCGTAGAGCCGGTCGGCGCCGATCAGCCGGGCCCGGAGGCCGCTGCGGATCACCTCGACCACACCGGCCGCCGCCTGCTGGCCCGCGCCCCGGTCGCACTCCTGACCCCCGAGGGCGGCGTGGACCGGCTCGGCGGCACCGCCACCGAGTTGCCGCCCTGGTATCACCTGACTTCGGACCGGCCGGCAGGCGGCTGCGTGAAGGTCACCGAGGCGGCGGCCCGGACGGCACCGAGAACATCACTGGCCCGGTCACCGGGTCCGGCCTGGGCGGTCCAGACGTCCCACCCCGCAGCGTCCGCGCACGCACCGCTGGTTCACCGCCTTGATCGCCAGTTACACCCTCAAGGGCATCGGCTACATCGTCGCCGGCACGTTCCTGGTCGCCGCGATCGAGCAGAGCTCCCCGGGCGGGCAGGCAGCGGCGCCTGGGTGCTGGTCGGGCTTGTGGCCGTACCGTCCTCGGCCCTGTGGGCCTGGCTGGGCCGACGCTGGTCCCGCCCCGGCCTGCTCTGCGCAGCACTCGTCATCCAGGCTGTCGGCATCGCCCTGCCCGCGCTGATCGACGGAGTCGCAGCCGCCCTGATTTCCGCGCTCCTGTTCGGTGCGACGTTCCTCGGCGTCAGCACCATCGCCCTGGCTGCAGGAGCCCACCTGCGGTTCCCCCGCTCGGTCGCCCTGCCGACCACCTGATACTCCGTCGGCCAGATCCTCGGCCCCTTGGGAGTCGCCCCACTGCTCCGTCACGGTTACCACCAGGCCCTGATCCTGGCAGCCCTCGTGGTCCTCGCCGCCGCCGCCGTTGCCGCCGCCTTCCTTCGGATCGGCTTCCCGCACCACATGACCGTCATGCGCAGTACCGTCTCTGGACGGCAGCCCGCACTGGCAGAAACCGCTCCGGTTCGGAACGATCGCCCCCGTCCACCCGTGGTCTGACGCTCCGTTGGCGCCTGCCGTCCAGCCCCTTCTACTGCCCGCCGCGCCGGGCGGGCATCAGATGCCGGTCGAAGCCACCTGCGGTGCGCGAGCACCGAGCAGGGCCAGGCAGTTCGCCCACAGAGGGCTGAGGTGGTGGGTGTTGTTGTAGAGCTTGGCGAACAGGACCTGGCCCTCAAGCTGGGCGACGACGGACCGCGCTGCTTCCCGGGTGTCCGTCACGGTGACCTCTCGGCGTTCAAGAGCCTCGGTGATGACCGAGTCGACCATCTCGACCTGTGCGTCGAAGATGTCCTGCAGTCGGATGCGGACGGCCTCGGTCTGGTTGCTCATCTCCAGGGTGAGGTTCCCGAACAGGCACCCCGAGACGGTGCCGCGGCTCTGCTGGCCGGCGCGCTGGCCGGACTCCGTCACCTCGAAAAGCTGCCTCAGCCGGTGTAGTGGTTCTCCGTCGCTGTTCAGGATGCTTGTCCATTCCCGCTTCTGGCCGGCCCAGTGCTCGTCGATAACGGCCAGAGCGAGAACTTCCTTGGACTCGAAGAAGTAGTAGAAGCTGCCCTTGGGCACACCGGCCGTCTTGCAGATCTCGGCCACGCCCAAAGAGGAGTATCCGCGCAACTCGATGAGCGATTGCGCGGCGCTGATGATCTTCTCTTTGGCGTCACTGGTCCGTCCCATGCCGCGAGTGTACGACTGGTCAACCACTGTTTACTAGACCGGTCGGCTAGCCCGTTTTCGCTGGACCACGGTCGAGTGGCACCGATCGCGTGTCGCGCCTGGGCCTGTGGATACCTCTGTTCATGACCGCTGAGGAGAGGCTCCGTCTTGCAGCGGCTCAGGTCGTTGATCTCGTCATTACCGACGATGACGTATACCCGGACGCCCTGCCGGATGCCTCGGACCTGCATGGCGCGATATGCCGATCTGTATGCGCTTTCCACATCAACTGACGGTTCCAGTGATGACTTGCGGCCGGGGCGATGCCGCTCGGCGGGTGGACCCGGCGCCTGCGAGGTCACCCTCCAGACCGCTGCACCCACCCGCCGTACCCGCCCGGACTCGGGGCCGGTCGCCCGTAAACCGCCGTGAGCTGCTTGGCATCTGTGCCTCGATAGGCCGCTCGCGGGCTGCATTCTCGTCAGCAAGGGGCCCGCGCTGCCGCCGAAGGGCCCTCACAAAATTGGCGAGTACACGCCCATTGTCAGGGTCGTCGCGAGGGAGTTACATGGTCCCTGCCCGCGAACGAAAGCGCTTTCTGTCGACCAGGAGACCCCGGTCGACTGCCCCTTTGCTGCCCCTTCGCTGCCGCTGGGAGGCTGTATGACACCGCCCCGCACCAGACGCTACTCACTCGCCGTCGCCGCGCTCGCCGCGACCGCCTCGCTCGCCGCCGCCACGATTCCGGCCCAGGCGGCCCGCCCCTCAACCCTCCACACTCCGCTGCGAGCCCAAGCCGTGGCGGCGTACGACTTCGGGCACCCGGATCCCGCCGACCCCGGTCGCGAGCAGGACATCGGACGCTCCGGAACCACGCTCAGCCTGATCAACGGCGGTTCCGCGATGCGCGTGGCCGACGAGGCGTACCCGGGCGCTTCGCCCGCCCTGCAGGTACGTCAGCAGAACCCGGCCACGGCGGGCAACGACGACTGGAAGGCCGGCGCCTGGGACGCCGAGGGCATGTCGTCCCTCGGCGCCTTCCGCAGTGCCCGGGGCGCCACCGTCATGGGCTGGTTCAAGATGACGGGCGACAATCCCGCCCTCAACTCCAACACGGCCGACCCGAGCGACCGCTACAACGCGATCGGGCTGGCCGGCGTACTGTCCGGAACCTCCGATGGTCACGCGGTGCGCGCGCTTCTCGAACTCATCCAGGTCAACGGCGAGTTGAAGCTGGTCGCGCTGGGGAGACGCCTGGACAGCGGCGCCTCCCAGACCTTCGCCGCCGACGCCCCCTGGGAAGAACTGCTGCCCCGCGGTGAATGGGTCCACCTGGCCGCGACGTTCGACTTCCGCGACGGCACTCTCGCCCTCTACCGCGACGGCAAGCCCCTGGACGGCTTCTACGTCACGCCGGGCGACCCCTGGGAACTCGCCACCACGCCGGCGCCCCACCGTGCCTCCCCCACCGATCCCCGCGGCATCAAGATCGGCGGCAGCTTCCCCCAGAACACCTGGGAGAACAACGCCTGCGACTGCCGCATGGACGACCTCCTGTTCCTGGACCGCCCGGTGCCGGCCGGAGCGGTGGCGGCGGAGTACCAGCGCATGACGCGGGGCCACTGACCCTTCGCACCCCTGGATCGTCCTTTCCCTACTTGTCACGCCAGCCCGAAGGGACCCGCATGGCGTCACGACGTACGTATCGAAGGAACTGGGCGGCCCTGGCCGTCAGCGCAGCCCTCGCCCTGGGCGGCCTCGCCGCGCCTTCCCACGCCGATGAGCCCGCCGCGGCCACGACAGCCGCCCTGACCGACCCCATTCCGCAGAAGCCCGTCCAGTCAAGGACGGGTCTCGTCCTGCAGGAGTTCGCGCAGTTCCCCAAGTCTGAGCCCGTCCCGGCGCCGACGGATCCGCGCCTGATGCGTCACGCCCGGATCAACACCATCAATGAACTCCCCGACGGCTCCGGCCGGATGGCGACCCCCGACCTCAACGGCACGCTGTACCTCACCGATCCCGGAGCCGCGACGCGCACCTCCGGGGGCACCCCGCACCCCTACCTGGACGTCAAGGCGGCATTCCCGCACTTCTTCTCGGGCCGCGGCCTCGGCCAGGGCCTCGGTTACGCCGCATTCCACCCGGAGTTCGGAGCGAACGGGCGCTTCTACACCATTCATACCGAGCTCGCCTCGCAGGCCACCGAGACTCCCGATTACCGGCAGGCCGGCACGCTCACCTATCACGGCATCATCACTGAGTGGACCGCCGACGACCCCTCCGCGGCCGTCTTCCACGGCACCCATCGCGAGGTGCTACGTATCGGCTTCACCGGCCAGGTCCACGGCATTCAGCAGATCGACTTCAACCCGACAGGAAAGCCTCACGACGAGGACTACGGCCTCCTCTACCTCGCGGTGGGCGACGGAGGGCAGGGCGTCGGTAACAGCGAGCCGCAGAACCTGACGCTCCCGCACGGCAAACTTCTGCGGATCGACCCCGCGGGCCGTGACAGCGCCAACGGCCGGTACGGCATCCCCGCTTCCAACCCATTCGTCGGTGTCCCCGGTTCACTCGGGGAGATCTACGCCATAGGCATGCGGGACCCGCACCGCTTCAGCTGGGACGCAGGCGGCAGCCACCGCATGTATCTCGGCCACATAGGCGAACACGCCATCGAGTCGGTGTACGAGGTCAAAGCCGGTGACAACTTCGGCTGGAGCGAGCGCGAGGGCCCCTTCGTATTCGACAAGAAGGCCACCGACCCGTGCGCCCGCATCCTTCCCCTGCCCGCCGACGACGCCCAGTACGGCTACGCCTATCCGGTCGCCGCCTACGACCACGACCCGGGACCCGACTGGAACTGCCGGTCCGATGTGGGCCGCGCTATCGCCGGAGGCTTTGTCTACCGCGGCAAGGATGCGCCGGCGCTGCGCGGAAAGTACATCTTCGGCGACCTCGTGGACGGCCGGATCCTGGCCGCGGACACCCGCGACATGCACCGCGGCGCCGGCCTGGCACCGCTTGAGCAACTGATGCTCTTCGACAAGTCCACCGGGAAGACGGTCACCATGCGCGACCTCGCCGGTGACCAGCGTGTCGACCTGCGCTTCGGCTCCGACCGCAGCGGCGGCCTGTACATCGTCTCGAAGGCCAACGGCAAGGTCTGGAAGGTGACCGGGACACGCACCTTCGCCGACTGCGAGATCGGCAACACCCCCACCACCCACACCACCGGGCCCGACAAGTGGGCGCCGGTCACCCCGGCCAAGTGGGCGTACACCACACGGGAGACGATCATGACCGAGCCGGGCGTCGCCCGCCCGGGACCGCGCCGCCCCTTCGAGTACGCCGTCCTGGCCGCTGGTCCGCGCTACTCCTCCGTCACCGTCGAGGCGGAGGTGCGGATCGATACCCCCGTCGAGATCACCAACCGTGACGTCATTCTCATCTGGGACTATCAGTCGGACACCCGGTTCCAGTACGCGCACTTGTCGAGCGACAACACCATCTACCCGCACAACGGTTTGTTCACAGTCAACGACGCCGACCGGCTGCGCATCGACGACCAGTGGAACGGAACCCTCGGCGCACCTCCGGCGATCAGGGACGACGGATGGCACAAGGTGCGCCTCACCCATTGCGCCGACACCGGTGAGACCGCCGTCTACCTGGACGGCAGCCGCAATCCGCTGATCACGGCGACCGACCCGGTCTTCGCCTCGGGCCGGGTGGGCTTCGGATCCTTCGACAACGTGGGCCGCGTCCGTCACCTGAAGGTGACAGGCACTCCGGCCGACGACTGACCTTGCCGGGAGCGGGCCGAGGACGTCGGCCCGCTCCCGCACCGCCCCCACATCCGTATCCGTTCAGCGAACCCGACGCGGCGATAGGTCCCGTGATGCCAGCTGGGCCGACGCGGTGACCGCCGATACGGAGCTTTGCCCTCGGGCGCTCGTGGAAGGAGGACCGCAACCCTGTGCGCGATGCGAACGGGATGCGGCCGAGAGAGAATAATCGTGTGGATATAACACTGAATCCCCCAGGGGAGACACCACCTGCCGAGGGCTCCATCAGTGAAGCCCACCAGGAACGCGCGGACGGAGGAATTTGGGAACACCCCGCCCTATGGGCAGGACTCGTTCTGTTGGGATCGGTCATCTTTGCCGCATTCTTCATCGCGCGGATCTTCGGCTACGGATGACCTTCCCCAGCGTTGGCCGGTGACCCGGGCATGCGCTTGGAATCTTCTGGAGGACGGGCCGGTGGTTCCAGGCCGGGTGGAGTGCGGCCCGGGCGGAGCGCCGGTCCCGGCAGCAGTGCGCGGGCGGGGCCGGTGCGGGCACTCAGGGCCCGCACCGGCCGGATACGGAGAGAGCCGGTCTCCACGGGCGTGGCCCGGTCAGTCAACGGCGGGCGTGGTGCCGAGGAAGCCGGCTAGGGCCTCCAGCAGACGGTCTACGTCCTCGTCGTTGTTGTAGGGGGCCAGACCGATCCGCAGTCCGCCTTCGGCGCCGAGTCCGAGCCGGCGGGATGCCTCCAGTGCGTAGAAGGACCCGGCCGGGGCATCGACGCCCCGCTCCGCCAAGTACTGCGAGGCGGCGGTGGCGCTGCGGCCGGCCAGGGTCAGCAACAGGGTGGGCGTGCGGTGTGTGGCCCGGGAATGCACGGTGATGCCCCCGAGGCCGGCCAGTCCCTGTTCGATGCGGGCCCGCAGGGCGTCCTCATGGGCCTCGATCGCCATGAAGGCGGCGAGCAGCCTTTCCCGCCGGGTGCCGTCGGCCCCGGGAGCCAGTGAGGCGAGGAAGTCCACTGCCGCACCGGCCCCGGCCAGGAGTTCGTACGGCAGAGTGCCCAGTTCGAAGCGCTCGGGAACGGCGTCGGAGGAGGGCAGCAATTTGTCCGGCCGCAGCGTCTCCAGCAGTTCGGGACGGCTCGCCAGCACGCCCAGATGCGGACCGAGGAATTTGTACGGCGAGCAGACCAGGAAGTCGGCGCCGAGACCGGGCAGGTCGACGGCGGCGTGCGAGGCGTAATGCACGGCGTCGACATGCAGCAGGGCCCCTGCCCGGTGCACCAGGTCGGCGAAGGCGGGAATGTCGGGGCGGGTGCCGATGAGGTTGGACGCCGCGGTGACGGCGACCAGACGGGTGCGCGCGGAGAGCACGGCGGCGATGTCATCGGCCGTCAGCTCACCCGTGACCGGGTCGAACTCCGCCCATCGGACCGTGGCGCCCACGGCCTCGGCCGCCTGGATCCAGGGCCGGATGTTGGAGTCGTGGTCGAGGCGACTGACGACCACCTCGTCGCCAGGGCCCCAGCTCTTCGACACGGTGCGGGACAGGTCGTAGGCGAGCTGGGTGGAGCTGCGGCCGAACACGATGCCCCGGGGATTGGCGCCCAGCAGGTCGGCCAGCGCTCGGCGGGCGCGGGTCACGACCGCCTCCGCGTTGCGCTCACCCTCGGTGGTGAGCCCCCGGTTGGCGAGCGGGTTGGCCAGCACGTCCGCGATGGCGTCGATCACCGGTTGCGGTGTCTGGGTGCCGCCGGGGGCGTCAAAGCGGGCGGAGCCGGCCTTGAGGGCGGGGATCCGGGCACGGACTGCGTTGACGTCGAAGGTCATGCGTACTCCTGGAGGCGAGAGGACGATGTGGGCGTCACAGTACGGAGACCGGGAGCACTGCCGAGCGCGGGGCTGCCGTATGCGGGCGCGACGGGCTCGCCACCGACCAAGGCCGCGCCGGATCCGGGCACGGCGGGTCGGGTCACTGAGTGGAGCCGTGACCGTGCCGGGTGGTGTCAGCCCAGGCCGGTTCGGTCGGGCGAGGTGGTGTCGGGCCGGGGCAGGCAGGAGCTGCGACTGCCGCACCCCCAGCACCTGGGGCTCCAGCCGGGTGACCACCGCACCGGTGGGGTCGAGCGTGCGGAGACAGGGGCTGGCACAGGAGGCCGATCTGCTGCTGCTCGATGAGCCCACCACCGGCCTCGATGCGACGGCTCAGCGCCTGATCGCCGATGTCCTCGACGAGGTAGCGGCGGAAGGGGGCACCGTCGTCCAGGCGACGCACGACCTGGAAGCGGCCAGGGGGGTGGGGCATGTCCTGATGCTCCAGGAAGGGCGTCTGTTCGCAAGCGGGGCACCTGGCGCGGTGCTGACCGACTCGGCCATTGAGCGGATTTGGCATCTGTCCCCGGCAGGGGTGAAGGGGGCACGGCGCGGGCCCGAAGCCGGCGAAACGGAAGGGGCGTCGGCTGCATTTGCCCGACCGTGGCTTGGTTCGGCCGCTACCAGGGAGCGGTGATGCCAGGGCGCGTTCGGCCGGCACCTGGCAGACTGCACCGGACACGTCCCCGGTCGGCTCGCCCGCGAGTCCGACCGGGACATCGACGACCCCTTTCCCGACCGTGCTGGGCCGGCCAGGGCATCGGGGTTCGAGCACCACGTACTGCACGACGATCCGATGCGGCCGGCCGTCGGCGCAGCCGCGAGCTCGCCGCCCGGCCCGGTCGGGACGCACGCGGCTGACGCCCCACCTGGGACCCGGTGACCGGGCGGCTGATCCGGGTGGACATCCTGGGCTCGTATCCACACGTACGAGCCGGGCAGCGGCCGCCGTTCGGTGCCGGCCACCGAGTAGCACGTCGGCATCGGGGCGGTCTGACCGGCGGCGCCGGCCCGATTTCTCCGTTCCTTTCTGGGCCTCGCCTTCGGGAGGGAGATCGCACCCGTGCATCCACGACAGATGTTCATCCATTGGATCTCCGGACGGTCTCAACTACTCCATGAACGCTGCGGCCGGGTACGGCCTGCCGGCCTGCTGCCAGCCGACGGCAACCGGGCAGGACTTCTGCCGCGCCGTGGGTGAATTCGAGATCATCTCGGCTGTGGCAGGCAGTGGGCCAGCGCCGCCCGCCCTGGGGAACGCGGCCGGGGCCGCCCTCGGTGCCGGACGGCCCCCGCACGTGCGGGCTGTTCGTTGTCTTGAGTACCGCTCTTCGGGCCCAGCTAGCCCCGGCCGAGGCCTGATGCCCTTGCTACGAGGGGAGTTGGGGCCGGGATATGCTCCTCGGTCAGATAGAGGGGTGGGGAATGTCGAGGAAAAGAGATCAGCGGGACCGCAGTGCAGCACGGCGTCGCCTAACGAGCCAACGCGGGTGGACGTACACGGACTGGCACCCCGAACGCCTGCAGCTGTGCGCGGGGCCGCTCGGCGTCGATGCCGAGAAGGCGATGGCCGTGGACGCCGTGAGCGGCACCCTGGACGGCCATTGGTTCAGCGTCTTCGACTGTGTCACCAACGACCCCTCCACCGCCCGCACCGTGTACCTCGTCCAACTGCCGGCCGTGCTGCCGCTGGTCGCGGTGAGCCGGCACTCGCTGGTCGTGGACACGATCGTTCCGCTGCTGAAGCGGCTCGTCGTCGAGCGCCCGGACCGCCATCTGTACGAGATCGGCGACCCGGCCTACGACGCCGTCCACGTCGTGGAGTGCGTGGACCCGGAGACGGCGGCGCGGCTGCTCACCCCGGCCGTGCGCGAGTTCGCCGACGACCGCCGCTGGCTGGAGTGGCAGGTGGACGGCGGCTACCTCTTCTACGCGGAGCCTTCGGGCCCGCGCCGGGGGAAGGACGACGCCCACGCGATCCTGACCGAACTGCGCTCGCTGGTCGACCTGGTGGAGGTGATGGACCCGGGGTTGTGGGGCGAGGCGGTGGACGCGGTCCCTGGCGACGGCCGTGCGGGGGCGGAGAAGGTTCCCGGCAATGCCGAGGGTGAGAGGGCGGACGCCGTTCGTGGGGACGTATCGGACGCCGTTCCCTCCCCCGGAGCGCAGTCGGCGCCCGGGCCCGGCAGCGGACCGTCCGCCATGGTCCGCGGTGGCCCGGCCCACACCGGCGTCTATCCGAAGGGGACGCTGCCGTCCGGCTTCGAGGCGTGGAGTGTGCGGCTGCCGGACGCGGTCGTCGCCGCGCCGGTCGTCTGCGCGGGCACCGTGTACGTCAACTGCTCCGACGGCCGCTGCTACGCGCTGGACGCGGCGACGGGCGCGGCGCGTTGGTCTCTCGACGTGGTCGGTGCCCTGAAAGAGACGCCGGCAGTCGCCGACGGGACGGTGTACGTCGTAGGCGAGTCCGGTGTACTGCACGCGGTCGGCGCCGCGGACGGGCAGGAGCGCTGGCGGCAGCGGGTGGGCCACTCGGGCGCGCCGGTGGTCGCCGACGGCCTGCTCTACGTCGTCCACCACCCGGCCAACCTACTGCGCGATGCCTCCCGCATCCGCGTGCTGGACGCGGTGACGGGCGAGGAGCGCTGGGAGCGGCGGTTGCCCGACGGGTCGGCCGCCGCAGCGGCGGTCGCCGACGGCCGGGTCTACGTGCAGGGAGCGCGGGCCCAGTTGACCGCCTTCGACGCGGTGAGCGGTGAGGAGCTGTGGCACCAGGGCTCCACCGCGAGCCAGTTGAGCTGCTGTACCCCGAGCGTTGCGCACGGCATGGTCTGCGCGGGCACCGGCGCCGGCCAGCTGTACGCCTACGATGCCGCCACCGGTGAGCAGCTGTGGGGCGCACAGGCGGCCGGCGTGGTCGACAACACCCCGGCGCTGACCGAGGGCCTGGTCTTCATCGGCGACAGCCACGGCGGCGTGTACGCGGTGGACGGCAACGACGGCGGACTCCTCTGGCACCTGCCGAACCGTTACGGCGCCTCGTCCCCGGCGATCTGCGGCTCGTCCGGGTGGATCGTCAGCACCAAGTACGGGCGTGGCCTGTTCAAGATCAGCCTGAGCGCCGGCGTGGTCCTGTGGCGGCACGCGCTGGATGGCCGCGGCACCGGCCCCGTCTACGCCGACGGAGTCGTCTACGTCGGCACGCACGCGGGCACCGTCCTCGCGGTGGACGCCGAGACAGGTCGCAAGCCCGCCCGGGCGCGGCGCAACCTGCGGGTTTGAGCGGACGGAGGGTGCGCGGGTGATGTGGACCGACATGGTCTTCCTGGTCGGCGCCGATCCGGGCGATGTACTGAGTACGGCACCGCCGCCCGTCGGCGAGTGCGAGCGCCGCACGGCGACCGTGTACCGCTCGGTGGCCCGGCGGCTCAGCGGGGCCGACGGCGTGGGCCGGGCCCAGCTGCTGTCCCTGGAGGCGGCCCGCTTCGGGTGGCCCGACCTGAGCGCACGGTTCGCCTCGGCCGCACCGCCGGGGGAGCCGACCGCGCCCTGGCGGGTGAGCTGGGCGACAGGACGGCTGGCCGACGAACGGACCGTGCGGGTGATGCGCTGCGATGGCGTGCACGCGGTGCTCGCCGTGCGGAACGGGCGGCTGGTCGCCGTGGACGCCGGCCCGTTCGGCGAGGTACGGGCCCTGGACGTCCTCGACGGGACGTCGACGGACCTGTTCAAGGCCCCGCAGAACGCCAGGGTGGTGGGGTCGGTCGAGGCGGGCGGGCGGGTACTCGTCCTTAGCGGCCACGAGGCGCGCGACCGGCACTGGAACACCGACCAGCAGGGGCCCGACGACACCGTACGGGCCTGGGACCTGAGCACCGGCGAGCCGGTGGGTGAGCCGTTCGCCGTGGCCCATGGCCGCCTCACCACGGTGTCGACCGCGCGGGCGGACGGCCGGACGCTCCTGGTCGGCGGCGGCTGGGACGGGCTGGTCCGGGTCTGGGACCCGGCCACCGGCCGGGACGTCGCCGAGCCCGCCGGGGGACACCAGGGCTGGGTGAGCGCCGTTGCGACGGCGCGCGTGGCCGGCCGCCCGGTCTCCGTCACCGCGGGGGAGCACGACCATCACGTCCTGGTCCGCGACCTGCTCAGCGGTCGTCCGGCCAGCCGGCCGCTGACCGGCCACTCCGCGCCGGTCCTGGCCGTGGCCACCACCCACGTGGACGGCCGGGCCCTGGTCGTCACCGCGAGTGAGGACCACACGGCCCGCGTCTGGGACCTGGCCACCGGCGAGCAGCTCGGCGCCCCGCTCACCGGCCACGGCCACCGCGTCCACGCGGTCACCACCGCCCGCGTGGACGGCCGCACCCTCGTCATCACCGGAGGCTGGGACAACACCCTCCGGGTGTGGGACCTGCTCACCGGCGCGCAGCTCGCCGACGCCTTCACCGGCCACGACCAGCCGGTGCGCGGGGTGGCGGTCACCACTTCGGACGCGCGGCCCGTCGTGGTCGCCCGGGCTTCCGACGGCCTGTTGCGCACGTGGCACCTCACCGAACACCGCCACGGCGGCGACACCGTCGACGGCCCGGGCCGGGAGACCGCGTCCCTGACCGCGGCGACCGTGGGCGACCGCCGGATCGTGGCCACAGGCCGGTACGACGGGACGGTAGAACTCTGGGACCTCGCGCGTCCGCGCACCACCCGGTCCCTGCCCGGCCACACCGACACGGTCCTGGCCGGGGGCATGGCCACGGCCGTCGTGGACGGGCGCACCCTGCTGCTCACGGCGGGCCGGGACGGGCTCGTGCGGATCGCCGACCTGGAGACCCGCGAGACGTTCGGGGCCCCGCTCGACTGCCGGGACACCGAGCCGGCCGCCCTCGCCACGGTCATCGCCGACGGTCGGACCCTCGTCCTGGTGGGCACCCGGACCGGAACCGTCCGGATCTGGGACCTGGCCGCACGGCGGGAGACCGGACCGCCCCTGGCCACCGGTGACGACCTGGGCGTACGAGCGGTCGGAGCCATCTCGGTCGACGGCCGCACCACCCTGGTCACCGGCCACGCCGACCGCACCGTCCGGATCTGGGACCCGGCCGACCGCGCCTCGCTCGGCCGGCCGCTGCGCGGCCACACCCGCGCGGTGGAGCGTGTCGCGACGGCCGTCGTGGACGGTACGCCCGTCGCCGTCACCACCGCCGGGTACGACCCCCACCCTAGAGTCTGGGACCTCACGACGTGCCGGGAGCGCGGCGAGCCCCTGTACGGCCACCGCCGCCGGATCGCCGACCTGGCCGTCACCACACTCGACGACCGGACCGTCGCCGTCACCGGCGGCGACGACGCCACCGTGCGTGCCTGGGACCTGCACACCCACACCCGCATTCGCCGCGCCCTGCGCTTCCCCTACCGGGTACACAGCGTGACCCCCGTCGACGGCGGCGCACTGCTGGTCGGCTTCGCCGGCGAACTGGCCCTGCTGCCCCAGGCAGATCTCTCGGACGCTCCCTACTAGGGGTGGTTTGTCGACTGCGGTTCGCGGCGGTAGTTGGCCGGACAGTGGGTGCTTCGCCCACTGTCCGGGGGCCGTGATGACCAAGCGTCTGCCGTGTCCGCCCGCTCCGGGGCCGCTGGAAGCCCATGCCGCGCGCTTCGATGACCTTTTCTCACGCTCAGGGGACCCAGCGGTAGAGCAGCACCTTGTTGAAGAGATCGTCCTCGACGTTGACCAGGTACTCCCCGGTGGAGCGCCGGACTGCGGAGATGCCGTAGGGGATGTCGACCCACCCGGTCCGGGTCACTCCGCCGACGTTGCTGCCGGGGAGCCAGCTGCCGACGGCGCTTCCGTCACTGGCTCTCCAGACCCAGACCTGGCCGCGGGTCTGGACACCGACCGTGAAGACGCCTGCCCACGCGAGGCCCACCATCGTCACGACCGGCGTCGACGTGGTGTCCCAGGGGAGGAGCATGGTCCAGGTCGCCGTACGGTTGCCGGTGCTCCAACGGTCGTAGCGCGCCAGGACCTTGCCGCACTCTTTCCAGTAGGCGTTGTCGAACGGCGCGGTGGGCGTGTACCCGGACATATACATGACGTCGCCGTCCACGTCGTAGTGCAGGCGGCGGACGGTGGTGAACGGCGCGGGCAGGGGGATCGTCACCATGCTGGCGTAGTCGTAGATCGGGTTGCCCTGGGCGTCGAAGCCCTGCAGGGGATAGCGGCGCAGGTTGCGGTCCCCGCCCTCCCAGACGTCGCCATTGGTGTCGACGAACCAGACCCAGCAGTTGCCCGGGGAGTTCTGGCCGGTGCCCGGCTGGAGGTATTCGCCGGCCTCGAACGCCCCGTTCCCGCTCAGGTCGCGCCAGATCCATTGGCCCTGGGCCGGCTGGTACGGGGGCCACGTGGGGTCGTCGCCGGTCCAGTGCTGTTTGAAGAACGCCCCGGACGGCTTGGCGATCTCGCCCTCGAAGCGGTAGATGAGCAGGTGCGAGCAGTACATGCCGGTGACGTACATGTACAGGGAGCCGTTCTTGCGCAGCAGCGACGGAGACGCGGCATGGTGCTGGTGGCCGGTCAGGAACAGGCGTGCGTCCTGGGGGTACTTGACGGAGTCGAGGGAGTAGCCGCGCCAGGCCACATCGCGCCCCGGTGGCTTCGTGACGTCGAGACGGTAATGGCACTGCTTGGTGTAGACGTCCAGCCCGTCGGACTGCGGGTCGAAGTCGGCGGCGTCGACGAAGGCGCTCCCCTGGAGCTGCCAGACCAGGTTTCCCAGCGGGTCGAACTTGCGGATCCATGACCCGAACTCGCACATGGCGACGTAGACGTTGCCCGCCGAGTCACCGCCGACCCCGGTGATGCCGAAGAACTTGTCGGCGATGTTGCGGCCCGGCGTCCCCGCCCCGATACCGCCGGCGAGGCCCAGGCTTCGCGTCTGCACGGGCGTCCCGGACAGGTTGCCGTACGTGTGCACCTGGCGGAGCGGGCCGTTGTCGCCGACCAGCAGGTCGCCGTGGACGTCGATCGCCAGCGAGGGCCCCGCGCAGGGAGCCCACGCCTTCTGGCCCCGGCGTGCGGGCGGTGGCCTCGAGATGGGTCTTGGCCGCGCCGATGGTGCCCTGCCGGTAGATGCCCGCGGTCAGAGGCGAGCCGATGTAGGAGAGCGCGGCGGTGGTGAACCCGTCGGCGAGCAGGTCCCGTCCGGCCAGGTGGTCGATCCATCGCTCCCAGTCCGTGCCGCCCATCACCGCGGTGGTCTGCTCGATGTCGTCGCCCGCTGCTGGGGCGGTTTCCACCTCCGTGACCTCCGGAGTGCCGGAGGCATCCAAGTTCAGGGTTTTGGTCCGGTAGGGCTCGCCGATCGGCTTGAGGACGGAGGAGTAGGTGACGCCGGTGTCCGGGTCGGTGCGCCGCGGGGCGGCCACCGAATAGATCAGGTAGTCCAGCCGCCCGTACCGCTGCTTGACGAGGTCGGCGACCTGATGCTTCATCGCATCGGAGAACGCGTCGCCGTTGAGGAAGACCATGTCCCGGCCGTGCTTACGGGCCAGCTCGGCGGTGGCCGCGGTGCGATACCAGCCGGCCGTGCCGGTGCGTCGGCCGGGTGCCTTCTCGAAACAGACCCCGATGCCGCGGATCCCGGCGCGGGCGAGCCCGGCGATCGTGGCGGCAAGCCCGTACCCGGCGGACGAACCGATGACAAGTGCCACCGGACCGTCCCCGCCGGGCTGCCTGGCGGGGACGGCCTGCCACATGTCGGCCACCGTCTTGCGGCAGCCGGCCGGGTGGGAGTCGAGGAAGAGGAAACCGCGGTTCAGGGGGGCGATGACGCGTTCGCTCACGATCAGGTCCTTGGGGTCGGCGCGGATGAAAGCGCGGCAGCCACCAGGCGGGCCACCGCATCCTGCAAGTCTGCGACCGTACGGATACGGGCGGTGACCTCATCCGGCACAACGATCGACAGGCGGCCTTGGAGGGTTTCCACCAGTTCGAGCAGAGCGAGGCTGTTCATGCCCTGGTCGCGCTCCTGTACGACGACGCGGTTTTGCCAGTCGCCTCGGACGTCACAGGCCGCGAGGCCGGCTTCGCGGCTGTCCGCAGGGCGTACGACTACTTCTCGATGAGTCGTCAACAACGCGGGCTACGGGCTGTTCGGCATGGGCGAAGAGGTCGGCGCGGAGGGAGCTCGCGCTCAGGTGGAGACCAAATTGTTTCGGAGCTCTGTGGATCACCAGGCAGCGCTTCCGATCATGCAGGAACAGGGCAGCGGGCACATCCTCCGGGTCTCCTCGGCGAGGAGTAGCCGACGGGTGCCGTCTGGCACACGCCCCGGGCGCCGCCCGCCGGAGCCCGGGGCGGCTTTCTGGTTCGCCCGGCGGTGCGACTGATCCCAAGGCGTCGGCCTGGCCTTGTCGGACCGGGACTGCCTGGGGCCGGGTGCCCGTCCGTCCCTGCCCTCGGCGCACACGCAGGCGGGTCATCACCTTCGGTTGGGCGGGCGCGTACCGGCTTGTGCGGCGGTCAGTACGAAGGCCGGAGGGCGGCAGGATGGATTGCCTGGTGTCCTGTCTGCCGCCACATGGCCTCATAGTTGGATGGGCAGATGGCGGGGTCCGCGGAGCATGGCGTTCTGCCGGTAGGGGGGCGGGTCCTGGACCAGGCGGGCCGTGCCGAGGTGGGGGATCAGCGCGCCGAGCGCGGCCTGGGCCTCGATGCGGGCGAGTGGTGCGCCATAGCACAGGTGGATACCGCTGCCGAAGCCGAAGTGCTGGTTGTCCGGGCGGGTGGGGTCGAACCGGTCGGGTTCGTGGAACCGCTTGGGGTCGCGGTTGCCTGAGGCCAGCACCAGTACGACGGACGCGCCTTTGGGGATCGTGGTGCCGGCGACGTCGATGTCGGCGTGGGGGATCCTCTCGCGCATGTGGACCGGGGGTTCGTAGCGCAGCAGTTCCTCCACCGCTTGCGGTAGCAGGTCGGGTTCGCGACGCAGCTGATCCAGATGCTCGGGGCGGCGCATCAGGGTGAGGACCCCGTTGGTGATCAGGTTGACCGTGGTCTCGTGTCCCGCGATCAACAGCAGCACGGCGGTTTCCGCGAGGTCCTCGCGGGTGAGCCGCAGGGCCGGATCCGGCTCGTTGACGAAGGCGGAAAGCAAGTCGTCGCTCGGGTGGCCACGGCGCTGTTCGGCGAGGTCCACCAGGTACCGGCCCATCTCGATCCGCGCCTGGTTGCCCGTCTGGTCCTGCTCGGGGGAGTCCTCATCCGGCTTCACGTCGGCGGATGCGACCAGAGCGTCGGACCAAGCTCGAAACAGCGGCTCGTCCTCACGCGGTACGCCGAGCAGGCGGCAGATCACGGTGACGGGCAGCGGGTAGGCGAAATCGTCGACGATGTCGATCTGTCCGCCCGCATGGAAGGCCCCCATCAGTTCCTCGGTGAGCTGGGAGATCTCGCCCCGCATGGCATCGACCCGGCCCGGGCTGTGCGGCGGGCCGAACGGGCGCATGGCCAGGGTGCGCAGCCTGTGGTGCTCGGGGTCGTCGAGCCGCAGGAACGGCGGCTTCACCGTCTCACCGGACGGGGACGGGGCGGTTCGGCTGCGCGGGTCGGCACTCATCCGAGGGTCGTGGAGCAGGGCGGCGATCTCGTGGTAGGTACCGATCAGATAGCTGCCGTCTGCCTGCCGCACCACGGGGCCGGCCTCGCGCAGTTCCGCGTACAGCGGGTAGGGGTTGGGGCGGTTCTCGTAGTCGGTGATCCGTGCCAGCAAGGTGTCGGAGTCCATCGTGGCTCCTCGTGGTTGGGCGGGAGGTGGGTCAGCGGGTGGGCTGTACCACCGTCAGTCGGCGATCGGGCAGGTGACCGGTGAGCGCCACCGTGGGGCCGTGGGACAGCCCGCTCGGGTCCGGCACGTCGGACGGAATCGGGATGTCGGCCGCGATCGCACGGTCCGCCGCGCCGGGCGGGGGCGGGAACGGAGCAGCCGTCTCGATCAGGTGCTCGTAGTAGTCGAGCGACTTGGCCATGTCGACGGTGACGGCGGCGGTGACCCGTCCTTGGAAGCCGTAGACCATGGCCAGGCGGCGCGCCTCCAGAGAGCCTTGGGCGATGACCACGTGGTCGGAGTAGGTGGGCACGCCCACCGACTTGATGTTGAGCCCGAACTGGGTCGACCAGAACGTCGGGACGGCGAGGTGCGGGCGCCGCAGGGGCCCTGGACTGACCATGTTGTGGGCCGCCACCTCGGCCTGTGCGACCGCATTGCCCCAGTGTTCCAGGGAGAGCATCTGGTACCCGAACAGCGGGTGGGGGAACCGGGAGACGTCGCCGGCCACGAAGACGTCGTCGGTGACGATCCCGTACATGTTGAAGGCCCGGCACCCGGCGTCGCAGGCGACTCCACGCGGACCCGCTGCCAGCCCGGACTCCGCCAGCCACTCCACGTTGCGGACCGCCCCCAACGCCACGACGCACACGTCCGCCTCGACGCGGCTGCCGTCGGACAGGTCCGCGCCGATGAAGCGGCCGTTCCCGTCCCCGCGCAGGGCGGTGACCGTCACCCCGCAGCGCAGGTCCACGCCGTGGTTGCGCTGCATGACGGCCGCAAGTTTCGACAGGGTGCCGCCGAGCGCGCCCACCAGGGGTGCGGGGCCGCGTTCTGCGACCGTGACCTCGATACCCCGCTCCCGGCAGGCCGAGGCGATCTCCGAACCGGTGAAGCCGGCGCCGATCACCAGCACTCGCCCCGGCCCGGCGGCCAGCCGCGCGGCCAGCCCCCCGGCCTCGTCACTGGTGCGCAGGGTGAATACCCCGTCCAGGGAGGCCTCCTCCGGGTTGGGCCAGGGGCGCGCCCGGGTCCCGGTGGCGATCAGCAGCCGGTCGAACGGCAGCGACTCGCCATCGGCCAGCATCACCCGTTTCTCCAAAGGGTCCAGGCCGGTGGCGGCTGCTCCCAGCCGCCAGTCGGCGTCCGGGTCCCGGCGCATCGGCAGCGTCGTGGTGTCCGCCGACGCCTTGCCGAGCAGTACCTGCTTGGACAGTGGCGGGCGGTCGTAGGGCGGATAGGGCTCATCCCCCACCACGGTGAGTGAGCCGCTGAAGCCCTCCTCGCGCAGCGTCTCCGCGGCCCTCAACCCAGCCAGCGACGCGCCGACGATGACGATGCGGCCGTCTCTGAGGTCACCGGGCACGGGCGCTCACCTCCTCACCGAGGAGGATCGCCTGGACCGGGCATGCCGCCGCGGCCTGGCGCACGCGCTCGACCTGGTCGTCGGGGACGGCCGGGGCGTACAGCAATCCCTCCTCTCCGTGCAGCTGGAACACCTCCGGCGCGAGGAACACGCACTGCGCGTAGCCCTGGCAGCGCGTGAGATCCACAACGGTCTGCATCCTCACCACTTCCTCCGTCTCCTCACCCCCTTATTTCCAGCATGGGGGGAGACCCGGACGACCGCACGGCCACCGCTCGGTTCCCCGACGAGCTGGTACGAGCCGGCACCGGTTGCCGCCGGTCAGAGGATCGGGCGGGGGAGCGGCGGGGGCCGGTGGACGGCCTCTCCGGCTCGGCCGCGCTGCGGAGCTTGGCGAGGAGAATCTTGTGCAGCCAGGGCCACACGCCGGGCTCGGTCCACTCGGCCAGGCGGCGCCAGCACGTCATGCCAGAGCCGAAGCCGAGCTCTTGCGGCAGGTGTTCCCAGACGATCCCGGGATGCGCACGATGTCCGGGGGCCTGGACCGGCGTCGGAGGTTTCCGTGACAGGCTCATACGCCGGCTCCCGCAACCCTTCGGTCTCGTGACGCTGCCGTATCCGGAAGAACGTCGCCTGGCTGATCTGCTGTCCGCCGGCCGTCAGTTCGGCGGCCTCCGCGGCCTCCCGCTCCATCAGCGTCCGGGCCTTGCTCCCCGACGACGGTCTCAGGGGTGCCAGATCCGTCCGGAGTGCGGCGCTGGTGGTCCTCGTGGACCTCGCCGAGTCGTGCCTACTGTGTCCGGGTGAACGATATGAGCAGCGTGTGCACGGGACGGATTGTCGTCCTGGTGCTGCCCGAGGTGAACCTGCTGGATCTGGGCGGTCCGGTGCAGGTCTTCGATGTGGCGGCCCACTTGGGGGGCGGCTACCAGCTGGAGTATGTCGCCGAGACGGGCGGGGTGCGCTCGGCGCAGGGACTGGAGCTGGCCGGGCTGCAAGTGCTGTCGGTGACGCAGGCCGGCCGGGGTGACATGGTGCTCGTGCCGGGGCCACGGCTGACCGGATCCGACCGGCTGGTCTCGGAGGCGGCCGTGCGGTGGGTGCGGGACGCATACGACGCGGGGGCCCGGGTGGCCTCGGTGTGCAGCGGCGCCGCCGTGCTTGGGGAGGCGGGACTGCTGGACGGCCGGGCGTGCACGACGCACTGGTCGCTCACCACGGCCATGCGCGAGCGGTATCCGAAGGCGCGGGTGCGCGAAGCAGCGTTGTACGTCCACGAAGGGCGGGTCAGCACCAGCGCGGGCATCTCCTCCGGGATCGACCTCGCGCTGTCCCTCGTCGAACGCGATCACGGCCCGGAACTGGCCGCCGCCGTCGCCCGTGAGCTGGTGCTCTATCTGCGGCGGGACGGCGACGCCGCGCAGATCAGCCCCTTCCTGCGCTACCGCGACCATGTCCGGCCCGCCGTTCACCGGGTACAGGACCACCTCGCCCAGAACCTGGACGCCCCTCACACCCTCGCCGAGCTCGCAGCCGTGGCTCATCTCTCCCCGCGTGGCTTGACCAGGGCCTTCACCGCGGCCACCGGCATCACGCCGCTGGCCTACCAGCGGCAGCTGCGCCTGGAGCGGGCCCGCACCCTGCTGGCCGGCACCAACCTGACCGTCGAGGCGGTCGCCGCACGGTGCGGCTTCCGCGACGCACGGCAGCTGCGCCGACTGGTCGCCGAGACCCTCGGCGTCCCGCCGTCCCAGCTGCGGCCTGCCGGCTGACACATTCCCTCGCGAACGGCTCACGGGGCCTTCCCCGTCCCGCTTTCTCTTCCTTCTTTCTCTTCCTTCTCTTTCCCCGCCTGGGGGTTGCAAGGGTGCGCGGCGCTGGTGCCGTGCGCCCGAAATCTGGAGGTATATCTTGTCTGGACTGAGTAAGAGTCGCAGGGCGCTCCGCCGTGCCGGAAGGGTACTCATGGGCACGGTGCTGTCGGTGGCATCGTTCACCGGGATCGCTTTCGCGGGGGTGAGCACCTCGATGGCGGACAGCTTCGCACCCGCGCCGGCTGCTTCCGGCGATCGGGCCTGGCCCTCCGCGCGGGCGGTACCCAAGGACCGCATCACGGTGGCCGTGGCGGTCAGCAGCGAGGGCTCCGTGGCCACCGACGTCCTGGCGCCATATCAGGTGTTCGCCGAGTCCGGGAAGTTCTCCGTCTACACCGTGGCCGCCGAGCGCCGCGTCTCCCCGCTGTCGGGAGGGGCCCACCTGCTTCCCGACCACACTCTGGCGGAGGTGGAACGCGGCACGGTGCCCGAGCCCGACGTGGTGGTCGTGCCCGCGGTGGCCGACCCCGCCGGTGCCAACGAGGCGCGACTGCGCCAGTGGATCGTGGAGCGGCACCGCAGGGGCGCGCGTGTTCTGGGGGTGTGCGCGGGCTCGGAACTGCTGGCGGCCTCCGGCCTGCTGGACGGCCGTGACGCGACGTCGTTCTGGTCCCGTATCGGCCCTCTGAAGCGCCGGTACCCCCAGGTGCACTGGGAGCGTGGCCGGCGGTACGTCGAGGACAGCCGGGTGACCACCACCGCCGGCGTCACCTCCGGCACCGTCGGTGCGCTGCGGGTGGTGGAGGAACTGGCGGGCAAGGACGAGGCCGCCCGGATCGGTAGGGGACTGTCGTATCCGGGCTGGATTCTGGACGGGCCGACGGCGATTACGGCCAACCACCTTGCTGTCGGTGACCTGCCGTACGCGCTGAACGCCGCGTTCCCCTGGCTGCGTCCGACAGTGGGCATCGGCCTGGTCGACGGCGTCGGCGAGATCGACGCGGCCGCGGCCTTCGAAGGCTACGGCGGGGTGTCGTTCACCGCGCGAACGGTGGTGCTCGGCGCCCGTGGCACCGTCAAAACCCGTCACGGTCTCGTCCTGGTCACCCGGACAGCAGAGCGTGGATCTTATGGGGTCGACCGCTTCGTCGTGCCCGGCGTCGCGGAGCCGTCGGCCGTCGACGCCCCGCTGCGCACCTGGGCGCACCGCAACAAGCTCGCCGTGGAGCTGCCCGGTGGGGGACGGCACACCGAGGAGTTCGGGTTCGACCCCGTCCTGCGTGACCTCGCCGAGCACAGCGACCGCCGCACGGCCCTGGTCACGGCGAAGTTCTCCGAGTACCCCTCCTCCCACCTGGTGCTGGCCGGGGCGGCCTGGCCCTGGCGGTCGACGCTGCTGGCCGGGGTCGCGGTCGTGGTCAGCGTTGCTGCGGGGTTCGTTCCGACCGTGATACGGCGAGCAGTGCGACGTCGGCGGGCGGCGTAACCGCCCTACGGTCTGCCAGGCCGGACGGGTGCCGAGGTCCCGGAATACCTGGCAAGTGAGGCCAGTTCCCGAGGCGTGTCCGCCGCGGACGTCGGGTTGCGGGTGACATAGAGGATGTGCATGCCCTCCACGCCGAACAACTCATCGGTCCGAGCGCAGCACGACGTGCCAGGACCACACGTACGGCGACGCACGTGAGGCGTTCTCTTGATTCAACTACTCGGTCGCTGCTGATCTTGGAAGGCCTCGTTCCGCCTCGCTCGCGCGCCACGGCGTGGACCCTGACGCCGCGAGACGGCTCACCCAGGTTCATCTGCGAGAGCCAAAAAGATTCGGACGGCGATGTCGAGAATTCGTGACTGGCTCCGTCCCCGCAGTGAACGCGACGAGAATGGGTCGCATCAGCATCGAGGAGAAACGCGATGGCCAAGTACTTGCTGCTCAAGCACTACCGCGGCGCCCCGGCTCCGGTGAACGACGTGTGTATGGATCAGTGGACGCCGGAGGAGATCTCGGCGCACGTGCAGTACATGAACGACTTCGCGGCCCGGCTGGAGAAGACAGGCGAGTTCGTCGACGGTCAGGCGCTCGCCCCCGAGGGAGCGTGGGTCCGGTACGACGGCGAGGGGCGCCCGCCGGTCACCGACGGTCCGTTCGCCGAGACCAAGGACCTCATCGCCGGCTGGATGGTGATCGACGTCGACAGCTACGAGCGCGCCATCGAACTGGCCGGGGAACTGTCGGCCGCCCCCGGGGCGGGCGGGAAGCCGATCCACGAGTGGCTGGAGGTGCGCCCGTTCCTGGCCGCGCCGCCCACCATCACGGAGTGACGTCACCGATGGACGAGGTCCTGCTCAGGAGCCTCACGCCGAGCGTGCTCACCGTCCTCGTCCGCCGCGGAGCCGACTTCGCGGCGGCCGAGGACGCCGTGCAGGACGCTCTGGTCGAGGCGCTCCGGGTCTGGGCGGCCGACCCGCCGCGGGATGCCAAGGGCTGGCTGGTCACCGTGGCCTGGCGCAAGTTCCTCGACGCGACGCGCGCCGACGCCGCCCGCCGCCGGCGTGAGGGTCGCGTCGAGGAGGAGCCGGCGCCCGGACCCGCGCCCGCGGTGGACGACACGCTCAAGCTCTACTTCCTGTGCGCCCATCCGTCGCTGACGCCCTCGTCCGCGGTCGCGCTCACGCTGCGCGCCGTCGGCGGGCTGACCACCCGCCAGATCGCCCAGGCCTACCTGGTACCCGAGGCAACCATGGCGCAGCGCATCAGCAGAGCCAAGCGCACCGTCTCCGGCGTGCGGTTCGACCGGCCCGGCGACGTCGCCACCGTGCTGCGCGTCCTCTACCTCGTCTTCAACGAGGGCTACTCCGGCGACGTCGACCTCGCCGCCGAGGCCATCCGGCTCACCCGGCACCTCGCGGCCGCGATCGACCACCCCGAGGTGGCCGGGCTGCTCGCCCTCATGCTGCTCCACCACGCCCGGCGCGCCGCCCGGACCGCGCCCGACGGCAGCCTGGTGCCGCTCGCCGAGCAGGACCGCGGCCAGTGGGACACCGAGTCGATCGCCGAGGGCGTCGAGATCCTGCAGGCGGCCCTTGCCCGCGACCGGCTGGGCGAGTTCCAGGCCCAGGCCGCCATTGCGGCACTCCACGCCGACGCGCCCACCGCCGAGGAGACCGACTGGGTGCAGATCGTCGAGTGGTACGACGAGCTCACGCGCCTGACCGACAGCCCGGTCGTCCGGCTCAACCGCGCGGTCGCCGTCGGCGAGGCCGAGGGACCGCGCGCCGGCCTGGCGGCGCTCGCGGCGCTGGACGCCTCACTGCCCCGCCACGCCGCGGTGGCGGCGTACCTCCACGAGCGCGACGGCGACGTGGCGACGGCGGCACGGCTGTACGCCGAGGCGGCCCACAAGGCACCCAACCTCGCCGAGCGCGACCACCTGACGCGCCAGGCCGCCCGGCTCAACGCCCGCCGATGTCGCTGACAGGTCGTGCTCGGATTTTCCCGCGGGCCTGGGCGCGCCTCGTGGCCAGCGCGGTCGCCTCGAAGTGAGTAGGCGGGGCGAGACCAGCTGCGCGACGCGTTGCCGGCGGGGAAGCTCAGCGCGGCCATCCCGCCGGCCGCCCACAGTACGGTGCCGGCCTGGTCGGTCTCCCACCGGTAGACGGACCACCGGTGCCAGCCCAGGCCTGGCACGTGTCTGAAGTCCCGCCCGTACTGGGCGGCGAACAGTTTGGCGTTGCCACGGTTGCCGAGGGTATCGGGCAGCAGACCGTGCTCGGGTTGCCCGCATCGCCGTCGGCGCAGCTGTCCTGGCGGCCTGTGCCGGGACGGTGCCGGCGGGGGAGCCGGGCAGGGTCCGGCGTGCGGCTTGTTGAGGGCGGAGCGGCCCGTTGCCGTGGCTGGGTGCGTGATTCACCTACGGTCTCCCGGATCGAGGGGACGGCAGCTGCCCGCAGGCATCTTGGGCTGGACGATGTGCAGTATTCGGTGTTCCTGGCCCGGGATGTGTGTGAACCGCGGCCGTCAGAAGGGCCGCTGTTGCGTCCTGCGCCACCGGATGCCCCGTGGCGGGGCCGGGCGGCCCGCGGGGTGGGCGGCCGGGTTGGGCCCGGCGCTGGAGTTTTCCTCTGAGTCGCTGTCACACAGGTGCGGTTCAGGAACCACGCGTACTCCTTCCAGCGACTGAAGCGACTCAATTTCCAAATTGGTGGAGTGGCGGATGGAACGGAACGCCTGGGGCCTGCACGAGGCCCGTCCGGTGCCTGTTGTCCTCACGTTCGTCCGGCTGTACGGGCAGTATTCAGCCGGGGAACTATCTGGCTGAATCGATGCGGTGGCGACAAGGAGTCATCTCTTGTTTCATCTGCAAGGTCCAGGCTCAATCGCCTTATATGTGGAAGGAATTTTGTTTTCCGCATGAATGTGCTCTGCGGGGGTCCGGGTGGCGCGCCGGGTGGTGCGCCGGGTGGTGCAGCGTGGAAATGGCCGATTGTTATACACCTGTGGCTGGTGAGCATCGCCTGATCTCACTCACCCGACGTGAAGATGCCGCGGGAAGCCTGTCGCTCGGGCGTCGGTTCCATGGCCGATCCCTTTGCCGGTATGCGACTTCATCTGCTGCAGCGCCGGGGCTGCTCCATTACGTGACTCGGCGTCAAACGGCCACCGTGATGCGGTGGTCGGGGTCGGTGGCCGGCTGTGCGGCACGTGCTGACATGCCTGGTCACGGCAGTTGGCGGGTCTGTCTCACGCAGTCCGTGGCCGGGTAGTCCGTGGTGTGGCGGGTGATCTGGCCTGGGGCGGTGCGGTTTTCGGCCGAGTCATGGGTGCCGGTCACAGTGTCGAAGTGCACATCCCCGCAGAACGAGAGGGTCGTGATGTCGTGAAGCCTTATGGCTCTGTCATGGGGCGTTACCGGCCATCGAATTCCCCGACGTGATCAGGCCGAACAGATCACGCCAGGAACAGCTGTGGCAGACGGCTGTGAAAGGGAGCCAGAAGAAGCGATTCGCCAGGAAGAATCGTTGCACCGCGTGGCATCGGTTCCATGGCATCGTGGGCTGCCCACGTGCGTGAACCACTTCATCCGGATGCTTGAAGACGGCCCTGCCCGGGGCAGTCTTCGATCGGTCCGGTGCGGGGATATCGACACAACTACGCCATCCGGGTGACATCCTGTCGGCTTTGTTGCTGTCATATGCGGCCGAGAGGATAACTGTCCCTATCCAAACCGGTGGGCCGCCCACCCTCTCCGGGGGAGCGGCTTTTCATTTCTCTCGTAGCTGTCCAGGTGAGGTGAAAGCCTGGGGATCTGCCGGGTGGGACTGCCGCAATGGGCACCCCCGTGGGAGGGGTTTGGATCCGCCAGTCGGTGCGAGTAGCCGGTGCCGACTGGCGCGGCGGCCCATGTGACCTCTTTGGAGGCACCATGCGCGCTTCCCTGGCGATTTTTCAGACGTCCGACGCCCGGCACCGGAATGCTGAGTTCTGCGGTGAGACCGCTCCGGTCGGCGCGGCGAAGCGCCAGTCGACGGCGGATACCTTGTCGCTCTCACCCTGTTCTCGGCCGATTTACTCATCGTCGTGCACGGCGCGGGGGCGTTGCCGGAGCACGGAGGCTGCTGCCTCCCACGGCATCGAATCATCTTCCATGCCGGAGGCGGGCATCGTCCGGACCGCGTTCGGTGACTGGCGTTCGGGGTGCCGGTCCCGGCCGGACGGTCGTATCACCACCGGGCGTCGGGGCTGTCTGCGCGACCGTGACCGCTCCTGCGGATCCGGGTGCCCGGTGCCGTCCTTCTCGGAGAGATCGCCGTTCATCTCACATCTGTGGTGCCACCGGGGGCAGCACGGACGACCTCGACGGCACCGGTCCGGGCACCGCCACCGGGGGCCGCAGCCGATCCGGGCCGGGATCGGCACCACCGCGGATGTGGGACTGCGGGCGGCCCGGCTCACCCCGTGTACGGCCCGCCGTACCAGCGGTGGACGGGTGCACCCCGCTTCCCGTCTCTGAACCGCCCGCTGGGCTCCCGCGCGGTCCGCGACCGGCGGGCACATCGGGTACGGCAGGCAATCCGAAGCCGGCGGCTTGTGCCGTGTTGTGTCCGCAAGCGCAGACCTGCCACCCCGCCACCTGAGCAAGGCCGAGGACGAGAGAGGAAGAACTATGCTGCCGACTGCTTGGCCGGGGGCGCAGATCGCATTGTCCCCCCAGGAGATTGAACAGTGGCCGAATACGGCGTCAGCCCGGGCCCTGGCCGACGACTGGCCTACGGGACGACCGGCCTCGTTCCGCGTGCCGACACTGGAGCGAGCGGTGCCGGTCTGCCGCCAACTGGCCCGGCTGTGGATGGACTTTGAGGGTATAACGGACGAAGGTGCCCGATGCGTGGCCTTACTCGTGCTCTCTGAGCTGGTAACCAACGCCATCGTCCACACCGACAGCCTCTCGATCACCGGTCGCCTGCAAAAGGACGGTGACTGGCTCCTCGTGGAAGTCCAGGACGAGGGGGGAACATCGTCCGTCCCCCACCGTGCCGGCGACGCCAACGAGTACGGCCGAGGCCTGGTGGTGGTCGCGCAGTCCGCCCAGGCGCTGGGAACGCGGCGGGAGACCGGCGGCGGCCGCACATTCTGGGCACGGATCTCACTGACCGGGTGAAATCCCTCCAGGCTGCGGTCCGCGACCGCGATCCCGTCCGTCGGGCCCCGAGTGAACACAACACGGCGCCCGGGTCCCCCGCGGCTTGTCCGCGGGACGAGGCCGGGGCCGCAGAGACCGTCTGCTGTGAAACCGGGCTGGGGTGAACATCCGGCACGTCGCCAACTCAACTCCCAGGCCGGTGAACAGCGCCTGCGACGCCGGTTCACCTCGTCGGTGGGCGCTCCACCACGCGCCCGGCCGCCGGTGATCTCGATCATGTGCCGCATTTCGCGGACACATGAAGCACCTGAGGACAGGCCGGCCTCGTGCCGCTGGACGAGCCCCGGCCGGCCCGGCTGAAGCAGGCACCGGTGTCGGACCGCTCCACGTGCCGCACGGGGTCCCGCGCCCGTCGCACGAGGCGGACGAGAGAACGCGGCCTGTACGGTTCCGGCCGTCCGCGTCCTGGTGGACTACCGGGAGGCGCGGGGGAGGGGCCGGGCCGAAGCGGCTCAAAAGCGCCGCATCGGGCAGGCCGCTCGCGTCTGCTGGCCGGGGGCGGCGCGGGGCGTCGTCCCGGCGGCCGATCACATCCGGACTGCGAACGGCCCGGTGGCGCGGCCCGATCTGGCGCAGCCGGCGCACACGCTTCGCAACGCATCCTCTGCCGTCGCGTCCTTGGTTTTGCCACCCCCGGGTGGGCGGGGCGCGGCGGAACCGTCCCTGATTGTGAACAGCGCCGGCCTGCGCGAGGAACGCGCAGGCCGGCGCTGTTCACAGCCCTGGCCAGCCGGCGTGGCGACGTGGCAGGCAAGGGGCCGTGAGGGGACGGCTGGTCAGATGTAGGTGTACCCGCCGGGGACAGTGGCGGTGCCGGCCGCGGTCGTGACCACGACCGGGACGTTGCCCGCGGCGGCGCCGGCCGGGGTGATCCCGAACAGCAGGATCCCGGTGGGGTCGCCGCCCAGTACGGTGGCCGGAACTCCGTTGACGGTGACAGTGCCACCGCTCAGGTTGGTGCCGGCGATCACGAACGGGGTGGCGCCGACGACCGGGCCCGAGGCCGGGGTGATGCTGGTGGCGGTGGGAGGAGCGGGCGTGGACGGGTCCACGTAGGTGTAGGACACCGGGTTGCTCGTGCCGCTGCCGGTGGTCACGGTGACCGGCACCGTGCCTGCGGCGTTCGCCGGGACCGTGATCGTGACAGTGAGCCCCAGCACGTCCTGCGAGACGATGGTGGCCGGCGTGGTATCGAACAGAACGCTGGTGGCACCGCTGAGGCCCACTCCGAGGAGCTGAACGGTATTGCCGCCGGCGACCGGTCCGGAGTTGGGCAGGACCGCCAGGAGCAGCGGACCGAAGGGGAAAGGCAGTTGGGCGACCGACTGCGACTGGCCGGACGATGTTGTGTCTGTGGACATGACGGGTCCTCCTGTGACAGGCGGACCGTTGCGGTCCGCACGGGGACTTGCCCGGATCGATGGCAGGCTTCCCTCATGCCCGACGCGCGGTCAGGGGTGAGAGGACGAACGGCTCTCGGCTCGGGGGAAGCCGACCGGGCAGTGGCTTGCGGCGATGAGTCCGCCAGGGACGGGGCGGACCCGACGGCGACCGGGGGCCGACGGGCATCGGCCGCGACGTGCGCACCACTGCCCGGTCTCAAGCACGGCGGGCCGCTTCACCGGCCGGTGTCGGGAGCGCCCACCGGCCGGTGGCTTTCCGGGGCAGCCATGCAGTGGCTCTGCTCGCCGGAGCCCTGCCGGAAGGAAGGGCCGAAACGGGCGGGCCGATTGCCGAGCTTCCCGGAGAGGGATGGGCGGCCCACCGGTTCAACGACTTCAGTAACTCCAATGAATGAACTGCCATCAACCCCTGCGCCAATCAGTCACCCGATCGGCCCAGTCCGAAATGCGTTCCGGGAGCGGGGGACGGCCGGCGGACACTGCCGCCGTGATCGCAGCAGTCACGCCGAGATCCAGCCATTACTAGATAATTACCAGGTGCGCGCCATTTCTTTCCGGCCGCGACATCCCGACGGCGAATCGCCGCGAATCAGACTTCACGGACCCGTGGGGCCGGATTCGTGGAGCTCGCCGAGGAGAAGACGCTCACCGTTCAGTAAATTACGCCAGACGGGTGAACTGTTGGCGGTCTCATTGCGGGATTATTCAGCTCCGTGGGATAACCGTTTTGAATCCAACCGGTGGGCTGCCCTCCTCTCCGGGGAGCGCGGCAATCGACGATCCGCTGCAGAACTGGCCAGCCAGTTGTGAGCAGCATCGAGATCGTTCGTCGCCATGAGCGCCCCTCGGCAAGGAAGAGGCGGCTCGCATCACCTCGTCAAGGGGCGCCATGCGAGTTCCCTGTGCTGTCCAATCCGTCATTGGGGTCTGTCTCCTGACATCAAGACCGGCCATCATCCCGACGGCCGCCCGCGCCCGGACCCCCGCGCTGCACCCTGAGGCCGCGCCGGCCGGCGCGGTCACGACGGCGCACACCGCCGGCTGCGGCACCGTGGCGGTCACGCCGTTCCGTACGCGAGGCCGGCCGCCGCTACCGTCCGCGCCGCCCCTGAGCCGGCTCCCGCGCGCCGGAGAGTGACGCGCCGCGCATGGGATTCCTGGACCAGTTGCGCGGTTTCGTGACACTCACCGTCCTGTGGTGGAAGCATTTTCGGCTGTACTCAAGACGGCGTGGCAAAAACAATCGAGCCGACGCCTCCGCTGATAAATCAGCGCTGATCCTCCCGACTGGAGAGCGCTATGCCCCAAACGATTCGCGTAATACTCAGCGGGGGGCCGGAAGGCTCGCCGCCGACCTGGGAAGTGAAATCACTGGACAGTGAAACAAGAGTGACGGTTCCCCGCTGGAACGGTTATGAGCATTTCGAGTTCGCGGATCACTATGCCGAACTCGATGGCGAACTGCTGCCCGTGTACCGCTGGATCTACCGCACATACATTGCCGAATAGAGCCCTGCTCGAATCCGGCCGCTGCGGAATCTCTTCCTCAACAGCACACAGCCGCTTACGTGCGGGTGCTACCAACTGATCCGGAGGGGATCGAAATGACGACTACTCTGTTGCCCGTAGGTGTGTCGTGAGCGGGGCAGCCCCCCTCTCGGGAGGCGGCCGGCACGCGCGGGATGCCATGGTCACCGGTATCGGGTTCTGCCTTCCCGGTGACGGGCAGCCCGTCTTCACCGCGGACGACCTGTGGAACATCGCCTCCCGGGGGGCCTCCTGCCTCAGGCAGAGCAATGCCTACTACGGCTCCGTAGACCTCTCGGACGCAATGTTCGACGAACGCCTCCCCGATATCGCCCCGTTCTTCTCACGCCACTACACCGCAGCGCATCGGTTCGGCCTGGTGTCCATGGCGCAGGCATGCTTGGACGCCGAGCTGGATCCCCTCACGGGCGACCTGGCGGACGCGGCGATCCTGGCCGGACGCGGCGGCGTCGACGCGAACATCGACAGCTACCTCGCCGTCCTGCGAGCCGACCCCGAGACCATTCGCGTGACGGAGGCGATGGAACTGTTCGTCGCGGCGGAACAAGCCGTCACTCCCTCCGACGTCGCCCTGGTCCAAGGCGCACTGTCCCGCTCGAAAGGCCCCAACTTCACTGTGTCGTGCGGCTGCGCGTCTTCCGCGGTACAGATCGGCAACGCCCGACGCCTGATCGCCGACGGCGAGATCGACATCGCCGTCGTGACCGGCGTCGACATCTTCAGCGTCAAACTGATCCGCAACATCCAGCGCCTGCTGCAGGGCGCGCAGAAGACATACGAGATCATCCGGTCCAACGACATGCCCGCCCTTCTGCCGTCCTTCGACTCCCTCATGCGCCCCTACGACCGGCGCGCCGACTGCATCAACCACGGCGAGGGATCGGTGACCGTCATCATGGAGAGCCGCGAGCACGCCACCCGGCGCGGGGCCCATCTGTACGGTCAGGTGCTCGCCCAGGCCACGACCCGCGACGGTCTGACCAATCCTCTGGCATCCGACGAGACGGGCCGCGAACTGGTGAGCGCCGTCCGCCGATGTCTCAAGGACCGTTGGGAGACCGGCCAGGTGCCCTACGTCCACGGCGGCAGCGACGGCAACGTGGTGGTCACCGCCTTCGAGGCCAACGCGATCAAGGAACTGTACGGATCTGCCGCACAGGACCTGCTGATGACATCCCAGGAAGGCTGCTTCGGCCACAACGGCGCGCCCGCGGGCTGTCTCGGCGTCGCTCTGACGCTGCTCATGATGGAGCGCGGCGAGGTATGTCCCACCGCGAACTGCGAGCAGCCTGCGGACAACCTCACCTTCGACCCCGTTCCCGGCACGCGCACCCGCCCTCTCGACTTCGACTACGCGCTGAGTTTCAACTACCAGGTCGGCGGGGTGAAGAGCGCGATCCTCCTGGGCAGCCCCGACGTCTGAGGCCCGTCCCGGTATCCCCAGCCCTCCACGGCCCCCGCCCGACCCGGCCGATTCCGGTACGCAGGCACGCCGCCGACCCCGGGGCGGCGAACCGTCAACAGAGCCGGGGGGTTTCCCGCCCCCTGCGCAGCCAATCGACAAGGAGAACTCCCGTGGGGCGACACAGGCATACCTTCAACAACACGACGGATTCTCTCGCCGTGATCGGCATGGGCTGCAGGCTCCCCGGCGACATCGACTCTCCCGCGGCCCTGTGGCGGCTGCTCGCCAACGGGCAAGAGGCAGTCGGGAATCCGCCGCCGGGACGCGAGACGCTCTGGGCACAAGGCGGCGCTGAGTCAACCCCCGACTCACCCGCACTTCCTCAGCCAGGCGGGTACCTGAGCAACGTGTCAGGTTTCGACGCGGACTTCTTCGGAGTCTCCGGCCGCGAGGCGGACGTACTCGACCCGCAACACCGGCTGCTGCTGGAGGTGGCCTGGGAAGCGCTGGAAAACGCCGGGCTGCCGCCGGACCGGCTGACCGGCTCCCCCACGGGGGTCTTCGCCGGTCTCAGCTACAACGACTACATGGATCAGCTCGCCGGACAGCCCCAGGAACTCGAGGGCTCCATCCTGACGAACGGGCACTGCGTCGCCGCAGGCCGTATCTCCTACCTCCTGGGCCTGCACGGCCCCTGCGTGGCACTCGACACGGCCTGCTCGTCCTCGCTCGTCGCGTTCCACCTGGCCTGCCGGGCACTGCTCCACAGCGAATGCGATCTCGCCCTCGCCGCCGGTGTCACGCTCATGCTCCGACCCAGAACAACCCTGTCCTTCGCCCGGATGGGAATGCTGTCACCGACGGGACGCTGCCACACCTTCGACGCCGCCGCGGACGGCTTCGTCCGCGGTGAAGGCTGCGGCGCCGTCGTACTCAAACGCCTGGCCGACGCCGAACGGGACGGCGACCGGATCCTCGCCGTCGTCCGCGGCACCGCCGTGAACCAGGACGGCCGGACCGACGGCCTGGCCGCTCCCTCGCCCACCGCCCAGCGGGCCCTGTTCCACAAGGCACTCACCAACGCCGGCATCGACCCGCAGGACATGGGAATGATCGAGGCTCACGGAACGGGAACCCCGATCGGAGACCCGATCGAGTTCGCCAGCCTGGCACAGGTGTACGGCACCGGCCACGGCCGGTGCGCTCTGGGATCGGTCAAGACCAACCTCGGCCACCTGGAACCCGCCGCCGGGATCACCGGACTGATCAAGACCGTCCTGTGCCTCCAGCACGGACTCATCCCACCCAACGTGAACTTCACCCGCTGGAATCCGGCCATCGCCGCAGACAAGACCCGCTTCTTCGTGCCCACCGAGCTGACCCCGTGGCCCGTACAGGCGCCGACCAGACTGGCCGCGGTCTCCTCCTTCGGATTCTCTGGCACCAACGCCCACGTAATCCTGGAACAACCCCCACAGGACAGCCGAACGGCCCCGCCACGCCGGCGACAGACCCCTCCCGCCGCACCCGAAGTGGTCCTGGTTCCGGCAGGATCCCCGGCCGTGCTCCCGGCCGCGGCACTGCGTCTGGCCGACTGGCTGGAGGGCGACGGCGCGAACGTACCGCTGCGCGACGTGGCGCACACCCTGGCCCTGCGACGCAGCGCAGGGCGAGGACGCCTCGGAGTCGTGGCCCGTTCAACGCACGACGCGGTCAGCGCACTGAGGTCGTTCGCGGCGGGCCGGGCACACCCGGCCGTGGTGTCGGGACCGACAAGCGTCACCGTCTCCCGGCAGCCGGTATGGGTGTTCTCCGGGCAGGGCTCCCAGTGGCCGGGCATGGGGCGCGGGCTGCTGCAGCGGGAACCGGCCTTCGCGGCGGCCCTGGCCGAAGCCGACCCCCACATCTGCGCCGAGGCCGGGTTCTCCGTACTGGACGTGGTACGCACCGGTGAACCGGTGACGGAATGCTCCAGGGTGCAGCCGGTGCTGTTCGCCCTGCAGATCGCGCTGGCCGCCACCTGGCGCGCCCACGGAGTCGAGCCGGCCGGTGTCATCGGCCACTCCATGGGAGAAGTCGCGGCCGCTGTCGTGGCCGGGGCACTGTCACTGAAGGACGGCGCCAGGGTGATCTGCCGGCGCTCCGCGCTGCTCACCCGGATCGCGGGAGCCGGCGCCATGGCGACCGTAGGACTGGACCGGGTTGCGGTGGAAGCCGAACTCGCCGCGAACAAGACCCAGTCCGTCTCCGTAGCGGTCCTTGCCGCGCCGAACTCCACCGTCGTGGCCGGCGACACCACCCAGGTGGCAAGGCTCGTCGCCACCTGGCAGGACCGCGCAATCCCCACACTGACCGTCGCGGTGGACGTCGCCTCCCACAGCCCGCAAGTGGACCCGTTGCTCGCCGAACTCCGCGCCGCCCTCTGCGACCTGACTCCTCAGCGCCCCGAGATCCCCTTCTACTCCACCGTGCTGCCAGATCCCCACGAGGTGCCGGCCTTCGACGCCGCCTACTGGTGCGCCAACCTGCGCAACCCGGTCCGCTTCTTTCCGGCGGTGGCCACGGCCGCTGCAGACCGGAACCTGGTGTACGTAGAAATCTCCCCGCACCCAGTAGTCACACACGCCATCGCGGAAAGCCTCGAAGACCTGGCCGGCGAACCCGTCGTGCTGCCCACGCTACGCCGCGCAGAGGACGAGCCCACCACGTTCCGCACCCACCTCGCGGCCCTGCACTGCGCCGGTGTGAAAGTCGACTGGGCGCCGCTGTACGCACAGGCCGGCCTCGCGGACGTCCCCACCATCACCTTCGACCGCAAGCACCACTGGGCGGATGCCGCCCGGCCGGCCACCCCCGGCGAACAGAACGCGGCACGCGCGGCCGTCGCCCTGCCGGGCACCTACACCGAGGTACCCGGCGAACGGGTGCGCCACTGCTGGCAGGGAGACGCAGGAACCACGGGACTGCCCTGGCTGACCGACCACCGAGTGCATGGCACCCCGGTACTGCCCGGCGCCGCCCACTACGCCATCGCACTGACCACCGCCTGCAAGGTGTTCGACGCAGCCCCCACCGACGTAGAGATCACCGACGTCTCATTCCGGGAGATGCTGCGCCTGGCAGGGCACACCGACCTCAGCACGACCGTCACCATGACCGCCCCGGATCACGCCACATGCGAGATCTTCGGGCGCGGCGACGACGGCCAGTGGACAACGTACGCCTCCGCCGTGCTGCGCCGGCTCTCCCTGCCCCCGCGCACCCGCACCGTCTCCGTCAGCACCTTGGCCCAGAAGCACCCGGTCGCCATCGACTCCGCAGCCCTCTACTCGCGACTTCATTCCCGGGGACTGGAACACGGTCCGGCGTTCGCCGGAATCACACAGCTGCGCGCCTCTCGCAGCCGCGAGAGTTTCTGGGCCCGTGTGGAGGTCCCGGAGCCCGCACGGACCCCGGAGCACTCCTTGCAAGTCCACCCCGTCCTCGTTGACCTCTGCCTGCAACTCCTGGTCGCAGGGCCCGTCGAGGACGCCGGCCAGGGACTGATCCTCCCCGTCCAGATGCAGGCCGTACGAGTTCTGGGCGATCCCGCGACCGCTGCGTACTGCCACGCGCGGATCGTCGAGAACACGGCCGACAGCGCCGTAGGACATGCCCGCCTGCTGAACGAAGCGGGCAATTTGGTGATGGCCCTCGACGGAGTGAAGTTCGCACGCCGAAGTCCGCAGAACGCCGGTACGGCCGACAAGTGGCTACTCGAGGCCGGCTGGCATCCCGCCCCACGGCCGCAGGCCACCTCGCAGATCCCGCCCGGAAACTGGCTCGTCATCGGGGAGGGCCACACAGACGCCGAGGCACTGGCCGGCATCCTGCGCGAGGCCGGGGCCCGGGCCGAGGTGTGGGACACCCCGCTGGGAGACGAGCGGCTCGGACCGTTCGGCGACTTTGTCAGCACACACCTGGAGGCCATCGGGTCCCCCTCGCGCGCCGTGGTGATGCTGTGCGGCACCTCGCCCACCACCACGGACGATCCCACCGTGGGCGCCCAGCGGCGTGCCCGGCGAATCCTCGGCATCGCCCAGGCAATCGCCCGCAGTTCCACCCCTCCTCGCCTGTACGCGGTCACCCGCGCCGCCCGTGCGGTAGCAGCCGACGAGACCGTGGACCTTGAGCAAGGCGCCCTGCGCGGAGTGATCCGCGTCCTGGCGTTCGAGCACCCGCACATGCGCGCCACCCTGGTGGACACGGACCACGGCGATCCAGGCCTGCGGAGCCTGGCCGAGGAACTGCTCGCCGACGGCCACGAGGACGAGATCGCCCTACGAGGCGCCACCCGGTACATCGCCCGGCTCGATCACGCCCCCCTGGCCGCCTCCGAACAGGTCACGACCGCCACCCGCACCGTGCGCTACGCGGTGGACGGATTCCGCCTCCGCGCGGGACGGCTCGGGGACCTCGGCAGTCTGGAACTCGCCGCGACCGGGCGGCGGACTCCAGGACCGGGCGAGGTGGAGCTGCGTGTCCAGGCGGCGGGCCTCAACTTCCGCGACGTACTCACGGTCATGGGCCTCCTGCCCGGTGAGCAGGACATCCAGTACCGGATCGGCTTCGAGTGCGCAGGCGTGGTGACCGAAACAGGGCCCGGCGTCGAGCACCTGCGCACCGGCGACCCGGTACTCGCCGTTCACCTCGAAGGCGGCGCCTTCGCCTCCTTCATCACTGTGCCCGCGACCGCGGTCGCCCCGATCCCGGCCACGCTCGATCCTGTCGCTGCGGCCGGAATGCCCACGGCCTTCCTCACCGCCTGGTACGCCCTGCGCCACGTCGCCCGGCTACGCGCGGGCGAACGCGTCCTGATCCATTCGGCCAGCGGGGGCACCGGCATGGCGGCTGTCGCCGTCGCCCGGCTGCTCGGCGCCGAGGTGCTGGCAACAGCCGGCAACGAAGAGAAGCGACAATACCTACGGGGCAGCGGCATCAGCCATGTGATGGACTCCCGGTCCCTGGACTTCGCCGAGCAGACCCGCAACGCCACCCACGGCCTGGGCGTGGATGTCGTCCTCAACTCGCTCTCCGGTGCCGCAATCCGTGCAGGGCTGGAGACGCTGCGGCCCTTCGGCCGCTTCGTCGAACTGGGAGTGCGCGACATCCTGTCCGACGCCCCTGTCGGGCTGGCCCCGTTCCGGCACAACATCACCCTGAGCACAGTTGACCTCATCGAACTCCAGCGGGCCCGTCCCGATATGTTCGCGACCGTGCTGCGCGAGGTCATCGCCGAGTTCACCGAAGGCCGCCTGAAGCCACTGCTCTGCACCACGCACCCGCTCTGCGAAGCCACCGACGCCTTCCGCCTGATGGCCCGCGCGGGCCACATCGGCAAGCTGGTCCTGACCATCCCGGACCGGGGGGAGACCACTGCGGTCCTTCCCCAGGGGGCGCGTGTCGTTCACGCCGACGGCGCCTACATCATCACGGGCGGCCTGCGCGGCCTCGGCCTGGCAACCGCGCACTGGCTGGCCGAGCAGGGTGCGAGCCACATCGTCCTCAACGGTCGCACACCTCCTTCCCTCGCCGCCGCACGCGCGATCAGGAAGCTGTCCGCCGACGGTACCCGGATCACTGTCGTACTGAGGGACATCGCCAAACCGGATACCGCCGAACGCCTGGTGGCCACCGCCACCGAAGACGGGACACCCCTGCGCGGTGTCATGCACTGCGCCATGGTCCTCGAGGACGCCGCGATCATCAACATCCGAGACCCCCAGCTGAAGCGCGTATGGGACCCCAAGGTCACCGGCGCATGGAAACTGCACAACGCCGCCACAGCGCACACACTGGACTGGTTCGTCGTCTTCTCCTCCATGGCCTCGTTGCTGGGCAACCCCGGGCAGGGCGTGTATGCCGCCGCCAACTCCTGGCTCGACGCCTTCGCCGCCTGGCGGACCCGCGAAGGCATGCCCACGCTCGCCGTCAACTGGGGGCCGTGGGGCGAGACCGGTGTCGCAACCGACTTCAGCAGCCGGGGCTACGAGACGATCCCGACCGGCAAGGGGCTGCTGGCGCTCCACGCGCTCCTGGCACACGGACGCGTCCAGACCGGAGTGATTCCCGGGGAGCCGAGCACCTGGATCCCCCTCGCCGGACGGCAGTCCTCGTTCTTCAGCCTCCTCGCCCCGGGCAACGAACACGCGGCCGACGTAACGGAGAACTCCCCTGACATCCAAACCCGTCTCGCGGGCCTCGCACCAGGCACCGCCCGGCGCGAGGCACTCGAGACCTACCTGGCCGATCACATTCGCGGAATTCTCCGGCTGGGCAGTACCACCCTTGACCCGCAGACCCCCCTGAAAGCGCTGGGCTTCGATTCACTGCTGTCCATGGAATTACGGGTCCGTCTGGAATCCGACCTCGGGGTCGAGCTCGCCAGCAACTTCGTCTGGCAGCACCCGACGCTGTCGGCACTCGCCGCCGGCCTCGCCCAGCGCATGGGCCTGGAACTTCGCCACGTGTGACTCTGCCCGGTAGTTGGCCAGTTCGTCGGCCGGTAGTTGGTCACTGACGCCGCGAGCGGCGTGGTCTGTGGGGCGGGCCTCCCAGTGCGCCATGGCCATCCTCAGCGGGCTTGCCGCCCTGGCCGAGGTTGCTCAGTCCTGGCGGCCGACCCGTAGGGCCTTCTCGAGGAGCGTGAACGACTTGGGTGCACCGCCCGGCTGCGGCTTGCCCGCCTTGTGGCCGACGAGCCGGTAGCCGTCGTCCAAGTAGTAGGCGTTCAGGCGTGCGTTGCCGGCCAGGCAGTCCAGACGTATGAACTCCCGCCCCGCCTCGGCCACGCGGTGCTCCGCAGCTCGCAGCAGCAGCCGCCCCGTCCCCGGCCGGGCGCTGCTGCGGTCCACCATCAGCCGGTGCACATAGCCGGCCACTGGCGGCTGCGGTCCCCAGGCATCCTCGTCCGCCCACCACAGCTCCCAGGCCCCGGCCGCGCGGCCGTCAGCCTCGGCGAGCCAGACCTCGCCACTCGCCATGATCCGGCGGAAGTGGTCCTCGGCCAGCTCGCCGGGCTGCCACTGGCCGGTAATGCCCTGGGCGAGCATCCAGCGGGCAGCTTCGTCGCGCAGGCGAACGAGAGTGGCGAGGTCGGCGTCGTCGGCGAGGCGGAAGTGCAGATCGTTCACGTCGCGATCCTCGCACGGGCGCTCGACGCTGTGCCTACCGACCGAACGGGGACGCCGATCGCCCACGCTCCTCCCTCCAGCCACGATCGGGTGATGGTTTGCCAGCTGTGGCCAACCAGGAATCGGGATGGCTGTCCTGTGCCATCGATTTCTCATGCCGTCTGTCAAGTCGCGAGAGCGGTGGGTGGCGTGAGCTCGTAGCACCGTCCGTCAATCAGGCTTGCTGTCACCGGCGGGGCTGCGGGTGTTTGTCGATTGCTCTGGCGAGCTGCTCGGCGGCAGGTCGTCACGGCAGGGTGAGGACGTCGTCGATCGCGGATCGAATCTCCTCGTCCTGAAGGAACGCTCGATAGTCCCGGTACGTTGACAGCCGCCGGTCGGATTCCTGCACCGTACGCAGGATTGTCCGCGCCGCCGGAGAGATCGTGCCGATCCGCGCGAGGGCCCGCAGCGCGTCGAGGAAGTAGCCATAGGCGTCGCCGCCATTGGCGATGGGAGGGAGGCACTCCTCAAGGACGGACGCGCTCGGCTCCGGCTCGCCCGTGATCGACCACAGCGCGACCGCCGCCCGCAGCCGCAGCCAGGTGTCACCGTGCTCCATGACATGCCGTACCCGGTCGGCGCAGAGCGCGGCCGCCGGGCCGAAATCGCCGAGAAGGCCGACGGGTCCGTAAAGAGGTCCCTCCTCGGTCAGCACCGCCTCGCCGATAAGCCGCAGGGCCGCATCCAGGTCGCCGCCGAGGCGCCAGGCGGCCCACGCCACCATGTGATGGTTGCCGGGGAAGTCGGAGACCGTGCACCTGCGTACGGCAGGCTCGGCAGGCGCCGCAGCCGGTCCCATCGCCACCAGCGCATCGACTGCGTACAGCGTGTACCGGGCGTCGTCCAGCAGAGCCACCACCTCCGGCAGCGCCGGAGCTGCGGCCGGCCCCCACGCTTTCAGGACGCGAAGGAAGGGGCAGGTCAGCGAGCCACCCACGCCGTCGTCCCGGAGCAGTTGCCGCACCGCGGGCAGCAGGACCTCCGCGTGCGCCCGCAGCGGGGTCAGGACGTCCTCGACCTCCGGCAGGCGCGGGTCGCCCATGGTGTACCCGCGGGAGTACTGGCCTCGGTACGGCGCGTACAGCCGCTCGACCAGCCCCGGCAGGGCGCGCGGGTCGCCGATGCGGGTCAGCGCCCAGCAGGCGTGGTCGTCGACGGTGCCCTCAAAAAACTCCGCCTCGCCCGGGTCGTCGAGGAGCGCGGCCAGCTCGTCGGCGTACGGAGCAGCCCGCGAACCCAGCACTGCGAGCAGGTGGGCCGCCCGGTACCGTACGCCGTCGTCCGGGTCGGCGAGCAGAGCGCTCGCAAGCGGCAGCAGCGCGGATGCCGCGGACGGCCGGACCACCAGCAGACGCCACCCCTCGTCCAGCGCGGCCCGGCACAGCAGGGTGTCCCCGTTCCGGCGCGCCGCATGGATGAGTCGGACAACGAAGGAGAGTGCCGTCCGCGGCGCGCCCTCGAACAGGTGTGCCGCCCAGGAGACGACATCCTCACGGGTGAAGGCACTGTCGACGTCCGGCACGTACCAGATCGCCTCGAACTGCGGACGCACGGCGCGGTCCGACAGGACCTCCACCAGCACATCCAGCTCACGGACCGGCGCCTGGGGATCGAATGCGGCCCAGGCGTGCACGGCCGCGACCCGCATGACGGGAGCATCGGTCCGCAGCACCTCGGCCACCACTGCTCGCACCCGGTCCACCGTCCCGGCGTCGGCGGGGCGTGCCGCGGCGGTCCCCAGCGCGAGCAGCACAGGCAGCCGCACCGCCGGGTCCGTCTCGGCGCGCCACCGCTCCAGCAGCACGCCAACACCCTCCACGAGGGGCAGGGCTTCCCTCCGCACTTCGGGCCGGGGGTCCGCAAGCAGCGCCCGGATCCGGGGGCGATGGCGCCGCCATGCCTCGTGCCACCCCACGTCCACCAGGCCCGGTTCGGCTTCGGCCGCCGTCTTGGACAGGCTCGCCAGCAGCTGGACGAGCGTGGCCCGGCCACCCATGCCCGGATTGCCGGCGAGGGCAACGACAAACGGCAGCGCGGCGGTTGCCACGGAGGCCACGCGTCCGGTACCCACCGCGAGGCAGTCGAACAAGGGGTAGCAGTCCTCCTCGGCCGCCGCCTCGCCCTTGAGTGCCAGGCCCCGCAGGGCGCGCCGCAACTCCTTTACGGCATGGTTCCCGAGCGTCGACTCCAGCCGCTCCCACGGCATATCGTCCAGCGCCTCGAGCGCTATGTCTGCCACTCATGCCCCTGACCTCGGCGAATCGGCTCCCCGACGGACAATCCTGCCATCGCCGGGTGGCCTCTGCACTATCGCAGGACTGGATGCCCAACTGCCTTCTCGGCGCAGTCTGCAGAGGTCAGCGCGGCGCTCCGCGAGGTTGGGCGGTGACAAGTAGCCGGCTTCGCCAGTGACAACCACGGTGCCTTGTTCACGGGAACCCGCAGGACGGCGGACCCGGGGGTGACAACTACCGTGCGTCGGCACACCCGGGTAGACGAGGGGGCTGTGAGGGTGTGAGAGAAGGGCTCACGCCTCGCGCTCCCGCACCGCCCGCCAGAGCCCTGTACCGGTGCGTCGACGCGGCACACGAAGGAGGAGTAAGCGAGCACTACGAGGACTAGGGCGACCTCGCCGGACCGGCGCCGCGGCCGTTGGACGTGGCGCAGGCCCGCGAGATGACGGCCGGGCTGCGCGCTCTCCTCTTGTTGTCCGTTGAGGAGGAGATCATCGGGTTCCGGGAGGGCCGGACGCCCTCCGAGATCGGGCGGGCGTCTCGGGCGTCAAGGCTGGTCGAGGAGTACCGAGTCCGGTCTGTCGGTGACTCGGATCTCGCGGGCGCCATTTCGGTTCTAACACTGCGGGCCGCCCGGGCGTGCTTATGGCAGGAAGCGATACAGGCACGGATAGGAACGGGGGCACATGTCGACCGAAGCAGAGTTCGACGCCTTCTACGCCGCCACGGCCAAACGGCTGGTCGCCACGGTCTATGCAATGACCGGGGACCTGGCCGAGGCCGAGGATGCGGTGCAGGAGGCCTATGCACGGGCCTGGCAGAGATGGGGCCGGCTCACACGGGAAGGGGACCCGCTGCCATGGGTGCGCACCGTCGCGTCCCGGCTGGCGATCAGCACCTGGCGGCGTACCCGCAACCGGTTCCGCGCCCATCTGCGGCACGGCCCTGCACCGGACTTGCCCGGGCTGTCCGAGGATCGCGTTGCCCTGGTAACGGCGCTGCGCGAGCTGAGCGCGGACCAGCGGCGGGCGGTAGTGCTGCACCACCTGCTTGACCTTCCGGTGGAGGACGTGGCGCGCGAGACAGGCTCGTCGAGCGGCGCCGTAAGGACCAGGCTCAGCAGGGCTCGCAAACTGCTCGGTAAGCGGCTCACGGACATCGACACATACGACGAGGGGGTTGTCACGAATGGCTGACGTCGAGGAAATGCTGGACGGTGTCCCGGTGCGGCTTGCGTCCGCGCAGGCCGTACGTGCCCGCGGCGAGCGCCGCCGGTCACGGCAGCGGGTTGGTCTGGTTGCAGTGGCATTGGCCGCCGTGACGGCGGCGGGTCTCGGCTCGTGGACGGATCTGACGCCCGGCTCGCGCGATGCGGGCGTGGCTTCGGAAGGCGCGAACCCGTTTATGTCGCACGGTGTGGTGCAGAACCTGGAGCCCTCGGAGTTGCCGATGTACGCGGCCGTGCACTGGAAAGTCGACTACGAAGGTCCCGACAACGATGAGACCGCACTGCCGCAGGCCGGCCTGGGCGGCGTGTGCAACGGCTGGCCCGGTGGCGTCCAGAACCCCGAGCAGCAGTTCACCAGCACCTACACGGGTAAGGGCGACGCCAAGGCCCGGTACCGCGTCTCTCAATACGCGAACACCGACCAGGCCCTCGACTCGGTCCGCGGGCTCGGGCAGACGCTGCGCGACTGCGGCCTGAAGGAGCACAAAGAGGGCGGCAGCTACAGCGGTATGACGAACGGCAACGGCCCCCGGCTCGAAGTCAGCGTGCGGCGCTGGGGAGCATGGGTCGGGGTGGTCGAGGTGCAGTACGGGGCATCGGTGCCGCAATAGTGTCCTGGTACCGGTTCGAGGCGCGTCTCGCATCGGCGTCCCGCCGGCCCAGCGGAGACGGACGGTTCACCGGTTCGGGTATTCGCCTGCCGGACCTGGTACGGCTCGGGCAAGGTCGTGGGTGAGCTGGCCGGGTCCGCGACGGGGGCTGAGCTTGCGGTGCGCCGCCGCCGGGCCGGTCCGAGTGTCACCGGTGTTCCGGCCGGTGAGGGAGGAGTTCGTCATGTGGGACACCGAGGAGTTCGGCAGAGAGCATGAGGGGCGGCCCGGGGTTCTGCTGGCCGATGGCACGGAGCCGGGCCCGGTGTATTTCGATGCCGGGAGCGGGCCGACGGTGCACCAGAGCGTTGACTGGTGGGTCTACGACGGCACGCTCGGCGCCCCGCTTGCCACCGAACTGCGCGGTGCGTGCTCCTGTGGCTGGCGCGGCAGCGCCCGCTACCCGCTCGACTGGGAGACCGTCGACCGCCGGCGCCCGTACCTGGCCGACACCAGCGGACCGGAAGGCGACTGGGACACCCACATCACCGAGGTACGAGCCCGCACGGTGCCCGTGCCCGCGGACCTCACCGCCCTCCTCGATCAGGTTGAGACGCGCCTCACTGCTCTGGTTGCCGATGAACCGCTGGCCGCACTCCGGGCCGTCGCGGCCCTGGAACGCCTTACCGAGTGGGTGGCGACGGACGCCGCGTTCAGCGTTGACACCGTGGACGGGCCGCGGTGGGACACCGTCGCTCAGGCGCTCGGGATCAGCGAACAGGCCGCCCGCTCCCGCCTGACCCGATACGCCCTCCGCCGCTGATCCTGGAGATCGGGCCGGCCCGGGTGCCGGCCGACCCGATCTCCCGTATGGGGTTGCTGCATTCACGCGGAGGTGACGGGGCTACGGCGGGTATCCGCGTACACCGTGCCCTGCATCTCCCCGGCCGCCCGCTCATGACCGCAGGCGGCGCCCGTCACACGGCGGCTGGCCGGGGCACTTCGAGGGCGTCGGCCACTTGCGCGCCATCTCCGCGATGCGGGGCGGGAGGTAGCTGTCCAGGGCGTCGACGTCGTCGCACAGCTTGGTGCGCAGCCCGTGAAGGCACGCCGCTTCTGTGTCAGCACCTCTCCGCGGCGTTGGCCCGGCGCTCCAGCTGCCGGTAGCTCAGATCCGCCCACAGAGGCTGGTCACATTGGCGATGATGCAGGCCGTGCCCGGCTTCACCTCCGAGGCCAAATGGCCCGATACGCCCGCGCTGGGCGGCCCGGCCGTCGTGGTCGTAGCGCTGATCCACCGGCCGGGTCAACGCGTGGATCGGGCGCCCGGACAGAGGTTCCGTCCGGGCGCCCGATCCGTATTGATCAGTGGCGCAGGTTGAGACGGTGCACGCCGCCGTCGACGGTGCCGACGTAGAGCGTGCGGCCGTCGGGGCTTGCGGCCAGTTTGGTGGTGTCGGTGTTCTGTAGGCCGGTTGAGATGTTGTGCCAGCTCAGACCGTGGTCGGTGCTGCGCAGTACGCCGCGGCCGCCTTGCAGGAGGCCGCTGGCCCTGGAGCTGGTGGTGGCCGCGTAGAGCGTGTCCTTGACCCGGAGCAGGTCGGAGACATGGATCGCGAGAGCGCCGGTGTCCGCGGTGCGGAAGGTCCGGCCGCCGTCGGTGCTGACGCGGACACTCTCACCGCCGATGACCAGGCGCCGTCCGTCGAGGTCGATCGCGGTCACCGGGCCGTCGGCGACCTTGGTGACGGTCACCCCGCCGTCGTCGGACCGGTAGAGACCGGCGGTGTTGCCGAGCCACAGGCGCAGCGGGTTTGCGGGGTCGCCCGCGATGGTGTCGAAGGAGCGTTCGTGGTAGAGGTTCTTCCACGTCGTGCCGCCGTCACTGGTGGCGAACAGCCCCTGGCCCAGAAGGCTTCGGAAGCTGACCATGACCCGGTTCGGGTCGGCGGGGTGGACCAGGAGCGCGGTCGGCACCTCCGCCGAACTGCCCCTCTTCTCCCAGGTGGCACCGCCGTCGCCGCTGCGCTCGACGGTGAATGAGCCGAACGCGGTGCGCCGCACCTTCCAGATCACCTTCGGATCTTTGGCCGACACGGCAAGTTGCGGGACAGTCACGCCCCTCATGCCCTCGCCGCCCGACCGGCCCCATTCCGGGCTCGCGACGGGAAGGGCGGTGCGGTAGACCGAGCTGTCGGTGGCGGCGAGCAGATGGCCGTCACTGACGGCGAGATCGTTGACGGTCAGTCCCTGGACGCCGATCCGCCGATATCCGGTGCCATCCGCGGCACCCCGGTAGAGACCGTCCTGCTCGCTGGAGACGGTGACGGAACCGTCGGCCCAACGGTCGTAGTCCATCGGTAGCGCTGCGCGCGACGGCGCGGCGACCGTGGTCCACGTCCGACCGTGGTCGCGGCTGAGGCGGCCGCTGCCGGACACCGTGCTCAGGTACAGGTCGTCACCCGAGACGGTCAGGCGGAGGCCGCCGTCCGTCATGGAGAGCAGGGTGGTCCAGGTCTCCCCGCCGTCACGGGAACCGACAACTCCCCGGCCCGGGACATACACCGCCACGACCGAGGAGTCGGCTGCCAGCCCGCCGACGCCCCCGCCGGACGGGGCGAAGAGCAGGCGTGCCTCGCCGGGGTTGCCCGAGCCGATGCCGGAGCGGGCCCAGACGCCGTGATAGGTCGTCATATAGAGGGTGTCACCGGTGACGGCGGCGGCGGTGATGCCGCCGGTGACGCCGGTCGGATACGTCGTCCAGTGGTCGCCCGCGTCTGTGCTGACCAGCAGTGCGTCCGAGGTGACCGCGACCAGGGTGCGGGTCCGTTCATCGGCGGCGAGCGCCACGATGCGGGTGTCCGGGACGTCGAGCGTGCGCCAGGTCCGCCCGTTGTCATCGGTGCGCAGGATGGCGCCCCGCCGACTGCCGTCGTGAACGCTGTTCACGGCGTACCACCAGCGGTCGGGATTCTTCGTGTCCACCACGAGCGGACCCGTGCCGTCCGCGACGGGCAGTCGGCCCAACTGGCGCCAGGAGGCACCGTTGTCGGTGGTCAGCCAGGGAGCCGCCTTCTGGTACTGGGTGAGGACGGCCTGCTTCGGCCGACTCGGCGAGAGGGCGACCGAACCGGCCTCGCTGTTGGGGCCGACCGGCTCCCAGCGGTCCCCGCGGCTGTCGACCGGGGTGACCTCGAAGGCGCCGGCGCCGGTGAGCCGCTGCCCGGTGTCGGCGGTGCCGCGTACCGAGACCCGGTAGGCACCGGCCACGCTGCCGGTCACCTCGGCCCGGTAGTAGCCGCTGGCGGGATCGAGCGTGGAAGTGACGTCGACGGACTTGCCGCGAGGCGGAGTGACGGTGACGACCGGGGGTGCGGCCAGCCGGGTGGGCGGGGCGATGTGCACGGTCGAGCGACCGTCGCTCGGGTCGGGTGCGGCCTGGACGGCCAGATACCGGACGGCGAGCAGATAGGGCACCCTGATCGCCGGTCCCCGGTCGGGAGTAGCCGTGAGACGGCCGCTGATCTCGGTGTCGGCCGCCGGTCGGGCGACGCGCATCGAGACCGTGACGGTCGCGGTCCCCCCGGCCGGTACGGTGACCCGCTTCGCCGAGACCGTGGCCGGACCGTCGGTCCGCAGCGAGGTCGCGACCGGCCGCTTGCCGGAGTTCCGCAGCGTCACCTTCGCGATGCCGCCGACGTGACGCCGGGACAGATCGGCGAGTCCGAACGACACCGACGCCGGCGAGGCGCTGACCGTGGCCGAGGCGGCTGCGGCCACATCGAGCCGGCCCGAGCCCTGCGTCGTGGGCCCGCTGCCGCTCAGCGGCTTCGCGGTGCCGACCAACGCGGCCTTGATCTCGGCAGGTGCCCGGCCGGGATGCAGCTGGCGCAGCAGGGCCGCAGCGCCGGCGACGTGCGGGGTCGCCATCGATGTGCCCGACATGCGGTACTCGCCGGGCCCGTAAAGTGCCTTGGGCACGGTGGAGCGGATCTCCACGCCCGGTGCGACCAGATCGGGCTTCAAACCGAAGCCCTGTGCGGGACCGCGTGAGGAGAACGAGGCGATCCGGTCGGTCGTGTCGGTGCCGCGCAGCGTCACCGAGACCTTCCCGGCGGCGAGTCGGGCGCTCAACTCCGTGTACTGGGTCGAGTCGATGCCCATGACCGCCAGGTGGTCCATGCGCAGCGAGTCGCCGGAGGCGTCGATCCGCGCGGACGGGGACGGCACCTGGGCCACTCCCGGCTCAGGGTTCACCTCCGGCGGCCGAACCTCTTCCGGTGCTCCGGCGACGAACACCGGGCCGTCGTTGGAGGGCAGGCCGGCCAGCACGCCGATCGCGCCGCGCTTCTCCGCCTCCTTCGCCCACTCCACGGCGTTCGCCGTCAGGTACCGGGCGTCGGAGGCGATGAGCATCTGCGCCCGTACGATCTTTCCGCGTACGTCGCCGACCCGCTTCCAGTCCTCGGCGGTGCCCTCGCCGACATCGACGAGCGGCGCCGTGACGGGGTGCTCCGGCGGGTTCGCGGACAGGATGCCGCGGTAGGTCTGGATCAACTCGGGTTTCTTGCCGGCCAGATAGGCGCTGGGCAGCCTCAGATTGCTTGTCGACGCGCCGACCGCGACCACGCCGTCGGCCGTTGCGGGGCTGCTGACCGTACCCGTGCCCGGTCCGTCGTTGCCGGCTGCGGCCACCACGACCACACCGGCTTGTACGGCCGCGGTCGCGGCGCGGCCCAGCGGGTCGGTGCCGTCGCCCGGGCTGCCGAGGCTCATGTTGATGACATCGGCGCGGTGCGGGTTGGCCGGATCGGAGGCCGCCTCGATTCCGGCGATGATGTCCGACGTGTAGCCGGAGCCGTCGGCGTCCATCACCTTGTAGGCCAGCAGATTCGCGCCGGGCGCCACGCCGGTGATGCCGCCCTTCTCAGCCGCCTTGCCCGCGACGATGCCGGCGACGTGGGTGCCGTGGCCGTTGTCGTCCATCGGGTCCTCGTCACCGTTGACGAAGTCGTGCCCGCCGACGACCTTGTGCCCCTTGCCGAGTCCGCCGCCCAGGTCGGGGTGGGTGTAGTCCACGCCGCTGTCCAGGATCGCGACGGTGGTCCCCTTGCCGGTGACGCGTTCTCCGGCCGGGTCCTTGCGCTGCCAGACGCCGGGTGCGCCGATCAGCGGCACGCTCACGTCCGTCTTCGTCAGCACCCGGGTGTCGGGGCGGACGGCGGTGACGCCCGGCAGCGAGGACAGCCGCCTCACCTCGGACGCGGGCACCGTCATTGCCACGGCATCGATGAGCAGGCCCAGTTTGCGGGTCGCCGAAGGGTGCAGCCCGGCGCTCTTCGCCGAGCCGAGGAACGTCTCCTGGCGCGCGTCGAGCGCGCGGCGGGCGGCGCCGACGCCGCGGGCGGCCTCGGCGGACAGCAGCGATCCACCGGGCGCGGCGGTGACCGCTGGGTTCCCGGACAGTTCGACGAGCACTCGTTGCGACGGGTCGGGCGTGGACGCGTTGGCGGCACCCGGTGTCGCCGCCAACGTGCCGGCGAGAACAACGGCGGCGAGGGCGGCATGACGCGATCTTCGTGACTTCATTGCCATGCGTAAAAGTCCTAGTGGTGAGGGCACTTGCCGCACAACTGATCTTCGTGGCCCATTGCTGCCGCTGGCACAATTGGGCCACCATCCGTCCATGACTCCCGAGACACCGCAACTCACTGCGGCAGGCATCGATCCGTTCGACGAGAGCGTCTACCGCGCCGTTCTGACCCGGCGGACGGCGGCGCCTGCCGAACTCACCGCGGATCTCGACTGTTCGGCCGAGCGCGTCGCCAGGGCGCTGGACCGGCTCCGCGACCACGGGCTGGTCGGCCGGCTCGCCGGCTCCCGCCGCCGGTACGCCGCGATCGAGCCGGGCGCCGCCGTCGAGGCGTTGGTGCGGGCCAGAAGCAATGAGCTGGAGCGGGTCCGTTCGGCGGCCGACGAGCTGTCCCGGCTGTTCGCCGCCGCGCGCACCGGCGCGACCTATGAGGACGAGGTGGAGATCACCACCGGCAGCGAGGCGCTCGGCCGCTGGTTCGTCCGCCTTCAGCAGGAGGCCCACGAGGACGTGATGACCCTGGACCGGCCGCCGTACGCCCTGACCACCTCCAACCCGGTGGAGGCGACGGCGCTCGGCCGCGGCGTACGGTACCGCGCGGTCTACGCCCCCGAGGCCCTGGAATGGCCGGGCGTCCTCGACGACATCCGCGAGCTGGTCCGGCACGGCGAACAGGCCCGCGTCCTGCCCGGCCTGGGCATCAAACTCGCCATCGCCGACCGCAAGCTCGCCCTGATGCCGCTCTCCCTCGACCTCAACGACGTCCGCGCCGCGGTGATCCGCCCGTCCACCCTGCTCGATGCCCTCACCGGCTACTGGGAAATGTGCTGGAAGCAGGCCCTGCCCCTGAACGCCCCCGCCGAGGACCCCCTCGGCGAGGAGGACCGACTCGTGCTCACCCTCCTGGTCAGCGGCCTCAAGGACGAGGCGATAGCCCGCCAGCTCGGCTGGTCCGTCCGCACCATGCGCCGCCGCATCAGCCGCCTGCACGACCTCCTCGGCGCCGCCAACCGCTTCCAGGCCGGAGTGATCGCAGCCCGCCGCGGCTGGTTGTGAGACAGCACGCCGGCAGCAGCTGGGGCGGCAATGAGTGGATGTCGTCCAGGCGCGCGTGCCATGCCGGGCGACCCGCCGCCCGCGGAGCACTACGCACAGTCAACAAAGCACCCCTGCTTGGCTCCGCCCCTATCCTGGACGCGAGCATCCTGTGGCTCGGCACAGAGTCAGGACTGGAGCGCCGGCCACTTCACCGTGATCAGGCATGGGTTTCCCGGCCAGAGGTCATTCGTCTCCTCCAGTGAGAGGAAGCCAACGGACCGGTGGAACGCTCTGGTTCGCGTGTAGCCGCGATCCGGGTGCGCCGTTCCCGGCGTCTTGACCTGGAGCGACCGGAAGCCGTCCGCTCCGGCGTTCGTCGACGGAGGTGGCTGAACCCAGGAGAGGTCCTTGGGTATCAAGGTGCACATCATTTCGTACCGGCGTAACGACCCATCTGGGGCTTGCTCGTCCCACAAGTCCGGCTGACGGTCGAAGGAGACATGGCCCAGTCGATCGTAGGGCTGCCCGAGCCCGGGGGTTGTTCTCCTCCACGCCGAGCTCGGCCTGCGACAGACTGCGGTTCCTGATGCGTTGCTCCGCTGCGTCCCCAAGGAACGTGCCGATCCCACAGGACTGCAATGCGGGATGGACTGCAAGCTGCCACAGAGTGCCGACACCCTCCTTGACGCGGTAGTCGATCCCATCCTTCGCCACGGGAATTCCGGTTGCAGTGCAAACCGCAAGGTAGTCGACCTCTCCGAGCCGGGCGCGCTCCAACTGCTCCGCGACGCCGGCCAAGTGCTGTTCAGACCCTGACCACCCGCACGACGTCAAGTCCGCATGCATCAGATCGCGCGCAGACACCTTCAACACAACCGAGCATCCTCACCGCCTCCAGCCAGTCGGCATCCAGACCGGTCACCAGGGAATCAACGCTATTTCTCATCTGTGCTCCTGACTGGTCACGACGCCAGGCCCAATGGCATGCACCCCCTTGGCTGCTGGGCGTGTGTCGAAAGTGCATCAAGTAGTCGCTGGCTCGGCGGATCACGGGGCAACGCGTACTCTCAGGGTCCTGATCGCTGCGCTTGGAGAACTCGCATGAGTGTGAATCCGGTACCCATCGACCGTGAGTCGGCCGCCGGGGCTGTCCTGCTGACCGGCATCCCTGGGAGTGGGAAGACCACGGTGGCTGCCGCGCTGGCCGGCCGGCTCCGGATGTCGGCCCATATTGAGGTGGACGCACTCCAGTTGATGATCGTCAGCGGTGGGCAATGGCCCTCGTCGGCCGAAAACGCGGAAGCCGACCGGCAGATCTTCCTGCGGGCTCGCAACGCGTGCCTTTTGGCGGACAGCTTCGCGCGAGCGAGCTTCATCCCCGTGCTCGATGATGTTGTGGTCCGCCATGCCCACCTTGACTTCTACCGCACGACGCTGGCGGCAGTGCCGCTCCACATCGTCATCCTGGCTCCCGGCCCGGCGGTCGCGTGGCAGCGCAACCAGGCGCGGGAGAAGGTCTTGACCACGGACTGGTCGCCCCTGGATGAGGCGATGCGCTCCGAGCTCGGGCAGCAGGGAACCTGGATCGACAACACTGCCCTGACGGTTGAAGAGACAGTCGAGGCGATTCTGTCCGTGACCGGTCTGGCGTCCGTCCCCGAAGTCGATCAACCTCTGAAATGTTCGCCAGGTGGCGTGTAGAGATCTGACGGATACTCAGTGAGCCCTTCTCGGTAACGTCTCGTGACGGTTCGTGATCAACTTTCATGTGGTGTGGCCGTGTTCGAGCTGGAGCAGGACCAGGGCGGCGCGGGCGATCCGGGTGATCGCTTTGGGGTCGAGGCTGACGCGGCGCAGGGCCTTGAAGGTGACCTCGAGGAGGGCATTGGCGCGTTCGGCGACCACGTGGATGCCGCGGACGACGGCGTTGAACGTCCATTGTTCTTCGGTGAGTTCGCCGTCCTTGGGATTCTCGACCGGGTGGTGGAGACCGGGTCCGGCGTTCTCGTAGTCATCATGCTTCCTACGTCGCGTTACTGAGAACACCTCAGTGTGTCAGTGGCTGCCCACGTCATCGCCCTCATGAGCGGGTTGGTTATCGGCCCCGGAATGAGGGGGCGCCCCAGTCGCGGATCGGCTGCCTCCTCGATCGTAGTCCGGCTCCTCTACCGGCCCCGTGGGCTTTCCGACAGGACGCAAGGCAATCGCAAGCACAGCTGCTCCGAAGAGTGCGATGAGCATGATCCAGGCCGCGCCGACGTGCATAGCGTGAATAAACGCATCATCGGCAGCGTGCGCAAGAGTGGGCCGGTGGATCGCGGTGGCGACATGCCGGGCCTGTTCGGCGGAAACCCGCGCCCGGTCCTGCACCGGCCCGGGCACATCGCTCAACGAGGGTTCGATCACGCGCCGATACACGATCGACATGATCGTGCCGCCAACCGCGATCCCGATCACGCTGCCGGTCTCGGGCACGGTGTTGGTGACGGCCGACCCGGCACCGGCCCGTTCCAACGGCAGGGAGCTGATCAATGCTGCCGTCACTGGGCCGATCACCATGCCGATTGAGAGGCCCTGGACCAACAACAGGATCTCGATCCAGATGAGTGGGGTTTGCAGCCCGAGGAACCCGTACGCGCCCATGGCCGGCGCCGCCACGGTGAGCGCTGGTGCGGTGACAGGGTATAGCGACCAGCGGCGAACCAGACGTGCGCCAAGGGGCGCCCCCAGGATGGCACCGAGCGCGGTCGGGAGACTGGCCAAGCCCGCCTCCATCGGCGAAAAGCCGCGTGCGCCCTGCAGGTAGAACGCGTTGTAGAAGGTGGCGGCGGTCATAGAAAAGAGGAGCAATCCCGACTAACGCCAGCGCCACGACCGGGACATTGACCAGAAAGACCGAGCCCCGCCAGAAATGGTCGAGAAGCAACCCTGCCAACACCGGGCCTGCAGCCATTCCGGCACCGGCGGATGTCGAGGAAATGGCGATCGCGGTTGTCCGCGCGGGGCTGGTGAAAGTCCACATAAGGATGGCCAAGTTGGCGGGCGTGATCAGCGCGCTGCCTACTCCCATTGCGGCTCAGCCTCGACCCCGGCAGCATCACCAGGATCGCCCGCGCGGCCCTGGTCCCGCTCCAGCTGGAACCCGGACGCACCAGCTGAGCAAGATCACGAACCGTCACGAGACGTTACCGAGAAAGGCTCAGTGGGCCCGGTTGGCGCCTTGGCGCCGTTGTTGCCCCGGGGGCAAGAAGCTGGGACGTTCCACCGATAGGGGAGAGGCGGCAGCTGATCGACGGCATACGGTTTCGGACCCGCACTGGCCTCCCCGGCGGGACGTCCCGGAGCGGTACGGCCCCTGGGGCCGGGTGTACGACTTGTTCCGCCGGTGGCAACGGACGGAACCTGGCGGAGGATCTTCATCGAATTGCAGGCCCAGGTGGATGCCAAGGAACTCATCAGCCGGGACATCAACGTCGACTCCACCATGTGCCGGGCCCACCAGCACGCGGCCGGAGCGCGGAAGAAAAGGGGACCTTCAGAAGGAGCCGTCCGGCGTCGTCGGCACCGAGCCGGACGACCACGGCCTCGGACGCTCTCGCGGCGGCCTGACGACCAAGCTGCATCCGGCCGTCGGCCGGAAGCCGATGTCGATCGTGATCGCTGCCGGGCAGCGGGGGGACTCTCCACAGTTCTTCGTCCGTCGCTTCGCTGGGCCCGGTTTGCCGACTGCGTGCAGGTCGTGGCGTGGGGTGGGGCGGGTGTTCTGTGTGGCGTTGTCGCCGGTTCAGGTGATCTGCAAGGCCGGGGTGGTTCGCATGGATCGACAACCTGGCCCGCGCCGCGGGGGGTCAGGTTGTGGAGGCAGGGCCGGGCGGCAGGTGAACCGTCATGATCAGGTGGCAGGTTTGGGTGCCGGAGCCGCGGTAGGCGTGGGGGGCATCGCCGTCGAAGGTGGCGGTCTGTCCGGCTTCGACGGGGTGCTCGGTGCCGGAGACGACCACGGTCATCCGGCCGGAGGTGACGCTGACGGTTTCCACGACTCCGGCCTGGTGGGGGTGGCTGGGGTACTCCTCGCCGGGCTCCAGTTGCCAGCGCCAGACCTCGACCGGGGCCGGGCCTGAGGTCGTCAGCATGAGCCGGGCTTCGCTGCCCTGCGCTCCGGTCCACAGGGGGGCCACGGCGTCGGCGGTCACGACGCGGACGCGACCTTCGGCCGGTCCTTCCATCAGTGCGGACACCGAGATGCCGAGAGTGTCGGCCAGCCGGACCAGGGTGGCGAAGTTGGGGTTGCCCTGGGCTTTCTCCAGTCCCACCAACGCGCCCTTGCTGACCTGGGCACGTCGGCCGAGCTCGTCCAGGGACAGGCCGGCGCGAGTGCGGGCCGCCCTGACGTTGTGCGCGAGCGTCCGCAGGGCTGCGGCTGTCTCGGCCATCCGATCACCATCCTCGCGAGTGGACCACTGGAATGCACCGTGCGGTCGTTTGGTTGACACTGACCGGTCGATCCGTTGTACGGTTCAGTCGTTCCATTGAATAGTAAGGGATGTACCGTGATCGCTCTGCTGCTGGCCCTCGGCAGCTCACTCGCCTACGGGTGCGCCGACTTCCTCGGTGGCCTCGGCTCCTGTAAGGCTCATGTGCTGCGTACCGTGATGATCGCGGCCCCGGCCAGTCTCGCGGTCGAGCTGCTGCTGTGGCCGTTCTTCGGCGCCTCGTTCAGCGCCGGTGCTCTCGGCTGGGGCGCCGCGTCCGGGGTCGCCTCGGCCGCCGCGTTCGCCCTGCTCTACCGCACCCTGGCGATCGGTCCGATGCACGTGCTGTCGCCCGTGACCGCCGTGGTGTCCGCCGCGCTGCCCGTCGGTGTGGGTCTGCTGCAGGGCGAGCACCTGGGCGCCGCAGGGCTGGTGGGTCTGTCGCTCGCGCTGGTGGCGGTGGTGCTGGTCAGCGCCGGACACGGCGCCGGGTCGGCGCGCCCTTCACGTACCGCGCTGCTGCTGGCCCTGGGTGCGGGCGCCGCCATCGCCGTTCAGCTGATCTTTCTGAACCAGGCGCCGTCCGACAGCGGCGTGGCCCCGCTGATCGTGGGCCGGGCGGTCTCCTCGGCCGTCACCCTGGCCGCAGCAGGGCTGATGTACCGCAAGCTCGGATCCGAGCGCCCCGCCTACGCGATGTCGGCAGCCGCAGGTGTGCTGGACTCCGTGGCGAACCTGCTGTTCCTGCTCGCTGCCCGCAGTGGTGACCTCACCGTCGTCGCCGTGATCACGGCCCTCTACCCGGCCGGCACCGTCCTGCTCGCCCGCAGCGTGCTCGCCGAGCGCATCCATCGCGGCCAGCTCGTCGGCCTGGGCACCGCCGCCGTCGCGGTCAGCCTCCTTGCCCTTACTTGAGCAAGCCGCGCCACCCACCACGCCACCGCTTCGCAAGGAGACCAGCATGTTCATCCAGCCCTGGGACGCCGGCCTGGACGAAGCCGAATGGCAGACCTGGATCACCGAAGGACACGACTTCGGAGTCCTGAGCGTCAACAGCCTGCACGGCCACCCGCCCATCGCCGTACCTACCCACTTCACCAGCGACGGACCCCACCTCCTGGTCCACCTCGCCCGGCCCAACCCGGTCTGGAAGGCGATCGAGCACGACCCCAACGTCGTCCTCACCGTCACCGGCGACTACGCATTCATCCCCGGCCACTGGCGCGCCAAGGTCGGCACCCCGCCCACCGACGGCGTCCCCACCAGCTACTACACGGCCGTCCAGTTCACCTGCCGCGCCCACATCGTCGACGACCCCGAGGCCAAGGCCGAACTGCTGCGCCGCCAGCTCGCCCACTTCCAGCCCGACGGAGACCACGCCCCCGTCGCCGTCGACGATCCCCCTACGGCCGAATGTTGCCCGGCATCCGCGGCCTGAGCCTGGAAGTCACCGAAGTGCTGGCCAAGTTCAAATACGACGACCACAAACCCGTCGAGCACCGCACCGCCGTCGCCGACCACCTCACCGCACGCGGTCAGGGCCTCGACGCCCCCACCGCACGCCAGCAGCGCCGCCGACTGGACCGCATCGGCCCCTGGAAACCCTGAACCCCACCCCGCACGCACACGAAACGGACCCCCGCACATGACCGACTTCCGCCTCGCCCCCGCCGTCGCAGACGCTTTCCCCGACACCCTCATCGCCCTGGTCACCGCCACCGGCCTGCGCGGCCACGAACCCTGGCCCCAGACCGCCGCCGCCCTGGAAGACTTGGAGCAGCAGCTCGCCGACGGCACCTGGCAGCCCGCCGACGAGACCGACCCCCGCATCGAGGCGTGGCACACCGCCTACCGCTCCTTCGGCACCAACCCCCGCCGCATCCGCCCCAGCGTCGACGCGCTCGGCCGCCGCCTCGCGAAGAACGGGGCCCTGCCCCGCATCAACCCGGCCGTCGACTCCTACAACGGCGTCTCCGTGCAGCACGGCCTGCCCGCCGGCGCCTTCGACCTGGACCACGTCACCGGCGACGTCGACATCCGCCACGCGGACGGCACCGAGTCCTTCACCCCGCTCGGCGAACCCGACACCGTCGAGAACCCCAAGATCGGCGAGATCATCTACGCGGACACCACCGGCGTCCTGACCCGCCACTGGAACCACCGCGACACCCACCGCACCCGCGTCACCGAGGACTCCACACATGTGGCCTTCGTCCTCGAAACCCTCCACGCCACCCGTGATGGCCACCTCCTCAAGGGCGCAGCGGAGGAGCTGCAGGGGCTGCTTGCCCTTCACGCCGAACAGACCGCCGTGTATTACCTCAGCCCGGCACAGTCCCAGGTCACCGTCTGAGGATCTTCACCGCCCCCTGGGCCCCGGTGTCGCGCCAGGAAAGCCCCCGAAGATCTCGTGGACCTCTCCGGGCAGCGGTGACACGCAGGCTCACGCGCGCTGGTTCAGGACTCTTGTCAGCTCGCGGTTGGCGGCGCGGGCGCGGACTCCAGTTCTTCGGTCCGTTCGTCGAGTTGGCCTCGTGTGGCGGCGAGTTCCTGGTTGAGCACTGGTCGGCGACGACACGAAGTCAAGTGATCTACGGCTAGCGCCTGGAGCTCGCGCACCTCCTGATGCAACCTGACTCAAACCAGTTCGGGTTGCGGTTCCGGTTGCCGCGCTGGTGCCGCCTTCGGTTCCCACAGTTTGGTGGTCCGTACGTAGCAGAGGATCACTGAGGTCATCGCCAGAATGAGAAGTGGTCCAGCCACCCACGGATGTTTCGCCATCTCCATCGGCAGATAGCGATATGACACCAAGAGCGCAGCGAAGACCGTTGCACCGTAGATGACCAGCTGGATTCCTGAGCGGTCCCAGCCACGTTCGAGCGAGCGCAGAGCTGCCTCGATCGTGAGCGTAAACACCACGCCGGCAACGATATCCGCGCCGTAGTGGTAGCCGAAGCCGAGCGTTGCGCCGAGCGTGGCGATCAGCCAGAACGCGCCTGCGAATCGCAGACTCCGTGGGCCCTTGCGGGAATGAATGAAGATCGCGGTAGCCCACGCCGTGTGCAGGCTGGGCATGCAGTTGCGTGGGGTGATCTCGTCGAACGGCATCTGGTGCGGGACATTGACCGGCGGCGGCGTGTCCGGCCACAGGTTGGCCACCGCCCAGTGTCCGCCGTCGGCGCCGTAGGCGAAGATCGGTCCGACCACCGGGTAGATCATGTAGATGCCGGGCCCGAGGAGGCCGATGACCAGGAAGGTGCGTACGAGATGATGGCCCGGGAAGCGGCGCTCGACCGCCACGTTACGCAGCTGGTACAGCGCGACAAGGACCGCGGCCACCGCAAGCTGAGTGTAGACGTAGTCGAGAAAACGGGCGCCGATCGGGCCGGTGGCCGTGACAATCCGGCCTACCAGCCACGACGGGTTGCCCAGCGCGTGATCGGCGGTTGCCACGTACTGGTCGAGCACCGCCGGGCGGGTCTTCGACGTGATGAGTAGCCAGGTATCGCCGGTCTTGCGGCCGGCCACCAGCAGCAGCCCCAGCCCGACGCCCTTCAGTAGCAGGACACGTTCCCGGCCTGTGCGGCGCGTGACAGCGATGACCGCATAGCCCAAAATCACCCACAACGCGCCGTTGCCGAAGGGGTGGCCGTCGGTCACCTTGACGTCGGCCGCCCACCGCACCAGCGAGAAGGTGACGTCGATGCCGATCGCGGCACCAGCCGCGATGAACCGTTGCCGCCAGGTGAGCACCACCATCATCAACGCCATACTGGCGTACAACAGGAAACCCGATTTGGGGGCGAATACCACCTCTTGTACCTGGGTGGTGATCGGCCCCGGCAGACCGTAGCGACGCGCGGCGATCTCCAGCGCGATGAGGAAACCGAGGGCCACCACTGTCGCCGTGGCCCACAGCATCACCCGTGGTTGACGCCACGAGGCGAACGTAATTCTGCAGTTTATTCGCGAAAACACCCGCGATGCGATAGTTATCAATTTTTTGGCCGATTTGTTAGATGTTGGTTACGTAGGTCACTCTTCGTACCGGATGGCGCGATGTTCCGGTGAAGGGTGGGCGATGGGGGCGATCGCCATGAATTCGATCATGTTATCGGAGCGGTGTGGATGGGTTCGCTGGTTACAGTCGACCCTGGCTCGATGGTCCAGCGTCTCGGGAATGACCATGAAACTCTCGATGCCCGGCGGGCATCGAGGGCGACACGGGTTACCCGGTGGCTCTAGAGCATGTGCAAAGGGCCGTGAACTGGCAGCCTGGACGGGGGCGTTGGCATACCGCCAACACGCCGAATGCGGCGATCAGTTCTCCCTTGGTGGCGAATCCTGGGACAGCCGTCACGTCGACTGGGGCCGTCGGCATGTTCGTCCTCGGCCACAACGCCCAGTTGTCCGGCCCCTACGGGCAGCGGCTGTGCGTCGTCGACCGGCTACTGCATCTTTGGCGGATCGGTTCACGATCTGGTACTCCGAGCCCTGAAACGCGCGGGTTTCCGTGCCGTACGGCTGCCGTGGACTATTCCGGCAGGGGTATCGATCCCTGTTCGGCTGGGTCCAGCTGGTCCGTTCCACAGGCAACTCTCCGGCGGCGTCGACTTCGATAAGGACCCATTCGTCCTGTTCGAAGATGCGCCGTCCCCCTACGCCTTCTTCGGCGTCAGCCCCACTCTTTTCGACGCCATGTCACGAGCCGAACGCAAGCCCATGGCCTGGCTCGTTCATAGCTTCCTGGCCTGGACACCTTTGGACCAGGTCCAGCGGCGCGTCCTGCCGGTGGCCGGATTCTCCTGGGGATTCGATATCGATGCGACCGGCCACATCAGCCTTCGGCCCGCGAAGGCACTGACAGCCGTCGAGGGGGATGGGCACCTGCCGTACTTGAGCACCTGCCATGCGGCCTGGAAGTAGATCTCCAGCAGTCTTGACGTCGTTTCAAATGGTGAGGTGGGAGTGCCTGCTGGGGGCTATGCGTTGGTCCACGCGGCCGCGTTGGAGTACGACTCGTGGCTGTATCGGGTGTTGCGGTCCCATTCATCGCCGGTGAGGCGCTCGTATGCGTTGTCGGGTACGTAGAGCAGAGCCTCAGCCCAGACGAGGTTGTTGACGAACGGCACGAACCGCGCTGGGTCTCGAAGTACTTTCTCGCACTCCTCACAGCCGGCTCCGACGACCGCAGCCCGGGCATACAGGAACGCATCACCCGTCAGTCCCTCGCCGTACTCCTTGCGATCCAACCTGTACAGAGCCCAGAAGAGGTGCTCGGCGAAGCCGACCACGTCAGATATCGGGCGGTCGCCGGATCCGCGTACGGGCCTCCCTCGCATGCCGCGCGCCCGGCTGTACACGGTCGGGGACTCGGTCGTCGGGTCCCCGCACACCGCGCAGATCAGCCCTCGTAGCGGGCGTGCCCTATGTGCCACACGTAGGAGGCTGCGACGGCTTCCACGGCGCGAGCGTGATCCGCGAGTGGGTTCTTGCCGTTGACGGAGAGTTCGGTGATTCGAAGGCGTGCGGTGGAGGCTTGGTCTTCACACATGCGGGAGGCCAGGCGGAACGCCCCTTCGAGGTCGCACTCGCGGTGTCGGATCAGCAGTGTCGGCAGGCTCAGAGGGGGCGGGCCACCGCGATCTGTCTCCTTCGCGTACGAGGCAAGGTCGTTGATCCACCCGGCAAGGTCGGCAATGGCCTGCTCCAGTTCCCGCACCGCTGCCGAGGCTCGCTGATCCTCGGTGAGTTCGTACCTGAGCGCGACTTCCGCGGTCGCCATAACGGTCCGGACGAAAACTGTGTGTGGGCGCATCGCGCAATAGTCGCTCAGGGTGACCTGGTCGGGCCTGTCGAGGTGATGGGCCTCCCAGAGGATGCCGAAAAGGTTGTCCCGCACGTGCGCGGTGAGCCGTAGGTACTGCGTGGGCGTGGCCCGTTGCCGGAACCGGTGCAGGAGGTCCCGCAGGGCGGCGGTGTAGGCGTCGTCATCGGCCGCCGGCTCGTCGTGGCCGGCCAGCAGATGGACACAGTGACTGATGCGGCGGACCAGACGGGCGGTGTCACGGCCTCCTTCGGCCTCGCCGTGTACGTCGTCGAACGCGGTGAGCCACAGAAAGAGATCGGCGCAGAGGAACACGCCGTCCCGGTCCGCCGTGGGCAGGACACGAGCCACCCCCTGGGCCGTGATGTTGCAGAGGGCCTTCGCCTCGCCGGGTGAACCGATCAAGGGGAAGGTCCGGAGCCAGTGGGCGGTCTGCTCCTCGATGGCGTCGGCATACGGGCTGGTGGCGAAGGGGCCGGGGAAAGAGCCTCGGAGGTCGGGCATCGGCAGGGTACGCGCGTCCGAGCTGCGGGTGTGGCTCATGCGGCTGTCCTCGCGACGGCCCGCTGCCTGGTTTCGGCGACCATACGGGGGTCCGACGGGTGCACGGTGAGCAGCCCGATCGGCTCCACGGTGGCGCCGGGAACGGGCCGCAACCGCCAGCGGGACGCGATGAACGCCGTGATGACTATCCCCTCCGTCCAGGCGAACGCGTCGCCGATGCACATGCGTTTTCCTGACCCGAAGGGGATGAAGGCTCCCCTCGGCGGCTGGGGACGCTCCGGCAGCCAGCGGTCGGGGTCGAAGCACAGCGGGTCGGAGTACAGGACCGGGTCCCGGTGCAGTGCGTAGGGACTCCATAGCACCTGCTCCCCCGCCGGGAGGCTGACCTGCCCGAGGCGCACGGGCTTGGTGGCCTGCCGGGTCACCAGCCAGCCGGCGTGGTGCAGGCGCAGGGTCTCACTGACCAGTCTGCGGGTGAAGGTGAGTTGGGGGACGTGCTCGGCGGTGATCGGGCCCTCTCCGACCACGGAGTCGACCTCCTCGTGCAGCCTGCGCTCCAGCTCGGGGTCGCGGCCCAGCTCGTGGAACAGCCAGGCCAGCATGACTCCCGTCGTCTCGGAGCCCGCGGCCAGCAGCCCGATGATCTCCGACAGGATCTCGTTGTCGGGCAGTGGCGCACCGGTTTGATCCCGGGCCTCCAGGAGCAGCGTCACGAGGTCGTCGTGGGCGTGGGGGTCCGCCCGGCGCTCCGCGATGATGTCCGCCACCTCGCTGCGCAGCAGGCTGCGGGCGGCCTTGAGCCGCCGGTTGCTGCGGGTGGGCAGCCGTTCCAGCGAGGACACGGGCACCATGGTGCGCCAGATGGCGGCCGTGAAGACCGTGTCGACGGCGTCGAGGATCGCGCGCGCCCGCTCTTGCTCCGCGCGGAAGGAACACAGCACTGACATGGCCACGTCCTGTGCCATGAGCCCCATTTCGGTCTTCAGGTCGAGCAGTTCCCCCTCACGCCAGCCCGTGATGGATGGCTCCACCGTTTCCCGCATTGTGTTGACGTACCCGCTGATCCGCTCGCGGTGGAAGGCGGGCTGGAGCAGGCGGCGCCGACGCAGATGGGGCTCGCCTTCCGCGACCGGCAGGGCCGACTGACCGAAAAGCTTGAGCTTCTCGCCCAGCAACCCCTTGGAGAAGGAGCCGGACTTGCTGGTGAGCATCTCGTGGATCAGCTCATGAGAGTTGACCACGGTCACCTTCTTGGGGCCGACCGACATACGGACGATCGGCCCGTATGTGCGCAGGCGTTCGACGAATTCCAGGCGGTCCTTGAGCAGGGGTACAACGTGTCCGATGAGCGGCAGCCGCCCCGGAGCGGTCGGCGGAACGTCCATGTCGGCAGTCACATCTATGTCGGGAGTCACGCGTCCGTCCTTTCCATATCTGCTTCTGTACATGCGGCTGCGCGACGTGCCCGCAGCAACTCTTGTGCAGCGAGCACCTCCGCTTCGATCACTGCGGTGGGCGCGTACAGGGTTTTGTCGTGCCACAGGGCGGGGTGCTGGTGGCCGGGGTGCGAGGCGGCGTGCAGGTACGTTTCGGCAAGGTCCAGGGCCCGGTTCTGCTGCGGTTGCGGTGTGGGGGTGGCGGCGCTCAGCAGGATTTTGACGGCGTATGCGGTTTCTTCGACAGTGCTGCCCCACACGCCCCAGGAGCCGTCGGCGCGCTGAGTGTCAGTTGTCCACGCGGCGGCGCTCTGGACGGCCCTGGACGCGTGGTGGCCGCCGTACTGTGCGAGCGCGGTGACGCTTCGCGCGGTGGCGTAGTAGGGGGAGGCGTGCCACTTGTCGGTCCAATGTCCTTCGGGTTGCTGCTGGTCGGCCAGCCAGTCGCACAGCTTCGCCGCTCGGGGGCCGTATGTGTGCTCTGCCGTCGGGTAGTGCCGCAGATAGCTCACGAGGGCCTGGAGGGCGTGGGCGTTCGCGGTGACCGATCCGGTGTCCTCGCCGATGTAGCAGTCGTAGTGGCTGCCGTTGTGGAACAGGTCCAGCGGTGCCGGGTCGTACGGCAGGCCGACGAGCGAGGCAACCAGCACCGCCATAGCGGTGTCGTCGGCATCGGTCATGAGGCCGGGCGCACCGCGCACGCCTTGAGGATCGTAGATCTCCTCGGCCCACCCGCGGACAGTGGGAAGAGCGGCAGCGGGCAGGTGGGCGCGCGCCAGCGCGGCGGCGACCCATAGCCGTTCGACCACGCGGAGGGGCGCGGCCTCGGGGAAGAGACCGCCGTAGCGCTGCGCCACTGCGGTGAGGTCGGCGACGGCCTGAGCGGTAGTAGCAGGTGACCGCGTTGCCCGCGCCGCAGTGGCGGCCGGCGAGCTGCCCAGCAGGCCTTCGATGTCAGGGACGAGAGAGAGCGGTATGTAGCCGTCTATGCCTTCGAACGTGTGGTGAAACTTGACGGGTAGGCTGCCCGCCGACTCGTACCGGCCGGCCACGCGAGCAGGTGCCGACGCGTGGAAGCCGCCCGGAACCGACAGCCGGAGGCCACCGAAATCCGGCGTGTGCTCGCCGGTGGTCAGGGAGTTCAGCTTCTCGTTGATCTCGGCTACCAGGCTGGGTACGAGTATTTCTGCTGCGGCCGTGTCCGGCCACGGGCACACCGGTGGCAGTGATCGCAGTACGTCGAGGCCCCTGTTCACCGCGGCCGTGAGCCGGCCGGTGACCTCTGCGGACGTGGTGCCCCTTCGCAGGACCGCCAGTGCGGCCTCCACCCCGCTGAGTGTCGGCAGGAGCCGGTAGGGCAGCGGTCCCTCCCCCCAACTGCCGTCGGGCGCCTGCTGTTCCAACAGGTACGAGATCCGCAGTGGCTCCCCGGGCAGCCACGGCGCTGCCGAGAGGACGCGGGCTGTTTCGTACAGGGAGGGGCGGACGCTTCCCCATCTGTCCTGGTCGACCCTGGCCACCAGGCTGGTGGCTCGTTCGGCGTAGGACGTGCCGATGGGTGTGCTGATGCTCATGGGGCGACTTCCTCCTCGGGGTTGTGATGACGGTGTGCGGCGATGCCCTATGTCTGCCTGGCCGTTGCGTCCCGGGCGAGTCGGCGCAGGGAGGCTGTGGCACTTCCCGGGAAGGGAGCGTTGTCCAGGGCGGCGAGGGCTGCCGCCCGTCGTGTGGTGATCATTTCCTCCACGGTCTGCCGGGCGCCGGTGGAGTTCAGGATCGTGCGGACCGCGGCCGCATGTTCCTCGTTGAGGTCGCTTCGGCCGACGAGCTCGCGCAGCGTTTTCAGTTCGGCCGTGGAGGCTCGCTGGACCGCGAGCGCCATCAGGACGGTGGCCTTGCCCTCGCGCAGGTCGTCCAGTATTGGTTTGCCTGTCTTTGCCGGATCACCGAAGACCCCGAGCAGGTCGTCCCGCAGCTGAAACGCTTCTCCTAGCGGTATGCCGAAGGCGGTGCAAGCATCGAGTACGGGCGGGGTCGCTCCGGCCACTGCCGCCCCTATGTGCAGGGGCCGTTCTATGGTGTATTTAGCCGTCTTGTATCGAATAACGTGCAGTGCCGTATCCACGTCGCCGGCAAGGCGGCCGGTGGTCTGCAGATCCAGGAGCTGGCCGTACATGACCTCGCTCCGCATTTCGGCCACCAGGGGTAGCACCTGTGCCAGTCGCCCCGGACTGAGGTCCGCTGTGCGGAGCAGTTCATCGGACCACACCAGGGCCAGGTCTCCGAGGAGGACGGCCGCGCCCAGTCCGTGCGCCTCGGCCCTGCTGCCCGGGCCGCCGCCGTCGGTATACGCGGTGGCCAGTGCCCGGTGGGCGGACGGCTGGCCGCGACGGATGTCGCTGTCATCCATCACGTCGTCGTGTACCAGGGCGAACACTTGGAAAAGTTCGAGGCTGGCGGCAGCGCGGACGGCAGCAGTCATGTCGCCTGTTGCTCCGGCGGCTTGCCATCCGTACAGGCACAGCAGGGACCGAAAACGTTTTCCGCCGGTCAGGAGTCCGCGCAGGGCGGTGGTCAGGTAGAGCAGCTCGGTTCCTGGTGCAGCACTTTCCTTGGTGTCCAGGAATCCGGTCAGAGCCGCGCCCACCTGCTGTCGTAGGGAAGTGAGGTCGGGCAGTCCCGGAGGAAGGGTTTGTGTCACCGGCGGTTGATCCTCTTTCGTTCGAGAACCGTCGTCGCGGTTCCGTTGTTGCAGAGGACGGGGCCACGGACCCGCGTCTCCTCCCTGGGGCTGTCGCGGTGGTGTCGGCCGGCTTCCGGGCGGCACCACCGCGACACGACGATCGACGGCAGGTGGGAGGGCTTCTACGCCTTAGCGCTGCCTGACGTCGGGGCCAATGGCGTGTCCCGCTCGGGGCGGGAGGGGCTCCGGCTCCAGGGGGTGGCCCCGTTGGCGTCGGGCGTCAGCGGGGTGAACCGGGCCGGGAGCGCGGTGAGCGTCCGGTGGACAGCCCCAGGGCGGTAGGTCAGCCTGTCGGCGGGAACGTCCAGTTCGATGTCCGGCAGGTAGGTCAGGAGCCTCTCGATGGCGGCGGTGGCGATCAGCGTGGCGACGTCACGGGCGGGACACGCATGGGGCCCTGCAGCGAAGGCCAGGTGCGCCTTTTTCCCAGAGCGATAGCCGTCCGCCGGCACGCCTGAGTGGGGGCAGGTGTTGGCGGCGGCGTACGACACCATGACGGGCGAGCCTGCGGGGATGCGAGCGCCGTGGAAGGTCACGTCCTTCTTGGGGAAGTGGACGCTGTAGTTGGCCAGCGGCGCGTCGTGCCACAGCGCATCATCGATGGCGTGCTGGATGGGCAGGCTTCCGGTGGTCAGGGTGCCGAAATAGCGGTCGTCGCTGAGCATGCGGACGAGCGTGTTGGCAATGAGGTTGCACAGTGGCTCGTTCCCGGCCCCGAGGGTGATGAGGACCTGGTTGACGGCCTCTTCCTGGCTCAGCCCATTGGGGTGATCGATGAACCAGGAGGTCAAGTCGTGGCCGCGCTGTGCCGCCTTGGTCCCGTAGAGGGTTTCGAGGTAGGCGCCGAACGACTGTGCGCCCGCTGCCTGTTTCTCCGGATCACTGTCCATCATCGCCTCGAGCGCCCACACAAGCCGAGGCCCTTCCTCGTCCGGCATACCGAACAGAGCGTTGAAGACCATCAGGGGCAGCTGCTGCGCGTACTGGCGGACGAGGTCGACCGTCCCGGTATCAGCGAATTCCTGGAGCAGCGTGTCGGCATAGCGGAATGTCAGGACGCGCACATCATGGGGGTCCAGGAGACCGAAGCTGTCCGTGATCACACGTCGCAGGTGCGCGTGCGCCTCGCCGTCGGCGAAGAACAGACTCGGCCGCCACTCCACCAGGGGCCGGATCGGGCTGTCCTCCGGCACCTGCGGCAGCCAGCTCCGGGTGTCCTTGGTCCACGTATCGGAGTCCTGGAGGAGGTCTAGGGCGGCCCGGTAGTCGGTGACCAGGTTGACCACGACACCGGGGGCCACCTCGGCTACGCCGACCGGCCCCTGCCGGCGCAGCAGTTCATAGCTGCGCTGCGGGTTCGCGGCGTGTTCGGCCCCATGCAGGGACACAGGTGCTTCGGCTGGTGTGAGCGTCACGAGGCTTCGACTCCGGCAACGGATATGGAATGGGCGGTCAGTTGGATGAGGGCGTGGAGGCCGCTGTTCTTCTCCCGTGCGTCACAGGTGACCAGTGGGGTCTCTGGGGCGAGGTCGAGCTTCGAACGGATGAGCGCCAAGTCGTATTTGGGTGAGTCAGGGAAGACATTGACAGCGACGGCGTACGGCAAACCGCGCTCCTCGATGAGTTCCATCACTTCCCAGGAGTCCTTGAGCCGCCGGGTGTCGACCAGGACGAGGGCACCAAGTGCTCCGAACGCGATGCCTTCCCACAGAGGAAGGAAGCGGCGCTGCCCGGGAGTTCCGTACAGGTACAGAACGATCTTGTCGCCTGGCAGAGTCAGACGGCCGAAGTCGATGGCGACCGTGGTGGTGGTTTTGTCACGCAGGACATCGTGACTGAGGTCATCGGTAGCGACCGCCGCGTTCGTCATGACCTCGTCGGTGTGCAGTGTCGGAATCTGCGACAGCGACTTGACTACGGTCGTCTTGCCGATACCGAGCGGGCCGGCAACGAGGATCTTGATCCTTCGGTGTTCTCCCTCAGGCAGGTAGACGGGAGGCGAGCTAGGCGGCAAGGAGAGCGTGGAGTCCACTCAGAACCTCTTCCAGAACTTCTTTCGACGGTCGGCCATCGTTCGACGCGCGGAGAGCGTCCGGAATCGGGACGCTGGCTTTTAACTGACCGTCAGTGACAAGTTGTTCGGCGAGCACCAGAGTCACGCTGACCGGGAGGCCGAGATAGCCGGCCAGTTCGACGACGCTGAGAGATCCGTCGGTAAGCAGCTCGATCACGCGCTGGTGCACCGCCGTGTGGTACCTGGCGAGGGGCAGACCACTGGCACGCAGAGCGGCCAGCGAATCGAGGGTGCCCGAGAGGCCGGTGCCGGGGCTGGTTCCGGTCGCAAGGTAGGCCGGCAGCAGCCGTCGCTGTTCCTGGCCGCGGCTCATGACGTCCCGTCGCTGGTACGGGCGGGAACGGACATGATCTGTTCCCCGAGTTTCATTGCCTGGCGGGCCATGGTGGCCGCGACCACCCCCATGGGCATGTCCTCATCGCCCGCTGCCGCGATCAGGGTGTTGGTTCCTTCGCCGACCGGCATGACCATGTAGGTACCCCGATCGTTGTGTGAGGTGACGGTCGTGAGTGGAGTGCTTGGAGGGGCTCCCAAAACGGCGTTGGTGGCGGCGCGAGAGGCGGAGTGCAGCGCGGCAGTCATCGCACCTATGCCGTCTGCCTCGTCCTTGGTGAGGTTCTCGGAGGTGACCTGGACCATCCCGTCGAGAGTCATGGTCAGGGCGTGCCGGACGCCACGGATTTCGGTGATGGGCTTCAGGACCCAGGCGGACGGGCCGGTCTCTTCGTGGGCTTCAGGCATGGTCACAGTGTTTACTCCGAATCGGTGGCGGACCGGCCGCTGGTGAGGCCACTTTGGAAATCGCTCCAGATGGCACCGGTGTTTTCCGGGTCCAAGGGGCGGGGCGCTGCTGCGGCGGCGTCATCATTGGTGGCGGTCGCTGAGAAACGGCGGCGGCGCTGCGGCAGCTCCGCTGCGGCGGTCGGCGCGGGCGAGTGCGCGGGCGAGTCGGCAGTGGCGGGCCGCTTGTGGGCCTGGGGTGCCACGGCGGGTTGGGGAGCCATGACCGACGGAGGTGTGGCGTTTTCGTCGATCGAGGTCAGCAAGTTCTCGGGAACGGACACCACAGCGCGCACCCCGCCATAGGGAGAGGAAGTGTCGATGGAGACGTGGAGGCCGTAGTCGGCGACGAGACGGCCGATGGCGGCGAAGCCCATGGACGGCGGGTCGCCGAGCTCGAGGAGCATCACCTCCTGCTGTTCACCCGATATCAGACTTCGGCCGCGGGCGAGCGCTTCTGAGGTCATGCCCTTGCCGGCGTCGTCGATCGTGATGCACACACTGCCGTTGCCGGTCTGGATCAGGCCGACGTCCACCATGAGGTCGTCACGGGAGTGCTCCAGTGCGTTGGCCATCAGCTCGGCGCAGACCACAGCAACAGGCTCGGCCGCGCGCCCGACCACGCCGATGTTGGAAAGGCCCAGCCGAGAAACGATGTTGATGCGGTCGAAGCCGCGCAGTCGTGAGGAGGCACCACTGACGACCTCGCTCACGTAAGTGTCCTTGCGGACGTGACCCGGCCAGCCTCCGCACACGATGGCGGCTCTCTGCGTGAGGCGCAGGTTCTGCTCATTGAGGTGGTCGGACTCAAGCAGGCTCCGCGTCAGGCTGGGCGGCGCGCTGAACTCGTGCTGTAGACCCACGATATTCGTCTGCAGACGGTAGGAAAGTGCCTGGGACTCCTGAGTTGCACCGCGCAGGGCAGCCCGAGCAGCGGCGTCGATGCGGCGCCTCTCCTTGAGGACGATGCCAGAAACAGCTTCGGGCAGGGCGTCGAGGAGCTGTGCAGCCTCGGACCCCGCGAGACTCTTGTGCAGCAGTCCGGGGACGGGGTGATGAGAGCTGATCAGGTGCAGTGCGACAGCGGGAAGTCGCGCAGAGGCGAGGTGACGCACTTCGTCGAGAAGCTCCGCCTCGCGGGTATTGAGTTCCTTCGTGCGGGACTCTGCGGTCTGCCTGTTCTGCACCTCGGTTCGGGCGCGGCCCTCGGCAGCCTGCGCACGGGAATTGGCGGCCTGCGCCTCCGCGGACAAGTCTCTGCCCCGTCGTACGTGTTTGCGGCGCGAGCGTGCCAGGAGCAGCGCCCCGACTGCTAGGAGGAGGGACAAGACGCCGAGGGCAAGGGCGATTATTGAGGACAAGGTCACGGAGGGTGGTCCTAGGGGTCGGGGTCGAGCCTTCGAAGGCGGCGCAGCGATTCACTCCCCCATAGGGGATGAGTGCGGCCTCCGGAGAACTGGCGGACAGGAGTAACAATGTGGCAATTCGTGAATAATGTGTGGACCGTTCATGCAGGGCGAAGAAGTGGCACCGCAGACAAACGACTGCGAAGCCGAGACGTGGCCCGGTGAATGGCCCGACCCGGCCAAGGCTCCAACGGCGCGATCCTCACAGGCGGCGTCGTCCGTCCGGCCGGCCCTCGCGCAACTCCCGGCCCCGGCAACGGTCGCAGGGCGGAGCCCGCTGAACACAAATGAACAGGTACATCAGAGCTCCGTTGAGGACGGCGAACGCAGGCTACATCTGGTGCTTCCCGCCATCGCACGCAGTCGACTCGCGGCCTTGCCACTTCCTAAAACACGATCAGTTTACTGGAGTTGATCTGTACACGCAGCGCTGGTGGGCCCCGCGGTTAAGAACCGGACGATCTTGGCCTGCTGGGTCCTCGCCGATCGCACGGCGTCGACAATGGCACTCTCCGGCAGCTCGCCGAGCGCACCCCCCCGGTAGCCTCGGTGCGCAACGCATGGGCGGTCAAGTGCCCGAAGACCAGGGTGAGCGGCGCGAGTTCAGTAAGGAGCCCGCGGTCGATCTGGCCGGGCGCCAGCGGTTGGGGCACGCCGTACTTGTTCTGGCCGACCTTGATGCGGCTGGTGGGATTGCGGAAGATCAAGCCTGTTCGCTTGGCCCAAGCGAACAGAAAGCGCAGGGCGCCGAGTTGGTCTCGGCGGTCGTGGCCGTGCAGGGTCTTGAGGTGGGTGAGGGCATCCTCGCGGGTCACCTCCCGCAGGTGGTCGTAGCGGTCTGACCAGCCCAGCAGTGCCGGACGGGCCCCGGTGAGGTAGAGCCAGGCCGTGCTCTGCTGCCGGGGCAGACTGCGGGGGCCGCCGTCATGCAGAACCCGAATCCAGCGCTCGGCCTCCGCTGCGATGCCGGGGGCGAGGCCATCCAGGCGCTCGGCAAGCCGGCGTTCGAAGGAGGCTTCGCTGTCGTTCAGGAGATCCTCATCTGACCTGCTGATCCCCGAGCCGAGGGGAAGGCGTCGGTGTCGGACATGGTGAAGCCGTGGACGGTGCCGGGGTAGATCTCGGAGGTGTGCTCGACGCCTGCGGCATCCAGGGCCTGGTGGAGCACGCTGGTGGTCTCGGGGGTCATGTCGCCCTCGGCAAGGCCGAGGTGGACCTGGGTGGTGAGCTTGGGGAAGAGGTGGTGCGGGCTGTCGGGCACGTCGGTGACCAAGGGGCTGGGCTGGAATCCGGCGACGGCGGCCACCTGCTCGGGGTGGGCCGCTGCGGTGCGTACCGTCAGGGCGCCGCCCATGCGGTAGCCGATCGCGGCGACGGGTCCGGCGCTGACTTCGGGCTGAGCGGTGAGGAACCTGAGGTAGGCGTCGGCGTCGCGCAGGACACGTTCGGGGGTGTGCGCCTGGATCAGGGGCATCAGCTGCGCGATGACCGCGGGCCGGATCTCTTCTCCGATGTGCTCGGGAAGTTCGACCACGGGTGCCGGGCCGTGCCGGCAGTAGAGGTTGGGCACGAGTACGCAGTACCCGTGCTCGGCCAGTTCGCGGGCCTTCTCCTCCAACTCGGGCCGCACGCCGAAGGCGTCCGTGCACAGCAGCACCCCCGGTGCCGATCGCCACCGTCGGGGAAGGCGGCGCCGCGCGGTCGGACCGGCTGATGAACGAAGGGCTGGCCCAGGTCGACGCCCGCAAGTGGCACTACGCCGTGCTCGCCTCACTGCAGGATTTCGGACCGGGGAGCCAAGCGACCCTGAGCGGGCGCACCGGTATCTACCGCAGCGACATGGTCAGCGTGCTCAACGAACTGGCTGAGCGTGACCTCGTCGAGCGGGTGCCGGACCCCGACGACCGGCGCCGAAACGTCATCACCATCTCTCCCCAAGGCCGCCGGTACCTACTCCGGCTCGACAAGATCCTGGAATTCACGACGAACTGCTCGCACCGCTAAATTCGGCTGAACGCGACCATTTCGTGCAGTTGCTCACTCGCTTGCTGGACCACCACACCCGGACCTCCTGAGCCGCGGAGTGACATCCGGCATCAACGCCGCCCGGCGGTCCACCTGCGGCGATCATGTTTCATGAGTTGTTGTAAACGGCTGCGTTCGCGGAACATCAGCCCGCGCATCGCCCGCGAGGGCAATAGAGCCCTCCCAGCGGCTGGGCCGTCACCGTTGGACCGTGGAGCGCACGGTGGAGTGGCTGGCCGGGTGCTGCCGCCTGCACCGCCGCTACGAGCGCAAGGCCGCACACTTCCTAGCCTTCGGCGTCATCGCCGCCGCTCTGATCTGCTACCGCCGTCTTGCCAGTTAGACGGCCCACCAGTTCTTCTGTATCCCGTTGCAGCGAGCCGTTCTGCGAACAATCATGGCCTCCATGGAGCGACCGAGGCAGATCATCGAGTGCGGAGACTTCGTCCTGCGACGCTGGCGGGGGCAGAGCGACTTCGCTCCGGCATTCAAGTTGATCGAGGAGTCTCTGGACCACTTGCGCCCCTGGGAGCCGTGGGTCGCCCGTCACAGCGAGAAGAGCACCCGAGACTTCCTCGCGAACTCCGAGTCGAAGTGGGCAATCGGTGACGTGTACAACTACGCCATCGCCAAAGACAGCACTCTCATTGGCATGTGCCAGTCCTACCGCGGGGCCGAACCTCAGGGCCGGCGCATGGGGTACTGGCTGCACCCTGCCGCCACAGGCCAGGGCATCGCCACGAGAGCGACGGCTGCCATGGTCACCGAGATGTTCACCCTGCCGGACGTGGAGTACCTGGAAATCGCGCACGACCTGGCCAACACCTCCAGCGCCGCTATACCACGCCGATTGGGCTTCACCGAAGTCCTGCGTGAACAGGTAGCGCCGCCCGCAGTTCCCTCAGGCAGTGGGATCGACGTGGTCTGGCGGCTGAACCGCCCTACGCCGCCCGATATCGGCACTCCCTGCCCCTGAATACCTGAACCCACCGAGCTCAGCTCCTGTCCCTTCGGCACCGAACGAGACGACCTCTGAGAGGCGACCATTCTGGTCGCAGCCATCAACGAGTGGCTGTGACCAGCACATTCCGTATACGCCCTAGTGGCCAGTAGTTACTGAGAGAGGTCGTAATGGGGCACTTGGGAGTTTCCGCGTTGGTCATAGGTGGGGTCGGTCTGATCATCTCAACGCGGGGGCGACGCGACTGGAACAACTGGACACGACGTCAGAAGACGGGGGCCTCAGTGAGCGCCGTGATCGTCGTAGCCGGACTCATTCTGATGGACATCGACTTGGGATCTGGTACCTGACCGTGGATCCACCGGTTCGGCTTGGCAGCGGGTGGGCTCCCAGGCCAGCAGCGCGGGTCGCGGGTCGGCCGCTGGGTTCGTTCGGTGCGGCGTTCCGCCCGGATCCCTGCCGCCAGGAAGGCCGGGCCTGCGGGGCTGAGGTCATCGGGGGCGGCGGTGTCGGCCCGCGCGGCCGCCACCGGCAGGCGGTCCTGGAGGCCGGGGTGCTGCTCCTGCCGCCCAGCCAGCGAGCGCAGGCATCGCCATTGTTCCGTCACGCCGCCCATTCCAGTCGGAGGTTGGCGAGCTGCTGGTGCTTGTCGCCCGTGAGCTTGCCGCGCCTGCTCTTGAGGTTCATGGCCCAGATGTCACCCAACCAGTTAGGCAACGGAGTCCTTCAGGGAAGCGGATGAGGTGTCCCTGTGGGGGGCGCGCAGGTGCCAGACGCGCGCCGGGGGGAGGTTGCCCCATACGGTGCGGCAGTCGGCGGCGTGGGTCTGTTGGAAGGTATCGAGCACGTGGGCGACTCCGCTGTGCCGGGCCAGGCTCCGGGAAGTTCCCAGCAGTGCGCGGAGGCGGGCAGTGCCGCGGTAGCCGAAGTACGTCAGGTGGCCGCCGGGCTTGAGTGCGGTCAGGTAGCCGGTGAGTAGATCGGACACCTCGCGGGGGTGGAAGTTGGCGAACGGCAGCCCGGAGACAATCACGTCGTAGCGCGCCTGGGGGTCGAGCTCTGCCACCGGTCCTGCGATCAGTGCGATGCGTTCCCGGTGGACGGCCAGCCGGGGGTCGGCGCGCAGGTCCGCGGCGAGCAGGCGAGCGAAGCGGGGGTTGCCCTCGACGAGGTCCAGGGTGTCCTCGGGGCCGAGCAGGTCCGCCAGCACTCGGGAGACCGCGCCGGTTCCGGCACCGACCTCCAGTACGGCGCGCGGCTGCCCGGTGCGGTGCGCCAGCGGCGCGGCGAGCGCCGCGGCGAGGTGACGGCCGCTTGGGGTTACCGCCCCGGTCGTACGGAAGGTCCGGAACGTCTCGGCGAAGAACAGCTGGCGGTCGGCGAGGCGTCGTGCCGGGGTCCGCCGGGCGGGGGATGTGCGTGTCGGGGAGAAGACCATGGCATGGACGCTACGCATCCGCGGGCGCATTGGAATCTTCCGATGTGTGACGAAGACCCCCGACGAAAGCAGGGGGTCCCGATGGCCGTTCGCCGGGGTCCATAAGGCTGGAGCGTCCCTAGTAGGGCTTTGTTAGGTCCTGTGGTGGGGTTCGGGGGTTGGTGCGGGTTGGCCGCATATCGAGCAGGCGCCGGTCCAGGTGGCCAGGAGGGCCTGGAGTTCGCGGAGGACCGCGTAGAGGGTCAGGCCGGCGCAGGGGCTTTTGGGTCGAGTCTGAGCAGGGTGCAGAAGGCCTGGGCGAGGGAGGCGAGGGTGACGTGGCGGTGCCAGCCGAGGTAGTTGCGGCCCTCGAAGTGGTCCAGGCCGAGGCCGTCCTTGAGCTCGCGGTAGTCGTGTTCAACTCTCCAGCGGATCTTGGCGATTCGCACCAGCTCGCGCAGTGGGATGTCGGCGGGCAGCGTCGAGAGCCAGTAGTCGGTGGGCTCGGCAGAGTCGGGAGGCCACTCGACGAGCAGCCAGCATTCGGGCAGGGAGCCGTCGGCGGCGCGGCGGATGGACCGGTTGGCCGGGCGGACCCGTAGGGCCAGGAATTGCGAGCGCATCTCGGCCCGTGGGTTGTGCTTGGTGGCCTTGCTGCCCTGACGCCAGGTAACGGTGCGGGTGGCCGCTTGCCCGGCGGCCAGGGCCAGCACGCGCAGGGTGGTGTGCGGCTGGGGGTAGGCGGACACGGGAGGGCGGCCCTGCCCGGAGTACGGCGGACGCTCGGGCGTGGCGTCGCCCGGGTGCGCGGTCGTGGTGGCCTTGACCGCGACCGCGTAGGTCAGGCCTCGTTCGGTCAGACCCTCTCGAAAGCCCGTGGCGTCGCCGTATCCGGCATCGGCGACGACCGGCAGGCCCGGCAACTCCCAGTCCCCGCGAACCTCGTCGAGCATGTCCAGGGCCAGGCGCCACTTCTCCCGGTGGCGAGCAGTCTCGGGGATGCCGGCCTTGGCGCGGCGCCGGCGGATCGCCGAAGCCAGCAGCGCGTCCTCGGTATGTTTGGTGTCGTCCCAGCCCTCGGGCAGGAACAGACGCCAGTCGACGGCCGAGGAGGCGCGGTCGCTGACCAGGTTCACACTGACCCCGATCTGGCAGTTGCCCCGCTTGCCCAGCGCGCCGCAGTACATCCGCGCCACCCCTGGCGAGTCGTAGCCGTCCTTGGGGAAGCCGACATCGTCAATCGCGTACGCCTCGGGCGAGATGTGCGCCGCGGCCCAACGGGCCAGCCGCTCACGGACCTTGGCGTAGTCCCAGGTGGAGGAGGACACGAACTGCTGGAGCTGCTGGTGGTCCACGCCCAGGCGCTCGGCCATCGGCTGCATCGACTTGCGCTTGCCGTCCAGCATCAGCCCGCGCAGGTACAACTCACCCTTGGCCCGCTGGTCCCGACGCGCCAACGAGCCCAGCATCTCGGCCGCGAACGCCTCCAGACGCGGACGGACCTCTTCCATCTCCTCAGGAGTCACAACTGAAAGAAGATCACAATCTATCCAACGAGGATCACTTGGGGTACCTAACAAAGCCCTACTAGGATGACGAGGTGAAATCCGAGCCGGCGCGCAACGTGCCGTTGTGGGTGGAGGTGCCGTCAGCGGTGCTGCTCGCCCTGCTGTCCACGCTGGAGGGCTTTCGGTCGGCCGGTGACACCCTGGCCGATCCGGCACCGTGGGTGGCGGCGACCGCCTCGTTCGCGGTGCTCGCCCGCTATAGGTTTGCGCGGGCGGTGGCGGGCCTGGCGCTGGTCTCGGTCGGCCTGGGCTCCGTGTTCCCATTGTTGGTGATGCTCTATCACTTCGCCTCGCGCGGCCGGTTGCGAGCGGTGTGGGTGTGCCTGGGTATCGCTTTGGCCGCCGGGTTGCCGTGGCTGGCGGTTGCGTTGGCGCTGGGACGCCCTTTGTCCGGGGGACGGCTGAACACCTGGACCGGCGCCGGTGTCGGTAATGCCGTGCTGGTGGCTCTGGCCTTGGCCCTCGGTATGTGGGCGGGCAGTCGGCGCAGACTGCTGGGTGCGCTGACGGACCAGGTGGAACAGCTGCGGGTTGAGCGTGAACTCCGTGTCGAACAGGCAAGGTTGGCGGAGCGGGCACGGATCGCCCGCGAGATGCACGATGTGCTCGCCCACCGGCTGAGCCTGCTGATGCTGCACGCCGGGGTGCTTCAGCTGCGTTCTGAGGGAATGTCACCGGTCGTCCTGGAGCGGTTGACCCTGCTGCGCGGCACAGCCGGACAGGCGTTGGACGATCTGCGCGAGGTGTTGGGGGCGCTGCGCTCCGACCGGCCCGCCGGGGCCGATGGGGCGCCCGCTGTCACGGCGCCGGCCCTGCCGGAGTTGGCGGAGCTGCTCACCGAGGCACGGGCCGCAGGCCAGGTGATCGAGTCGGTGGTGTCCGGTGATGTGGAGAGCACGTCCACCAGCCATCGTCTGGCGGTACACCGGCTCGTACGGGAGGCCCTGACCAATGCCCGCAGGCATGCCCATGACGCGTCCGTGACCGTGAGCGTGCACTACGGACCGTCGGCCACCACGGTGGAAGTCGTCAACGGGCCGGCCGGACACATCGGGGACTCCGCGGTCTCCGGAGGTTCCGCGGTGCCCGGTGGCTATGGCCTGATCGGTCTGGCGGAGCGAGTCGCGGCGCTGGGCGGTCACTTGCACACCGGTACCTGCGGGGGCGGTTGGCGGCTCTCCGCCCGGCTGCCCACCTCCTCACCCGTCCGTCCGCCGGCGTCCGCCTCGTGATCAATATTCTGGTGGTTGACGACGACGCCCTGGTGCGGCTCGCTCTCGTCGACCTGCTGTCCACCGACCCGGAACTGACCGTCGTCGCCGAGGCGGCGGACGGCCTTGCCGCCGTCGAACAGGCGGGCCGGCACCGGGTCGACATTGCCCTGGTCGATGTGCGGATGCCGCGGATGGACGGCATCGCCGCGACCCGCCGGCTGCGCGCACTCCCGGACCCGCCGCGAGTGATCACCCTCACCACCTTCGACCTGGACGAGTACGTCTACGATGCGCTCGCCGCCGGTGCGGACGGCTTCCTGCTCAAGGACACCGAACCCCGCGAGATCATCCGCGCAGTCCATGTGGTGGCGGACGGCCAGGGCATGCTGCATCCGGCTGCCGCCCGTCGCCTGATCGACCGCTTCCACCGCGCCGCCCGCCCCGAAGTGCTGGAAGCCCGTACCCGGGTCGAGGGCCTGACACCTCGTGAGACGGACGTCCTGGCACGGCTCGCGCTGGGCGATTCCAACGCGGAGATCGCGACGGCGCTGGGCATGCGCGAAAGTACCGTCAAGGCACACGTCAGCCGGATCCTCGGTGCGCTCGGCGCCGACAACCGTGTCCAGGCCGCCCTGCTGGCCCGCGATGCGGGGCTGGGCGGCTACGGCTGACCGGTTCGCCGCGGGGGAGGCCGTCCGGTCCCGGGCCGCCCCAGTGGTCGGCCGTCGGTGCCGCCTCCGGTGCCGTCCAGATCGGCCTCCTCGGTCGGCGCCGTACAGACGGGCTTGAGGAGTTTCGCGGTCTTGTCCCAGTCCTGACGGGCCGCGTACCGGAAAGAGTTCCGCCGTAGGTGGGCGACACAGGTCTGGACGATCTTCGGCCACACCGCCTCCACGGCATCGGGGAGACCTTTCAGGCCGTCGCAGACGAGCATGAGAACGTCACCGGCGCCACGGTTCTTGATCTCGGTGAGGATATGCATCCAGTGCTTGGCACCCTCGCCCCCGTTGCCGACCCACAGGCCCAGAATTTCGCGCCGGCCTTCGGTGGTGACCGCGAGGGCGACGTAGACGGGGCGGTTCGCGACTGCACCGTCCCTGATCTTCACGTGGATGGCGTCGATGAACAGACAGGTTCGAGCGGGCGGTTCTGCCATTCCGCCATGCTTTGAGGACCTTGTCGGTGATGGTCGAGATCGTCTGCCGGGAGGCGTCAGCCCGTATTGGCGACGGCAGCAAATTTCCCAGCGCCGCCCACTTCGCCTCCTCATCCGGCCTCGCACCCGCCACCAAGCAATGCGGCACATCCATCCATGGCGAACACGCCGCGAGAGGCGGGAACCGCCAGCTCAAACGCGCGACGTTCCTGTCCGCGTTCGCAGCCCCGCACGATCCCGCCTCCCGCAGCTACTACCTTCTGCGAACCCAGAACCCCACGCGCCGCTTGACCAAAGACATAGAGTCACCCTGAGCGCCGGACCCCTCCGGCGCCGCTCCCACCCGTCGGCTGCGAGCCGCTGCGGGACCGGACTGGAACCGGCGCTCCGTACGGTTCGGGATAAGGGCGGTATCGCAGTGCCGCGCTGAGCGTCGCTCAGCCCTTGAGGTGCAGGATCACCGGGTTGGTCAGCGCCGCCATAGGGCCCCACTGCAGGTCGGCGGCCATGGTGTTGCCCTTGCCCGGCGTGCCGTCGGCCATCGGGTGCCGCACCTCGGCGCGGATGTACGCGGCCAGCGAGGCCGTCGCCCGCCACACCACGGTGCCCGAGCCAGAGGCGGGCAGCGACTCCTGGTGCATCTGTCCCTCGTCGGTGATGAACCGCACCGTGCCGCCCGGCACCCCGGACACCTCCAGCTGGGCGTCCACCGGCGCGTCCGTCGGCAGTTTGAGCGACTCACCCGGCCCGGCCTGCTTCCCGCCACCGGTGACCGTGAATTTCAGCTGCACGTCCGCCGACTCGGCGATCCAGGTCCGTCCTGCCCGTATGCCGTCCAGCACCGCGCTGCGGGAGAGGTCGTCGGCCAGCACGACGTTGTGCGGCATGCCGATCACCTGCGGCACGCTGTGCGCGTCGCTGTTGCCCATCGCCGGCGTCCAGCGGCGGCCGCGCCGCAGCGCCTCGCCCAGCATGGCGTCCCAGGTGTCCACCGCGGACTCGTCGTCGTACGTCCATGGTCCGGTCCACACCTCCATGGCATCCGCGTCCTCGTAGCCGAACTTCCACTGGCAGGCCACGTACGGGCAGTAGGGGTGGGCCGGCACCACTAGGCCGCCGGAGCGGCGCACCTGGCGGGCGAAGCGCGAGAACGCGTCGTCACGGGTGCGGTAGCGCCAGTCGATCCACGTGCCGGAGTCGACGCCCAACGCCAGCCAGTGGCCGTTGCGGGTGGTGACCTCCTCGCCGGTGAGGATCAGCAGGTCCTGGTCGGCGTACTGGCCCCAGATTCCGTGCGCAGACGAGGTGTTGTGGTCCGTGGAGATCACGAAGTCCAGCCTTGCCGCCTTGGCGCCGGCCGCGACCTCGGCGGGCAGCCGCTTGCCGTCCGAGTGCACCGTGTGCAGGTGACAGTCGCCCCGGTACCAGGCACGGCCGCGGCCGCGCGCCCGCTCCGGGGGGTAGGTGGGTCTGAAGTCCGGGCCTGGGGCACCAAACATCAGGGTCACCTCTACCCGGTAGTCCATGCCTTGCGGCGCCACCTGGGACAGGCCGAGCACCACGTACCAGGTGCCCGGGTTCACCGGGCCGGGGAGGTAGCCGGGCGTGGCCTCGGTGCGGCTGATCGCGAACGAGGTGCGGGCGCCGCCGGACCAGCCACGGAATCCCTTGCCGCCGAGGGCGGTGCCGCGCTCGTCGAAGACACCGATGTTCAAGACGTTGCCCAGGGTGCCGGCCGGGACGGAGGGCTTATTGTAGGAATAGGAGACGGCGATTTCGCGCACTCCGGCCGGGACCTCCACGGGCAGGTACACGAAGTCCGGCGCGCCGGACTCGAGATGCCCGGTCACCATCTTGGTGACATCCCCCGACGAACCTTCGGCTGCCGAGGCGAAGGACAGGGGCGCGAGGGAGACAGTGCTGGCAGCCCCGAGCACCGCCCCTGCCTGCAGCAGCCGCCGACGCCCGAATCCGGGCTCGTCCGGGGCAGCCGGGTGGGACGGACAGGTTCCATCTTTGCGCATTGGGGCCTCACGGGGGTTTGGTGTTGGAACATCCGGAACCTTCCTCAGCACCAGTGAACGCCGGGTGAGCACCTTTCAACCCCTGAGCGGCGCCCCGTGGAACCTCGCTGCCGCAGCGGGTATGTTCATACCTGCCGGAGACCACCGTCGCGTCGTCCCAGACCTTGCCCCGCGGCAGCGTTCGCACTCGGCGGTTCTCGCCCCGGAGTTGGTTGGCCGCGGAGCCAGCTGCGCTCGGCCGGGGTCTTGGCCTCGGTGACCCGGCTCTTGCCCTGCCAGATCGTCTTTTCGGCCTTGGCGACCTGCTTCGTGAGGCCCTTCACGGTCTGGCGTGACTGCCGGTGATGGTTGATGAGGTTCTCTACGATGTCCGGCACGTCCGCCTTCGGCGAGAAGGTCGTGCTGCCGGTTGCTGCCCGCTTGAACTGCCACTTCGGCCGGTGCCGTTCGCCGTCGGGGACCCGACAGCAGGCTCGACGGGTCGTCGGCCCGGCCGACGTCGCCGCTCCGGCCGTCCAGCTGCTCACGCAAGAAGGACTCGTTTCCTGAGGAGTGACGGTTGTCGGTCAGCGTTGCGCACCACGGAGAGTGAGCCAGAACCCGAGAATTGACGGCACCTCTGTTCGCTGGCGGGGGCGGTTGATAGGTCCACCGTGATTCCTGCCTGAGGAAGGTCGTCAACGTGTCGCAGTGTTGTATCAACAGGTGGCGACAGCCAAGCTGACCACGTAGTGCTCCTCGACCATCCGGTTCGGGAAGACCTCGGCCAGGAGGCCGCGCTCCTTGGCAATAAAGGTGTTCGTCGCTTCCTTGCCGAGGACGAGGAAGTCGGAGTAGCTGGCGAGGTTGGCGAGATGCATGTCGAGAGGAACGCTCCGGGTCCACGGCACGTGCCGGTGGACGAAGCCGAGCTCGGGCGGCAGTCCGCGGAACCGGGCCATGGGGTCGTGAGGGCTGTCGTCGGCCCCGAAAAGTCGGCGCAAGCGCGCGTCCTGGTCAGCAATCCACGGAACGGCGCTATCTGAGTCGTTCCACCAGAGGGCAAGTGCACCAGCGGTGCGCAAGACTCGGAGAGCTTCCGGGACGGATTTGCGCTGGTCGGTCCAGTGCCAGGCTTGGGCATATGTGAGGACGTCGATGGAGGCGGAGGCCAGCGGCAGGTTGTTGCCGTCCCCGATCACAAGGGGGACTTCGGGCAGGCTGAGACGGAACTGAGCGGCCATCCCTGGGCCGGGCTCGACCGCGATGACGTCCGCACCGCGGGCCCGGAGAAGCATCGTCGCCAGTCCGGTGCCAGCCCCGACGTCGGCGACGCGGGCGCCCTCCAAGGGGCAGCCGGTGAGTTCCTCGACCGCGTCGAGCAATCCGGACGGGTATGAAGGGCGGTTCGCAGCGTAGCTGGCGGCAGCCGTGTCGAACGAGCGGGCCTGCGAAGTGATGGTCATACGAACATTGTTGACGGGCTGCAGGTACTTCGCGCCGTACTTTTATGCCTTTCCTCCGAGAGTAAGGAGTCACCGGGGACATCGGCGGATGCACCAGCGTGACGGCTCGCCGCCCACGTGAGGGCGGCGGCGGCCGACCTGTTCCTCGACTCGCTCGGCAACCCGAACACGGTCCGCAACTACGGCATCGGCGTCGGCAAGATCGCCGAGCGGATCGGCGAGAACCGGCCGCTCGGGTCGGTCGCGGACGACGAGATCGGCGAGGCCCTGGAACTGCTGTGGGACACCGCGGCGGTCAACACCTGGAACGCCCGCCGGGCATCGGTGCTGTCGTGGCTGGGCTGGTGCGCGGAGTACGGCTACGACGGCCCGTGCCGCGACGGCAACCTCCGCCATGCTCCGGCTGCCGCGTGCCTGATGCAGCAGCGAGCCGAACCGCTCGCCGCGTTCCCGTTCCCATGGAGTCAAAGGAGTCCTCACCATGACCGTGATACTAATACCGGTATAAGTATTGGACCTGATTGAGGCGGGGAGTCACAGCACATGGTGGAGATCAAGACCGATGCCGCGATGGACGCGATGCGGGAAGCCGGGTGTGTGGTGGCCCGCGCCCTGACCGCAGCCCAAAAAGCAGCCGGCGTCGGGGTGTCCCTGCAGGAACTCGACGAGGCGGCCCGCGCGGTTCTGGCCGAGGCGGGGGCCGGTTCCCCATTCCTCGGGTACCGGCCATCCTTCGCCCCGGTCCCCTTCCCCGCGGTGATCTGCACCTCTGTCAACGACGCCGTGGCGCACGGCATCCCCACCGGCTACCGGTTGCGCGACGGCGACCTGGTGAGCATCGACTGTGGCGCCCAGCTCGACGGCTGGGCCGGCGACGCGGCCATCACCTTCACCGTAGGAACTCCACGCCCCACAGACCTCGACCTGATCAACGCCACCCAACAGGCACTCGACGCCGGCATCGCTGCCGCTCAGGTCGGCAGCCGCATCGGCGACATCTCCCACGCCATCGACACCGTCGCCCGCAAGGCGGGCTGCGGCATGCCCGCCGACTTCGGCGGCCACGGCATCGGTCGCCGCATGCATGAAGACCCTCATCTCCCCAACCGTGGCCGCCCCGGTCGCGGTTTCCCCCTCCGCCACGGCCTGGTTCTCGCCATCGAGCCCATGCTCATGGCCGGCGGGCAGAACACCTACCGCACCGACACCGACGGCTGGACCCTGCGCACCACCGACGGCAGTCGGGCCGCCCACATCGAGCACACCGTCGCCATCACCGACCAGGGCCCCCGCATTCTGACCCTGCCTTGACCTTCGTGCCGAATGGACGGCATGAAGGTCAAGGCAGGTGCTCCCGGCCTGGTCCCGAGCCCTGCTGGGACCGGGGCCGGACATGCCAGGGCTGACGTCTCGCCTCGTCGGTTGCGTCATGGTCGCGCAGGGGCCGCATTCCGCCCGGCAGGTCGGGGAGCTGGAAGGAGTAGCGGCCCAGCACGTTGATGTGGTGGCGCACGAACGGGGACAGGCGGGCGACGCCCTCGTCGCGGACCTCGAAGCCGCCCGCGCGCAGATGGGTGAGGGCGGCGTCCATCTAGCGGGCGTTGAACAGCACGAGCGCATTGAGGACGAGGCCGAGTGCGCCGATCTGGTCTTCCATGCCGTCCTGGTAGCGCTGGTAGAGCTGCCCAGCGCGGCCGTGGAAGACTTTCCGTGCGAGGGCGTGGCGGCCTTCCTTAAGGTTGGCCTGCACTTTGATCTGCCGCCGGTAGCCGGGCTCGTCGGTCAGGCGCAGGACGTGCAGGGGCTTCGCGATCCGCCCGTAGTGCGCGATCGTGTCCCCGAGCGGGGTGGGGCGGCCGTCGCGGGAGAGCATGCGGATGACGTCGTAGGCGCGGACGGCTCCGGTGTGGATGGAGTCGGTGATCCGCAGGATGTCCTCCCTGTGCCGCTCGATCCGCGCGAGGTCGATCCGTCCGCGGGCCGCGTCCTGGAAGGCGCCGTAGTCGGCGGTGCGGTCGATGTGCCACATCTTCTGGTCGGGCAGGTCCGCGAGCTGCGGGGCGCAGGCGAACCCGGCCAGGGTGAGCAGCCCGAAGACGATGTCGCTGTAGCTGGCGGTTCGGTGACGATACCTCGGGGCGCTTGCCGCCGTCGCGGTCGTAGAGGACGTCCAGCATGTACAGGGAGTCACGCGGGGTGCCGGCCACGACCTTCCCGTCCAGCCCGGCGGCCTGGTCGTTGATCATGCTGAGCCAGGTCGCGCCGCCGCGGCGCCCGAGTCGGCGTCGGAGTCCAGCGGCGGGGTCAGCTCGAACAGCGCGGCGATCGCCGCGGCCAGCTCACGGCGGGCACCACCTGCTCGATCGCCGCCCACGTCGCCTCCACGGTCTTCACCTCGGCGGGGTGATCTCCCCGGTGTCGGTGTCGACCTGCTCGCTGGTGGTGCCGAACACGACCTGGAAAGCGGTCGCCAGCTTCGCCGAGGCCCGCTCGACCCGCGGCAGGGTCCTCAGCTTCTCCTTCGCGCTCTCGCGCTCCGTGCGGGCCAGCGGCTTCGTCGCGATCAGCACCTCCAACAAATCCAGCGCATCGTCCACCGCCCGCGACGTCAGGTACACCGTCGTGGCCAGCAGCGTGGCCAGACGCGGCCGCGGCCAGGACCTCGCTTCAGACTGACCTCGCCAGATCAAAGCCGATGGTTCAGGGCCCGGGTCAGCGCCTGGTTCGCAGCCCGCGCCGCTTTCAGCTCCTCTGTCCGCTCTTCGAGGTCGCCTTGCTTGTCGACGAGTTGTTTTTCGATCATAGTGATGCGGCGCTGGAGCTGGTCGAGGTCCACCGGGGCGCCCAAGCCGGATTCGGCCCAGACCGTCGCACCCAGTTCTTCGGACAGCCGCTTCTCCAACTGCCGAACGCGCGCCGTCAGGCGCACGTTGCGTTCCAGGGCGTCCGAGACCCACTCACCCGCCGACACGTTCAGCAGCGAGTCCAGCACCGCCCGCTGCCCGACGCTCAGCAGCCCGTACAGGGTGTCCCGCAGCCGCTGGTTCGCCGCCTCCCGCACTGAACTGCTCGAGCGCGTCCACGCCGCGGCAACGACCCTCTCGAGGGGCAGAACAGCCCGCAAAAGAGCACTTCGATCCGCTGCTGCCATGACTCGCTGAGGAGCCCCCTCGGTCGGCCTTGGCCAGTCCGTCCGGAGCCTGCAGACGAGTCATCGAGTGCACGCATGGAGGTGCATATCGTGCCACCCGTCCACATGCAGCAGCGCTCTGCGGCGGATGCCTTCCTGTTCGAACCCGGCCTTCGCTGCCACACGACAGGACGCCTGGTTGGCAACCGAATGCCCGAGTTCGATGCGATGGAAGCCGGTCTCGCCCAAAGCCCAATCAGTCGCTGCCGTGACGGCCCGAGGAGCGACCGCGGCACCGCGCGCCAATGGCATCACCCAGTAGGAGGTCTCAGCTTGACCGCCCCTAAGGTTCAGGGATTGGAGAGACACTCGGCCGAGCACAGTGTCGTTCTCGCCATCGGCGATAGTCCAGTGCACTGCGGTCTCATCCCGCCAGCCTTGCTGCCACTGGGTGATCCACTCCCTGGCTTCGTCCTTGGAATCTGTCCGTCGGTGATGCCACCGCTGGATCGTCGGATCTTGAAACGCCTTCACCACAGATGCGGCGTCCTCCAACCGCCAGGGCCGCAAAAACAGTCCGCCCTCCACTGGCAAAGACGGCTGACCGGTGCTCGCAAGACAGCCAGGGGATATCACTGGCGAGACAAGGAAAGGCATGAGCGACATCATCCCAAGCTGAGTAGCGCCGCGAAAACCGACCGGACAACCGCCAGGTCACAGCCACAGCGGATTCCGGCGGCCTTCGGCCATCCGCCCCATGACTTCGAGCACTTCCTCACGTACGGGCCGCCTCGCTGATCGCGGCGGCCTCAAGATTGAGGGGCGCCGGGTCATCTACACCCTGGCCGACGGATACCTGCGCCACGTCGTGGACGAAGCGCTGAACCTGGCCGACCACCAGCTCACCAACCGACCCGCGCACGAATGACCCAGCGCGGGCCGCCCGTTGGCCGGCTGAGCCAGGACTTCACGCTCGGGCGGCGAGGTAGTGGGTCCAGCTGTCGTTGGCGTACCTCGCCCATGCCTCCGCGGTGGAGGGGTGGAGGTCGAACAGGTCAGCGACGACAATGGGCGGCAGCGTGGTGACGGCCTCGATCATGGCGGTGTTCCTGGCACTGAGCACGGGCAGCCCATGCTGCTTCAGCAGATTGCCCACCCCGTGAGGGTTGCGGGGGCGGTGGGGGAACTTGCCGGGCAGCAGGTAGGGAGAGGCTTCCTCCAGAGCCCGGCGCACCCGGGTGGTGGTGCGGGGCTGGGCGATTTGCTCCTTGATGAGCTGGCCCAGTCGGCCTTGGGAGTTGGGGTGCGCTTGCCGGAACTTATCCACAGGTGAACGGCCGTAGGAAGGGGTGGGCGGGATGGGCGGCGCGGAGCGCTGACGGGGATCGGGGCGCGCTCAGCGGGTTGAGCGTCGGCCGGGTGGCCGCGCTCGGGCACGCGTCAGTGCGGCGGCGCGGTCAGGCCGGGGGATGTCGGCGGGTGAGAGACCGGGGCGGGCGCAGTGCCAGCGCGCCGGGTGGCGCCACGGGCCGCCAGCGTCGTGGGCGACGTCGTGTTTGCCGGGGGCCCGGGACGTCGGGCCGTTCCTGAGTCCGTCGGGATGGCAGCAGCGGGCCATGCGACCCAGGCGTCGGTGGCTGCACGTACGGTCTGCGCGTGACTGATCAGTGGTGGGTGGGCGTACGTCAGCGGGTCGAGACGGCGGGCGCGACAGCGTGGAGGCCGAGTTGACGGAGGGGGCACCGCGGTCGTTGCTGCCCGAGACACGCGAGGAGCCGCAAAGTTCCTGACCCTGCACAGCCACCGTCTCACTTGATGTGCTGGGCGGGCCGGGTGGCGATGTGGAGCAGGTACTCCAGGGGGCCACGCCGGAACAGACGGGTCCAGACGGTCGCCAGGAGCGCGGCGGCAGCGATGAAGCCGAGGAGTACGGGCAGGGCGGACAGGGTCTCGTCCTCGATCGCGGCCACGTGCCAGACATCGGTGAAGAACCAGAGGGCGACGATGTGCAGGACGTAGACAGTCAGCGCCGTCGTGCCGACTGCCGCAATGGGTGCGGCCAGGCGTGTGAGGCGTGGCAGCCGGTCGGCGACAGTCAGGCACGCGGCCACCACTACGAGGGCGATGCCCGTGTTGCCGAGGATGGAGAAGGTCGTCTGGCTATGGGGTACGGCCACCAGCAGCCAGGCGAGCGGCATGTGGTCCCCGGGTTCACCCACGGTGTCGGACCACCATGCAGACGACGCCGAATCGCCATCCGTGGCGGCCACGACGGCGGAAAGAGCGTGTGGGACCAGGCGCAGGGCCAGCCAGGAGCCTCCGTAGCCGAGCACGGCGAGCGCCCCGCCGGTCAGAGCCAGCTGGGATCGGATGCCAGTGCGAATGAGGTCGAGCCGGGCCACTGCCATACCCGCGATCAGGAACGGCATCCAAGTGAGAACCGGATACTCTCCCGTGAACAGCAACTCGACGAAGCCGTCCGTGCCGCTGATCCAGGCCAGCGGATCCCGTGCAGTGATGGCGTCGGCCCAGTTCCCTTCTTCGATCGATTCCCTTACCACGTAGAGGACTTGAGGCAAGATCAGCGCACCTGCGGCAGCGATGAGCGCGAGCGTCCTTGCCCGCAACCGGTACAGCGGGAGGGCGACCAGGAAAAGCACCCCGTAGAAGCTGAGGATCACGTCGACCCGGGTGTCCAGGGCGGTCAGGGCGTAGCCGAGCGCTGCCAGGACGACGGCACGGATCGCGATTCTGACCACCGCCTGACGGCCAGAGCGCCCCGTCCGCGGATGCGGACGGCCGGTGATAAGGATCAGCGAGAAGCCCGCGAGCAACGCGAAGAGGGCGGAGGAACGGCCCCGCGCCACCTCTAGCAGGAACCCCACCGGCCCGCCCACTGTCACGTCGGGGCCGACATGGGCGGAGTACATCCCGAAGACCGCGAGCCCGCGGACCAGATCGATGCCGATCACTCTGCCCGTCGACGGCGCGATGCCCGCGCTGGACGAGCGATCCGCCTCAAGCTCACGTGGCACCTGTGCCGACACGATCAACAATGCGTTCTGCGTCATGCCTTGAGGTTTCACCGACCACCCGCCCCAGCCACCCCGGCGGCTTTCCGAAGGCACCCCGCCGACCGGCCGAAGTTAACCGGCCGACCGGCTGGAACCGCATCACCGACTGACACGAAACGCATCTACCCGGCGGACGGACGGCTCCCAGCGTGGTACGGATCAAACGGCGGCATGCGACGAGCGGAGCGCACGTGATCCGGGTACTGGTAGTCGACGACGAAGCCCTCATCCGCATGGGCTTCACACACATTCTCAACACGGTGGACGACATCGAGGTCGTGGCGGCGGTTCCCGGCGGCCAGGCTGTGTCGACGGTGCGGGAACTCCGTCCTGACATCGTCCTGCTGGACATCCGGATGCCCGACGTGGACGGGCTCACCATTCTGGCCAACCTCCGCCGCATTCCGGACCCCCCAGTAGTGGCCATGCTCACCACGTTCGACACCGACGAGTACGTGGCGACCGCCCTGCGCTCAGGTGCCGCCGGATTTCTGCTCAAGGACACCGATCCTGAGCACCTTCCCCACCTCGTGCGAACCCTGGCAGACGGCGGGACCGTGCTGTCGTCCAAGATCACCCGCACCGTGGTGGACGCCTACCTCGACAAGGGCATGCACGAGCCCCCCGCCGCCCGCCTCGCCGCCCGGCTGACCGAGCGCGAGCGTGCCGTCCTCATACTCATGGCGGAAGGACTCGCCAATACCGACATCGGTGAACGGATGCACCTGAGCACCGGCACTGTCAAAGGCCACGTCAGTACCGTATTCAGCAAACTGCAGGTCAGCAGCCGCGTCCAGGCGGCCCTGATCGCCGAACGCGCCGGTCTCCTCGCGTCACCGCAGGACGGGGACACGCGATGAACCTCCGCCGCCCGACGGCTCCGCTGCTGGACACCGCCCTCGTCGGGGCCTCGCTGGCAGACGCATGGGTCAACGTCCACGTCGAGGAGCACGCGGCCATGGCCTGCGCTCTGCTCGCCGCACTGGCCCTCGCGGTGCGTCGCCGTCTGCCACTGACGACCTTCGTGCTCACGCTTCCTACCGCCCTGGTCACCGACGCGGTGTTCGCCACGATGGCCGCGCTGTACACGCTCTCCTCACTCAGCCGCCACCGTGTCCTGCTGGCCGGCTGCGCCCTGGCCTACGCGATCACCGACTTCCTGCCGTGGCCGTGGTCGTCTCTGAGGGCCGCCGACCTCGCCCAGACCCACAACCTGGTCCACCTCACGTACACTCTGGCCACTGCAGTGGCCCCCGTCTTCCTGGGCCAGCTCGTACAGGCCCGGCGCGAACTGTCCCAGCGGCTCGTCGAGATCTCCGATGCCCGCGAACACGAACGGCTGCTCACCGCCCAGAGCGTCCTGGCGAAGGAACGCGCACAGCTCGCCCGGGAGATGCACGATGTGGTCTCCCACCAGGTCAGCCTCATCGCCGTGCAGGCCGGAGTACTCCAAGTGGGCAGCCAAGACGCCGAGACCAAAAAGGCCGCGGCCACGATCCGTCGGCTCAGCGTGCAGACCCTGGACGAACTGAGGCACATGGTCAGCGTGCTGCGCGCCTCGGGCAGCCGCCCCACGGAGCTCACTCCCCAGCCTTCTCTTGCCGATCTGCAGCAACTGGTCGGAGGCAGCGGCATCGACGCGGAGCTGGAGACAGACCTGCCCGAAGGCCTGCCGCCCCCCATCCAACGCGCCGTCTACCGGGCCGTCCAGGAAGCCCTGACCAACGTCCGCAAACACGCCCCCGGCGCCACGGCGAGGGTATGCGTCCACCACAAGGACAGCGCCATCCACACCGCCATCACCAATACCGCCCCCACCCGGCCAGCGCTCCCCCTGCCCAGCGCCCATCACGGCCTCGCCGGGCTACGCCAACGCGCTGAGCTCCTCGGCGGCACCATCGCTGCCGGGGCCACAGCCGACGGCGGGTACAGGCTCCACCTGAAACTGCCGATCGGGGAAAGACTGGCTCCCACTAGCTAGCGCTTCCACACCGGTCGAGTCGTAACGCATTTGGGCTCGTCACTGGGTCTCCGAGGCAGATGGATAGCTTGCGCTGGCTCTGTTCACGAGTTGCGACAGCAGATGTACGCCTCACCGAGCAGCGCGTGGATGGCGGCGTGTTCGATGTTCATGAGAAATGACAGCGGCCGTGGGGCGGCTGGCCCCGGATTCGCATCCTCCGGTCGAGGACTGTGCTCGATCACAGCCTGGTGGCCAGCCAGATGGTCATGGCCGCGGTGGCGGTGAGCCCGACGTTGAGTGCGATCCGGCGGTCTTCGCCGGTCAGGTGGACGGCGGTCGCACCGGTCTGCAGGAGGACGAAGCCGATGGCTGCGGCCGACGCCAGCGAGGGCGCGATGCCGGTCAGCGGTGGCAGGACCAGGCCGGTCGCGCCGAGTATTTCGACCGTCCCCAGCGCCCTGAGGGCGGGCAAGGGTATGCGGTCGACCCAGGCCATCATCGGTCGGAGTTGATCGCGGCTGCGGATCACCTTCAGCGTGCCTGCATAGAAGTAGAAGAGGGCGAGCAGTCCCGCGACGATCCAATAGGCGATGTTCATGGTTCCCGTTCATGGGCCACCGGTTCACGGGGCCCTCGATTGCGTCGATGGTCAGAAGAGTCCTGGAGAAGGCCTGGTCCGTCGTCCGAGGGGTCGGACCCGCCGAAAGACGGGAGTGGCACGGCGCCGCGGTCGAAAGGAGGGCGGCCGGGCCGTTCCATCCGTCGACTTCAGGCGAGGTCGGTGGCGGGCTCGGTCGCGTAGCGGCTCATTGCGTCGATGTTGGCCTGTCGCGTCAGCGGCCGGCCGCCGGCGAGCACCTCCTGGAGGTCTCGGAAGTACTGCACGTACAGGTCGGGGGTGAATGTGCTGAGCATGACGGCGGGCTGGTCGGTCGGGTTTGCGAAGGTGTGAGGGGTACCGGGCGGAACCATCACGAGCGTGCCCGTGGTGGCGTCGCAGTCCTCGTCCCCGACGGTGAACCGCACGGTGCCGGAGAGGATGTAGAAGCCCTCGTCGTGTTGGGCGTGGCGGTGCTGCGGCGGTCCCTGGGTGTGCGGGGCGAGGACGGACTCGGCGATCGCGAGGCGGTGCCCAGTGTGGCTGCCGTCCTCCAGAACGCGCATGCGCGTGGTGCCCAGAACGATCGTCTCGCCGTCGCCGGGACCCACCACCGATACGGCGGGGTCGGCCTGCGGCTCGCTGGTCTTCGCTTCTTCGGTCATGCTCACGAGTGCACCGCCGGGACCCCGCCAGTGTCCAAGACCCATCCCGCAGCGCCGATACCCCGTGGGTATCGTTGCAGCGTGGAGCTACGGACCTTGCGCTACTTCGTGGCGGTCGCCGAGGAACTCCACTTCGGCCGGGCCGCCACCCGACTGCACATGAGTCAGCCGCCGCTGAGCCGGGCGATCAAGCAGTTGGAGGTCGATGTCGGGGCCCTGCTCTTCGCCCGCTCGCCCACCGGCGTCACGCTCACTTCGGTGGGCACGGTGCTGCTCGACGAGGCGCGGGCCCTACTCGACCACGCCGACCGCGTCCGTGTACGCGTGAGCGCGGCGGCCGGCGTCGCGACCATCACTGTCGGCATCCTGGGAGATGGCACCGACCCGGGAGTGTCCAGGCTGGCCGCCGCCTACCGCCGAAGCCACCCCGGCATCGACATCCGCATCCGCGAGCCCGACCTGACCGACCCGACGTGCGGGCTGCGCGCCGGGCTGGTCGACATCGCCCTGACCCGGGCGCCGTTCGACGAGACTGCCCTGACGGTGCGTGCGCTGCGAACCGATCCGGTCGGCGTGGTCCTGCGCGCCGACGATCCGCTGGCCCGCCGCGACCGGCTGCGGCTGGCCGAGCTGAGCGACCGCCGCTGGTTCCAGTTCCCGCAGGGCACCGACCCCATCTGGCAGTCGTACTGGAACGGCGGCAGGCCGCGCGAGGGCCCAGTGGTGCGCGCCGTCCAGGAATGCCTGCAGGCCGTGCTGTGGAACGGCACGGTCGGCCTGGCCCCGCTCGGACACGACCTGCCCGCAGAGCTGGCCGTGGTACCGCTGATCGACATGGCGCCGAGCCGAGTGGTCGCGGTGTGGAACGAAGGTGACACCAACCCGTTGATCCGATCCTTCGTCGAGATCGCGACAGCCGCGTACCGCTACTGAGCACCGGCAACCGGCGCTGCCGCATCCCGTGAACAATTCGAACGCCGCGGCCCTCGGAACTGCCTCCCAAAGCGGGGCTCTGGCACACATTCCGTGAGCGACCTTGAGTCCGGCGTCACCGGAACCCGGTGACGCGTGGTCCCCGCAGGTCACGTGACGCGCGCGTCCTGCTGGCTAGATCTTTCACGAAATGTGTGCCAGAACCCGAGTACCGACGGCATCGGTTCCGGTCCGGCGTGGTGGTACGGATCTTGGTGGAGAAGGTTTTTTGACGCGGTTCTGGGGTGGTAATTCCGGGGCCGTTTCTATGTTTTCGGGTGGTGGTGTTGAGAGATTCCAGAATTTGGGTGGTGGGTCGTTTTCTGGTGGGTGGTGAATTCGGTGTTGGTGTTTTGTGGCGACTGATGGATATCAGTTGGGGTGTCTGATGGATGTCAGGTGAGGGTTGTTCAGGGCTCGGGCGGGGTTGGTTGGTGGGGCCGGCCCTCGTGTGATTCAGGGGTTAGGACTTGTCCGGCCGATCATGTAACTGCCTTGCTTCTGGATCGTTGATGCGGGCATGGGGCGGGGTGATCTGAGTGATGCCGAGTGGGAACGGCTGCGGCCGTTCCTGCCTGTCAGCAACAGACGTTGTGGCCGGTGGCGGGACCATCGGCAGGTGATCGACGGGATTCTGCACCGGGTTCGGGCCGGCGTGCAGTGGCGTGACCTGCCTGAACGGTTCGGACCATGGAAGACCATCTACGAACGGCACCGGCTGTGGTCGGCTGACGGCACCTGGGAACGGCTGCTTCAGCAGGTCCAGGCCGAGGCCGACGCCGCTGGTGAGATCGACTGGGACATCTCGGTCGACTCCACTGTCGTCCGCGCGCATCAGCACGCGGCCGGCGCCCGGACCGAACCACCGCCCGCCCCCGGTTCAAAGGGGGCGAACCGCCAGAACACCAGGACGAGACGCCGTGGCAGAGCCTGCACGCCCGCCTGGTGGAGGTGGTGCGGGATGTGAGGGCCTGGGCCGCTCGCGCGGTGGGTTCACCAGCAAGCTCCACTTGAGCGCGGACGGCCGCTGCCGCCCGCTGTCCCTGGTCGTCACACCGGGACAGCGGGCGGACTGCACCCAGTTCAAGCTGGTCCTGGATAAGATCCGCGTCCCCAGGCACGGGCCGGGCAGGCCCCGCAAGAAGCCGGACAGTCTTGCCGCCGACAAGGCTTACAGCAACGGACCCTGCCGCGAGTTCCTGCGGCGCCGGGGCATCCGGCACACCATCCCGGAGAAGACCGACAGCCAGGCCGCCCGCCGGCGCAAAGGCTCACGCGGCGGACGACCCCCCGGCTTCGACGAAGACCGCTACAAGAAACGCAACACCATCGAACGGGCAATCAACCGCCTCAAGCAGCACCGGGCCGTGGCCACCAGATACGACAAGCGCGGCTACGTCTTCCTCGGCACCGCCACCGCAGCAGCACTCGTCATCTGGCTCCGAACATGATCGACCGGACAAGTCCTAGTCGTAGGTGGGGTGTGGGTGGCTTGAGCTGGGGTGTTGAGGGCTTTCTGATAGGGGAGGGGTCGCTTCTTTTGGGCTTGTGGCGGTGGTGACGGTGCGTCTGGCCTGGGGTTGTTCGGGGTGTGTTGATAACGGTGGTGTGGTGTTGGTGATGGTGTCCGGCATCTAAAGGACTGGTGCGGGTTTGTGCTGGTCAGCGGCTTGCTGCGTGGTCGGGCCTGCCGGTGCTGCTGTCGTGTGGTTTACGTTGCTGCTGGTTGGGGCGGGTTGGCGCCGGTCCAGTACAGGGCGGTGTCGATGTCGCGTGCGGTCCAGCCGTCGGCCTGTGCTGCGCCGTGGCGGAGGAGGTCGTCGAGGAGTTGCATGTAGCGGCCGTAGCGTCCCGGGGCGCGGGTGAGGGGGAGGCCGAAGGCGTCGAGGACGTGTTGGACGTGGCGGTCGTAGACGGCCATCCGCTGGGGTGCTGCTGCGGTCAGGACGGCTGAGGCGAGGGCGTCGCCGGTGTGGAAGCCGGGCAGCTCGGCAATGATGCCGCGTCCTGTGCGGGCGGCTTGGCTGCGGGTGAGGGCGGTGTCGTGGACGGCGGTGACGGCCCGTTCGGTGACCGAACGTCGGGCAGGGACATGAGCGCCGATGCCCAACGGGTTTGTGCGGAGAGGCGTTTCCAGACGGCCAGCGCTGCGATGTCCGTCTTGCCGAGGCTGCCTGCGTTCTCGATTCGCTGTGCGACTTCTTGGAAGACCTCGTCGTAGTGGGGTGAGACGCCTGCCAGGTAGTCGGCGCGGGCGGGGACCAGGATGTCCCACGCCTGGCCGCAGACAGCTGCGAACTTCCCGTCAGCCGACGTTTCGGTGGTCTTCTTCACGTCCGCATCATGCCGTTCTGGTCGGCTTGCGGGTGCGGGGGCGCCTTGCTTCTTCGGCGAGTTGGTCGAGCTGGATGACTTCCAGTGATGGCGTTGTCACGTTGTTGGGTGCGTGGGTGTCTGACGGTGCGTCGAGGTGTGGTGGGGCCGGGTGCCGGCCTGGGCTCAGGCCGCGGTAGGTCGGCCGGTGACGCCGGTGATCTGCTCCCAGATGGTGAAGCGGATGGTCATTTCGGCTCGGTGTTCGGATGCGGTCAACAGGTGGCGTCGGGGCCGGAAGTGGGGTGAGATGCCGCTGAACGCGCATAGGAACCGCTGGGCCCCGCCCACGCTGCGGAAGCCCTTCATCGCCCGTTCGCGTTGCCTCGTCGGCTGGTGGCTGTTCTCGGCCCGGTTGTTCAGGCCCTTGTGCGAGCGATGCTCCACCGAGGGCATGACCTCGCGGTGAGCGGCGCCGTAGGAACGCAGCTTGTCGGTGACGACCACCCGCGGCACCCTGCCCGTCTTCGTCATCAGCCTGCGGAAGAATCGCCTGGCGGCGGCCTTGTCCCGCCGGTTCTGAACGAGGATGTCCAGGACATTGCCGTCCTGGTCGACCGCCCGCCACAGGTACTTCTGCTCGCTGTTGATCTTGATGAAGACCTCGTCCAGATGCCACTTGTCCCCGGGGCGGGGCCGCCGGCGGCGCAGCGCGCTGGCGTACGCCTGGCCGAACTTCAGACACCAGCGGCGCACGGTCTCGTGGGAGACGGTCACGCCGCGCTCGAGCATCAGCTCCTCCACCTCACGGAAACTGAGCGGGAACCGGAAGTACAGCCACACGCAGTGCGAGATGGCCTCGACCGGGTGTCGGTGCCCCTTGTACGACGGCGGTGCACCCACCACGGAAGGCTCCCCCAACGTGATCAACCCGAAGATCATCCCACGGGCCAGCCAACGTGACAGCGCCCTTCTCCGCGTAGCTGTAGGTCCCGTCCTTGCACTTCGCGGTCGCGCCCGCCGGGTGCGGACCGCCGGCCCTGGGTACTCGCCTGGCCGAGCCGGAGTGGATGGCGGCCTTCCAACGCCCCTTCAGCCCCGACCCGGGCAACGACCCCGCGCGCCAAGAGGAACACCACCGCTAACTGGCCTTTCGCAAGGCCCGGCACACGATCCTGCGTCTCATCGGCGGCCACTAACGGCGCCCCGGGGGAACCCACCACTCCTTTAAGCGCCGATGCGGACCGCGAGCGCCGTGCGTGAGCGCCTCCTCTCGGCGGCGCCACGCACGGCGCTCGCGGGTTGGCGGCTTCGTGTCGCGACAGGACTGTCGGATCAGCCGATCAGGGTGTCCTTCAGCCAGGGGGTGATCACGGCCATCGCCTCGCCGAAGCGCGAGATAGCGCAGTGGCCGGTGTTCGGGATCAGTTCGACCTGGGTGTCCCGGCGGCCCTCGAACACCAAGGTGTCGTCGAGTGGGACGTGGACGTCCTCGGTGCCGTTGACCACCAGCATCGACCCGTTGGCGTCCTGGTCCAGCAGCGGGCGCAGGTCGAAGGCCGCGAAGGCCTCCTCGCGCGCAGCCGTGCTCGGCATGGCGTCGAAGCCGAGGGCGTTGCCGACGATGCCGTCCATGCCGAAGGCGAAGCCGCGGTCCGGAGCGAAGGAGCGCTCCACCGGGCCGCCGAGCACCACAGAGGCGTCCACTGCCCCGGTCAGTCCGGTCCGGGCGGAGTAGTAACCGCCCATCGAGATGCCGAAGTGGCCGACCTTCCCGTTGCCGATCGTGCGGGCGAAGGAGACCAGTCCGGCAATCACCTCGGCCCCGCCATCCGGGGTCATCGGCAGGTGGGCGGTCTCGCCGGTGCCGACGATGTCGAACAGCAGCAGCCGTACCGGCAGCGCGAGCGCGAGCTGCTCCCACATGCCGTGCAGGTCGGTCTTCCAGGAGTCCACCCCGCCGCTGGCCAGCACAACCGGCGCGTCGGCGGGCAGGCCGGGGGCGGCTATCAGGTGGATCGGCAGGGTGGCCTCGCCGCCGCGGTACGGGACGGTGAGCGTGCGGCGCTCGAACTCCACCGGGAAGCCGGGGGCGGCGAGGGCGTACTGCTCGACCTGGCGGGCGAGCGCGGTGCGCTTCGGGTCGTCGGCCAGTGAGGGGAACTTGGCCCAGCCGTACGCCTGCGCGGCCAGGCGGTGGCGCCCGGCCTCGGCGTGCCGGGCGGCGAGGGCGGACCACTCGTACACCCAGCTGCCGGGCCGGTCGGGCCACATCTCGGTGACGGCGGCGCGGACCGCGTCCACCTCGTCGACGGGGAGGCCGAGGGTCATCTGCGGGTAGCGCTCGACGAACAGGTCCTGCGGGTCCAGGGGCCAGGTGAAGGACATGGTGATGCCTCCTGCTGTGCTTAAAGCCGGAACTCTTGCATTAGTGACTATGCGCCCGGGTGACACTTAATGCAAGCCGCCCTGCGTTAAGGTGGTGGTTGAGGTGATCGACACATGACTGAGGAAGAACCGGAGCCGATCCGCCGCCGACCTGGCGGCCGTGCCGCGCGCGTCCGCCAGGCCGTTCTGGCAGCCGCCATGGAGGTGCTGGCCGAGGAGGGCATCGCCCGGCTCAGCATCGCCGAGGTCGCGGCCCGTGCCGGGGTCAACGAGACCACGGTGTACCGACGTTGGGGCAGTCGGGAGAAGCTCGTGCTGGACGCCATGCTGGCCGGCAGTGACGAGGGCATCCCCGTCCCCGACACCGGAGCCGTCCGCACCGACCTGGCCACCTTCGCCCGCGCGCTGGCCGAGTACCTGGCCACCCCGACCGGCCGCTCCGTTGCCCGGGAGGCCTCACTCAGCTCCGAGGACCCCGACCTCGTCGCGGCTTGGCAGACCTTCTGGCAGTCCCGCCTCGATCAGGCCGGCGCCATCATCAGCCGGGCCGTCGAACGCGGGGAACTCCCGGCAGACACGGACGCGGCCCTGGCCCTGGAACTGCTCTGCTCCCCACTCCAGACCCGCTCCCTGCTCGGCCACCGCCCGATCGAACCGGACCTCCCGGAGCGCTTGACTGACTTGGTGCTGAACGGTCTGAGAGAGAGGAAGTAGAGGCTGCCCCCGTTATCTTTTTCGCGGTCCTGCAACGGGGCCGCTGGCCTCCGGGCCCGGCATGACTGTGTCCCCCTGTCGAACTCGATGACCTGGGGGGTGGTGTCACCGGGCCTGGGGGTGCCGTCGGAGACGCTGATGAGAGGTCCGGCCACCGTCCGGTCCGGCGCAATGCCGGACAGCTCGCGGGCGGCAGGTCTGCATAACGTGGATGCGCGCGCACGACACCTCTGCCGAGGCCAGCACCGCCAACCCCTTGGGAAGGGTGCGATGTTCGACACCGAAGACGTCGGCGTGTTCCTCGGCCTGGACGTCGGTAAGAGCGCCCATCACGGGCACGCGCTGACCCCGGCCGGGAAGAAGGTCTTCGACAAGCAGCTGCCCAACAGCGAGCCGAAACTGCGGGCCGTCTTCGACAAGCTGGCCGCGAAGTTCGGCACCGTCCTGGTGATCGTGGACCAGCCCGCCTCCATCGGCGCCCTGCCCCTGGCCGTCGCCCGGGACGCGGGCTGCAGGGTCGCCTACCTGCCCGGACTGGCGATGCGCCGGATCGCCGATCTCTACCCGGGCGAGGCGAAGACCGACGCGAAGGACGCCGCGGTGATCGCGGATGCCGCCCGCACTCTGCCCCACACCCTGCGCTCGCTGGAACTGACCGACGAGATCACCGCCGAGCTGACCGTCCTGGTCGGCTTCGACCAGGACCTCGCCGCAGAGGCCACCCGGACCAGCAACCGGATACGCGGCCTGCTCACCCAATTCCACCCCAGCCTGGAGCGCGTCCTGGGTCCGCGTCTGGACCACCAGGCCGTCACCTGGCTCCTTGAACGCCACGGATCCCCAGCCGCCTTGCGAAAGGCCGGCCGCCACAGACTCGTCGAGCTCATCCGCCCCAAAGCCCCACGCATGGCCGCCCGGCTGATCGACGAGGTCTTCGACGCACTGGACGAGCAGACCGTAACCGTCCCCGGGACCGGCACCCTCGACACCGTCGTGCCCTCCCTGGCCCGCTCGCTGGGAGCTGTCCACGAACAGCGCCGAGCCCTGGAAGCCCAGATCAACACCCTGCTGGAGACACACCCTCTTTCCCAGGTCCTGACCTCGATGCCCGGCGTCGGCGTCAGGACCGCCGCAGTCCTGCTGACCACCGTCGGCGACGGCACCAGCTTCCCCACCGCCGCCCACCTCGCCTCCTACGCGGGCCTGGCCCCCACAACGAAGTCCTCGGGAACATCGATCCACGGCGAGCACGCACCCCGAGGCGGCAACCGGCAGCTCAAACGGGCCATGTTCCTCTCCGCCTTCGCCTGCATGAACGCCGATCCCGCCTCCCGGACCTACTACAACAAGCAACGCGCCCGCGGCAAAACCCACACTCAAGCCCTCCTCCGCCTCGCCCGCCAACGCATCAGCGTCCTGTTCGCGATGCTCCGCGACGGAACCTTCTACGAGTCCCGAACCCCCACCATCGCCCTCGCCGCGTGAACAGGACCGACACCCACAAAACCGACAGCGCGGGATTGACGAACGACATAGAGGCACCCCAGAGATACGCCTGCCCGGCCTGACCAGTCACAGTCACGGTCACGGAGAGGGCGTCGCCCTCGTGGGTGACACCGATACGGAACTGGGCCGTGCCGCGGACCTCTCCGCGCGCAGGGCGTCGAACACGGGTAGCAGGGACCGGTGGTTCGGGAGCGGCTCGGTGGAGGAGTTCGCAGACAGGCTGCCACACCCGGTGGTGCGGAACGCCGGAAGGACCGGGGCCCGGGACCGCCTGAGCCCACCGGGCGGCCCAGGCGGCCCGGTGGGCTCAGCGGTAGGTCACGACCAGGACGCGGCCACCAGCGAGCGTTCCGCAGCCGCCAGGTGCACCGCCGAGGCGAGCCAGGCCCTCGCGTAGGCGTCGGCCGAGGGGTCGGTCAGGCGGCCGAAGGTGTCGCGGGGGCGGCGGCCCGCCTCCGTTGTCAGGGCCTGTGCGAGGTGGGCCGCTACGCCGAGTTCCGCCCGGGTCAGGCGGGCGGAGAGCGAGGCCGCGTCCGTCCCGCGGCCCGCCTCGGCCACGGCACGGCGACCGCCCGCGACGCCCGTCTCCAGCAGGCGGCGGACACGCCACAGCGGTGCCTCCGCCAGCGGGTCGGGGCCCGCGGTGACCGGCCCGCAGTCCGCGGATCCCGCCGTCTCGCGGGGGAAGTGCTCGCCCTGGAGCCGGTCGTAGCCCAGGTCGGCACGGCCCTTCCACGCGTCTGGCAGCCGCAGCGTGGCGGACGCCCCCGGCACCGGCCCGACCGCCAGCGACTGGAGCGTCGCCGCCCGGTCCAGGTCGGGACGGCCGAGCACGCGCAGGGCGAGCCCCGGGTGTTCGGCGATCCGGCGCAGGTTGGCGGCGTGCGGCAGCTCCGGGTGGGGGTGTGCGGGGCGGAGCCGCAGCAGCGATCCCCCACCGGCGACGCGGACGACGACAGACTCGCCGGCCGCACCGATCACCTCGACGTCGCAGCCCAGCAGGCTCGGCGCCGTCCTGCCGGGCCCGCCCGCCTCGGGCGCGCCGTCGGCGAGCACAGCGGCCATCGCCTCCTGCACTGGTCGGGTGAAGAGGACGGCGGCGGGTTCCTCGGACCAGTCCACCCCGCGCAGTGGCGTCGCGCTGACCCCCCGTCCTGCCCCGAGCCGCCCGTCCACAGAGACGGTCGCGCCAACGATCCGCAGACCCCCGCGCGCCAGCCCGGCGTGGTCGAGGACGGCACCGCCGAGCGCCACGGACGCGGACCCCGCACCCTTCACGCGGGCGAGGCCACCGGGGCGCACGTCGGACACCGTGTAACCGGCGCCGTCCGAACCGACCAGGTGCGTGGTCACTCCGCCGTACCCCGTCGCGGACAGCACCGGCTCCCGGCACAGGCCGTACACCCGCAGGCTGCCGCCCTGTTCGTAGACCCGGCGCGCGGAGCCCGCCGCCTCCGTGTCGGCCGACCCGGAGGCGAGCAGGGCGGTGCCGGCCAGCAGCTCACGGAAGGCTCCGGTGAGGTCGGCGAGACGTTGTCCCTCGCTCCGCTCCCGCGCAGCCCTCAGGCTCCGTACGACTCGCAGCGCCGCCGCTTCGGCCCGCGGCAACCTGGCCAGCCGCGCGGTGTGGGCGGCGCGGAGCAGCTCGGCCTGCACCACGGCGCCGCCCGCCGTGACGCCGGCGGACAGGGCTTCGGCGGCGGCGTCCCACAGCGCCGTGGCGGCAAGGACCTGCGCCGCGGTGAGTGCGGCCGGCGAGACCACCGTGGCCGCAACGTCGGCGGCTGGGGCGGTGGGTGCGGCCTCCTCGGGGCCCGCGCCCGTGTCGGAGGCTGTGCCCGAGCCTGCGGCCTTGCCCGTACCCGAGTCGTCACCCCCGCCCGTGTCGTCCTCCCCACCGGCGATGGGTGCCGCGCCCAGGACCGCGGCCCGGTGCAGGCAGCGCGGGGCCAACAGGCAGGTGCACACGGCCTGTTCCGCGTTCGTGACCGTGCCGGACGGGCCCGGGCGCAGCGTGACCGTGGCGTCCTCGCCGAAGTGGACCTCGGCTGCCCCGTCGGCCGTGGTGGAGGCCTGGTCGGCGCAGCCCGAGATCGCCGCGTCGAGTTTCTTGCGCAGCCGTGCGCTGAGCTGCTCCACGGCGTCGGCGAGGACGTCGGGGGCGACGGGAGGCAGGAGTTCGGTGCTCAACGGGGTTCTCCACGGAGGCGGTCGCCCACCCAGCGGGCGAGTTCGAGCGGGCTGAGGGCGGCCACCGGCATACCGGCCGCGACGAGTTGGCGCGCCACGGACACCGAGTAGCGCGGCGTGCCGGTGTCATCGAGCGCCGCGCAGCCCAGCAGGTGGGCGCCGGAGGACGCCAGGGCACGCACCTCGCCCAGCAGCCCGCCGAGCGGTGCGCCCTCCTCGAAGTCGCTGACCACGACGACGAGCGTGCGGCTCGGCACGGTGATCAGCGAACGCGCGTGCGCGAGACCGGCCGCGATGTGCGTACCGCCGCCGACCCGGACCTCCAGCAGCAGCGACAGCGGATCCTCGACCCGATCGGTCAGGTCGATCACCTGCGTGGAGAAGGCCAAGAAGTGCGTGGACAGGGTCGGAACCCCGCCGAGGACCGCGGCCGTCAGCGCCGACCAGATCACCGACGCCTCCATCGAACCGGAGACATCGACGACGAGGACCAGGCGCCAGTCCGCCTCCTTGCTCGCCCGCGTGCTGAACAGCGGGCGCTCCGGTACGACGACGAGCCGGCCGTCCTCCGTCCGCCGGGTGTGGGCGAGATTGGCCCGCAGGGTACGGGCGAGGTCGAGGCGCCCGCCGGGCCGTCGGGTCGGGCGCGGGGTGGCCAGACCGGAGAGCGCCGGGCGCAGGCGGGTGGCCAGCTCCCGGGACAGCTCGTCGACGAGCCGCTTCACCAGCGGACGCAGCCGGGCGAGTTGGGCCTCGGGCATGCCTCCGGCCAGGGACAGCACCGAACCGAGCAGCTCCACCGACGGGCGTACCGACGCCGGATCGAGCTGCGCGAGCACGTCGGTGCGACCCGCGTCGGCGGCCTCCGCGAGGACCTCCTCGCGTACGTCGGTGCCGAAGAGGGCCTCCAGTTCCTGCGCCCACTCCCGCGCGGTGGGGAAGGACGGGTCCTGACCGCCGCCTTGACCTGGTGCGCCGCCGGCCAGGTCCTGGGCGCCTTCGCCGCGCCCGCGGCCGTAGAGCTCGTCCAGGGCGTGGGCGTAGCGGCGAGCGTCGCAGGTGAGCCGTTCCTTGTGGCGGCCGAGCAGCAGCCGCCAGCGGTCGGCACGGCCGAGCCGTCGGTCCGCGTCGTCCGCGGCGGCGCTGTCCGCTGCGGGTGGGGGTACGGGGCCGGGATTGTCGGCCGAGTCCGAGCCCGGGTCCGTTCCTGCGTCGGCGTCCGCGTCGGCATCGGCGCCTGGCAGGCCCAGGGCCTTCAGCGCTGCCGATCCGGCCGCGTCGGCCGCCGCCCACAGGGCGAGCAGTTCGGGCGGGGCGTCGAGTGACAGGTCGAGCCGGTCGCCGAGCCGCTCCGTCACGGTGGTGAGTAGCCTGTCGCGCGCGGCCGGGGCCAGCGTGTCGAAGCCGCCGCGCAGGGCCGGGAGCCGGTCGAGGAAGTCCTGGTCGGCCAGCGCGTCAACCCGGTCCATGAGCGCGGCGAGCGCGTCCGGCGACGCTTGGAGCAGGGGACCGGCGGCTGTGAGCAGCCCGGCAAGACGTTTCGCCAGCGCCCGGCGCGTGTCCGGAGCCGTGGCCCCGTCGATCCAGCCGGCCGTACGCTCGCCCAGTTCGGCCGCGTCGTCCAGGTCGAGCAGCACGCGTACGGCCAGGGCCGCGCCCTGGATGAGCGGGGAGCCCTCGGCCGCCAGCTCGGCGAGCGCCCGGTCCAGTCGCAGGCCCAGATGACGGGCGGCCGTCCGGTCCGCCAGCGCCACCAGCGCCCCGGCGGCGGCGCCGCTGTCGCTCCCGGCGAGGCCGGGCAGGGACCGGACCGCGGCCTCGAGGAGTTCCTCCGTGAGGGCGCCGGCCGTCGTGCGGGCGCCCTGCATCGTGTCGGGGTAGTGGCCGCGCCGCAGTCCCTCCAACAGGTCCAGGGCCTGGAGGAGCTCGGGCAGGTCGGCGCTGTCGGGCAGCACGACGGAGGCCTCGTACAGGCGTGCGTCGACCAGTTCGGGCAGGCCGCAGCGCGCGGCGGCGGTCAGCCCGGTGAGGATCTGGGCCGGGGTGGGGCCGCCCTCGGCGGCCTCGTGGCGCGCGGTCGCCGCGAGCGTACCGGCGGCGGCCTGGGCCGCGGTCACCCCGCGCACGCCCGCGAGGTCGAGGCGTGCGGGCACGGACGGCGTCCACGTCAGACGCCACCTGGTGCCGAGCGCGGTGCCGTCGCCCGTGCTCGCCACGTCCAGGGGTTCGCCGTACGAGGCGCCGATCACCAGCAGCCGCTGGAGCAGCACTTCGCGGCGGCCGTCCAGCGGTGAACGGAGCGGGTCGAGGCGCAGGTCGCGGCGGTCGGGGTCGTCCGGTCGGGGCAGCCGCAGTTCCGCGAGTTCGGCCTCGACCGAGGGGCCGAGACCGGACCGGGGCGCGTGCGGGCTGATCCGGCCGCGTGCGGTGCCGATGAACACGGCCTCCAGCGCGCGGGCCAGGGCCCGGCCCCGGCCGAGGGGTTCGCCCTGGCCGAGGACAGTGGTGACGGCCTCCAGGAGTTCGCCGCGTCCGGGCGCGGGCAGTCCGCGCAGGGCGGCCAGGTCGCAGGCCAGGCGCAGCGTCTCGGCGGCCTCGCCGGTCCCTGCGGTGTGACCGCCGCGGCGCATCTCGCGACACAGGCCGGTCACCGCGTCGGCAGCCGCCTCCCGGATCCGTTCCGGATCGCCGGCGGCGGTGAGCACCGCCTGCTGCCACAGCGGGTCGCGGATTCCAGCCGGGTAGCCGGACCGGGAGTCGAGCAGGTCGAAGGAGTACGGCACGAGGGAGGTCACCGCCGAGCCCTCGGTCGCGGCGGCGCCGTCTTCCCCGGCCCTGCCAGCCGCCGAAACCCCTGCCGCGTCCGTACCGGACCCCCACGTGCGGGGCCCCGCACCGCGCGGCGCGGCCTCGGACGGGACAGCCGCCCGCCCCGTAGCGCCGGAGACGCCCGCCGTCCCGGCCCCGGCCTCCGTTCCGGCATCCGCCTCCGTGGACGCGAGAAGCGCGGGTGCGTGGAACGCGCCGATCACGGCTGCCACCCGGCGCCCGTCCGCCGAGGCAGAGGCGATCACCTGCCGCATCCGTTCCTCCCGCGCCAGGTCGGCGGCGGGTACGGCGGCGTCGGCGCGCAGGGCCCAGCCCACGCCCAGTGCGGCTCGGCGCACCGCGTCCGGAGCGCACCCCGGAGCCAGCACCTCCACCGCGCGGTCCCACAAATCGTCACCGTCCCGGCCGGTCCCGGCGGCGGCGAGCGCCTCGGCGTACGAGCGCCGCACCCGCGTCGTCCCGTCGCCGGGAGCAGGGTCAGGACTGGCGTCGAGCGCACCCGTGGCCCCCAGGGGCGCATCGGCCTCCGGACGTACGGCCTCGCTCCCGTCCTGCTCGCGCACCGGCCCGAGTGCCCCCGCCGACCAGCGCGGGTCGCCGAGGGGAAGGTCGCAGCACACGACCTCCACCCCGCGGCTTCTGGCCCAGCGGACCGCGGCGAGCTCCGGCGAGAAGTCCGCGAACGGGTAGAACGAAAGCCGTCCTCCCTCGCCCGCTCCGGCCAGGGCGACCGGGGTGACGGTTTCGGGGTCCGCCAGGTGTTCCAGCCAGGGCTGGAAGTCGGTCGGCAGCTCGACGCAGACCACCTCGGCCCGCGCCTCTTCCAGCAGGGCGGGTACCACCGCGGCCAGCGCCGGACTGTGGTGGCGCACTCCAAGCAGGTACGGCGCACGCGATGCGGCCAGTGCGTCCACGGCCGTCCGTGGATCGACGGTCGTCAACGCAGGCTCCCGCGCAGGTCCCAGAGCCGGCGCCACATCGCCGAGCCGTTCTCGGCGCGGCGGCGCACCGGGCCGTCCCAGTAGCCCAGCAGCCGTGCGTGGTCGGCGGGGTCGTCCTTGCGGACCACGCCGAGCAGATGTCCCGGCAGCAGGTCGAGCACGTCCTCGCCGGGCAGGTAGGCGGCCGCGACCCCCAGCGACGCCGCCACCTGGACGGCCTCGGCGGTGGACATGACCGTGCCCGGCCGCTCCACGTCCCAGCCCTCGTTGGAGCGGCCGGAGCGCAGGTCGCGGAAGACGGTGACGAGGGCGTCGAGGACGGCGTCATCGACGGCGAAGGCCGCGCCCGCCCGCTGCACGGCGGCGACAGCCTGGCGGCGTATCAGGACCGCCTCGGCGTCGGCGTCGGCGATCGGGTCGACGGTCTCGAAGTTGAAACGGCGCTTCAGCGCGGCCGACATCTCGGAGACGCCCCGGTCGCGCAGGTTGGCGGTGGCGATGACGGTGAAGCCGGGGGCGGCGCGGACGACCGCGTCCTCGGTGGAGGTCAGCTCGGGTACGCTGATCCGCCGGTCCGACAGGATGGAGACGAGGGCGTCCTGGACCTCGGGCAGACAGCGGGTGATCTCCTCGACCCGCACCACCCGTCCGGCTCGCATGGCGGCGAGGACCGGGGAGTCCACGAGGGCCTGCGGGGAGGGGCCCTGGGCGAGCAGCAGGGCGTAGTTCCATCCGTAGCGGAACGCGTCCTCGGTGGTGCCCGCCGTGCCCTGCACCGTCAGGGCGCTGGTCCCGCTGACAGCGGCCGCGAGCAGCTCCGACAGCATCGACTTGGCCGTGCCGGGCTCACCGGTGAGCAGCAGCCCGCGCTCTCCGGCGAGGGTGACCACACAGCGTTCGACCAGCGCGCGCTCGCCGACGAACTTCGGGGCGATCACCAGCTTCGACGGCAGACCGGCGCGACGCCCGGGCAGGGCCAGCTCCACGCCGTCGCTGCCGCAGACGAACGTGACCACCGCGCGAGGAGTGAGCGCCCAGCCGGGCGGCCGCGGCCCGGGGTCCTGGGCGGCGAGGAAGGCGAGTTCGACGGCGTGGCGCTCCTCGGCCGGCTGGCCCTGCCGGACGGGTGCGGTCTGTTCGGTGGCGGTCATGCGGGTTTCCTTCGTCATGGTTCGGCAGGTGTTCATACGGGTCGGGAACCGGCGCGGCGCACCCGGGGACGGGCGCGCCGCGCCGTGCTGACTACGGGCGGCCGGTCAGCGGCGGCTCAGGTGCCGTTCGGCGGCGCCTCAGCGGTGGCGCCTGGTACGCCGCACCTTCAGCTCCTCGAAGCGCGGGAGGTCGCCGTCGAGGATCCGCTGCCAGGCCCGGGCGAACAGCTCCGCAGCCGGTTCGCTCGGCACCAGGGTGCCCAGCACCGGCCGGCCGCCCGTGGCCACCCCGTACATCGGCAGCTTCCACTGCTCGACGGGCAGGACGGGCGCCGACTGCTCCGCCCAGGCGCCCGGCAGGACCAGCGAGCGTCCCGCCCGGGCCCGTACGCCCGACACCACCAGGTCGGTGTCGGCCAGTTCGGCCCGCGCCGTCTTGAGACGGGCCGGCTTCCACCCCGTCCATCGCGCGGTGTTGCGGTCCGTCGGGTCGGGCATGGCCAGCAGCATCAGGTACAGCGTTGCCGCGTCGGCGGTCAGACCGTGTGCATCGGCGACCTCGGCCACCCGCTCGGGCACCGAACGAGACGGATCCTGCGGCCACCACAGGCCCTCGTCGTCCGCCGTGCCGGCCACGGGCACGCCCGGGTCGGCCAGCAGCCGTGCGAACGCCGGATCGTACGCCCACCGCAGCGCCGTCTCGACCCCGGTCGGCTGCTGATCGGCGCCGCGCAGTGCCACCAGGTACGGGTCGGAGCCGGTGGAGTCCAGCAGGGCGGGCCGTACGGCCGGCTGGGGCTGGCCGTCCTGCGTGGCCATGAGCACCGCGCCGTACCGCTCGTGGTCCGGTGCCGTCTCCGTCGGGGCGCCGGCCACCTTCCGGAAGTCCGCGAGGCTCGTGTAATACCCGGCGGAGAGCAGCAGTTCGGGTGCCGCAAGACGCTGCCGCACGGCGGTCAGCGCACTCGGCAGCGCCGCCCGTACCGGATCGCCGGCGGGCAGCCGGTGGGCCAGCCAGGCCATCAGGCTCATCGAGCCGATCAGCACCGCCGAGGTGAACGGCGCATCGGCGGGGGACACCGTCGCCGGGTGATCTCCCTCGATGCGCCACGGGACGTCGACGCCGAGCTCCGGCGACGACGCCGGTTCCAGCAGCGCCGGGAGCGCCCGGTGCACGGGCCAGCCGCTGCGCGCGGCGCGCGCGGCCTCCGCCGCCAGCCAGTCGGGCACCTGCCGGCGCCGTCCCACCTTCTCGTTCCACACGGCGGCCGCCGACGCCATGTCCGGGCCCTCGCTCCACAGCCGGGCCGGGTCGTCGGGCAGGAGCGCCGCGAGCACCGCCCTGCGTACCTCGACCGGGAGCGCGCGCAGCTCGTCGCGGGCGTGTCCCGCCTCGGCCACCTTCAGCCCGAGCGTCTTGCGCAGCTCGGTCGGCAGGAAGTTGTTCTCCCAGCTGTCCACGTCGGGCATGCCCACGAGAACGATCCGGGCCAGCGCCCGGGACACACCGGTGAGTCGGCTGAACTCGTCGGCGGCCTCCGGCAGGAAGGGCACCGCCTCACGGGACTGTGCCTCCCCGAGGAAGCCGGTCAGCCAGTCGGCGCCGCGCAACCGGTCGCCCACCGGCGCGTCACTGCTCACGGTGTAGGGGCCGGGCACCTCGACACAGCCGTTCGGGTCGTGGAGCAGCGCGCCGAACTCCCACCCGTCGTCGACACTTGAGTTGTGCTCGGTGATGCCGAGCAGAGCACCGCCGCCCAGGGGCAGCACACTGCGGTGCGCGACGTTGCGCCGCTGGCCGTCCGGCGTGTGCAGGTGGGGCGTCGACAGGCGGACCAGGACCCGGCGCCAGTGACCGGCCGAGGCCGCCGTCGAGGCCAGCCCCAGCGCGTCCACCCGGCCGAGGACTTCGAGCAGGGCTGCCCGGTGTGCCGGTTCGCTGCCGGGCGCGACGGCCCGGTAGGCGATCGCGGCCGGCTCGTCCAGGAGCGAGACGAACGGCAGTCCCGAGTAGGGCAGCGACGGGAGATCGAAGTGCAGCCGGCCCGGCAGCGCCGTGGCGGCGGTGTCCGCGCGCACGGACGCCAGAGTCTCCAGGTATCGGTGGGTCACGTCGGTGTCCGCGTACTGGTAGTAGCCGGTATCGACGATGCCGTGCAGCGCCTTGGCGAGCACGTGGTCACTCGGTCCCTGGACCCGGACCTCCGTGGGCTCGGCGGCGGGGTCGAGCCGTGCGGCCACGGCGTCCAGGGCCTTCTGCTGCCGCACCGCGAAGCGCAGCACCTTCACCACGCCGGCGACCAGCTCGGGTGCCGAGACCTGCGGCAGCGCGGCGCTCACCAACTCGGGCAGGTCCGCCACCCGCTCCGCGAGCACAGCCGCCTTCAGCAGGACGCCGGCCGACTCCGCGTCGGTGCCCCGCAGCGCCGCCGACCCCTGCGGATCCCGCGCGCGCAGCATGTGCAGGTACGGCAGCGGCGGCAGGGCCTGAGCCGCGGTCCCGTACAGCTCGTTGCGGTGGTCGCACTCGGCCGACATCGTGACCGTGCCCTCCGGGTCGCTGAGCAACAGCTCGCGCCACTGCTGGGTCAGCGCCCGCGGTCGGTCGTCGCCGGGGAACGTCAGCGCGGCGACGGGCCTGTCGGCCCCCTTCGGAAGGGTGACGACCCGTCCGGTGGTGTCCTCGCCGTGGTGGCTGCCGTCCGACAGCCGCACGACACGCCAGCCGAGGAGCCCGTCCGCGGACGTCCCCTGGGCCGAACCCGCCACCGCCGGGGCGGGCCGCAGCCGGCACGAGCCGGCCGCCAACTCGGCCCCTGGGGCGTGCCGCAGCAGCGCGTCGGCGAGGAAGCCGGGCTGCGAGCGCCGGCCGTACGCACCGCCTACGGGGTCGTATTCGAGCCAGCCGCCCTTGTCCTCCCCGTCCCTGTCCTGCCACACCCAGTACGACGTGCCGTCGGACAGCAGCGCGCGCTCCGCGGGCAGCTTCGTGTCGCCGCTGTGGAGGACCCCGCCGCCGGTGGTGCGGCCGCCGCCGGGCAGTTGCAGGCTGAGGTGGTCCGAACGCATGGCCCAGGAGCCGGCGCCGATACCGGCGAGAGCGAACACCGTGTCGGGCGCGGTGTGCCAGTAGCCTTGCGGCTCGCCGCGACCGTACGTGCTCCAGAACACCAGCAACGCACCGTCCACGTAGTGGAAGCCCGTCCGCCACACGGACGTGGTGGGCAGCCTCAGATCGTGCACGAGAACGGTGGAGTCGGCGTCGATGACGCGCACCTGCGTCGCGTTGGCCACGATCAGATACGGCCAGGCCTCGACGACCGTCAGACCCTCGGTGGTGTGGTGGCCCGGTGCCAGCTCCGTCAGCGCCTCCTCCCACGCCGGCCAGCGCAGCTCCTCCCACAGACCGCCTCGTAGTGTGCGCGCCACGGCCTCGCCGAGATCGGCGCCGGCTGCGGCCGCGACCTCCTGCGGCGCGAGCGCGAGAGCCTCGGAGGGCAGCCACGAAAGCCGCTCGATCGCCTGCGGAAGTCCGGGCAGCCCGGCAGCCACCGACGAGGCGGCCACCTCACGCATCCACTCGGTGAGCATCGGGCGGCCGCCGGGCGAGGCGGCCAGCCGCCGCATCACGTCCGCACCGGAGGAAGCGCTGTTGTAGCTGTTCGCCCCGCGCCCGAAGGCGGGCCGGAAGCGGGGGTCGGCCGCCAGCGCGACCAGGTCCCGCGGCTCCTCGCCGCGGGCCCAGTCCGACAGGCTCAGGGCGCTGCCTCGCCGGTGGTGGGCGGACTTCTCCTCGGGGTCGGCGACCGCGATCTCCAGCGAGAGCAGGAGGTCCAGCAGGTTCACGTCCTCGACACCGATCCGCAGAAACCGCTCGCCCTCGGCCCGCGCCGCCAGATCGGCACGCAGCCGGCCGGCCGCCCGCTCGACCAGTTCCAGCAGGGCGGGCGGCGTCGGGCGCGGCCCCCAACCGCGATGCCGAGCGCGGTGAAAGCGCTCCAGCCAGCCCGCCGCGCCGTCGGAGCACTGCTCCTCCTGCGGCAGGTCGGCGTCCGCGAGACCGGCGTCGGCCCCGGACTCCGCCATGATTCCCAGCCACAGCTCGGTCATATCCCCGTTGTCCCCGGGCGGGGTCATCGACAGCAGCGTGCCCCGCACGGACGGAACGCGCCGGGCCAGCGCGACCAGCGCGCCGCGGTGCGACTTCCACCAACCGGCGGCGGCGCGCAAGGTGGCCGGCAGCGGAAGGAGCTCGGCGAGGTAGTCCTGCTCCGCCTCGTTGCCGGACAGGGCCGCGGCGCGGGCGAGCCGCTTCAGCTCCACCGCGGCCTGGGCGGACGGCGCGAGACCGCCGGCGGTCCGGCGCACGCACAGCCGCAGGAACCGCTCGTACGCCTCGACGGGCGCGAGCCGGGCCGACAGGTCCTTGCCGTAACCGGTCAGGACCTTCACCGGCAGCGCGCCGGCCAGGGCGAACTCCAGGAACACGGCGTCGAGCCGGTCCTCGTCGACCGTCAGCCCGTGCTGCGCCTCGCTCGTGCGGGCACGGCCGAACAGCTGGCCGGCGTACGTGCTGTTCTCGACGCCGAGGAAGACCCGCGCGGCCTGCTCGTAGAAGACGGGCAGGAAGTGGGGGACGGCCGCGGCGAGCCGCCCGGCCAGCTCGTGGCAGGCGTCCAGGGCGGCCTTGGGCTTGGTCTTGGCCTGCCGGGCCAGTCGGTCCAGCTCCGGCACGACCGCCAGGGCGTGGTGCCCGTCCTCGGGGTGGTGCACCAGCACCCACTCGGGAAAGCCGAGCTCCTGGCGCCGGCCGAGACCGACCACGGCCGGCTCGCCCTGCGGCTCAAGCCCGAGGAAGCCGGCGGCGAGGTCCTCGGCGGGGCCCAGTTCGGCCGCGGCCAGCCGCACGACGACCCGATCCTCGCCGAGCACCGCGTGGCGATAGGCCCGTGCGGTCAGTTCGACCGCTGAGGGGCCCGCACCCCGCGCGTCGGCCGGGAGGACCGCGCCTGCCGCGAGCAGCTCCTTGTTGTCGTTCCCAACCGTCCCGGTCACGCGTCCCCACCCTCTTCGATCGTGCGGCCGGCGTACAGCGCAGCGGCCATGCGCATCCCCTCGGACCAGGCCACCGGCCCGACCTCGGTCAGCCGCACCGCGCGGCCGTCCTCGTCGTGCCAGCTCAGCCCGCCGGTCTCCGACTCCCCGTCCCAGTACGGCTCGCCGATCCACACCGACGCCTCCGTGCTGCGGCCCCCATCACGTACTTTGCACGTGGCGTAGCCACCGGACACCCGGTAGCCGAGGCCTGTGGCGCGTGCCGCGAGACCGAACCGCGAGGCGAACTTCCCGCCCGCGTAGTCCCGTACCTCCATCGCCGTCTCCGGACGCCCGGCATCCGGCCCGTCCGGCCTGGTCCAGGTCGCCCGGTGGATCTGCTCCACCTTCTGGGTGATGCCGAGGTCGGCCGCGAAGTCCCGTACGTCGTCCAGGTCCGGCAGGAGCACGGGGTGGGGAAGCGTCATCGTGCGAGGCGACAGCCGCACGGTCTCACCGTCGAGGTCGACCACCTTGAGCTCCCCGTCGCCGGTGACGTCCCGCAGGAAGCCGACCTCGTCCGGATCGTCGCCCACGACGGCCATGTCACACAGCGCCGCCTGCCACGCCTCGTCCGGCCACACCCGCGCAATCAGCTCGGTCGGGACTGGAAGCGACGACACCATCCAGGCATCCACCTGAGCCACGCACAAGGCCGCGTGCCGGTCCAGCCACTCGGCCAGCTGCCTCAGCCGGTCGACCTCGGGACTGTCGCGCAACGCCTTCGGCAGCGCCTTCAACTGCCGCCCTCCGACTCGCCGTGCGACCACACGCCCGTCCTCGAGGGTGATCTCGTACCCCTCACCCGCTGCCAGCCACGCCATCAGCCGTGCCCCTCCGCCTGTCCATCAGATGTCAGCGCAGCCCGAACCAAGGGCCACGAAGCCCCTGAACTGCGATATGAGGGGGAGACTAACGAGGGCCACTGACAACGCTGGTTGGTCCGCGGTGCCCTCGCGACGGCTTGGCAGGGATCTTGGTGCTGCCGGGGACGGTAGGCGTCGCGCCCGACGGCGGGAGGCGGTGCGGCCGACGGAACGTCAGCAGGGCGCTGCCCGGCTGCGAGCAGGACGTTGACCGAGTGGTGCCTCCGTACGGCGGGTCGGCTTCGCGGCACACTCTCCAGGTCGACGGGTGGTATGAAGACGATGCCGACTTCATGCCGGTCTGGGGCGCTCGGGAGTTCTACCTCGACGGTGACCGCACCTACGGCCAGATGGACGACCTCGTCGTGCTCGTCGACACGCGCACCGGTGCGGCGCGAGCGCCGACTCGCGAACTTCGACAAGTTCACCCGCATGACGGGGATGGCGGCCGTCGAGTGACGGTCGACGAGTCGTTGAGCGCCGCGCTCGTCGCCCTCGATGCGACAGCGGCCCGAGGTTCGGCGCTCCGAGGACCAGCGCCGGCGCGGCCCCGCCGTACAGCTTCTTGTCACGGAAGACCTCACGCGGGCCCGTCAGGGGCAGGGCCGCAAGTGAGGTTGATCCCCGGGAATGGACACCGGGTTTCATGCAACGAGGGACAGCGTAGGTGAGCTTGTCCTACCTTCCAAGCGTGGGTTTGAGGCGGTCATTCGTAAGATCGTCGGGCCCAGGGGTTCTGGGTATGGCTGTGAGCTGGTCGCCGTTGGATGGCTCAAATGACTTGGCCGCCCGGAGCCCCGCGACGACTCGACCGCTAACGGCCTGCCCCGCGATTGATCCCAAGGATCCTGTGCGCTGAGGGCCGCGGGCTCGGCTCGTGGCGAATCATCGCTACCGAACAGGGGGCCGCGGAATGAGCGGGATGGTAACGGCAGTTAGCAGCAACAGTGAGTACTCGTTCACCAAGCCCAACCGGGCCAGCATCATGTTGCTCGCCGGGCTCGGCGTAGAGGGAGACGTACAGGCTGGCGTCACGGTCAAGCACCGCTCGCGCGTCGCGCAGGACCCCAGCCAGCCGAACCTGCGCCAGGTCCATCTCATTCACGAGGAGCTCTTCACCGAAGTCGGCGAAGATGGATTCAACATGGCGCCCGGCGAACCCGGCGAAAACATCACCACCAGCGGCATCGACCTGCTCGGCCTGCCCGGCGGGGCACTGCTGCGCATCGGCGACGAGGCGATCGTGGAGGTCACAGGTCTGCGTAATCCCTGCCTGCAGATCGACAACTTCCAGGACGGACTGCTGAAGAAGGTTGTCGGCCGCGACGAGGCCGGGAACATTGTGCGTAAGGCCGGAATCATGAGCGTCGTCCAGGTGGGCGGCGTGGTGCGTCCCGGCGACACGATCACGATGGAGCCCCCGGACGAGCCTCATCGGCCCCTCGGCCGGGTCTGACCTCCTTCGCGAGCAGGCCGTGACGTGTCGATGGCCGCGCGGTTTCTTGTGGTGTGAACATCAAGCAGGCCTGCGCGACCATGGCTCTCCTGCCTTCTGCGACATCTCGCGCCAACATCTCGGCGAGTTGATCGAAGGGCGTTGTCACGTTGGTGCGGTGTTGATCGATTGAGGGTGCGTCAGGGTGTGTGGGGGTCGGGTGGGGGCCTGGCTCACGCTGCGGTGGGCAGGGCGGTGGCGCCGGTGATCTCGTCCTAGGTGGCGGAGCGGGTGGTCATCTCGGTGTGGTATTCGGTGGCGGTCATCAGGTGGCGGTCATCAGGTGGCGGCGTGGTCGGAAGTGGGGCACGACGCCCCGCACCCGGGCCGCGGCCTCCACCGTCAACCGGGCCTCCTGCTGCTCAGCCCAGACTCGCGTTCACCTCGATCAGTTCACTCAGCTCGATCGCCGCAGGACCGGCGCAGCAGATGATCACTCCGGCACGATCAGCCGGACGATCAGCGCGAGCACCCCATGCCCGGCTCACGCCAGCCCAGTGACCAGGACTCCGCCGAATTGCTCCCCCGGCCGCCGGAGCCCTCTGCCGCTACGCGGAGGAATGAGGCTTCTCCTTATGGACTGGACAGGCGGACGCCGCTGCCGAGCGGGAGGCTGTGGGTGCCCGGGCCGTCGCCCCGGTCTGCTGCAGGATTTCGACGGAGAGCAAGTCCTCCTTGCCCTTGAAGACGTCCGCGACCAGCGGATCGGTAGGGAAGACCATTTCGGCTGAGACATTGTCCTGAACAATCCGGGCGAGGTTGTCCAGGGCGACGAAGATTGGGTCGCGAGGAACTTCGACGGTCGGCAGGTCGATCAGATGGGTAGCAACCTTCACCGGATTCATGCATCGCCTGATGATGATCGAAGCCTGGTTCAGCTCGGACGTCGTCCAGATCGACAGCACGACCGTATACAGGTCCTTCCATGCCTCCTCGCCGATCGTGGCCCGCCACTTTCGCATGAGGCCCTGCACACCACAGATCTGCGCCGCAGCTGCGTATTTCATGTTCGTACGGATACTGGGGTACGTCTTGCCCGAGAACTCCTCGAACGACGCCATGTCGAATGTTCCGTTTCTCACGGAATCACGGATGAACGTGAGTGCTTCGTCGAGGATCCTCCCACAGGAGATTTCCAGCTCCTGTGGCAGATTGGCCTCCCCGAGCTGCTGGCGTGCAGTGGTGAGGGTGGCTTCGTACCCCTGGAGCGGGCTGATCCAGCCAGCCGCTCGAGGCCCCTCGAACGCGACCATGTCCAGGTCGTGGGGGTCGATGCGGCTGGCGTTGGGGAGATTGGGCACCTTGTCGCCCAGATATGGGGCAATGGTCGAGAAGATACCCTGAGGTACGTGGCTGATCGACTTCGCAAGCTCGAACAGCTCGGGCACCGGGTTGACGGATTCCTGTGGGCTTCCGCCACGGATGAGAGTGAACTTGCCGCCCGTGGCATCGTTTTGGACGACGATCACAGGACTCAGACGACTGATCAGTTCGGACTTGAGTGCGGCATAACTCGCACGCATACCGACGTTGGCCGCTCGGATCGCGTCACGGGCCTTCAGCTCGGCGTCCGCCACGGCCACGTCTGCATGCGTGGTGGCGAAGGCCGATGGGGTGACGCCGAAGAGCGTTGCGGCACCGGCCGCCGACATTCCGTCAATGAATCCTCTGCGTGTGACCATTCCCTGTCCTTCCACGGCGCGCAGGCCGGTGCGGCGCCGCCCGCGCCGACTACCTCGCGCAAGCTTCGGCGACCACCGGTCAGTTTCCCGGAGGGACGCACCATGGACGGCATACGCCACGCACGTCTGCGCCGTGAACATGCGACGACGAGATGCTCGCCCCCGTCGACGATGGCGGCGAGCGGCGCCCCGCACAGCGGCGCTGTTCGACCTGGACAGTGCCGCCGCAGTGCGTTCCACCCTCGCGGCCGTCGCCCCCCGTGCTCTCGGCCGCCGGGTGATGCCGGATGACCCTCCGCCCGCTGCCCTGCGCCGCCCCCGCTGCGAGGTCCTGGCGCTCTTGGACGTCGCCGATCCCGGGAACGCCTGCGACCGTTGGTGGGACGGCGCGGCGTCAACGATCCCTGTCCAACCGTTCCCCGGGATTCTCGCCGGTCCGCTGGCCCTGCGCGCGCAGGGTACGGCCGTCAGCGTCGTCTGAGGTTCCCCGACCTGCGGGAGGTGCTGATCAGCTGGTCAGTGCGGGCACCCGGACGACGACGGCGAAGGTGCAGTGACATGAGCCGAGACGCCCCATGTGTGGCGAGCCTTCGCTGACATTCGAGTGGCAGTGGCCGCCGGTAGCCTCCGCCGGATGATGGTGGGCAACGAAAACACGAGACTGGTCGTCCTGCGCGGGAACAGCGCCTCGGGCAAGTCGTCAGTCGCGGCCGGCATCCGCGACCGCTTCGGCCGCGGCCTGGCCTGGGTGGAGCAGGACAACGTGCGCAGGGTCGTGCTGGGCGAGCGAGACCGGCCCGACGCAGCGAACATTGGCCTGATCGACCTGACAGCTCGCTATGCCCTGGACGCCGGGTACCACGTGGTGGTCGAAGCGATCCTGTACGCCGACCACTACAGCGAGATGCTCGCTCGGCTGCGCGCCGACCACCGTGGCCCGACCCATGGCTACTACCTGCACGTGCCGTTCGAGCAGACCCTCGCCCGGTTTCGATACCGAGGCGTACAAGCAGCGCAACACCGTCGAACGCTGCATCAACCGCCTCAAGCAGTGGCGCGGCCTGGCCATACGGTGCGACAAACTCGCCATCGCCTACCAGGCTGCACTCCACCTCGCGGCCATCCTCATCTGGGCCTCGAAGCTCGGCATGGCAAGGTTCTATCTCTTTGGTCAGCGTCGTGCCCGCCCCACGGCTGGCTAGGGCTGAACGCCAGCTCACAGCACTTCGGGCTGAGCGAGACGAGCGGGCTCTCACCCTGCGCACCCGTGTGCGCTCCGCAGGTTGTGAAGCGGCCTACGGTGCGGCAGAGGGCAGGGCGAGAAAATCACGGGCGGGAGGGGGCAGGAAGCCCGGCGTCTGCGCGAGGTCCCATTGGCAGCCCGGCTGCACCCGCTCGAGCTCGGCGAACTGTTCCCGCTGCAGCAGCAGACCCAGAGCTGACAGAGCGGTAGCGGCGGCTCTTTCGTGTCGGGTGCGTAGTTCGTCCAGAAGAGAGAGCCCGGCCGGCAGCTGCCTGCTGATCCACCACTCCATGGTGGCGTCGCCGGGCGCCCGGGCGGCAAGTTCCCCTTCCACCCGCGCGCACAGGTCCAGAGCCCAGCTGCGCACATCCCGGGCAGCATGCCAGGCGGCGCCGAGGTCCTCTGGTGAGGCTGTCCCTGCCAGGTCGTGGAGGATGCGGCGGACATCGCCGGCCAGCATGTCCAGGCTGTCGTCGGCACCCAGGACGGGGGAGTCCGGAACGTCGCGCACCGTGGTCTCCACAAGGGACGCGATCGGGTTCACCTCCAGGCCGGGCGCCATCCCTCGCAGCAGAGCGGCGATGCGCGGCAGAGGCACACTTCCCGTGAGCAGGGCATCGGCGGCGAACAACGCGGCGCCCTGCGGCGTCATGCGCTCAGAGCCGGGGCTCTCGTCCCACTGGGCCTTGGTGTCGGCCGTACGGTGCTGGTTTGTCGAGGACAAGGGGGCGCTCGTGCGTGTCGAGTTGGAGCGGCTGGCTGCTGAGGTCGTAGCGGGGCTGCCGTCTGCGGGGCGTGAGGAGGTGCAGCTTCTTCTGGACGATGTGGTGCCGCGGCCGGAGGAGTGGCCGGCGCCGGGTGGCGAGGCAGTGGCCGACGTCTTCGCGATGCGGTGCTGGGTCTCCTTCGTGGCCTACCTCGGCGGCGCTGAAGTGCGTGACGTCGGGCGGATGGGCTGAGCTGATGCCACGACACACGGACCCTCCCGTCTGTCTGGGAGGGGTCCGTCGTCGTGTCCGACCCCCCGCGTCCCTGCGGCGCATGCACCCGATCGAGTGACCGCCCGGCAGGCAGACTACGCGGCCGCATCGGGAACGTGACTGCCCGTAGGCGAGGCAGTGGCCGAACGGTGCGGGCGGCCTGACGGCCCTGACCGGATCGACGGCGACGTCGCGCGCTGAGCAGGCGACGACCACGAGGCACGCCACGTTGAAACCTCGGAGAATCGGCCTCGAATCGTCTTGATGCTCCTATTGGCAGTCAAGCGGTGTCGAGTGCTTGAACGTCCCCGGTCGTGCGCAGGGATCTCGCGGTTCCACGCATGGGTGGTCCGCGATACTCAACGCATGGCACTGACACAGCAATTGGCACGGGTGACCCCGCAGTACCTGGCTCAGTGCCGCGCAGCTGCGGCGGTGTCACCGGACGGCAACCCTGATTGGGACCCGCCTGCGGGGGACACCGTGGATCTCGACTGGGCGATCTGGGGCTTGATCGGGTTCTGCCAGCGAATGCGCATCGAGGATCCGTGCATCCAGGTCCTCACGCGAAGCATCTCGGGGGACTCGGACGGCGTCGAGTTTCTTGATCATCCGGGGGTCTATGACGGCTTTGACGCCCCTCCCGCCGTTCTCGCTCCTGCGGTAGTCGCTGAAGTGGCCCGTGAACTGTCTGCTTTGGACGTAGGCGAAATACTCAACGGCCTTTCTGTGGATCCCTTGACGGCTGCCGAAGCGTGCGGATTTCGAGGGTTCAACGGACACCCGCGCGAGTACCTCGTCGAGCATTTTGGGCTGCTGCAGAGCTTCTATCTCATCGCCGGCCGACGTGGGCTGGCGGTTCTGACCTGGACAGACTGAGCACCAGCCCCTCGCGAGCGGTCAATCGGCGGTGAGCCAGGTCCGGTAGGTGCCTGCGAGGTCGTCGTCGCGGCGGGTGCCGCGTTCGATGCAGGAGATCACGGCGGGCCAGACGCCGAAGTGCTCGGCGACGGTGGTGAGCGTGATGTTCTTGGCCCGGCGTGCCGGCCTGAGGTCGGCGATGTCCGGGACCGCGACTGGTGTTGTCAGGTAGCGGAAGATCTCTCGGGCGGTCGCGCGTTTGAGCAGTCGGATGATCTCCTTCTTCGTGCGTCCGGCGGCAGTCTGTCGGGCGACGTATTCGCGGGTGCGGGAGTCGCTGGACATGCGGACGAGGGCGATGCGGTAGAGGGCGGCGTTGGCCCCGCGGTCGCCGCCGCGGGAGAGGCGGTGGCGGTTGGTCCTGCCGCTGGAGGCGGCCCTCCAGGGCCTGCCCGTCGCCTTCGCCCTGACCCCGGGGCCAAGGCCGACGAGCGCGAGACGCTGCTGGACCTCCTGGCCGCCGAACCCGGCCTTGTCGCCGCACGTCCTGCCCAGACACTGATCGGCGAAAAGAACTACTTCGGCCGGGGTTTCGAGCACGAGCTGGCCGAGCAGGACATCCGGCTACTTCGGCCGGCCCACAAGGGCAAGCCGGAGCGGCCCGGAACGCTGTTATTCAAGGCCTTGCGGATTTCTGGACGGCCGTCGCATCGGCCGCCGACGACTACCGCGTCGACCGACAGGCCGGCCAACCGATCCGGCTCGAACTATGGTGCGAAAGCGCCGTTCTGTATCCAGTGACTGTTGTTGCTCGGCGTCGTTGTCGTTCCCGTGGGGGAGAATGGTGCTCGATGCTGGCAGGTACACCGGTATGACGTCGGCCGGTCCTTCCACGGCCTCGATGAGTTGCTGCCCGGCGTCGCGCCGGATCTGGCGGCACGGGCCCGAGACCTGGGTGTACGGGACGGGCAGCGGTTCATGATCGGGCCGGATGGGCGGCCGGACCTTCGGGTCAACGCCTGTCTGGGGTCGGCGAAGTGGCGCAACCTCGGCGAGCGGAAGTACAGGGACTACACGTACTCGGTCGGGGTGTGGTTGAACTACCTGGTGCCGTTGCAGGTCAACTGGTGGGACGCGGTCGAGGGCGACGCGGAGGAATTCCTGTTCTGGCGGGTGACCGACCCGGCGAACGTCGCACGGGTACAGACGAACTCGTTCACCCGCGACCTCGCGGGACTGAAGAAGTTCTACCGCTGGATGAGCCGCTACGGCGTCGCGAACCCCTTCGACGCCTTCGATGCTCCGCGGGCGCTCCGTAGTGAGGACGTCAAGTGGCTCGACGCCGGCGGCTACAAGCGTTGGCTGGACCTGGGCATTCGCGGCATGGATCTGTCCGGGCGTCCGGACCGGTGGTGGCGGGGGCGCAACGAACAGCGCGATGTGGCGTTCTGCGACGGCCTCTACGGCACCGGTCTGCGGGTGTCGGAGTGGGCGAGCGTGGTGCTGCCGGAGCTGCCGCCCTTCGACCGTCGCCGCGGCTACTACACCTTGGAGCTGGCCGACGCCTGCGCCAAGGGCGGGTACGGACATCCGTACTGGATGCCACGCGCGGTGATGAAGTCCCTGCTGTCCTACGGCGAGTGCGCTCGCGCGGCCGCAGTGAGGCGGGCCCAGGCCGCTGGCCGCTACGAGCGGGTGACCGGGCTGCGGTTGGTCCTGACGACGCAGGGGACGGAGTCGGTGACCTTCCCAGGCTGGAGGCACGGCTTCAGACCATCGCGACCGCTGCCAACCTGCTCGCGCTGGAGAACGCCGCCCTCTCCGGCCGGGACACCGAGGACGCCAAGGTCCGCGTCATCCCTCGCAGACGCCTCCACATGCCATGACGCAGAGGACGCTGAGATAAAAACCGCCCGCATCCTGACGGCCAACTGCGGGAGGTTTTCCATCTCGACGTCCGCAGGAATACGGCCGGGCATTCGGTGCGTCACGACTCGGCGGGCCAGTTTCCGGCACGCAGCGAGACCGGATTCAACCTTTACCGGCTTCTTTTTTTCTCCGTACGGTGATGTGCTGGAAAGGAACCCGACATGACCACAACCACTCCTTCTTCTTCACGGAAAATTCCCGCATTCAAGGCGGCCTTCACTGTCCTTGCGGCCCTCGCCGCTACCCTCACCGTTCAGGCGGCACCCGCAGCGGCCGACGAGTCGATTTGCGGACACCAGGTCGGCGGCGACATCCTCACCAAGTACATCAGCCTCGGCCGGTCCGGTGGTGTCCTCGGCTGCCCGCTCACCGATGAGCTCACCAATCCGGACGGTGTCGGCAGGCGGCAGCAGTTCGAGAGAGGATCCATCTACTGGAAGGCCTCGACGGGTGCGCACCCCGTATGGGGGGCCATCCGCGACAAGTGGGGCACTCTCAACTGGGAGGCTGGCGCCCTGGGCTATCCGGTCGACGACGAGCTGACCAACCTTGACGGGGTGGGCAAGGGGCAGCAATTCGAGGGCGGCACCATGTCCTGGCATCCCGACTACGGGGCGCACCCTGTGTGGGGGCAGATCGCGAGGCTGTGGAATCGTTACGGCAAGTTTGCCAGCCGGTTCGGATACCCCGTCACCGACGAGCGGCGTGACGACAGCCTGAACGGATACCGGCAGACTTTCTCCGTCCGCAATACGGACCTGTTCTGGAGTGCCGGAATGGGCCCCGGTAACGAAGTCTGCACCGGGGAGTGCGCCGGCTACGTCCTGAGCGCGGGCGCGCTGTGGGTTGAAACGGTCTCCGTCAAGTACGCACTGCCCGACGGGGATGCCGATCACATCGAGGTAAGCGTCACGCCGACGCAGACCGGATACGAGCAGGCGTCGACCGACTACGACTCACTGTGGCAGCAGGTGTGGAACGTGGTCCCCACGCCCTTGCCGCTCGACGGGACACAACTGAGCCAGACGCAGCTCGCCTCGATGAAGGATCAGCTCACCTGTCACGCGAAGTGGGACTTCAAGCTGTTCGGCAAGCACCTTGCTGGTGACACCTGGGATCTGGAGTCCTGGCGTCCGCAGAAGGGCGAGGATTACGCGACGAGCGTGCTCGCCCTGCTCAACACCTGCAACTGGAACTGATCACCTTGACGCACCGAACCTCCCGCAGCCTGACGATCAACTGCGGGAGGTTTTCACCTCAGTGTCCGCAGAGGGGTGGATTCCTCCACGACGCGGCGTGGTCGCAGTCCCGACAGTGTCGCCTCGCGGTGAAGCTGGGGCCGTGAGCATCAGTAGCGAGCACCCGGTCAGTGCAGACCAGATCTATCGGGCCCTGATGGCCTTGGGAGCTGACCGGTCCTTGATCCGGAGTTGTGGCCCGAGGGTCCGCAGGAGGAGGACCGTCTACGGCTGCTCGGTGCACTGCTGGCCACGGGCGGCGTCCTTCATGGCCGTGGTGACAGCTTCGGACGCGCTCGGCGCTCACCTTCGCCTCCAGCGCGGTGACGTGGAAGGCGTGCGGCAAGCCCTTGGCCGGACGGAGGCATCCCTCATCGGGGTCCTGCAGGGCATCCATGGCCTGCGCATCGCCATCGGCGACGCGCAGGAGGAGCCGAAGGAGTAAATACGCCGCACCCTATGGAGAGCAACACCACTGTTGCAGGTGCTGACTGTCATACCAGCTCTCTCACCAGGGAGAACAACCTTTCCTTCCGGGCGAGGAGAGCGCACCACACTGGCGGGATAACGGCGGGCATGGTCACTCAACTGGTCAGGATCGGAGCCGAGTTCGGTATCTCATGCTTCTTCAGCGGTGGCTTCGACGGCCTGGCCGGCAAGCATGAAGCAGCGGTCCGGCCGGTGACAGGGGGTCTCAGAACCCGGGTGCTTCACATCGGCGACTACGACCAGAGTGGCGAGCACATGTTCACGGCACTGGCCGAAGACGTGCTCGCGTTCGCCGAGGCCGCAGGCGTTGAGGTGCAGTTCGAGCGCGTCGCGGTCACCGGTGAACAGGTCGTGGCCCACAACCTGCCGATCGCGCCCCCGAAAGCGACTGACCGCAGGTCGTTCTCCGGCACCGCCACCACCCAGGCCGAGGCCCTGCCGCCCGACGTCCTCGCCGCGATCGTGCGCGAGGCCATCGAGGCCCACCGCGACCCCGAGGTCCACCGGCAGATCCTCGCCCGCGAGGAAACCGAACGCCGCGCGATTCGCGAGTCCCTGAGCAGGAGGCCCCGAGACCGGATGGCCGCCCATTGAGTGAGCCGCGGACCAACCCCCTGCACTACAGGTGTTGCATCAGATAGGATCACCAAGACAGCCTCTGAGCTGCTGAAACTCCTTCCGCACAGTCGCGAAGCCCCAGAGAAATGTCGGCGACTTCGACTGCGCCGGTGAGGACGTCGAACGCGACTGGATAGCGCGTACCGCATGCTGGAGCCACACCGAACGGGTGCTGCTCACCTACGACCAGGTCGTCCACGACCACGAGCTGCCCGCGACCGAGGCAAGCGCGGCGATCCCCGGTGGCCGGCCTTCGCGCGCCGCCATGGCTTCGACATCGAACGCCCCGTGCAGTGGGAGGTCGAAGCGCTGGAGCCGGACGAACTCCGGCGCCTGGTCCTCGCCGCCGTCGCCCCGTACATCGACCGCCAGGTCCTCGCGCAGCAGACCGCCCGGCAGGAAGAACAGCGCCGCGCCCTGGCCTCCTTCGTTCGGGGCTGGGGCGCGGCGGGCGGGACGTCGTCCTAACGCTGTGCTGGAGCTTGGGCGGCCTGGGCAAAGTGCATGACGATCGCCTTCGCACCGGCAGCGACTTCGTCGATGAGCTCGTAGCCGCGGGGGTCTTCCGGGTGGTTGCGGACCCAGATCATGGCGTAGCTGCTGATCTGGTTGATGTCGCTGGGGCGCAGGAAGATGGCGTCGCCGGTGTGGAGCCGCTCGGGGGCCTTGTGTTGCCACAGCCGGTAGTACCGGCCTTCGTCCTCGTTGAAGCCCAGGTGCCGGTCGCCGTGCCGGTCGCCGTGCGGGTCGATCAGGTGGGTGGTGAAGGGCAGATCGCTCGGGCCCGGCTGCCAGGGCTGTTCCTGCTGGCTCAACGCATCCTCCGTCGGCGTTCGGTGATCACAACGCACCCGAGTCTGTCAGCGCTGGTCCCGGCACCGCCGACTGCAACACCAGCCCATGGCACTGCAACGCCCCCAGTGAAACACCGCCGCGCGTTTCGCTCCTGACCTGCGGTGATGCCCCGCACGTCGCGCCTATAGCGCTGGCCTCAGGCGAGGGCGTTGTGGAGGTCTCGCACGGCGGGCTCGCGGTGGTGCTGGGCGGGGATGGACTGGTACAGGTCCGTGGCGCGGGTGTGGATGAGGCCGGTGCGGTAGCCGGCCGGGAGGACGGCCAGAGCGGCGGCGGCGCGGCGGCACGCCTGCTCGGTGTCGCCGTCGTGGTGGGCACAGGCTGCGCCGTCGATGGTCAGAAGGGTGCGGGTCATGCTGCTGGTCGGGGCGGACAGTTCGAGCGCGCGGCCCTGGCTTTCGCGTGCCCGTCCGGTGTCGCCCAGAGCGGTGAGCGCGTGGGAGAGGTGGACGTGGTGCTTCTGCCGGCAGTGCCCGAACCAGGTGTCGGCCCGCTGCTCGCCGCTGAGCCGTTCCATCAGCCGGTCGGCGTCGGCCAGCGCATCGCGGGCCTGGTCGGGTTGGTGGGAGAGGGCGTAGGCGCGGGCGGCGACGGCGGCCGCCAGGGTCGCGGCGGCTGTCGGCGAGTTCCCGGCGACGCGGCGGGCCTGTTCGGCCAGGCCCGCCGCGGCCTTGGGAGAGCCGTAGTTCAGCCCCACCATCGCCTCGCGGCCCATCACCCATGCGTGCAGTTGCCGGTCGCCGGATTCACCGGCGGCGTGGGCAGCGGTGGCGAACCAGGCGCGGGCCTCGCGGCGGCTGCCGAGGTCGTGCAGCACGATCGCGGTCATGCCCGCCATCTGCCCGGCGGTGCGGCACAGCCTTACCCGGGTGGCGACGGGCTGCGGGACGTCCAGCAGTGGGCGGATGTCGGCGAAGTCGGTGACCAGGTCGGCCAGGACCCGGGCGGGGGCCTGGCCGTTGTAGCCGTAGCCGTAGCTCTCAGCGGCGGCTTCCAGGTCGGACAGGTCGGCCGGGTGGGCGGCGAGAGTCTGGTCGAAGGAGGTGCGGGTGTCGGTCAGGGCGGCGAGCGCCGCACCGGTCAGGCCAGCGCGCCGCGCAGCAGCTCGCGGCGCTTCATCGGATCATCTCCATCAGGTGGCTCCGTGCTGGGGGCGATGGCGGTGTTTTCCCAGGGGCGCCCAGCAAGCCCCAGAAGGGCACCGGGAATCCGAAGACCGTCCGCGATCCGCTCCACCGTGTCGAAGCCGGTTACCGCAGCGTCACCTCGGGCCACTTTGCTGACCCGCTCGGCTTTCCACGGCGGACGAAGTCCGGGGCCGTGGGCCGCTTGCCGGGCCTGGTCAGCCCGCGCCGTCGGCGGATCTTCCGTAAGGCCCCGTCCGGCGGCGGGAAGGCCGGCCGCTCACCGGTGGATCCGGGCAAGCAGGGGCTGAAGCGCTCGGTCGCCTCCGACGCTTGCGGCGTCCCGCTCGGCATCGTCTCCGACGGGGCCAACCGGCACGACTCACCCCTGCTCGGCCCGACCCTGGAAGCTGTCCGCACCCAAGTCGGCGCGATGCCCGAAGGTATCAGCGTCAACCTGGACCGCGGTTACGACAGCGCCACGTCCCGTGCCCTGCTGACCGAGCTGGGCTTCACCGCCAAGATCGCCCGCAAAGGTATCCCGGCACCGATCCAGGCCGGGAAGCGCTGGGTGGTCGAGCGGACGCACTCCTGGATGAACGGCTACGGCAAGCTGCGGCGCTGCACCGAGAAAGACGGCAAAGTCGTGGACTTCTACCTCCACCTCGCGGCCGCACTCGTCACACTCCGCATGCTCATCAGACGCTCGATCAAGCGCTACCGCTGGGACGGCCGACCCAACACCCGACGCCTCAAGTGATCCATTTGCCGGTCGGTCTTAGCCTTGATCCACCGAGGTGGTTTGAGAGTGGTCTTTTGATCGGCTTGGGGTCGGGTGGTCGGGTGAGGGCAGGTTGTTTCCGCTGGTCTGCCCAGCATTTCCACGGTTCGGTTCCGGTCGGGCCCTTGCGGGCGGGGTGGGCAGGGGCTGTTCGTATCAGCCGGCCGGTCCGTGGGCCGTGGAGAACAGGTGTGTCCAGGCGTGCTGCCAGGGCCAGTTGTGCGGTAGGTGCAGTGTGATGCGGCGGGCGGAGTGGGCGATCCGGGCCGGAACATGGACCAGGTGGGTGCGGATCGTGGCGGTGGTGGCCCTGGCGTGGAAGGCGGAGGCTTGTGCGCCGGTGGCCCGCAGCAGGTTGTAGGTCATCGCCCACAGGGTGAGCCATGCTGCGTTGGCGTGGAAGTGTGCGGAGGGCAGGTGGGCCAGGGCGGAGGCTTTGCTGTCGGCGATGACCTGCTCGATGACCGCGTGGTGGCGGTGTTCGCGTTCGGCCTGGAGGGTTTGTGCAGGCTGGTCGGTGAAGAACGGGTGGTAGCGCCAGACGGGAAACAACTCGCCCTGCTCACCCACAATGGCGGGTTTGGCCAGGTCACGGACCCGGCGCACGATCAGCCGCGCGGTGACCCGCTCCGCTTTCGTGCGGCTGGCGAAGGCGGTGTAGGCGGGTATCTCGGCGACTTCGGCGTCCGAGACGAGCTCACCGGTTGCAGGATCGGGCACCGCGGTCGGGTATGTGATCTGCTGCCAGGCCTGGTCGGGAATGCCGAGGACGGCCCGTTTGATGGAGGGGTTCAACCCGCAGGTAATCGAGAAGTGGGCTCCGGCCCGGCGGCAGGCCGAGATCACCCCGGCGTTGTAGAACTGCGAGTCCGCTCGCAGGATCCGGGTGCCGGTGCAGCCCGCCTCGACGGCGGTGGACAGCGCCTCACTGACGAACTTCGGGGCCCCACGGGAATCGGCTGCCTTGCCGCGGCGCATCCGTACTGTGGCGATCACCGGCCGCGCGTGCGGGGTGCAGATCGTGGCGAGCAGGGGGTGCAGGGTGCGGATGCCCTTGAACCGGCCGTACTCGGCACCCTGCTTGGCCCGGCCGTAGACCCGCTTGTGGGTGGAGTCGATATCAATGAACGCCTTGTCGCCGGCACCGGGCAGCAGCGGGGCGTGCGCGGCCAGTTGACCGAGGAACCTGCGGTGGACAGCGTGGAGTTGGAGTGCGTGACCGTGGGTGAACGAACGGAGGAAGGTGCCCAGCGTGGACGGCGCACGGGCCCCCGGAACAGGGCCGGCATCGCGCCGTGCCGCAGGATATGGAGGTCGTCGATACTGTCCGCGCCCGCCGCCATGCCGGCCACGATGCTGCTGACCTTGACGTCCGCCGACGCACCCGCGCCGTTCCTCGTCCCGCTCAGCTTCACCTTCTGCGCCACCAGGCCCGACAGCCCGCACCGTTCGGCCAGCCGCATCACCGGAACCAGCCCGGCATGCGCGACCAGATTCGGGTCATCGAACGCAGCGGAGACCGCCGCTGGAGTATGGGAAACTTGCATCTCGGAAGTGCCTTGCCGATCGTGCGTGCTGGAAGCCTCAAGAACTCCCATCATCGCAGGTCACAAGGCACTTCCTTGTTTCTCGAAGAGTCATCCACAGCCATCAGATCGGTGGATCAAGGCTTAGCCTTGATCCACCGAGGTGGTTTGAGAGTGGTCTTTTGATCGGCTTGGGGTCGGGTGGTCGGGTGAGGGCAGGTTGTTTCCGCTGGTCTGCCCAGCATTTCCACGGTTCGGTTCCGGTCGGGCCCTTGCGGGCGGGGTGGGCAGGGGCTGTTCGTATCAGCCGGCCGGTCCGTGGGCCGTGGAGAACAGGTGTGTCCAGGCGTGCTGCCAGGGCCAGTTGTGCGGTAGGTGCAGTGTGATGCGGCGGGCGGAGTGGGCGATCCGGGCCGGAACATGGACCAGGTGGGTGCGGATCGTGGCGGTGGTGGCCCTGGCGTGGAAGGCGGAGGCTTGTGCGCCGGTGGCCCGCAGCAGGTTGTAGGTCATCGCCCACAGGGTGAGCCATGCTGCGTTGGCGTGGAAGTGTGCGGAGGGCAGGTGGGCCAGGGCGGAGGCTTTGCTGTCGGCGATGACCTGCTCGATGACCGCGTGGTGGCGGTGTTCGCGTTCGGCCTGGAGGGTTTGTGCAGGCTGGTCGGTGAAGAACGGGTGGTAGCGCCAGACGGGAAACAACTCGCCCTGCTCACCCACAATGGCGGGTTTGGCCAGGTCACGGACCCGGCGCACGATCAGCCGCGCGGTGACCCGCTCCGCTTTCGTGCGGCTGGCGAAGGCGGTGTAGGCGGGTATCTCGGCGACTTCGGCGTCCGAGACGAGCTCACCGGTTGCAGGATCGGGCACCGCGGTCGGGTATGTGATCTGCTGCCAGGCCTGGTCGGGAATGCCGAGGACGGCCCGTTTGATGGAGGGGTTCAACCCGCAGGTAATCGAGAAGTGGGCTCCAGCCCGGCGGCAGGCCGAGATCACCCCGGCGTTGTAGAACTGCGAGTCCGCTCGCAGGATCCGGGTGCCGGTGCAGCCCGCCTCGACGGCGGTGGACAGCGCCTCACTGACGAACTTCGGGGCCCCACGGGAATCGGCTGCCTTGCCGCGGCGCATCCGTACTGTGGCGATCACCGGCCGCGCGTGCGGGGTGCAGATCGTGGCGAGCAGGGGGTGCAGGGTGCGGATGCCCTTGAACCGGCCGTACTCGGCACCCTGCTTGGCCCGGCCGTAGACCCGCTTGTGGGTGGAGTCGATATCAATGAACGCCTTGTCGCCGGCACCGGGCAGCAGCGGGGCGTGCGCGGCCAGTTGACCGAGGAACCTGCGGTGGACAGCGTGGAGTTGGAGTGCGTGACCGTGGGTGAACGAACGGAGGAAGGTGCCCAGCGTGGACGGCGCACGGGCCCCCGGAACAGGGCCGGCATCGCGCCGTGCCGCAGGATATGGAGGTCGTCGATACTGTCCGCGCCCGCCGCCATGCCGGCCACGATGCTGCTGACCTTGACGTCCGCCGACGCACCCGCGCCGTTCCTCGTCCCGCTCAGCTTCACCTTCTGCGCCACCAGGCCCGACAGCCCGCACCGTTCGGCCAGCCGCATCACCGGAACCAGCCCGGCATGCGCGACCAGATTCGGGTCATCGAACGCAGCGGAGACCGCCGCTGGAGTATGGGAAACTTGCATCTCGGAAGTGCCTTGCCGATCGTGCGTGCTGGAAGCCTCAAGAACTCCCATCATCGCAGGTCACAAGGCACTTCCTTGTTTCTCGAAGAGTCATCCACAGCCATCAGATCGGTGGATCAAGGCTAAGTCACAACTGGTGACAGTTGAATACGCGAGCCCACCAGTATCAAACCCGGCATTGTGGTCCGTACAAGATTGCCAGCACCCGGCAGCATGGTCCGTTACTCCGTCCTGTCATCATGACCACGGCGCGGGAGCGGTGGCGTCGTGATCCGCATGAGGGCATCTACGCCATTTGCCTTCCGCCGGTGCTGCGCCCCCTCGCTCCGATGTGCGCGAGCATGCCGGGCGCAAGACGCGCTCGCCTGAGACAGGAGCCGTAATGGCACTGAAGATACGCATACCGAAGACTGCCGCCGTGGCGCTCGCCGCCACCGTGGCCGCGGTCTCGTTGGGCACCGCCCTTCCCTCGGCCGCCGCCGGGTACACCGCGTCGGCGGGGCCGTGGAGCACAGCCGTCGCCCTGACCGGAGCGGACGGCCAGCAGACTCTCATCGATGTCCAGGTGGCTGGTGACGGCGCCGCGTTCGCGCTGTGGCGGGACAAGGCCGCCGGGGCCACCGATTGGGACTTCCGGACCGCCGTCCGGCCTGCTGGCAGCGCGACGTGGAGTGCGCCGCACACCCTGGTGACCGGGCGTGACAAGAATTCCGCGGCCGTCCTTGCCGTGAGCGCCGACGGGCGGGCCGTGGTGACCTGGCTGGACGGCAGTGGTGCAGACGGTTCGCTGGTCGCCCTGGCCGCCGGCTGGAACCCGGCCACGGCAGCCTGGTCCGCCCCGGCCACGCTCGCCGCCTGGGACGGCCTGGACATGTCCACGCCCCGCCTGGTCGCGGCGGCCGACGGCACCTTCACTGCCGTATGGGACCAGGGCGACGGGTACCGGAACTACGATGTGAGGACCGCCGACCTTGCCCCCGGCGACCGAGCGTGGTCCGTACCCCGGACGCTGGGCTCCACCACTACCGGATCCATCTGGAGCTTCGACCTCGCGGTGGCCCCCGGCGGCGCCGCCACCGCGGTCTGGGATGAACTCAACCGCTTCACCGACGAGCACACGGTCTCCACTGCCACCCGCACCTCGGCCCAGCCCAGTTGGAGTAGCGCCTCCGTGCTGCCCGGCACCGACGCCACGTCCAGCAACGCGCAGGTGGCGATGGACGCCAAGAACGCCACCACCGTGCTGTGGCGCAACGGCGCCGACGACCTCAAATCCGCCACCCGTACCGCTCCTTCGGGCACCTGGGGTGCCACTCAGACCGCCGTTTCCGCCATCAACTACAGCGACGGAAGTGAACCGCTGGCCGCGCCCAACGGTGACGTCACCTACGTGTGGACGGGCTGGAGCCGCACCGCCGGTACCCCCGTTGTGCAGACCGTGACCCGCACCGCGAGCACTGGGACCTGGTCCGCGCCGAAGACGCTGTCCACCGGCTACGTCAACTGGCAGGTGGACGCCTCCATCGGCCCTGACGGAACCGTGCAGGTCGTGTGGCCGCAGGTGCCGAGCATCGACAACGGCGACGACAACTACCTTGAGTGGGCGGTGCGCGCCGACGGCACCTGGAGCAAGGCCACCGCTCTGAACAACACGCCCGTCGCCGCCGTCCCCAACACCGACGCCCTCGCCGGCGAGGTGGCTGCCGGACCGGACGGCCGGGCCATGGTGCTGTGGCGCAAGGCCGAGTACGCCGGCAGCGGCGGCTATACCTCCCAGGTGTGGTCCCAGTCGCAGACCCTGCTGATCAAGCCACAGATCACCACCAACGCTGCGGTGAGCGGAACGGCCCGAACCGGCACCACCCTCACCTGCTCCGCCGCCTGGAACGGCACCAACACCAGGGCCACCTGGTCCTGGTTGCGCGACGGCGCGGTCATCTCCGGCGCCACCGCCAAGACCCGCGCCCTCACCTCTGCCGACTACGCCCACAAGGTGTCCTGCCGGGTCACGGTCAGCAACGGCGCGGGCTCCGTCGCTTCCACCTCACCTGCGCTGAAGGTCGCGGTCGGCCCCACCCTGAAGGCCACCACCGCGCCGTCGATCTCCGGCTCCGTCAAGGTCGGCTACAAGCTGACGGCTGCCCGCGGCACTTGGTCGCCGTCCGCCACTTCCTACACGTACCAGTGGAAGCGCAACGGCAAGCCCATCAGCGGCGCGACCAAGTCCACCTACGTCCTGGTGAAGGCCGACCGTGGCCAGAAGATCACCGTCAAGATCACTGCCCACCGCAACGGCTGGACCAACGGCACGGCCACCACAAAGCCCGTCACCGTGCGCTGACCCGACGCGGGCCGGTACCACCGGCCCGCGTCTGCCGATCCGGGACCCGGTCGACTCAGAGGTGGTGGTGGCCAGCCTTCAACTCACCTATGAAAGCCGCCCTTAGCGAGCGCAAGACCGTGCGGTTCGAGGCTGGGCTGCCGTGCGGCTGCGGCTGCGGCTGAGAGAGCGTCGGCTCCCGAAGCCGTCGAGCAGGCCCACGCCGACTTCGCCGCCCTCTGGGACATCGGCGTTCCCCGTCCATGGCCGGACGTCGCGGCGCCCAGCGCACGACCTTGATCGTTCTCCCCGATAACCGCTGTACCGATGTACCAAGGCCGGTGCCCCTTGCGATCGCTATCCCGGCCCTCAATTTCATCGCAAGGGCGACGACGGCAGCAGATCCGCCGCTGATTAGACACTCCCCGGTGTATTGCGACATGCAAGAGCATGCCGGATTGCCGCGAGGGTTTCCTCGTCAGTGGCATTGAGTTGCCTGGCGGCGGCCGCGTAATTGCTTGCGTGTTCCGCGAGCTTCGCTTTCATGTCGGTAGTGGCCGCCGGGGCGATGACCTGGGTACCAGAACCTCGGCGGCTTTTGACCAGGCCCGCGGTCTCCAGTTCGCGGTATGCCCGCACCACGGTGTTGTTGGCCAGCCCGAGGTCGGAGGCAAGCTGGCGCACGGACGGAAGTCTGTCCCCCTGGGTCAGTCGGCCGATGGAGATCAAATCCGCTAGTTGTGCACGGAGTTGCTCGTACGGTGGGACGGGGGAAGCGTGGCTGACGCTGACGTTGATGCCACTTGTTGTCATGGGCGAGCCTTGATGTAAGCCTGCGGCAGCAGCAGGACGCCCAGACAGTGACACGCGGTCAGTGCAGCGGTGACGGCCGTGACGGCCAGCCCCCACACGGCCACGTCCTTCATCTCGCCTGCGCAGGACAGGCTCAGCACCACAACGCCCATCGTCAAGGAGACAGCGAAAAGAGGGGCGGTCACCAGCACTCCCCATGCGCCGACCGCTGCCCGGACGCTCGTGCGGCGTTGATCGTCGCTCCCGGACCGCGCGGTGACACGACGCAGAAGCAGTGCGCAGGCAACGGTTCCGAGCGCGAGACCGCCGAGGGCTGGCCAGGCGTAGTAGGGGCCTGGCCAGGGCGAGAGCAGCTGGGTGCCTTTCGGGCATGCAACGGACAGAGCACGTCCTGAACGGCCGTCGGCGTCCGCCGATCCGGTTGCGGTGGCGACGATCAGAAGGGCCAGCAAGACAGCAGCCTGCGTGGCCAGCGCAGCGGTCAGGAATCGGGGCAGATAGTCCCGGATCCGGCGCGGTGTCACTTCGGCTACTCGTAGTCGGCCAGGACTCGGGCGCGCGATCACATCTGCCGTGAACACGCCGGCCATGACGCACAGACCGAACACGGGGAACCCGTACAGCAGATCCACATCAGGATCGGCGCTGAAGGAGACCAGGGCGTTGACAGTCAGACCGGTCGCCGCGCCGGCCCATCGCACGGGAGTGTCGAGCCTCGCCCGCCACGCTATTTCCGTACCTGCGGCAGCAGACATGCCGATTCCTTCCCCTCCCACGATGTGTATCAACTATGTGACACATTGCCTAGTGGGTTGAATTGTGTCAAGAGGATGACACGCTTGGCTCGCCCGGCATCGGTCGGCTGCATCTAGTCCGTGGTGGCACGGCGCCGGATGTCGGCGTAAACGCGCCCCCTCACCCCTGGTACTCCCGGTTCGCTGTGTACGGAGGTGATGCCGGAGGCGGCTCACCGCTGCTCCAGCTCGGCCCTTACGGCGTGGGTGGTTGCCTCGTCGGCGGCGGTGATGTCGAGAACCACAAGACCGGGCTCATCGATGTGCTGGGCGTCGATTTTCATGCTGCCTCTGACGCGGCCATTGCCCGGCCTGACTTCGTTGATTTCTAGGAGGTTCTGGCACAAATTCCGTGAGAGCGATCAACGGGTTCCGTCTCGGCGGCATAGCGTGATCTGGGACCGTGGTGCGGTGTGATGAGCTGATCGGTGACCTGTTTCCGCACCTCAGCGAGTTGCTGGTGGAGCGCGTGTTCTTCGAGTGCGGAGTGATTCGCATGGTGGCGAGAGGCCGAGGCGCCGTGCCCTGGGTGTGCGGTGGTGTCCAATCGGGTGCACAGCACGTACGGAAGAAGCCTTGCCGACACTCCGGTTGGGGATCGGCCGGTACGGATCGAGCTGACGGTGCGGCGGCTGTACTGCGAGAACGTTCGTTGTTCGCGGCGTACTTTCGCCGAACAGGTCGATGGCCTGACCGTTCGCTATAGCCGCCGCACGCCTGCCGCTCGGTGGGTTCTGGAGGCTGTCGCCGTCGCGCTCGCGGGCCGGGAGTCGTCTCGCCGCTGCCCTGCATACACGGGTGAGCCGGTCGACACTGTTACGGGCGGTTATGGCTCTGCCCGATCCTGCCTGGACCGTTCCGAGGGTGCTGGGCGTCGATGACTTCGCCACCCGTCGTGGACAGCACCACGGCACCGTGCTCATCGACTGCGAGACCGGCCGGCCTCTCGACCTGCTGCCCGGCCGCGACGCTGCGACCCTGGCCGGCTGGCTACGTGAACATCCCGGCTCCGAGATCATCTGCCGTGACCGGAGCGGTTCTTACGCCGGCGGCGCCCGCACCGGTGCCCCGAACGCGATTCAAGTTGCAGACCGCTTCCATCTCTGGCAGAACCTCGGCACCGCCGTCGAACGCAGCGTGCGACGGCACAATGATTGCCTGAAGAAGGTTGCCGTCAGAAATGACGGCCAGGCGAACGATACGGTCGCCGACCATGCGGATGCAGAGAAGAAAATGTCGCCGATCGAGGCCCGTATCCGCGAACGGCACGCAACCGTCCATGCTCTGCTGGCCCAGGGACACGGCATCCGCGAGATCGCCCGGGAACTGCACATGGGCGGCAACACCGTCTGCCGCACCGCACGAGCCGCGGTCCCCGAAGAATTACGGAGCGGGCGTCGCCAGCCCAGGGCCAGCCACCTCGACCCCTACAAGCCCCACCTGGACAAACGCTGGGCAGCAGGATTCACCAACGCGATCCATCTCCACGCCGAGCTCCAGGAACTCGGCTACCGCGGCAGCTACCAGACGATCAGCAATTACCTGCGACCGAGGCGCCGCCGACGCATCCGTGTTGTTGCCCCGGCACCACCGGGCGTCCGGCACGCCCGCAGCGAGGTTTTCTCGGTGCCGGGGACGGCGCCCTTTGCGGCGATTCGCAACGCGATCGTCACCGCCACGGATTTTTCGTCGTCGAGAAGCAGCGGGGGCATCGCCGCGCCGACGGCCAGCCGGTAGCCGCCGCCTGTCTGGCCGGCTCAGGCCCATTCCACCTCTGGTTCTGTTCACGAGCGAGAGCTGGTACTTCACAAATCTGCGCTCCCGGGGCCGGGCGGCGTCCACGTCGCTGGATCGTCCGGGTCGCAGCCCGTCGTCGTCGGCAATGTGGTCCTGTGACTGCAGGGCGGACACTGTCGTCGTCTGCCTGGCCTTCCGAGTCGTGGGGTGCTCCTGACCCCGGAGGGGTGCGACCTGACCGGCAGCGGTGATCAGGGCCCGCGTACGGTCCCTCGGACGCGCGCCCGATCACACCGGTACTGAGGGGGAAGACCCGTGCGACCCGATCAAGGCGACATGCGCCCTCCGCTTGGGATTCACTGAGATTGAACGCACACAAGCACGCTCGATCGTTCAGCGTGCTCAGCCGTCCTGGCCTTCCACTGGTCTGCAGTCATCCGCCAGACGACATTGATCCCCACTTCGCCAGGAGCGCCGGGTCCTTCGTGCATGACACCCCTTAGCTCTTGCGGCCGACGTCGGCCGACCAACATGTTGGTGCGCTGTTCCAAAGTGGGACCGTCTAGTTTGGTACGGCGCACTAAATTGGATCGCTGCACCAAATGCGGCATCATCGAGGTATGACGACGCGAGCGCGCCGACCACAGCGGCGCAACCAGGTGCTCTCCCGGGAGCAGATCATCGACACTGCCGTCGAGATGCTCGATGCGGGCGGCGAGAGTGCGCTGACCATCCGGGCGCTGACCGAGAGGCTGTCCACCGGTTCCGGGGCGATCTACTACCACGTGGGCACTCGTGACGAGCTGCTCGACACGGCGACGGAAACCGTGATCGGCGCGGCGCTAGCGACCCGGCCCGCCGGGGCTGCGGCCACACCCGGGGACGAGATCCGTGTCGTCGCACTGGCCCTGTTCGACGCGATCGCCGCACATCAGTGGCTCGCCACGCGGCTGACCCTCCAGATCATCCGGAATCCGGTCGGCCCGGTGACGGTGGGGATCTTCGAGCGGATCGGCGGGCAGATGGGCGCCCTGGGCGTGCCGCGAGCCTCCTGGTTCGACGCGGCCTCGACGCTCGTGCACTACATCCTCGGAGCCGTCAGCCAGAACGCCCGCATCGAGGGGGACACCTCAGGGATCGACCCTGACGGGGATCGCGACGAGTTCTTCGACGCGGCGTCGACGGCATGGCAGGGGCTCGACCCGGAGGCTTACCCGTTCATGCACGCCATCGTCGGCCAGATGAGAGAGCAGGACGACCGCGAGCAGTACCTCACCGGCATCGCCGTCATCCTCGACGGCCTCACCCATCTGTGCTGACCCGGCCGATCTGGCCGGCTGACCCCATCGTTCGTTTCTCGAAAGGACACCTCTCATGCATGACGTCGTGATCGCGGGCGGCGGTCCGGTCGGTCTGTTCCTGGCCGGCGAGCTGGCCCTGTCCGGCTGCTCAGTTCTGGTCCTTGAGCGGGACCCGGGACTCACCTCGCCCCTGAAGGCATTCCCGCTCGGGCTGCGGGGCCTGAACGCCGGGTCGGCCGAGACGCTCTACCGCCGCGGCCTACTGGAAGCGACAGCGAATGCTTCCGGAGTCAACCCGGAGAAGGTCGGTGCGGATCCGGAAGCGGTCGAGGCACCCGACCCTCGCGAGCTGAGCCATTTCGCGGGCATGACCCTCAACGCGGCCGACATCGACACAGCAGCCCTCCCCTCTCGGCTGCCCAGCCCGGCGATGGAGGGGTTCATGACGAGCCTGGAAGCGGTCGGATCGGTGCTGTCCGAGCGGGCTACCGCGCTCGGAGTCGAGATCATCCGGAATGCTCCCGTCACGGCCGTGGCGCAGGACACCGAATCTGTCCTCGTCACGGCAGGCGGCCAGGAGTACCAGGGGCGCTGGCTGGTGGGCTGCGACGGCGGGCGCAGCGCCGTACGTCAGCTCACCGGCTTCGAATTCGTGGGCACCGAGCCGCTGTTCACCGGCTACGTCGCCAAGGTCACCTTCGCCGACCCCGAGCAGCTGCCGCTCGGTTTCAACCTGACGCCGAACGGCATGTATCTGCGTACGCCCCTCGAAGGTCACCTGGGCATGATGGACTTCGACGGCGGCACCTTCGACCGCTCTCAGCCGCTGACCCGCGAGCACCTCCAGACGGTCCTGCGCCGTATCAGCGGCACCGACGTGACGCTGAGCGAGGTCCATCTCGCCTCCAGCTTCACCGACCGCGCGATGCAGGCGACAACGTATCGCGAGGGCCGTGTACTGCTCGCCGGCGACGCAGCACACATCCACTCGCCCCTGGGCGGCCAGGGCCTCAACCTCGGCATCGGCGACGCCGGCAACCTCGGCTGGAAGCTCGCCGCCACCGTGCGCGGCTCCGCTCCCGAGGGCCTGCTCGACACCTACACCACCGAGCGGCACCCCGTCGGCGCCGCCGTCCTCGACTGGTCCCGCGCCCAGGTCGCGACCATGAAGCCGGGCCCCAACGCCCCCGCGCTGCGTCAACTCGTCCACGATCTGATGAGCACCACCGACGGAACGACCCACGTGTACCGAAAGACGTCGGGGCTGTTCAACCGCTACGACCTGGGCAGCGAACAGCCCCTCATCGGCTGCACCGCCCCGGACTTCCGCTTCGAGGACGGCACCCGCCTCGGCGAACTGCTGCGCCAGGGGCAGGGAGTGGTGCTCGACTTCAGCACCGACCGTGCGCTGCAGGTCGCGGCCAAGGAGTGGGCAGGCCGGATCCACTACGCGGCCGGCCCGGCGCGCAACGACCTCGGGCTGGGTGCCGCGCTGATTCGGCCCGACGGCGTCGTGGCCTGGGCGAGCGAGCCCGCCCCGGATCGCGACGCGTTCGAGCAGGCGGCTGCCCAGTGGTTCGGCGCGCCGCAGAGCTAGAACGAACGGCGGCTCCCCGGCCCGTTCCAGACGCGGTGCCGTCCACCCGCTGCGGATCGACCGACCTCCCCTGCGCCGGAGCATCGGTCTGGAAGCGCGAGACCGCGAACGAGGCCCAGGCCCCTTCACCGCATCGGGCAAGGCCGCCTGACACCGAACTCGTCGAGCACCAACACCCTCAAGCACCGCCGCAATACCCGACAGCCGAAGGGCAACGACCGTGAACAGCGCCATCAACACCCCCTCCAGCTCCGAAGGTTCGGCCCCGCACACAGTTGCATGGGTTCGCACCTGGGGCGCCTTCCCGCAGGCACCGAACAACTCCGTCAGCTGCATCGAGCCCTTCGAGAACGCGACTCTGCGGCAAATCGTCCGCATCACAGGCGGCGGACACCGCATCCGCATCCGCATCAGCAACGAGTATGGAACCGCACCGCTGACCATCGGCTCCAGCATTCCTTTGGCAACGATGGGGGTGGCCTCCGGCGGCGGTGCGATGAGTCACGGGCCGGGATGGTGGGGTCGTGGCGGGGCAGGGGACGGAGCGGGGTGTCCTGTTCTCTGTTCCCGTGGAGGGCCGGGGCCTTGTGTGATCGTTCGGCCCCGAGGCGGCTTCCGGGCGAAGTGCCCGCACGATGCGGCCTGCTGCCGACGTCGGCCTTGTGATCGGCCACCGGGGCCTTCACCTGACGGGCTTCTACCTGGGTGGCCTGTTGACGACGCAGCGTTGGGCCGGTGTGTACCCGGGGTCAGCCGAGGATGGTTCGCATTTTGTCGTGGAGGTAGTCCCCAGCGCGTACAGGGCTGTAGGGCCTGCGGCCGAGGGGGGCCGGCAGCGAGGTGATGTCGGTGTGGGGTGCGCAGGCGTGAAAGTACACCAGTGAGGTGAGTTCTTCCTGTGGGGCCTCGGGGGGCGGCGGCAGAACGCGGTGGCGGCCGGAGCGCCAGCGGTCTCCGCTCCAGCGGGCCATGAGGTCACCGATGTTGAGCGTGTAGGCGCTGGGCTCGTAGGCAGCGTCCTGCCAGCCGGCTTCGTCGTCGTAGATCTGAAGGCCGCCCTTGCCGGGCTGCCGGTTCAGGAGGGTGATGAGGCCGAAGTCGGTGTGCGGTCCGACGCGGAACTGGCCGGGGGCGGCGGTGCCGGTTTCGTGGGCTGCCGGGTACCAGTTGAGGGTGAAGTCCCAGTGCGGGCGCGTGGTGTGGCGGGTGAAGAAGTCGGCCGGCTGGCGCAGCGCGGTCGCCATGACTTCGAGGAGCGTATCGGCCAGGGTGCGCATCCGGTCGGTGTATGCGGTGACGAGCGGGTGCAGGGTGGGGACTTCGTCGGGCCAGTCGCAGGGCATCTGCTGTGCGTTGCCGGGCCGTGCGGAGGAATCGACGGCGCATGACCAGACCTCCAGCAGGTCCGGCGGGGTGTGGGTGCCTTCGGACCGGGCGGTTGTCACCCGCTCCCGGCCGATCCAGCCGCGTCGGTTCTGGTCGTAAGGCTCCTTGGCCGCCTGGGGCAGGTGGAAGAAGTCGTGTGCCGCGGCGCGTACATGGCCGGGCAGATCCGGCTCGATGCCGTGTCCGGTCACCAGCAGGAATCCGGTGGACTGCAGGGAGTGGTCGACCTGAGCGGCGAGCCGCTCCTGTTCTGCGCTGTGATTCGATGTCCAGCGGCTGAGGTCGATGACGGGAATCGGGGTGGTGGCCATGGTGGGTCCTCCTTTGACGTCGATGGTCAGGGCCGGGGTATGAGTGAGGCTGAAGACGGCCAGTGGGAGTGTGGCGATCTCTGCGCGAGTCAGGACATGTTCGCGCCGTGCGTTGTGTCGCAGATCGCGTGGTGGGGGCCCGGTTGCCGCCGGGCTCATTCGACGGCGGCCGCGGCCGGCCGGGTGTCAGTGGTGGTTTCTCCTAAGGCCGTTGAGCGTTCTTCCCGGGGCTGTCGGGACAGCCACAGCACGAGGGCAGCTCCGGCCAGGGCCACGGCACCAGCCGTGAGCGCGAGGGTGTTGTGCCCGGTGGCGAACACGGCATGGAGTGTGTGCTCCAGGCCGGCGCGCTGTGCGGCCGGGACCTGGGCCAGGAGACTGTCGGCACCGCCGCCGGAGAGGGTCTGCGCGGTGACGACGGGATCGGTGACGTTGCTGCGGAGGGACGTGGTCATGGTGGAGACGGCCAGGGCGCCGAAGACAGCTACTCCGAAGGCGTAGCCGAGCTGTTCGAAGGTGCTGTAGGTGCCGCTGGCGGTACCCGCATGCTCGGCCGGGACGGAGCCCAGCGCGAGAGCTGCGGCGACCTGGAAGATCAGGCCCATGCCGACCCCGCTCAGGGCCAGGCCCGCCACCAGGACGGGCCAGCCCGACTCGGGTCCCAGGAAGCCCTCGGCGCCGACCCCGAGACCGGCGAGGGCGAGCCCGAGGGCGGGCAGACGGGGGGAGGGCTTGAATCTCCGGCGTCCGCCCAGCACTGCTACCGATGCGGCAGCCGCCGCGTGCGGCAGCACGACCAGACCGGCGGCGAGCGGGGAGAGGTGCTGCACGGACTGCAGCCACAGAGAGGTGTACGGCATGATTCCGTAGACGGTGCCCTCGCCGACCGCGATCGTGAGCATCGCAGCGGTGAACGCGGGCCGGCGGAACAGGGACAGGTTCAGCAGCGGGTGCCGGCGGCGCTGTTGCACTCGCAGGAAGGCGACGAATGCGCCCAGTGCTGCTCCCAGTGGCACCAGAGTCCCTGCCGATACCCACCCTTGGACGTGTGCCTCGGTCAGGGCGTAGACGGAACCACTCGTACCGATCGCGAACAGCACCAGGCCGGGAACGTCCAGGCGCTGTGAGGTGTCCCGCACCGGTGGTGCGGTGCAGGGGATGTAACGGAGGGTCATGATCAGGGCGGTCACGGTGACGGGGACGTTGACGTAGAAGATCCACCGCCAGTCCAGGGTCTGGGTGAGCAGGCCGCCCAGGATCGGTCCCAGGGCGGAGGCGCTGGCGGCGACGGCCGCCCAGGTGCCGAAGGCCAGGGCCAGGCGGCGACCCGAGTACAGGGTGCTGATCAGGGACAGCGTGGTCGTGAACATCGCCGCAGCACCCAGTCCCTGCACGATGCGGGCGGCAATCAGTACAGCCATGCCCGGCGACAGCGCACAGGCGACCGATGCCAGGGCGAAGACGATCAGTCCGCCCGCGTACATCCGGCGTCGGCCGTGAAGGTCGGCCAGCCTCCCGGCGCCCAGCAGGGCGGCCGCCACCGCGAGCGCGTAGCTGTCGGCGACCCATTGCAGTTGGGACAGTGACGAGCCGAGCGACTCAGACATGGCAGGCAGCGCCACCAGTACGATCGTCACGTCGACGAGCAACATGAACGTGCCCAGGCAGATGGCGGCCAACGGCCCCCAGATACGCATAGATTCCCAACTCCTGCACCGGTCGGACAACGACCTGGTCACCATCCAGGTCCGTCCCGCTCCGGCCCAAGCCGTACGCTTGAAAGCGGGATCATCCGGCGAAGAAATGAGGTGTACCGGTGGATCGGGACACCATGGACGACCTAGACCAGCACCTGCTCCGGGCCCTCCAGCTCGACGGCCGCGCCCCTTTCAGCCGCATCGCACGAGACCGCAGTGTCTCCGAACGCACCGTTGCCCGCCGTTACCAACGGCTGCGCGCCCTCGGCCTGCGCATCATCGGCCAGCCCGTCTCCTCCCGTCTGGGCCTGAGCCGGTGGCTGCTGCGCCTGCATTGCACCCCGGACGCCGCCGGAACCATCGCCGAAGCCCTCGCCCGCCGTCCCGACACCAGCTGGGTCACCCTCGCCTCCGGCGGCACCGAGCTCTACTGCGCGCTCAACGCCCGTACAGCTGAGGAACGCAACGCACTGCTGCTGGAAAGACTCCCCCGCACCCCGCGGGTGCTCTCCGTCAGCGCTCACTGCATGATGCGCATCTTCGTCGGTGCGACCAGCACCTGGCACGCCACCCGGTTCGAGCCGCAGGGCACTGCAGCCGCGGTGGATTCCGTCTCATCCACCGCCGCCCCGCTCAGCTTGGACGCAACCGACCACATTCTGTTCACCGAGCTGGCCCGGGACGGCCGTGCGACGCTGCCCGAACTCGCCGCAGCCGCCGACCGCTCCCCCTCCAGCGTCCAGCGCCACCTCGACCGCCTCCGTGGCGAGGGCGCCTTGAATCTCTCTGTCGACTTCGATCCGCAGCTTCTCGGCTACCACATGGCCACCCGGCTCTGGCTGAACGTCGCCCCCGCGCACCTGCGCATCGTGGGGGAAACCCTCGCCACCCACTCGCAGATCGCTTTCGCCGCAGCCATCACCGGCACGTCCAACCTGGTCGCCAGCGGCATCTTCCGCGACCCGGGCGACCTGTACAACTACATCGACCAGCGCATCAGCCGGCTCCCCGGCATCCAGAACATCGAGACCGCCCCCACCCTGCGGGAGGTCAAACGCCTTGCTCCCGCCGTGACTTGAGCGTGGGTTCTCTCTTGCCCGGTCGGCAGGCCGGGCAAGAGGTTCTCCTTGCACATGGGCATCGGGTGGTCGTAGGCGTCCACGCGCTTGAAAACGGTGCCACTACCGGACAGCAGCTCCTCCGCGGCACGCTGCCCGATCCAGAGAATGTCCCGGTCACAGCTCTGGCTGCCACTTGTCGAACACCCAGCCTGGATGAGAGGCGCCGAGGCATGGCAGGTGAGCATCCCAGACCTCCAGGTGGCAACGCCTGTACGGGTTGCAGCGTGCTGCGACTGTCCGAGTCGACGTCGAACCCCCAGGAGAACCCGACCAGCGGCAGGACTCGCCGTTCGGTGTCGTCCATCGGTGTCCACGCGAGGTAGCTGTGGGCCGTTCAGTCGAGGGGATCCCGCCCGGCGCGGGACAGCGCGTCGAACAAGTGGAATTGATACCGAAGAACGCGCACGGTGACGGCGCATCCTCGAACTCGAAGAGGTAGAACGGATCCATGTCCAAGGCGGCCCCTGCGGGCGGAGGAGTTGTCCGTCGAACGCACCAGCTGGACCCAGCTGAAGAGGGCCTGGTAGGAGCAGCCGAAGCGCAGCAGTTGCAGCATCTTGTCGAAGACGGTCCGGTCGCTGATGCGTCGGCGGCGGCAGCCCAGCGGATGGTCCGGGCGGTACTCCGGCCGTTCGGGCAGCAGGGCCGTGAATTGGCCCCAGACGAGCATGAAGTGCTGGGTGTAGATCACTGTGACGTGAAGACGGGCAGGTGCGGGTCGTGCGGATCAGTGGGCGCCGCATTCGATGAGCAGTACATCGGTGAGGATGAGCCGAGGCCAGGGGGTACTGAGCGGCTCAGTCGTGGAGAGTGACGTTGGGCAGTGGGCGTCCAGTAGCGTCGAACAACGCGGCTCCACAATGGCAGCGCTCGTCGGCCAGGGTCTGGGTCGCCGACAGTTGCCAGACCAGCATCTCCGAGCAGTTCGGGCAGTTCGGGCTGACCAGGGTCTCTTCGGGTTCCGAGTCCCAGGCCCGCACCGGGAGGCCCTGGTGCATCAAATCGGTCAGCTCACTCTCACCGGTCAGCCCGCCCCGTACCTCGTAGGTGTCGGTGCCGTTGTCCCGCACCACGAGCGTGCAGATTTGCCAGCACACCGGACAGATGATCGAGCTGGCGGACCGGGAAATCACCGCGGCGCAGAGTCGGGTCGGCCTCGGCCGCGTGGTGGACGACGTTGGTGTCGACGTCTGTCGGCTCTGCCCCGAAGGCCCGTACCCGACCAGCCACGAACGCCGCCAGCTGGCCTGGGTAATCCTCACCGGTCCAGTCCATCCTGAACATGACGCTGTCGACTGGGGCCCCCTGGGCCCGCTCGCCGGGGGTCAGGACAGCTCTTCCAGCTCTGTCACGACGATCACGTTATCAACTGCCGGGCGGCGGACCGTACCATTGTTGTGCCGTTGCCATGGATGACCGACACCAGCCCCCGCGCCTGTCTGCGCGACCTCTTGTCCACGACTTCCGACAGCGGGTGTTCATGGTGTCCTTTGCCGGGGAAGACAGTCGACGGTGATCGGCTGACCAGGGCGGACTATGTCCGTTGACAAGGGACTTGAGGCGGGCGTGCAGCTGTTGTTGCCCGCTGTTCGACTTGACCGGTCAGTCAGCCCCCGGCGCGGTGAGGGTGGTACGCAGCAGGTCCAGGAAGACGGTGGCTGCGGGGCCGGAGGGACCGTCTGTCCGCCAGGTCAGCGCGACCCGGCCGCGTAGCCGCGGCTCGGTGATCTCCCGAGTCCGTAGCCCGAAGGCTGACGCCGCGCCGGCGGGCAGGGCCGAACCACTGCCACGCCGAGGCCGCGGGCGGCGAGTTGTGCAAGGAACAGCGGAGCGGCTGCTTCGAAGGCGATGTGGGGCTGGAACCCGGCCTGCGCGTACGCACGGTCGAGTACCCCGCGGATGCCTGTGCCACGTGGCAGGCTGATCAGCGGGCGATCGCGGAGCTCGGCCAACGGAATGCTCGTGCGGTCCGGGGACGTGCGTCCTGCGACGGACACTGTCCAGCCCCGTCGCATACCTCATCCGGATCAGACCATCCTCTGAACTCACGGATGCCGAGAACGAGCAGGCCCGGCTCTTCTTCCAGATCCAGCAGGACGCCGACGGCAGAGGACTGACCGTCCGCACACTCGCCGAACGCCACCAAGTCTCCCGACGCACCGTCCGACAGGCTCTCCGAGCACCCCGAGCCCTCCGACATCAGCTCACTCGAACGAACGTCCCCGTGATAGCTCCCTTCAAGCACCTCATCATCCCCATGCTCGAAGAGCGACTCGCTCCGTCAGAGGTATGGGACCGGTGATCAACGATCACGGAATCACTCTGTCCCGGGGCCCACTCGGCACCTTCGTCAACAATTGGCACCTTGACCATGTCCGAAAAGGCCACCCACCCATCGCGATCTACCAGCCTGGCCAGCACGGGCGCCGGCCGCCACTCAAACTTCAGTGAGATCGCTTAACGTTCAATGCGACAGGACACTGGTGCAGACGCAGCACGCCTGGAACGCCACCTATGCAGCGCTCGCCGCGCCCCGCCCTCGCGACACCACCGCCCTGCGCCGCCGCCTGCTGCGCCTCTCCGTACGGCTGTGGTGGCACCCCTATTGGGAGACCGTTCCGTCGGTGCCGACGGGACGCTCCGAGCTGCGGCAGCTGGCCCGCACCCGGCGAGCCGTCCAGGCCGCATGACCGGTCGCCTCGGTCGACCAGGTGCACGAGGCTGCGACAAGGGTTGCGCCTATCTGTTGCGCTAGATGTTGCGCCAAGGGGTTGCGCCTACTGTTGCGCGGTCCGCAGGGCCGTTCCCGTGCCCGCGCAGGTCACCACGCTGTTTTGCCGTGGTCGGCCCGCTGACATCCCCGTTGCGGCTGCTCTGCCCATGTCCCTTGGCTGGAGTGAAGGAGGAAGGGACGGGCGGGATGGGCGGCGCGGCTACGGCCGGGGATCGGGGCGCGCTCAGCCGGCCGGGGCCGCCGCGTCTCGCCGCCGTCAGCCTGGCGGCGGAGCCGGGACGGAAGTCGCTGGCGCCTCGGTGCTGTCCTTCCGGTGCCGAGCCCCACCAAGGGGTGAGGCGGGAAAGTCCCCCCGGATGGGGGTACCGCTGTGATCGTCCGACTCCTGGGTGGCCCGCTCGCCGGGATCGAGTTGGAAGCCACCGATGCACTGTGGGCCGGAGGCTGGCTCACGGCCGGCTCACGCGGGAGCGCCCCGCGGCGCGTGGCTGCGGGGCGCCTTATGGGGTTTAGGGCCTGTTAGTCGACCGGCTCCCCGTCGTGCGTGCCGCCCTTGCAGGGGTTGCCCGGCAAGTCGATCCGGGGCTCTCCGCCGCCCTGCTTGCACTCAGAAGGGGTGACGTAGGTTGGGGCACCCTGTGTGGTGGCGGTGGCGGTGGCGGCGCCTGTGAGGCCGAGTCCGGCGAGGGCTGCCGTGGCGATGACGGCGGCAAGGATTCGTCGAATGCGCATTTGGTTCCCCTTTCAGGGATTGCCTCGGTTGGGGCACTAGCCAGCTTGAGCTTCGCCCCATGTGGGTGGCACATCATGTTGCGCCATTCAGGTGGCATGGCTGTCGGGAGCGGGGCCGCTGACCCGGCCCGCCCAAGGCCTTCGCGGCCGACTGGGAAGGCGGGACGGACGGCGGAGCGATGGCAGCTCTGGGGGTGGGGACAGTCTGCATGACGCGACCCGTCAGACACGCTCTAGAGCCAGGTGAAGGCGCGCCGGACGTCGCCCGCGGCCCCGGCGAGGTTGTCGGCGTGCAGCCGCTCGTCGCTTGACGACGTCCTTGAGTACGCGGAGCTCGTCAGCACCGACTGAACCGGCACCCTCCACGGCGTGGACATCGCCGCTATCTGCAACCTCAAGCCGGTTCATGGGGCGTGGAGATCTCACGGACGAGCAGTGGACGGTGCTGGAGCCGTTGTTGCCGAAGGGCACGAGAGCGGGGCGGCCACCTGTTTGGTCTCGGCGGCAGTTGATCGACGGCATAAGGTTCCGGGTTCGGACGGGTGTTCCGTGGCGGGACGTACCCTCCGAGTACGGGCCGTGGGGTCGGGTCTACGACCCGTTCCGCCGGTGGCAGCGGGACGGCAATTGGCACCGGATCTTTACTCAGCTTCAGTCCCAGGCCGACGGGGGTCGCGCCCATCAGCATGCGGCCGGGGCCCGGAAGCGGGGCGATCTGCAGAAGGAGCCGCCGGGCGGTGTCTTCACTGAGCCTCGTGATCACGGACTGGGACGTTCGCGCGGCGGATTCACTACCAAGCTGCACTTGGCCGTCGAGCAGGGCCAGAAACTGATGTCGATAGTGGTCACAGCTGGGCAGCGTGGAGACTCTCCGCAGTTCGAGCCTGTGCTGAAGAGAGTCCGTGTGCCTCGCGCAGGGCCGGGACGGCCACGTGTCCGCCCCGATCGCGTGCGTGCTGACAAGGCGTACGCCTCCCGCGCGAACCGCGCCTACCTACGCCGCCGCGGCATCCGCTGCACCATCCCTGACAAGGCCGACCAGGCGCGCAACCGAAGAAGACGCGGCTCCCGTGGCGGCCGGCCGCCACGTTTCGACCCGGTCGACTACCGTGAGCGCCACGCTGTCGAGTGCGGTATCAACCGCCTCAAGAGACACCGAGCTGTGGCCACGAGGTACGACAAGCTCGCGGTCCGCTACGAGGCGACCGTCCTCATCGTGGCCGTCAACGAGTGGCTGTGACCCTCGGCTGTCACGCGATGGGATCCAGGTTTCATGCCGCAGAACACTCAGCCGAAGTCGTCCTCGCGCACGACGTTGCGCTTCTGGGGCGCTTCGCTGCCGGGCCGTAGGGTGCGCCGTCAGGCCGTGAGGTAGACGTTCAGAGAAAGGAATGACCATGGGGGACGTGCAGTTGGCGTGGCAGCGATTGGTGGACTGGCTGGAGACGAATGCACCGACGACTGCGTCGTCGATCCTTGCTCCCGCTCCGCCGGCAGCGATCACTGCGGCTGAGGAGCGCATGTGCGTCGTTTTCCCGGTCGAGCTTCGGACGTGGCTCCAGGCATCCGGGGCTGACAATGACGCTGAGGGTGTCACGGAGGGGGTCGTGCCCGGCAACCGCGATTTGCTGGGACTCGCGGCCATGGAGCGGACGTACCACTTCAAGATGGAGATCGAGCGCGACGACCCGTCCGACGATCCGGAGTTTCCCTTCTGGCATGAGCAGTGGATTCCGATCATCTCGGACGATGATGCTTGTTACGGCAAGTTCCTGGATGCGCGTAGCGGTCAGATCGGTTCATTCGGCGATGGGGATGCGCCATCCTTCGGAGTTCACGAGTCACTGACCGTTCTCTTCAGCGAGACGGTCGTCCTCATGGAGCAGATTTCTGCGGGGGCGCAGGGCGCAACTGGACGTGTTCAGGGCGGCAGGCTGATCTGGGACCGATGATCGGCGTACGCACGTAGGCCCACGGTGCCGACCGACACCACGGGCCACTGCTGTTTCTCCTGTGCGACTGCGGCTTGGCTTCGTCGATGTACCGCGCCGGGTGCGCCCGCGGCGACGACGCGGGCGCCGAGTCGTCAGGCGGGCTGGACGGTGATTGTGCAGAGGCGCTTGGTGGCCCGGGTCAGGGCTACGTACAAGTCCCTTTCCCCACCGGGGCGGGTCGTGATGATTTCCTCGGGGTTCATGACGACGACCCCGTCGAATTCCAGGCCGCGCGCTTCGGACGCCGGCACGATGCGTGCGTGGTGAGCGATGCCCTGGGCCGTCAGCTCGCTCACCCTGGTGTCCGCGCAGATCACTCCCAGAAGCTCGCCCGGGTGCGCGGTGCTCTGGGCGCGGAGTTCCTGAACGACGGCGGTGACCAACTCGTCCGGAGGTGTGGTCACGGTGCGAGGGCTCTCACCGCTTCGCAGTGACCGTGTGGGCTTCTGGTCCGGAGCGATCCGCGTGAGCAGGTCCCGGGCGCTCTCCAGGATCTCCTGCGTGGTGCGGTAGCTGACGGTCAGGTTGTGCAGTTTGAACCGCGGTCCGACGTGGGGGCTCAGTGCTTCCTTCCAGTCGCGTGCTGTCGCGACCGGGCCTGCCTGGGCGAAGTCACCCACCAGCGTCATCGCCCTTGCCGGGCAGTGGCGGACGATCATCCGCCACTGCATGGCGGTCAGTTCCTGCGCCTCGTCGACGACGACGTGCCCGTACGTTTGCTCGGGGGGGCCGTCGACCAGGCTCGCCGCCTCGTCCAGCAACGGCACATCGGCATCGGTCCATGGGTCGTCCGGACCGCGCAGCAGAAGGGACCGCTCCTGCGCGGTCAGGCGGGGCAGGCGCTCGGCGAGAGCGCCGGCGTTCGTCAGGAGCGCCTTCACGAGGTCACCGGGTACCAGCCGCGGCCACAACACCTCGACCGCTCGGTCGACGCCGGCGTCGTCGAGGAGATCGGCTCGGATGGCGTCCAGGTCCAGCTCGTGGACCGGACCTGAGTCGGCCGCACCTTCGGCACGGCGCTGGGCGGCTCCCGTGAACCGGTCGAGGTTGATGCCCGTCATCCTTTCGGCATCGGCGTCGATCTGCTCCAGGAGGTCGCCCATGTCTCGTTGCATCGCGTCGGTGACGGCGTCGACCAAGAGCTCTTTGAACACCTGGCGCGCGGGGTTGTGCCCCGGTGCGGCTGCCAGGGCGGCGTCGCGTGCCGTGGCGACTTCCTCGCCGGACAGGTGAACCAGTTCCTGTCCGACCCGCACGGTGAAGTCACCGGCGGGGGCTTGGTGGACGCGCAGCAGGCCAGCCAAGGCGTTGGCGAGGTCGGAGCTGCCCTTGAGACGCGCCGTATCGAACGGGTCCACCGTGTCCGTGGACACTCCGGCCAGTTCCCGGCAGGTCGCCAGAACGACGTCGTTCTCTCCGAGCGAGGGAAGGACCTGGGAGATGTAGTCGAGGAACCGGGCGTTCGGGCCCACCACCAGGACACCCTCCTCCGCGGCGCGCGGGAACGCGTACAGGACATAGGCCGCCCGGTGCAGGGCGACCACCGTCTTGCCGGTGCCGGGCCCGCCCTGCACCACGGTCACCCCGCGGTGGGGGGAGCGGACGATCTCGTCCTGCTCGGCCTGCAGCGTCGCGACGGCCGCGTGCATCCTGCCCGTACGCCGTGCCGACAGAGCCTCGGTCAACGGGCCGTCCCCCACGACGTCCTCGTCGGTCGGGGCGGTCCCGTCCAGCAGTTCGTCGCTCACCGAGATGACCGTGCGCTCCTCGAGGCGCAGGTGCCGGCGCCGCCGCAGGTCCATCGGGTGGACCGGTGTCGCCTCGTAGAAGGGCCGCGCCGCGTTCGCGCGCCAGTCCACGAGCAGAGGCAGGTCCTCCTCCTCCGTATGCAGTCCGATCCGCCCGATGCGCAGGGCCGTGCCATCCGTCCAGTCGATGCGCCCGAAGACCAGCCCCTTTTCGGCGCCCTCCAGCCGGCCGATTTCCTTGGCCAGACGCTCGGCGGTGATTTCTCTCTCGTACGCCTCACCGGCGCTTTCCGCCGGGGCCTTCAGCACACTCGCTCGGTGTACTCGCGCCTCGGAAAGCCGCTCGGTGAGCAACTCATATAAGGAGGACACATAATCCCGTTCCGATTCAACCGCACGCACAGCGGGATCATTCATTTTCGACAACAGGGGGCTCCTTCGATTCGAGCCACACTGTACGGTTAAAGTTCCCTAAAGATAAGTCTTGACTTAATTGGTGAAGCCATGGCCCTACGACTGAATCCATGACGGCTGACCGTATGGCATGCATTCCGCCGTTCCGTATATCGCTAATTGCGCTCCCGATGCCCGCCTGCCTTATGGGCGAGCCCGCCCTTGGATGCCGGCGATGCTTTGCGGCGCTCGGGAAAAGGGGGAAGATCCGGCGAGGCGACCGGCGCCATCGAGCTCGCTGCCAGGGGGCATCTGGTCGCTTCGTCTGGCGACCCGACCGAGGAGACGAGCACAGAATGGGTTAAACCCTCGACCGGTCCACCACTGCCCGACCCGTGCCGACGGCCCCATCTCAGGACCGCAGCACCACGCCGCCGTCGGTCGCGGCCGACCCAGAGAACGGATCGGTGAACTCTCACCCCGTTCGCCGCCGCGACGCCCGGCGGCAGGCCCGTCCGTGCCCGGACCATTCGACCCGGCCCCGCCCAACCTGGATCCGCCGATCTTCGGCCTCCGCGTCTTTGATGTCGCCAAAGGAACGTTTGACGACAGGTGGCCGACGCGTCCAATGAACCCGTGCAATCCGGGGGTTCGCGGCGGCTCGAATCCAATCAGATCCGATGCTGATTGCTGACAGGGTTTGGTGACAGATAGGGTCCGATCCTCCGCACGGAAGGGGCCCTCGGTGGCGAACCTGGTCTACAAGCGGGTCTCGACCGACCAGCAGTCGACCGTCCGTCAGAACCTCGTCCTGGACGAGGCCGAGATCGAGGACCCGGTCGTCTTCGAGGAGGACCCGGGCACCTCCAGCCGCCTCCACCCGCTCCAACGGCCGAAGTTCAGCGAGCTGCTCACGTACGCGCGGCCGGGCGACACCGTGCACATCTCCGAGATGTTCCGCCTCGTACGCGGCACCGGGCACATCCTCGACGTGCTCGACGTCTTCCACCGCGACCGCCTCGCCCTGCGCATCCACGACGGCGCGTTCTCCGCGATGGACCTCACCGCCCGCCACCCGCGCACCGGCGAGTTGCTGTCCACCGTGAAGTTCATGGTGCAGACCCTCGCCGCCGCCGGCGAACTCCAGCGCGAGCTGACCTACGACGGACTGCGGGCCGCCGAGGCCAAGGGCAGCAAGGGCGGACGCCGCCCGGCCGTCAACGTGACAGCGCCTACCCATGCCGGTGGTCAGCGCGGCCCATGCTCACCTTGATCACGGATCACGGATCACGGATGTCGCTATGTCGGTCGCAAGGCGCGTATGGGAACTTTTACCCATCTTGAAGCAACCAAGAGACGATGCCGACTTTCTGACGTCTCGCGTCCTGCGATCGATGGGAGACACGAGATGAAACCGCATATGGCGAAGGGCAGCCGGCCTCGGTCGGCGGTCCCGGGCCGTCTGTCCGGCTGGGCTCCGGCCACCGCACTCCTCCTGGCCGTGACGACGTCCTGTACCGGCTCCGCACCGGGAAACGGTGCCGTCGTCGGAAAGCCCGGCACGGCCGGAGTGGGGGATCGGCTGTTCCCCGCGCTCGGCAATGGCGGCTACGACGTGGTGCACTACGGGCTGACGCTGGATTACGTGCCTGAGACCAACCACCTGAAGGGCACGGCGGTCATCACAGCGCGGGCCACCCAGGACCTGAGCCGCTTCAACCTCGACCTGTCAGGGCTGCGGGTACGCACCGCCACGGTGCAAGGAGCCAAGGCCCAAGTCGCTCGCTCGGGGGACGAGCTGCTCGTGACACCGGCGAAGACGCTACGGAACCGCGAAGTCTTCAGGACAGTCGTCACCTACGACGGCACACCGCGCACGCTCGAGGACGACGATGGAAGCCTGGAAGGCTGGATAGAGACCGACGACGGCTCGACGGCCCTGGGGCAGCCGTCCGGCTCCATGACTTGGTTCCCGGGCAACCATCACCCGTCGGACAAGGCCACGTACGACACCACGGTCACCGTGCCCAAGGACGAGGACGGCGACCCCTACGACGTGATCAGCAACGGTGAGCTGATCACGGAGGAGGACAAGGGGAAAACGGTGACCCGGCACTGGCGCACCGAGGAGCCCATGGCCAGCTACCTCGCCCACGTCTCCGTCGGTTACTTCGAGATCCACAAGGGCCGGACGGACGGTGACGTGCCCGTCTACGTCGCCATCGACCCCGACGAGGCCGAAGACTCCGCCGATGTCGCAGGCCTGGTGCCCGAGATCGTCGACTGGGCCGGCAAACGCTTCGGCCCCTACCCCTTCTCCTCGACCGGTGCCATCGTCGACCACCTGCCCGGGCTCGACTACGCCCTGGAGACCCAGACCAAGCCCTACTTCGGCAAGGCGCCCGAAGAGGCGCTGCTCGTGCACGAACTGGCACACCAGTGGTTCGGCAACTCCGTCACCCCGCGCAAGTGGAAGGACATGTGGCTCAGCGAGGGTCTGGCCACCTACGCGGAGTGGCTCTGGGAGGAGGAGCGGGGCAACAGGAGCACCACGGAGATCTTCGAGGACTTCTACGACGGCACGGACGCCGAGAGCGAGGGCATCTGGGCATTCCCGCCGGCGGATCCGCCCAGCGGAGGGCGCGTCTCCGACCCGCCCGTCTACGGACGCGGTGCCATGGTCGTGCACAAGGTGCGCAGGGCCGTCGGCGACGAGACCTTCTTCGACATCCTTCGTACCTGGACCCGGCAGCACCGGCACGGCAATGCTGACACCCGGCAGTTCATCGCCCTGTGTGAGAGCAAGTCCGGGAAGGACTTGGCCGCGCTCTTCGACACCTGGCTCTTCGACAAGAAGAAGCCCTCCCAGATGTGAGGAGGGCGATCCGACGAGAGAAGGGCTCTCCCCGGGGAAAGCCCTTCTCCAGTCGGCAGGAGGCCCTACGCAGGCGGGTACACCAGCGTGATCTCGCGGTTCAGGCCGGTCTCGTCGGCATCCGGGTACATGGACACCTCACCGTCGGACCACCGCACCAGGAAGTCGTCCGGGTGGCGGTTGTCCGTGTAGTCACCCGCGCCCAGGATGGTGGCGTGCGTCCAGAGCCGGTTGGGCTTCTTGACCTGGATCTCGCCGTGGAAACCGTTCTGGTCGACGTCCTTGTAGAGGGTTAGTTCGCCGTCCGTCCAGCGCACGATGAGGTCGTGCTGGAGCGGTACGTAGCGTCTGCTCTGAAATCCTGCAGGAGCGCCCCGGACGACGTCGGAGGGCAGGTCGTCGACGAGCTTCTGAGCATCTACGGGCAGCCGCAGTTCGAAGAGATCCGGCACGTGGTGCGCGCGACCCTGACGCACCACATTGCCGACGGCGGTCCGCACGTCCGCATCGTCGACCGGCGCCAGGCCCTGCTCGACAACCGGCTCCAGCGCTGACCCGCAGGACCATCCGGAGGGAAGGGCCGAGGCCCTACGGTCGTCGTCTCACCCGCGGCTGTCCCGCGAGGCGGCCGGGCCCGCGCCCCCTCGTACGACAGCCCTCGTAAACGGTGCCCCCACCTGGGCACCTGCGGGGTGGTGCCGCAGGCGTGCTACAGAGCCAGGAACCGCTCCACCTCGTGCTTGAGGTTCGGTGTCAGATCGCTCAGGTCCGAGACGATCAGGCGAAGCTCACGCCCGAGCTCGGGCGACTTGCTCCAGATCTCTGGAATCCTGGTCAACACCGCGGCCAGCAGATCACCCTCGTACATGTGACCCTCCGCCATCGGATCCAGCCGCAGGACCTCCAACGCCAGTGGCAGGAGATACGGCAGGCCGTGGGAGCGGGCGGTGATCGCGGCGCGGATGTCGGCGTCGATGACGGGCTGGCCGTCGAGGGTGAGGCGGCCGGCGAGGTGGGCGTCGCAGTCCTCGGGGGACAGGTCGCCGATCAGGTGCTGGCGGCCGGCCGGTACGGCCGCCCACGTAGAAATGGACCTGCTGCTCAACCAGGCCGTCGTGTTCCGCGACCGGCTCGGCAGGTCGATCATGGTGGACGGGCTCTCGGTCGGGCAGGACCTCCAGGCCGAGATGCTGGAGACCCACGGTGAACTGAGTCTGCGCGGCGTGACGGTGGGCCTCTCACTCTCGCTGCATGGCAGCCGACTGAGCGGCACGCACGGGAGGCGCGCCCTGAACGTGCCGCGGACCCGCTGGGCAAAGCCCTGGAGTGTCGCAAAAATCATTCTAAAGAGCGAATGGGCTGATCCGGCGAAAAGAGCAGAGAAGGCGGTCAGGAACGCGGTCTTCTGCCGATACCAGGAGGAGGTGAATTCCTGCACCTGTGCCCCCCAACTGAGGATCAAGATGCGCAGAAGTATCGCGGCTGCTTCACTCGTAACCGGCCTGGTGGCGGCTCTGGCCTACCCCCTACCGGCATCGGCCGATCAGAGCGGAACCACTCCGGTGACGCTCGCGGTCACCACCGGCACCATCGACATCACGGTACCGACGGGGCCTGTGAGCCTGGGCACCGTCGCCGCCAGCAGCACCCCCCAGACGGTCAGCGCGCAGCTCGGAAACGTCACCGTGACCGACAACCGGGGTGGCACGACCGGCTGGGTCGTCACCGCGAACGGGGTTGACTTCACAGGGCCCCAGAACATCTCGGTCTCAGCCCCCGGCTCCAGCAGCTACAACACACCATCCGCCACAGTTACCGGCACCGCCACCGTCAACGCCAGCAACCTGAGTCCCCTCTACCCGCCGGGCCCCGTTCAGACCGCCACCGGCGTGTCCGGCATCAACAGCGCCGTCTGGAACCCGACCATCTCCGTCACGATCCCGGCGGACGCCCTGGCTGGCACCTACAGCTCGACGATCACCCACTCCGTGGCCTGATCCAGCACACCGAAATCACTGGGGGGGTTTCCACCTTGCGCAGTTTCGTTCCTGTTTTGGCTCTGGCGGCCGCGGCACTCATCGCGGCCACCGGCGCTGCCTCACCTGCGACCAATGCAGCGGCGCCGCCACGTTCGTCGGACTCCGGCCCAGGAAGCTTTGGCGTACGCCTCGTTGACATCCCGGTCGACCTGGCCGACGATCCACGAGCACGGCACTACATCATCGACAATCTGAGGCCAGGCACGACCGTGCACCGCCGCATCGAGGTGCTGAATACCACTGATTCCACCTTGCACGTCGAGGTGTATCCGGCCGCCGCCACGATCACCCACGGCTCCTTCGTGGGGGCAGCCGGCAGGAAGCGGAACGAGCTTTCGTCCTGGACGAGGCTGAGGCACAGGACGCTCGATGTTCCCGCCCACGACACCGTCCGCGACACTGTGACGATCGCGGTGCCCAGGGACGCGGCGCCGGGTGAGAGCTATGCAGTGGTCTGGGCGCAAGTCAGGGGTGGTCGAGGTGGTGGTGTCGCCCTGGTGAGCCGCACTGGCATCCGGATGTATGTCTCAGTCGGGGGCCACAACCCCCCGGCCCCGAACTTCACCGCGCGCACGATGACGGCTGAACGTGGCCCGGACGGGCGCGCGATCGTGCGTGCCCGGATCACCAACACCGGGGGCCGCGCTCTGGACCTGTCCGACACCCTGAAGCTCGCCTCGGTGTCGGGAAGCCTGAGCGCGGGCCCCTACCAGGTACAGCTGGGCACGAGCTTGGCACCCCATCAGTCCGAGCCCGTGATGATTCCGGTAACCGACCAAGTAGCCGACGGCCCTTGGCGCGCCACCCTGGAACTGAGAAGCGGACTGCTCGTCAAGAAGTTCCACGCGAAGATCAAATTCCCGCGCACCTCGGGCATCTCCCCGGCAGCCGCCGTGGACACCGAAGCATCCGGCGGTGGCGCGCTCAAAATGCTGGTCGCGGGGATCCTCCTATTGAGCACCGCTCTTCTGATCGCCAGCGCCCGCATCCGTCGCCGACACGGTAGAAGAACCGCTGACGCGTAACGCCCCTGCCCCGACGCCGCCCGCTGAGGTCGCCCGTGTCGCTGCGCTCTACGCGGCTCGGCTGAAGGAGCTGGAGGCCACCGGCCTGTAGCGGTCGGCGTCTTCGCGGGCCAGGGGGAGGGCGGCCACGGCGGTGGGCCCGGGAAGCCTGTGCGGCTGGAGGTGGGCGGGCATCAGCGCCCATGTGCGATGTGCCGGTTTGGTGTCAGTGGGTGGGTGTCAGTGACGGGGTGTCAGGTGGGGGTGTTTGTGCTGGTGGGGTGTTGAGGTCGGGGCGGGGTCACTGACGTGGGGTGGTGTCTGTTGCCGATGCCACTGTCGTGGGGCGGTACACCCCATCTCGTGTCGCTGTCACGGGAACGGTATTTCTGATCTTTTTGCGGGGCGGGTGGGTTCACGGTGGTCTTCTGTCGGGCGTGTGGCCGGGGGAGGACCGGGTGGGGGAGCGGGAGCTTGAGGGCTTGGTCTCGGTGTCGCGGCCGGTGTTGGTGGGGCGGTTGCTTCAGCTGGATGCGGCTGGTGGTGTGACGTCGGCGCATGTGCGGGCGGGGGCGCAGTTGGCGGGGGTGCATCCGCGGACGGTGTGGCGGTGGGTGGAGGCGGCGCGCAGTGAGGGCCGTGTGGAGCGTCGGAGGCGTTCCCGGTTCGAGTTGTCGGAGGAGGCGTGGGAGGTACTGGCGCAGGCGGGCGGCAATGTGTCTGTGTTCTACCGGCATTTGAAGGAGTGCGGGGACGGGGATGCGGGAGTGTCGCTGGCTTCGGTGTACCGAGCGGTTCAGCGTGAGCTGGCCTCGGGGCGGGTGTTGCCGGACCGTGCCGTGGTACGCCGGGCGCGGGCTGAGCGGGAGGCCCGGCAGGCTCTGGCAGACCTTGCCGTCGCGGGTGTGGGCACCGGCACGCCGTCTGCTTGTGCCGCGGCTGGTCCGGCTGAGCTGACGCCCGCAGGGCGGGAGGCCGCGCCGGCGGGGGACGTGCCGGGCGTGGTGGTGCCGATGGGGGCTCAGGCGGTGCGTACGGCGTCGGTGCGTGCGGTGGCCGAGGCGGTGGGGCAGGCGATGGCGGCCGGGGGCGCGGCGTGTGTGTTCGGGGATGCGGGGCGGGGCAAGACGGTGGCGCTGCGGATGGCGCTGTCGGATCCGCCGGTGGGCTGGGGCGTGTCGTGGGTGCGGGTGCCGGTGCGTCCGTCGGTGTCGGAACTGCGGCGGGCGGTGTTCGAGGCTCTGGTGTTGCCGGGCCGGTTTCCGCACCGTTCGGCCGAGGCCGATGAGCGGATCGTCGGCGCCCTGGACGAGGCTCGGGTGCTGGTGGTGGATGAGGCACAACGGTTGCCAGCGCCGTGTCTGGAGTATCTGCAGTCGTTGTGGGACCACCCGCAGGCCCGGGTGGCGCTGGTGCTGTGCGGGGCGGGTAGCGAGCGCGCGGTGGCGCGTGTGCCGCAGTTGGCGTCGCGGGTCTGCGCGTGGCAGGAGGTAGGGCGTCTCGCCGGGAGCGAGGTGGCTGCGACGGTGTCTGCCTTTCATCCGCTGTGGGCTGGCGTCGCGGGTGGGGAGGTGGCGTGGATCGACCAGTCCTGCACGCACGGTGTCTTCCGTACCTGGGCTGCCTTGACGACGCATCTGCAGAACGCGCTGCTTACCGTGCCGGATGCGACGGTGGACCGGGCGCTGCTGCGGCGTCTGTTCCGGCGTTTGAGCCCTCCGGTCTGAGCGAATGTGCGGACAGGAGGGGGAGATGGAAGACGGTGGTGCGGTCGGCGCCGGGCGGGGCGGGCTTCCGGAAGCGTCGCGTACCGCGCTGCGCGGTGTGGCGGTGCGTCGGCTGCTCGCTCTGCGGGTGCGGGGCGAGCTGAAGACCGGCCATGTCCGGGTGGCGGCGGATGCGCTGGGGGTGTCGGAGCGCACCGTGTGGCGGTGGCTGGCCGAAGCCGGCCGCGACGAACGGGCAGCTGACGAGCCCGGGGCACGGGCCCAGACCGGCACGAGGTTCACGATCACACCGGAGGTCCGCGCGCTGCTGGCGCTGTGGAAGGGCAATGTCGCCGCGGTGCAGCGTGAGCTCGCTGCCCGCGCGGCCGGGCGCCCAGTAGCTGATGTCGGTACACAGGCCGGGCCGCCGCCGGGTACAGCTCTGCCGCCGGATGTGCCGTCGTTGACGACGCTGCACCGGGCGATCCGTCGTGATCTGATGCCGGGGGAGCGGGCCGGGCTTGCGGGTGGGGAGCGGGCGGCGCGCAAGCATGATGTGTTCCTGGCCCGGCCGCGGGGCTGGCGCAACCAGGTGTGGGAGACCGACCACATGCAGGCGCCGGTGCTGGTCGATGTCGAGGGCAAGGCCCGCAGGCCGTGGATCACCTGGTTCACCGACTGCGCCACCAACGCGATCACCGGGGTGGCCGTCACGCCGGTGCATCCGTCGCGGGAGTCGGTGCTGGCCGCGCTGCGCTCTGCGGTCCTGCGGGAGGAGCCCTACGGTCCGTTCGGTGGTCTGCCGGAGAAGGTACGGGTGGACCGCGGCAAGGACTTCTTGTCCAGGACGGTGACCGCCGCGTTCGATCTCCTGGACGTGACGGTGGAGGACCTGCCCGCCTACACCCCCCACCTCAAGGGCACCGTGGAGGGCCTCAACCGGGCGGTGGAGAGCATGTTCCTGGCCGCGCTGCCCGGCTACGCCCGCCAGCCCCGCCCCGGCAAACGGGCTTCCCGCCCGAAGGACGAAGTGCTGCTCGGCTTCGAGGACTTCACCGCCCGGCTGCTGGCCTGGACGCTCTGGTGGAACACCGAGCACCGCCCGGCGCCGCTGCGGGGCAAGACTCCGCTTGAGGCGTGGCAGGACGATCCCACCCCGCTGCGGGACGTGCCCGCAACAGATCTGTGGACGTTCACCCTGGAGGACGCCGGCACTCGCACGCTGACCACCCGCGGCATCCGCTTCAGGAAACGCGACTACGTGGGGCCGTGGATGACCGGCCAGGCCGGGATCCAGGTCAGGGTCCGCTTCATGCCCCACCACGACCACCGCATCGAGGTCTACCACGCCGCCACTGGCCGCTACCTGGGTCCCGCGGACCTGGCCGACCAGGCCACCGACGAACAGATCAGCGCTGTACGAAGAGCGCGGGCCGCCCGCACCCGCCGCCTGAAGAAGGACCTGGAGGCCTCCCAACGCGAGCGCTACGCCGCCGTGAACCAGCCGGAGGCGCCTCGGCGGCTCGGCGCGCTGACCACCGCGCAGGCCGAGGCGGAACTTGCCCAGACTGCCGACACCGACCTCGCGCAGATCGCGCTGCCGGACCTCATCCCGCCCGCCGCGCCCCCGGCCGACTGGCGCACCCCAGCTTCCCTGGCCGCGCTGACCACGCCAGGCCTGCCCGTCCCGCTCCCGTCCGGCCGTGACTCCACCGCTACAGCCCCGGACGGCTCGGACGGACGGGCCGCACGTCCCACCACCGACGAAGACGGAGACGCCTCGTGACCGCGGCCACCTACCAGTACGTCGACCTGCCCGATGCGTCCGTGGTCACCACCCGCGCCCTGCTCACCGCCCGGGAGAACATCACCGACACCGTCGCCGCCCGCGCCATGATGTGCATCCACGGCGGCGCCGGCTTCGGCAAGACCCTCGCCGTCAACACCTGCCTGCGAAACCTCGAACCGCACGAGGACGTCCGCAAGATCACCTTCCGGGCCCGGCCCACCGCCCGAGCGGTGCGCTACGAACTGTTCACCGCGCTCGACCTGGCCGGGGAACCACCGCGCCACCCCAGCGAGTTCGACCGCCTGCTGAAAACCGCCCTGGCCGAGCGCCCCCGTACCTTCCTGGTGGATGAGGCCCAGTGGCTCAACGGGGAGGCGTGTGGATGACCGGGTTATTCGTGAGGTGAGGGTTGCTTTTCTGCAGCTGTCTCGTTGATGGATTCGGTGGCACAGAGGTTGTTCAGGTGCCGCCTTAACCAAGAGTCATTGCTGGTTGGTGGTGGAGTGTGGCGGGGAAGCCGTTTCTTCGGCTGGTCGAGGGCGGGCTCTGCGGCCCTGCTCCCGAGGCCGGGCAGGTACCCGATGTGTGGGCGTTCCAGACCCGCTGCGTGCAGGCATTCGCCTCGACATGGACAGCGAGAGGCTTCGCTCCCACCACGATCGGCTGCTACACGTCGCTGCTGCAACGGGTGCTGGACCACTATGACCGGCCGGTGTGGCAGATCGAGCCGGCCGATGTGGACGCGATGCTCCACTCCCTGGTGGTGGCGGGGCGGGCGGCGGGGACCAGACGCCAGTACCTGCAGATGCTCCGCACGTTCCACACCTTCATCCAGGCCCGCTACGCCACCGAGATCCGCACCCTGTACGGCACCCCAGTGGCCAACCCGCTGGACCGGTTCAACCGGCTGCGCCATGTCTTCGACGACACCCCGCGCATCCTGCCGCCCACCGCCGAGCGCCTCACCGCGTTTTTCGCCTTCGCCCGCCAGCGCCTGACCACCACGTCCGACTACCCGGCCGCGGCAAGGGACTACGCACTGCTGCGCACCCTCTACCACTCCGCTCCCAGAGTGAGCGAAGCCATTCGCTTCGACCAATGCGACGTCCATCCCGCACTCGGCCCGACAGGCAAACTCCACGTCCGATTCGGCAAGGCGGCCAACACCTCGGGGCCCCGCCCGAGATGGGCACCCATGCTCGACGGACTGGACCAGATCCTCGCCTGGTACCTGGGAGACGTACGCCCCTTCTTCCCCGACACCGCCCCGCTGTTCTGCGACGCCCACGGCCAGCCGCTGAAGCCGGACACCGTACGCGACCGCCTCTGCCACCTCCTGGACCTGGAAGGCCGCCCCGCAGACGACCGGTTCACCCCGCACGATCTGCGCCGGGCCTGCGCGACCCACACTACGAGAAGGGCATGGACCTGCTCACCGTCCAGCAGCTCCTCGGTCACTGGCACATCGCCTCGACGATGGCCTACGTGCGGCCCTCGCTCACCTTCGTCGAAGACGCCTGGCGCCGCGCCACGTCGACCGCCGTCACTAACCTGGCCAGCTGACCCCAGGGCAGGACACCCATGACCACACCACCCCCTCTGCACGCCGTCGAGCCCATGCCCCCGCCACCGCAGGTGGAGTGGAGACTTCGGATGACCGCGGCACAGCGCGGTATCTGGACCGGCACCGAACTGCGCCGCCTGCTCGCCGAGCGGGCCGGTCTCGAGCTGTCTGCGGCATCGGTGTCCGCCCTGTTCACCAAACAGCCCTCCCAGGTGAAGCTCTCTACCCTGGCCGCCCTGTGCGCCGCCCTGGACTGCACCCCAGGCGACCTGCTTACCGTCGGCGAGCCCGCCATACCCCCACCACCTGGACCACGCACCACCCCACCACCTCGACAGCAGCCCGTGCCCAGCCACCGATCCCTGCCACCGCTGTGACCGCACCCCGCCCCGCACACCCCGCGACGGACCCGCCCACGACCACCCGTGCCACACCCTCTCGTGTCAAAGACAACTGCCCGGCCTGCCACCGACTGCGCTGGCTGCACCCCGACACCGGCCGCTGCCCCTGGTGCTCACGCACCTGCACGCTCTGCGGCGCACCACGGCGCTCCGCCCAGGACCTGTGCGCGGCATGCCGACGCCGATCCGCCGGAGAACGAGCTCGGGGCCCCTGCCAGCACTGCGGACGCCGACGTGCCCTCGACGCGGCGACCCAGCGCTGCCGAGCTTGTACCGATCCCACTGCCGCCCCGCCCCCAGCCCACTGCGAGCAATGCGGAACCAGCGGCCGGTGGGCCAAAGGCCTCTGCAAGCGCTGCTACGAGCATTCACCCCACACAGTCCTGACCCGCGCGGCGGGCTGGGCCAAGCGCATGCCCGCCCCGCCCTCCTGGTGGAGCGACCTCGCCGTACACCTCGCAGCGCACCGACACCCGATCTACGCGGCCGACCTCATCGCCACCACCGCGCGCCTGCTCCTCCACGCCGAGTCCTGCGACCCCTGCAGCCTCCTCGCCCGCGCTAAAAGCGATGCCCCCGAACTCGTCGGAGCGCTCACCGACTTCTTCCGCACCCACGGCCACCTCGACCCACCACCACGCCGCTCCGACAGACGAGCAACAGAACGCCGAGCCCGCCGCATCGAGGCCACACCCACCCCTCTGCGCCCCCAGGCCAAGAAGTTCGCCGCCTTCCTCCTGCGACAGCGCGAGCAAGCCGAACAACTGGGACTACGCCCCAACCAGCTGAAAACCATCGAGATCCGACTTACTGCCGTCCGCGACCTGGCCCTCCACCTCCACACCGAGGGCCACACGAACTGGGCCAGTGTCACCACCGCCCATCTGGAATCCTTCCTGGCCCTCAACCCGGCCCTCCGCGCATCCCGACTCGCGGGACTGCGCCAGTTCTTCGCGTACGCCCACTACTCCAAAGCCATCCTCCACAACCCCACCGACCCCATAAATGCCGTACAGCACAGGGGATTCAAAGGTCCCACCCTCACCCTGACCCAGCAGCGCACCCTGTACCAGCGGTGGACCACCCACCACGACATACACCCGCACGAGGCATTCATCGGCCTCGCCGCCCTGCTCCACGCAGCAACCATCACCGAGCTGCGCCAGCTCTCTGACACCGGGATCAACCCCCATCACCACAGCGTCCACTTCCCCGGCAGATCCCTGGCCATCCCGCTCGACGACGCGACCTGGACCGCACTCCAACGCTGCCAAGAACACCGACACCAACTGGGCTCGGACAACCCCCACCTGCTCGTCACTCGGCTCACCCGCACCCACCACGGCCCCGCCGGCGCCGCTCACATCCGCGACACCCTCGCCCCTACTGGCCTCCGGCCCCGCATCCTGCGCTCTACTCGCCTGCTCACCCTCGCCGATGAACTCGACGCCAAGACCCTCACCACCTCACTGGGGATGTCCTACGCAGGAGTCGCCCACTACCGGCCCAGCCCGAACCTCACCAAACCAATATGACGGTCCGAGCCCGGCGAACCGCTTGAGCTGCTCCTCGCAATGTCTATGTCCACCCAGGCATGGTGCCTTAGCGGTCTCTGGATCACCCCACGCCGTAAAGGGCTGCCTCCCGGCACACGGCAGGCAACCCTCCGCCGGAACTCATGCCCAGTCCACGCTCAGCTTCCGTAGTGCGTCGCGCTGTTCCGCGCTGAGTTTGTCCCGCCGCGACTTCGCCGTCCATCACTGTGGTCCTGGACCCCGGCGACGACGCGATTCACACGCACACTGCTCTGGCCGCCCACCATCCGCCGTCCGGCCGGATCACCCTGCACCCCGGCCCGGGCACCACCAGCGAGACCGGCCTCGCCCACGACCTTCTCGCCGCCCTGGGCAAACCGCCCCTGCTCCCGGGCCGCTTCCTTGCCGGCCGTCAGCCCGCCTGGCAAGCAGCTACCGCCTGGATGACCGCCCTGCCCATTACCCGGCTGACCGTCCTGCGCGCCCACCGCCTCACCGCCCGCCGCACGACGCGCCTCCTGCAGCTACAGGCCCTCACCGGTATCCACCTGACCCTGGTCTGCCACCGCCCACACCTCCCCGCCGCTCTCCACCAGGCCCTGCAGACGGCCGACTACTCCCTCACCGCCGACTTCGAGGCTGCCCACCGCCACTACTACGGCACGCCTGTCACCGAACCCCCGCCCGCAGACGAGCCCGCCGGGCCAGTCGGCCGGTGGCTCAACCTGCCCGCACTGGACCGCCTCGTCTCCTACGACAGCCCCCGCCCCTGCGCCGACCCGTGCACGCCACCGTCGATCGCCTGGCGGCACCGCCCACCGCCCGCGCCTCTCACCGCGCCCACCGCCCGGCGCGTCGCCCACCGGCTGCACGCGGCGACCGCACATCCTCGCCTGGCCGCGGCCGTCGCTGCCGCACTGTTCACCGGCGCCTCCCTCCAGCAACTCGCCACCGCCCGCCCCCGCGACTACGACGACGCCGCGGCCATGCTCGCCCTGCACGACCGCGCCCGCTACACCGACGGCTGCGCCGCCTACCCCGTACCGCCCTGGGCCGGCGGCTTCCTGCGGGCCGCGGCCTGCTTCACCCGCCTCGCCTCCGGCGAGGAGCAGGAATTGCTTGCCGCGCCAGGGGACCGTGGGCACCTGCTGCGCGTGGCGGAGACGGCCAGGCTGCGCCCGCCCCAGCCGCTCGCGGCTCGCCGCAAAGGCCCGGTCGGCCGTGTGGAGTGGGACTGGCGCGAGCGGCAGGAAGCCGAGAGGTACGAAGCGGTACCGGCCAGCCGCGCCAGGTCCCCACGACGCTGAACACCCTGACGTTGTTACGCGACGGGCCAGGCTCAGCCGATCGAGAAGTCGGCGAACTCGAGGTCGCTGAAGGCGATGTGCAGGCCGTGGGCGCGGTGGCCCCCGTCGCGGAAGTAGGCGTGCCCCAGCGCGCGAGCGAGGATCACCATCTGCTGCTGCTCGCCTGCGCCGGCATCCCGGGCGGCGAAGAGTTCCCGGGCGACCTCTCCAGGCAGGTACTGGGTGATCCACCGCACCCGCGGGTCGTCCGAGGAGCCTGCAGGAGCCGCGAACCCGAATCGCGCCCTGGTGTGGAAGACGAAGCCCTCCGCCTCGGCCTGGGCACGCCGACGGGCCCGTATTCGGGGCTGCCACCGAGCCAGGACCGCTTCCTCGATCGCCTGGGCATGCTGCGCACCTGGCGGACGACGTGTTCCGGGCTTCTTTGTCACCCACCGCTGCACGGTGCGCTGTGAAACGCCCAGGAGGCGTGCCACCTTCTTCGTGGAGCCCTTCTCGGCCCTCATGAGGAAACGCAGTGCCGAGGCGCCTGTAGGTACCGGGCGCGTCAGCAGCGCTCGCTCAATTCCGTCGCTGATCTCCCCCACGACTCTCCCCGGCGCTTGACCCCTATGGCTGTCTGCGCTGCCATACCTCTCACAGACGCGGCCTCCCACGATCGAGATCCGCCGTACAGGGCACACGATGGGCAAACCTGGGCTACAGACGCAGAACGGGAGACAGGGACGGTGACGGACCGAGGGCAGAGCGCCCCGGTTCGACCCGCCGATTGCCAGTGCTGCGTGGGCGTCTTTGGGTACGCAACAGGGCAACGAGCAAAGTGCTGAGGTGCATGCCATGGCTGTGCGTGCACCCACTGCGCGAGTGCCGTCAGCCCGCACTGGAACGCCTGCTGCGCCTTGCTCGGGGAGGAGCCGCGCCCAGGTGTCCGGGCTTCTGCTGCTCCAGTCACAGTCCGATGTCGTCGCCGTCCATGAGGACGCCGGGTGTGATGCCGGGCAGCTGGCCGTCGGCATCGGCCAGGTCGGCGAGGACGCGGTGGTGGCGTTGCCAGTCCAGTGGCCAGGGGCAGTTCCAGTCCGGGTCGTTCGCGGTGAGCTGCGCCGCGCGCTGCGCCGCCCGCTCCGGGTCCTGTGCTGCCCACTTCAATCCGAGGTCGACGAGGGGCCTTGACCCTGGAATCCTGCTGATGCCGCTACGCCGCTGCGCCTCCGAGGATCCTCAGTGAGTACCTCTCGTATGCGCGGTGCAGAACCATCCTCACCGGGCCCGAGACCAACACTCCGCTGACAACGTACTCCTTTTCGATTCCCGTCTTGGTCACCTGCTTCTCGTACAGGGAGTCGGTCTCCTTCTTCGCCCGGTCGAGCCACGAGGACGCCTTGTCATGGTCGATTCCGGCGACGTCGAGACCTGTGCAGGAAGCCAGGAACTCGAAATCGCCTGGTTCCTTCGTACCCGCGCGGCACAGCAGGGAGGACATGTTCTTGTGATCGGCGTAGCCGGCCGACACGGTCATCCCGTTCTTGCCGCGCCCGTGAACGTACGTCCTCATTTTCCCGTTGGGCATCTCCTGCTCGATGGGCTTTTCGAGTCGGATCTTCCAGTCCTTCGCCAGTCCGGTGAGGAAATCGTTCCCGGTGTATCCCGTGGCCATCGTCCTGCCCGGGCTAAGCGTGGCCTGTTTGTCGCTGGTCACCGCATGCTTGGGCAGATCGGAGGCCTGCGGCAGGGTCTGTGTTGCGGACGGCTCGGGACGAGGTGCCACTGTCCTCGGCGCTTGTGGCGATGCCACGCCGGGGCTGTCCTGGCCACAGGAGGCGGTTCCCACCGCGCCGGCGACGAGAGTTATCAGTACGACGGGAACGCGGAGGGCGGCCCGTGTCCCGAGCCACTGTCCACCCGAACGCGCCCTCTGGATCTGGGGTATCACCGAGAGCCCACTCCTGCCGGGAACTTGAAGCCGTCCTGGACGACAGCCGCCAGCATTCCGGATACGGCCATGATTCTCTTGCGTACTTCTCTCATGTGCACATGCTCTCCGAGGGTGATGTCTGCCGATGCGGAAGCGACTTGCTATTGAAACCAGCACCGGACGCTACACGGCCCACTCCACCCCGAGCTTGCGTAGTGCGTCGAGTTGTTCGGCGGTGAGCTTGTCCCGCCTGGACTTGGTGTTGCTGTACCAGATGCCGAGCTTGGTCTCGGTTCCGTCGGGCAAGGTCTCCACCGCCTTCCGGGGTACCGGTCGGCCCACGCCTTCCCGTTCGACCCATTGCGCGAGTGCCGTCAGGCCTCGCTGGAACGCCTGCTGTGCCTTGCTCGGGCCCTTCGCCGTACGCGGGGCAGCCTGGGCGGCAGGCGCCGCCTCAGCGGGCTGGACGCCCAGCGCGGTCAGCCGCTCCTGCTGCTCGGGGAGGAGCTTCGCCCAGGTGACCGGCTGCTTCTGCTGCTCCAGCCACTTGCCGATGTCATCGCCGTCCATCAGCACGCCAGGCTGGATCTCGGGCAGCACGCCATCGGCGTCGACCAGGTCCGCGAGCACCCGGTAGTGCCGCTGCCAGTCCAGTGGCCAGGGGCAGTCCCAGTCCGGGTCGATCGCGGTGAGCTGCGCCGCGCGTTCCGCCGCCCGCTCCGGGTCCTTGCCCAGGCCGTTCTTCTGGCCCTTCCGGCGGAGGTTGGCCATGTGCTGGCCGACGGGCGTCATCGCCTCGCCCTCGCCCCATACCGCGTCTTGCCGGGGTGCGAGGTGTCCGGTGGCCCGCTGGTAGGAGCGGAGCGCGGCGAGTTTGTTCTCCCAGGCTTCTTCGCCGGGCTCCCAGACCATCCCGGCTTCGGGTGCGTCCAGCAGGGTCTTGCGCCGCGCTTCCAGCTCCCCGGCCCGCAGTGCTTTCCGCTGCTGGTGCACCCACCTCCCAAGGGGGAAGTCCTTCGTGACGCCCACCTCGACCTCAACGTCGTAGGGCACGGCATAGAGGCCGGTGATCTCGTTCTCGGCTCGCCAGCGGAGGAGGGCCTGGTAGCCCTCGAGCCAGACCAGGCTCTCGGGCCGGTAGACCCGGGTGCGCAGGAATGCGGCGATGGTCGCGGCGTCACGAGGGGTGGAGAAGTGGAGTAGGGCGGACTCGGCGGCGGCGTGGGTGTCGTCCTGCTCCTGGTCCTCGCTGTGGTCCTGGCCGCTGGCTCCGACGATCCGTCCGTCCTCGTCGCGCTGGACGTGGACCTTGCGCTTGCCGCTGGTGAGGGCGCGGGAGGCGAGCTGTTCGACCAGGCGCTCATCGTGACTGCGCAGGCCCTGGAGAACCGCCACAAGGGGCCGGAACGAGGCGCTGGCGACCATGTCGGTCGGGTCTTCGCCGGGCTCCAGGAACACCGGCACGATGATCCGGGCCACCTTCGTGCTGCCATCCTTGTTGAGCCGCAGCGCCCGGCCGATGTTCTGCACGATCTCGACCTGGGAACCGCGGGTGTCCGCGAAGCAGACAGCCTCCACACCTCGCTCACCGGTGATGTCGACGCCTTCCCCGAGCACGCGAACGCTCGCGAGGAACGCGCGGTGGACCCGGCGGCTGGCGGCGTCGATGCCGCCTGCGAACTGGCGCAGCACCTCGCGCCGCTCGCTGACGAGGTGGTCGCCGCACAGCCACGCCGACCAGACGCGGTCCGGGGGTACGTGGCGGCCGGCCTCGAGTTCGTAGAACTCCGCGTCGATGGAGGACTTCGGCAGCTTGTCCGCGGCGGCCAGGTCCTCGTCGGATGCGTCGTTGACGTACAGCTCGGCAGCGGTCCGAGGCAGCTTCTCCGCGAACGCGGCGGCTTCCTCCACCTTCTGGTGAAACGTCATGACCGTGCGGAGGTTGTACGCGGCGGCGTGCTCCAGGAGCGCGGTCTGCAGGAGGGCCAGGCGCCGGCCGCGCCGCGCCTCTTCGGACTCCCCGATCACGGGGGAGGGGTCGCGGATCTCCAGCACGTCGATCTCGAACCCGGCGAGGATCTCGCGCTCGATCGCCTCGCTCAGACCGAGTTCTGCGAGCCACGCGCCGTACGTGCCGTCCGGGTCGTCGGCCATGGTCGCAATCTCCACCTCCTGGCCGTCCGCGCCCTTCTGCGGCCGGGCCGCGGCGAGGATGCGCGGCGTGGCGGTCAGGTAGAGCCGGAAGGCCGCCGGGATACGGGCGTTGTCATGGATCGCCGCCCACGGACGACCAAGATCACCAGCGGTGCCGTGTGCCTCATCCACGATCGCGAGGTCGAAGCCCGCCATCTGCTGGCCATAGAGCCGCTCTCCGCCCGCCAGAGCGGCCTCCAACGGCCCACGAACCTTCCCCTGGCCCATCGGTGCGTCGATGTCCTCGCGGTCCACCAGGGAGGCGTACGTGGCGAACACGACGACCGGCCCGGACCCGGCCCACAGGGCCAGTTGGATCGGGTTGGTGGTGGTGCGCACCCCCAGCGAGTTGAGGACCGCATCGTTCTCCAGCGAGCACACCGCGACCATCGGGGCCCGGTGGCCCACCAGGCGCCACGCTTGGGCGGTCTGCACGAGCAGGTCCAAGGTTGGCACGGTCACCAGGATCCGGCCGCCCGGGAAGCAGTCCAGCGCGCACGCGGCGGCCGTGATCGTCTTGCCCGAGCCGGTCGCTGACACGATCGTGCCCCGGCCACCCTGCGGGGGCACAGATGACCTTGCAGGAAAACCAACCCACCTCCGGAATTTTTCCTTCTGATCTACCTGATGCTCTCGAAGCTGAAAATAACCCTTCACTCTGCTCGCTCTCTCATCTCGCCTGTTCAACCGTCGCCGTAAAATAAATTCTCACCAACCGTGCTCAGGAGGGCCGATGACGTCCTTTCCGATCATGCGAGCAAGGTGACGTGCTCTGTCTTCATCACCGGGATAGACGTGGACGTAGACCGTATGTCCCGCCACTGGTTCATGGTTGGCATCGATGTTGAAGCAGGCCTGAACGCCTGTGCGTGCGTACTCAGGTCCTAGGCCGAGCTCCGGTATGGCCGGCCACCTGAGAGCCATCCACGCGAGCTGCCCCCACACCGCAGGGCGCAGCACCTCTACGGCCCTGGAGAGAACGTCCCCCTCCAAGACTTCCTCCGCATCAAGCTGCATGGGCAGCAGTCCAGTCAACACCGCGGCGTCATCAGACAGGTCGGCACCCCGAAAGTTAGAACGACGGTGGGAGAACCACGCATCCGGAAAGAGGTTACGAGCCTTCAGCACATCATCGACATCGCCCAGCTCTGCATCGAGGTATCCAGTCTCGCCTTCATAACCCTCTCCGCACCGGACAAGATCGAAAGCCACAGAAATAATGCTTGCTGCGTCAAAGGTTCGGTAGATCGGATAAGCCTGCGCGTTGCCCATCAGTGGTCCCCAAGCCATCAGTATGTCACTCGTTTCTGCCAACGGTACATGCTGAATCAAACTTGATGCACCCACTACACTGGAACCCGATACGGACGAGCGACCCCCCACCCCTTGTAGCCAGCCAAGCCCGCGTAGCGGGCTTCAGGTCCTGGAGGCGTAGCCGGAAGAACCAGGGTGGGGGAGCGCAGCGGACACACCATCAGACGGATGCGAAGTATCCGTCAACTCCCTTACAAGAGTTCCGATCACTCGCGCCTGACATCCCGCCAGACAGGGCCCCGCACAGCGGGGCCCACCGGCCCGCAACGCGGGCCGGCCCCCAACTCCAGGAGCGAAGCGGAGGGAGTTGGCCCGGCTCTGCCGGGCACACTGCGCGAAGCGCAGACTCCGAGAAACGGAGTCACCTCTGGTGCGCAGCACCAGAGTCCGCACCCGCGGAGCGGGTGCGCAACCACCGCGCAAAGCGCGGTGGTTCGCTTGCACATCGCGCAGCGATGTGGTA